>NZ_JAFCTZ010000003.1:0-655655 GCF_049896285.1 Pseudomonas sp. DWP3-1-2 | reverse complement strand
CGGTTGGTCAAGAGCTTTCGTCTCAACCGAGGCGCGCATTCTACGCTAACCTCTGTATCTGTCAAGCGGTTATTTTCTGAAGCTTTCAAAGTTTCCTTTGCAACCTCAACCACTTGCGCTTCGTTCAACTTGACGTTGCTCGTTAGCGGGAGGCGAATTCTACAGCGTTACAACCTGCTGTCAACTGCCTTTTTTCACCGCTTTCGATCAACCCATCGAAGCCTCTTCCTCGCCAACCAAACTGGCTAACCAATTGATTAACAAGAGGTTTTCCGTTTCGTCTGCCCCGGAAGAGGTGCGAATTATAGAGAGATTCGGGAGGGCGTCAACTGCTAATTCAGCATATCTGCGAAAAACACAACCACAACCTAAAGGAAAGCCCTTCTATATATAGAAGCCAACACCAAACGATCCCTAACAGACCCGCCGGGCGAGATGAGCGCACCGCTTATACAGCTACCAACGATAGCTGCCTACCCACCGATTGAGGCTACCGACCGATTGGGACTACCGACTAGAAAGCTACGAAATCACATAACACCTCGACGACGTTGCCGTTGCCGGCGCAATCATCCTGGCGGCAAGTGCAAGAGGAGGATAGAGAGCGATGCTATATAGCGAAGGCGCACCCATCCACTCCAAGCTCAGTCGTGGACGCGGAAAATAAGGGAGCAACAAAAGAAGAAATAATGTATCGCCGCCATTTTCAGTGATGGAGGGTCAACATCCCCGCGAGGGAGGTGCAGGTCTGGACGTTATCTTTATATGGTGTCCCAGGGCCGGTTCGAACGGCCAACCTTCCCCTTAGGAGGGGGATGCTCTATCCAATTGAGCTACTGAGACATGGCCGCAGATCTACGTACGACGGCAGAAGAACGGCGAGCATATTAACGGCACCGCCTGATTTTGTCATGTTGTGATTACCAGCAGATGCTGTAGTCCGACTCCACCGACTGCTTGTCCGCCCTAAACATCATGCAAATTGCACTGATGCAATTCGCCATCATTGCAAAACGCAACCTAAGCCATCCTAAAATACTCATTAAATGGTTGAAATTAAAGGATTTTATGTCATATCTGGATTGGCACGCAGGATGCAAGACCCAAGCACCGAATAGGTCACCGAACGTCGTTGGAGGTACATGAATATGAACGTCACCCTATCAGTGTTGAACATTGCAGCCCTGGTCGCATTGGTGACATTCCATTTTCATGATGATCGTACGCAAGCAGATTCCGCCGCGATACAGCCTCAACCTCACCACCTCATCAGCCAGGCGCCGCAATTGGCGATAATGAATCATCAGCGCCAGCAGTCGGCAATCCTGGCAAATGAGAGCGACCTGCAAAGCGTGGGGAGCCATGGCGCGCCACGCTGGATTTTTTAAACTGTGTTTACCCGCATCACTGAAATGAGAAATGCCATGTCCAAGTTAGCCGTGCTGTTCGTCATCCTCGCCGTCACGCTTATGGGGGCTGAGCTGCTGCTTCCGAGAGAAGCGGAGATTCTGAGCTTCGCCACAAAAATCGGGGCCGGAGTTTTCTTCTTTTCATTCCTGATCGCCCTGATGGCGGGTCGGCGCTTTAAATTTGATCCGGTGCTGCGCTAGACACGACCCTCACGCTCCGTATGTCGCCTTGCCCACTACCCCGCTCCATAGTCGCCGAGCGCCAGACTCTACGAGCGGCTACCCCTGCATTTAAATTCGCGCTATGGCTCCCTGCTTTGTGTCGTCCGTCGGCCCACAGTAGTATTTGCCGGTTTTGCTTCTAAGCTGAAGACAGATAGCCATCATGGCAATTGGCAGGTACGGATGGGTACTGCCAGGCAGATGGGCGGACGAATGAGGCTTTTGCATAGTCGCTCGCAATTCTGACAATTGGTGCTGGCAAATCGCCTCTACGTAGGTCAATATTTGTCACAGAATTGACGCCAAGGATCCGGCGTATTGAGGCATGATAGCGGCCTCCTAGATAATTCGGATTGAACATATTGCCAAACTGACTGTCAGATAATGACATCTTGCGGCGACTTGCTAGAACCGCTCCCCCCTTGAACTAACCGGTTAAATATATGAGCCCTATGAAACAGGCTACTTATTCCAGCCGTACGGCTGACAAGTTCGTTGTACGCCTACCAGACGGCATGCGAAATCGCGTGCAAGAGGTAGCCAAAAACCATCATCGCAGCATGAACTCCGAGATCATTGCCCGACTCGAACAAAGCTTGATTCAGGAAGGTGCACTGGGCGATGAGCCGAGTCTGCGCCTTGATAGCCCTGAGCTGTCCCTGCATGAGCGCGAATTGTTGCAACGCTTTCGGCAACTCTCCCACCGCCAACAGAACGCATTGGTTTCCTTGATCGCCCATGACACTGAATTAGCGACAGACAACGAAGCCTGATAGGAAATCAAGAAAATATAAGCTGGCCCAGCACCAGTGTAGTTGTTGTAGTCTTATTCTTTATTGCCTGTAAGACGTATTTCAAACAAAAAACCGCCTCTTAAGAGGCGGTTTTTTTATGCAGATTAATCAGAGTAAAAAGATGGTCGCCAATCCCAGGAATATAAAGAAGCCGCCACTGTCGGTCACCGCCGTGATCATGACACTGGCCCCCATTGCCGGGTCACGCCCCAAACGAGACAGCGTCATAGGGATCGTAACCCCCATCAAGGCGGCCAGGAGAAGGTTGAGGGTCATCGCAGCCGTCATGACCACGCCCAACGACCAACTTCCATAGAGCATGTAAGCGACAACACCGATTACCCCGCCCCACACCAGACCGTTGATCAACCCTACAACCAATTCCTTGCGCAGCAGACGCGAAGTATTACCGGTGCTGACCTGATCCAGCGCCATCGCGCGCACGATCATGGTGATGGTCTGATTACCCGAGTTACCACCGATACCCGCGACGATCGGCATCAGGGCTGCCAACGCAACCAGCTTCTCGATTGACCCCTCAAACAAACCGATGACCCGGGACGCAACGAAAGCGGTAATCAAATTCACTGCCAACCAGGCCCAGCGGTTACGCAACGATTTCCAGACCGAAGCGAAGATATCCTCCTCTTCACGCAGACCCGCCATATTCAGGACTTCGGTTTCGCTTTCCTCACGAATGAGGTCAACCATCTCGTCAATGGTCAAACGGCCGATCAGCTTGCCGTTCTTGTCCACCACTGGAGAGGAAATCAAGTCATAACGCTCAAAGGCTTGAGCAGCCTCATAAGCATCGCCGTCCGGATGGAAACTCACCGGATCGTTTGCCATGACCTCTGACACCTGTTTTTCAGGGTCATTGACGAGCAATCGCTTAATAGGCAAAACGCCCTTGAGCACACCGTCGTAGTCGACCACGAACAGTTTGTCGGTATGCCCAGGCAGCTCTTTGAGGCGACGAAGATAACGCAATACGACTTCGAGACTGACATCCTCGCGGATGGTCACCATCTCGAAGTCCATCAGAGCGCCGACTTGCTCTTCATCATAAGACAAGGCCGAACGCACGCGCTCACGCTGCTGGCTATCCAGGGCCTCCATGAGTTCATGGACGACATCGCGAGGCAGTTCGGGGGCGAGGTCCGCCAGTTCGTCGGCGTCCATCTCCTTGGCCGCAGCCAACAACTCATGATCGTCCATGTCGGCGATCAGCGTTTCCCGGACGGAGTCGGATACCTCGAGAAGGATGTCGCCGTCGCGCTCAGCCTTGACCAATTGCCAAACCGTCAGACGATCCTCAAGTGGCAACGCTTCAAGTATGTAGGCGACGTCGGCGGAGTGAAGGTCGTCGAGCTTGCGCTGCAACTCAACGAGGTTCTGCCGATGGACGAGATTTTCTACGCGATCTTGATTCTGCCCTTCCTGGCGATGGGTCAGATCTTCCACAAGACGCTGGCGTTGCAGGAGCTCGATGACTTGAGCCAGACGATCCTGCAAACTTTCCTTCGTTTTCTTTACTTCGATTTTGGTCATAGGCGAACTCCACTCCCAGCAGCGGAGCACGCCGGGAGATCAATCAGTTAATGCATGATTGTTGAAAAAAACTGTTGAGTAGCTACTGGGTAAGTCCATGGAGGGATTCCACAAGCCCCGACGGGGCTGACGGGCGCAATGATACACCGCTCGACCGTATTGCACGCTACAAAATTCTGGCCAGAACAAACGCTTGCAACACAAACTTAAACAACGCGCGAGCCGGCATTACTTCGACGTCACATTCAGCCAAGAAAACACGCTCGCAGAAGAATCTGCCTTTGGTTAGCCTCCAGAGCAAGCACGTCATGGAGGACGCATATGCCCTTTCACATTCGCCAGATCCTGTGCAGCACCCTTGTCTGCCTGCCGCTGTCCCTGCACGCCACAGTTGTGCAGCGCTGCGAAGACTCTGCTGGCAACATCACGTTTACTTCTCTTGGCTGTCCAGGCGAGCATGACACGCAACTGCGAAACGCCTACAACGCTCCACCCGGGAGCAATACACATGAGGCCCTACTCCCACCGCATGCACAGGCACTGCCCCGCCGACAAGCTGGCGCAGACCGCAAAGCGAAGGAGATAACTGTTGTAGGGCAGCGCGACGATGGGTGCGGGAATCGTCTAAGCGACGAGCAGCGCCGACGCGCGATCATCAATCGGCAAACCCCACCCGGGATGACCCAGCGAGAAGTGGAAAGCGTACTGGGCAGACCTGACAAGGTTGTGAACCGCAACGGAGAAATGCGCTACGTGTATAACGAAAAGAAGGGGCGAAGCAGCCAGGTCAGTTTTGATGAGAAGGGCTGCGTAAAAGGTAAACGCTAGACGGCAAAAAGCCCGCATCGAGATGCGGGCTTTTTGGTGTTTGGTGCACTCGACAGGATTCGAACCTGTGACCGCTCGGTTCGTAGCCGAGTACTCTATCCAGCTGAGCTACGAGTGCATTTGGCGTTTGATAAACCAGACCACCGCTGGTTGAAGCAAGTCACTTGCATTACTGCAAACAACCTTTAAATGGTGCACTCGACAGGATTCGAACCTGTGACCGCTCGGTTCGTAGCCGAGTACTCTATCCAGCTGAGCTACGAGTGCATTTGTTGCCGCGCATTATAGGCCGTCGAATCTTTTGGTCAAGCACTTTATCTAATAAAATCAAACACTTACCGATAAAGCCAGAAACAACGTACTACGCAAATAATGGCGGAGAACGGGGGATTCGAACCCCCGACACCCTTTTGAGGTGTACTCCCTTAGCAGGGGAGCGCCTTCGGCCACTCGGCCAGCTCTCCGCAACACGGGGCGTATAATAACCACCCTTTTCCCCGTTTGCAAACCAAAAATTCAATAAAAATTAATGGCTTGGTTCCTGGTCCTTCTCTTTCTTGATGCGCAGGTAAATCTCTTCACGGTGAACGGCGACTTCCTTGGGCGCGTTAACGCCAATCCGCACCTGATTACCTTTGACGCCAAGCACGGTCACGGTGATTTCGCCATCACCAATAATCAGGCTCTCTGCGCATCGACGAGTCAGAATCAGCATACCTTTCTCCTCACGCATTACATTCAGGGACAACAATCGGTAAACCCGGCAGGCAACGCCAGCGACTAAAACGGACGCAGCCTGAGTATTGATCGACACAAAGAAAAGAACAGGCTTTGCGCCATCAATAAAACAAAAGGCGCGGTCACGCCGCGCCTTTTGATCACGCGTCACTCACCCTGTCGGGGCGCATCCAGCTCGAAGGCTGTATGGAGTGCCCGAACAGCCAACTCCAGGTACTTCTCTTCTATAACGACCGAAACCTTGATTTCCGAAGTCGAGATCATCTGAATATTGATGCTCTCTTTCGCCAGGGCTTCGAACATGCGACTGGCTACGCCCGCGTGCGAGCGCATACCGACGCCGACAATGGAGACCTTGGCGATCTTGGTATCACCGGAAACCTCACGCGCGCCGATTTCGCTGGCTGTCGTCTCAAGGACTTGCAAGGCCGCCTGGTAATCATTGCGGTGCACTGTGAAGGTGAAATCGGTGGTGTTATCGTGCGCAACGTTCTGCACGATCATGTCGACTTCGATGTTCGCGCCACTGATAGGCCCGAGGATCTTGAAGGCCACGCCCGGCGTGTCTGGCACACCACGGATGGTCAGCTTGGCTTCATCGCGGTTGAAAGCGATGCCGGAAATGATCGGCTGTTCCATGGATTCCTCTTCATCAATGGTAATGAGGGTGCCCGGCCCCTCCTTGAAGCTGTGCAGTACGCGCAGCGGAACGTTGTACTTGCCGGCAAACTCAACGGCACGGATCTGCAGCACCTTTGAACCGAGGCTGGCCATTTCCAGCATCTCTTCAAAGGTGATCTTGTCCAGGCGTTGAGCTTGCGACACCACTCGCGGGTCAGTGGTATAGACGCCATCGACGTCGGTATAGATCTGGCATTCATCGGCCTTCAGCGCAGCTGCCAACGCCACGCCCGTGGTATCGGAACCGCCACGACCCAAGGTCGTGATATTGCCGTTCTCATCGACACCCTGGAAACCGGCGACAACAACCACACGACCAGCCTTCAGGTCAGCGCGAATTTTCTGATCATCAATCTGTAGGATTCGCGCCTTGTTGTGCGCGCTGTCCGTCAGGATGCGAACCTGATTGCCGGTATAGGAAACGGCTGGCACACCGCGTTTGATCAAGGCCATGGCCAGCAGCGCGATTGTGACCTGCTCGCCGGTGGACACGATCACATCCAGTTCACGAGGAACCGGTTGATCACTGATTTGCCTGGCCAGATCGATCAGACGATTGGTCTCGCCACTCATGGCCGACAACACCACAACCAGGTCATCGCCGGCTTCGCGGAATTTTTTAACTTTGTCAGCGACCTGTTCGATGCGCTCAACCGAGCCTACCGAGGTGCCTCCAAATTTCTGTACGATCAAAGCCATCTCAAAGCCGCCTCAGCCCATTAAGGGCGCCCATTAAACGTTAAACCCAAGCGCCAAGGCCTGCTGCCGAGCAACAGGCCTGGAAGGTCGACTTAAATACCCTGTTCGACAAAAGGAACCGTCAGCGCCAACGCTGCATCCAGCGCCCCAGCGTCCACGCCGCCACCTTGGGCCATATCAGGACGACCGCCACCTTTACCACCTACGGCGGCAGCCGCTTGCTTCATCAAATCACCGGCTTTGAGTTGGCCAGTCAGGTCCTTGGTCACGCCTGCAACCAGTACAACCTTGTCTTCATGGACACTGCCGAGCAGGATCACCGCTCGGCCGAGCTTGTTCTTCAATTGATCGACAAGGGCCAGCAGCGCCTTGCCATCCTGACCGTCCAGGCGCACGGCCAGCACTTTTACACCCTTGACGTCCAGTGCGGCAGAAGACAGATCGTCACCCGCAGCGCTGGCCGCCTTGGCCTGCAATTGTTCCAGTTGCTTTTCCAGCAGACGATTGCGCTCGAGCACCGCCGAAAGCTTGTCCAGCAGGTTGTCGCGATTACCTTTGATCAGGGTCGCGGCTTCCTTGAGTTGATCTTCGGCCCCATTGAGATAGGCCAGGGCCGCAGCGCCGGTCACGGCCTCGATGCGACGCACGCCGGCGGCCACGCCACCTTCGCTGATGATCTTGAACACCGCGATGTCGCCGGTACGGTTCGCGTGAATGCCGCCACACAGCTCGACAGAAAAATCGCCACCCATGGTCAGAACACGGACACTGTCACCGTACTTCTCGCCGAACAGCGCCATGGCGCCCTTCTTTTTGGCGGTTTCGATATCGGTTTCTTCTGTCTCGACCGCCGTATTCTTGCGTACTTGCTCGTTGACGATGTCTTCCAGGGCTTTCAATTGCTCTGGCTTGATCGCCTCGAAGTGGCTGAAGTCGAATCGCAGACGCTGGCTGTCAACCAAAGACCCCTTCTGGGTCACATGCTCACCCAACACCTGACGCAATGCGGCGTGCAGCAAGTGGGTCGCCGAGTGGTTCAACGCCGTGGCATGACGAACCTCGGCCTCCACTTCGGCATTCACCGAAACGCCGACCTGGAGGCTGCCCGCCACTACGACACCGTGATGCAGGAATGCGCCACCCGTCTTGGTGGTGTCACGGACATCAAAGCGCGCTTCGCCAGCCTGAATGAAACCGCAGTCGCCAATCTGACCGCCGGACTCGGCGTAGAAAGGCGTGGTATCGAGGATCACAACACCCTCTTCGCCTTCGCTCAACTGCTGCACGGCCTGACCGTCTTTATAGAGCGCGACAACGCTGGCTTCACTGCGGGTCGCTTTGTAACCGATGAAGTTCGTCGCGACGTCAACCTTGACCAGGCTGTTGTAGTCCATGCCGAAGGAGCTGGCCGAACGAGCGCGCACGCGCTGGGCATCCATCTCGCGTTCGAAACCTTCCTCGTCGAGGGTCAGGTTACGTTCGCGAGCGATGTCGCCCGTCAAATCCATCGGGAAGCCGTAGGTGTCGTAGAGTTTGAACACGACGTCGCCGGGCACCACGGTACCTTTGAGCTCAGCCAGGTCCTGCTCGAGGATCTTCAAACCCTGCTCAAGCGTCTTGGCGAACTGCTCTTCTTCAGCCTTGAGCACGCGCTCGATATGCGCCTGCTGCTGAGTCAATTCCGGGAAGGCAGTGCCCATCTCGGTGACCAGCGCCGCGACGATCTGATAGAAAAAGCTACCCTTCGCACCCAACTTGTTACCGTGACGGCAAGCGCGACGAATGATGCGGCGCAGCACATAGCCACGGCCTTCGTTCGACGGCAGTACGCCATCAGCGATCAGGAAACCGCAGGAACGAATGTGGTCCGCCACGACTTTCAGTGAAGCCTGATTGTCATTGGTGCAACCGATGGCCTTGGCGGCCGCCGCCAGCAGGCTCTGGAACAAGTCGATTTCGTAGTTGGAGTTCACGTGCTGCAGCACGGCGCTGATCCGCTCCAGGCCCATGCCGGTGTCAACCGACGGTGCTGGCAACGGATGCAGTACGCCATCGGCGGTGCGGTTGAACTGCATGAAAACGTTGTTCCAGATTTCGATATAGCGGTCGCCGTCTTCTTCCGGCGAGCCCGGTGGGCCGCCCCAGATGTCAGCGCCGTGGTCGAAGAAAATCTCGGTGCAAGGACCGCACGGCCCGGTATCGCCCATGGTCCAGAAGTTGTCGGAGGCGTATGGCGCGCCTTTGTTATCGCCGATACGAACCATGCGCTCGGCCGGTACGCCGATTTCCTTGGTCCAGATATCGTAGGCTTCGTCATCGGAGGCGTAGACCGTGACCCAGAGTTTTTCCTTGGGCAGGTTCAGCCATTTGTCCGAGGTCAGGAACGTCCAGGCGTAGGTGATGGCGTCACGCTTGAAATAGTCGCCAAAACTGAAATTGCCCAGCATTTCGAAAAAGGTGTGGTGACGAGCGGTATAACCGACGTTTTCCAGGTCATTGTGCTTGCCGCCGGCGCGTACGCATTTCTGGCTGCTCACCGCACGGGTGTAGGCACGTTTTTCCTGGCCCAGGAAGCAATCCTTGAACTGGTTCATGCCCGCGTTGGTGAACAGCAGGGTTGGGTCGTTGCCCGGGATCAGGGAGCTGGAGGCGACACGCGTGTGGCCCTGCTCTTCGAAAAAGCCCAGGAAGGCTTCACGGATTTCTGCGCTTTTCATAGGTTCTTCCACGGAGACTGCGGCCAGAGGCAATTGCAAAACGTCATGTGACGTAGCGACGGCAAAGGGCCGCATTATATAGGCGTTGCGTCTTCGGTACAGCGTGTTTGTTCGATAGAAACAAGCTACTGGACTATCGGCGCGTCAAGTTCGGGCAAACTCGGCAAATGCAGCAATGACCTGATTGATCTGATCACGGGAAACATCCAGGTGAGTCACCATGCGCAGACGGGGTGCGGCACTCAAACGGATGCCACGCTCGGCGCAGAATGTCTTGAGCGACTCAGACCGATTGTCGATCTGCACGTAGACCATGTTGGTCTGCACCGGCTCCACCTGATAGCCAAGATCGGCCAATCCCTGAGCCAGAAACGCGGCATTGGCATGGTCGTCCGCGAGGCGCTGGACGTGATTGTCCAGGGCATACATCCCGGCCGCCGCCAGCATTCCGGCCTGACGCATGCCGCCACCGACCATCTTGCGCAGACGACGCGCCTTGTCGATCAATTCCTGCGACCCGCACAGCACCGATCCGACGGGCGCGCCGAGGCCTTTGGACAGGCACACCGAAACAGAATCGAAATACTGAGTGATCTCCCGAGCCTCCACCCCCAGTTTGACGACGGCGTTGTAGAGGCGTGCGCCATCCAGATGCAAGGCCAGACCTTTTTCCTGAGTCAGCTTGCGAGCGGCCGCGAGGTAGCTCAAGGGCAATACTTTGCCCTGCATGGTGTTTTCCAGCGCCAGCAAACGGGTACGGGCGAAGTGAAAGTCGTCCGGCTTGATCGCCGTCAGCACGTGCCCCAGGTCCAGCGATCCATCGGCCAGGAACTCCAGCGGCTGAGGCTGAATGGAGCCCAGAACTGCCGCCCCGCCGGCTTCATATTTATACGTGTGAGCCTGCTGCCCCACGATGTATTCATCGCCGCGCTCGCAGTGGGCCATCAAACCAAGCAAATTGCTCATGGTTCCAGTGGGCACAAACAACGCCGCAGGGAATCCCAGCTCTTCGCAGAGCCGCGCTTGCAGGGCGTTGACGCTCGGGTCCTCACCGTACACATCGTCACCCAACGGGGCTTGAGCCATGGCTTGGAGCATGCCGGTGGTGGGTTGAGTAACTGTGTCGCTACGCAGGTCGATGACCGTCACGGAAAGCTCCTTGGGGGCAAGTGCGGGGGTTGAAACAGGGTATTACTAAGGCCATCGTTGATGATTATCAAGGTGGGCCATGACCTATTACATCACTGGACTATAAGAAAAAAGCAGCAACCTGCGACTAAGCGTTTATGCAGAACCCGGAAAACTGTGATAAAAACTGCGCGCCGACGCATTAAAGCGGTCGGCAACGTTCTCAGGGCGGGGTGCGATTCCCCACCGGCGGTAATGACGCGCAATGCGTTTAGCCCGCGAGCGCCTGCATGGCATGACGGCTGTGCAGGGTCAGCAGACCCGGTTGGATTCCGGGGCCGACGGTCATAGTCCGGATGAAGAGAGAACGGGGTTGGCACCAAAGGCAGTCCGCACAGCAACGCTGTGAACGTTCTCGTTCAGGCGCGGCGTGTTCGTACCCTTGAATCCCTTTCGATCCAAAGCGCCCTGTTTTTTTCACAAACAGGAGACAGAACAGATGCAACCCACAGCAATTGACAGCAAAGGCAAAAACCAGCCGAACGAACGCGTCGCGTTTATCCAGGCTTGCTGGCACAAGGATATTGTCGATCAGAGCCGCAAAGGCTTTGTCGCAGAAATGGTCAATCAGGGCTACGCAGAAACCGATATCGACTTCTTCGAAGTCGGCGGCGCCTTCGAAATCCCCTTGCACGCTAAATTATTGGCCAACAGTGGTCGCTATGCAGGCATCGTCGCAGCAGGTCTGGTGGTGGATGGCGGTTTGTATCGCCATGAGTTCGTCGCTCAATCCGTTATCAGTGCCTTGATGCAAGTGCAGCTGGAGACTCAGGTCCCCGTGTTCTCGGTGGTCCTGACGCCGCACAATTTCCACGCGGGCGATGAACACCAGAATTTCTTCTTCAATCACTTTGTCGTAAAAGGCAAGGAAGCGGCTCAAACCTGCGCCGATACACTGAACAAGCTGCGGGACCTGCGTCGTGGTTTGACCTTGCACAAGGCAGTGGGCTAAACAGCGAATTGGTGTAGGAACGCCGCCCGCTCGCTCCAACGGGCGTGGTGTCAGTCACGCGACGGAGAGATGGCTACTCTCAGATCAATCCGTCGTCAGTGGCTGGCACGATCAATATCCCCGCACGCAAGCCATTCTTGACCTTGGGGTTCGGAAAGATGATTCGCGCATTCTCCTCCTCAACGATCCAGCGTGAATCGGCCAGGTCTTCGGCGAGCACATAGCCCTTCTCCAACTCGGAAAAGTTTTCCACATCCACAGGTAGATGCAGCCGAAAGGCATCGCTGTGCTTGATGACTTCCCGCGCCACACTGAACAGCTGCAGACCCTCCAGGCTGTCTTCTTCATCGGGCTCACTGCCGTCGATGATCTGCATCAGCCGCGCCCGCAAGGGTTCGAGATTGACCTGTTGGTTCTGCCCAAATGGCCGGGCCTTGCCCAGCTCCAGCGTGAAAGACTCGGCACCGAGCTTATCGTAGGTGTAGGCGCTGAACACGATGGAGGGTTTGTTCTGCAACAGCACCGCTTCCATGCCCGCCGCCCGCAGGCGCGCCAGCTCGCGGCGGGCGTGTTGACGGCCTTCCTTCCAGGGATATAACGCGAACTGTTCGATCTTCGAACCGCGAATGGCCGTGTGCAGGTCGTAATGCAGGCGATAACGGTCAGGCAGGCTGAAGAACGAATCGGCCAGACGTTCCAGTTCACAGGCACGCAGGGCTTCCGCGCCACCGCTCAATTCGTGACGGCCATTGAATAGACGGTTAACGTCCTGTTCGACGTAACGCTCCCCCTGGCGAATGGCTTCGGGATTGCCAAACAGGAACAGAATTCGTGCGTGCGGCTTGAGTTCGCTACGCGCAATGCTGCGGATCAGATCATCCAGCAGCTCGATGGGGGCAGTTTCATTGCCGTGAATGCCGGCGGACAGCAGCAAGTCAGTGCCGTTATCCAGATCCTGGGGTGGACGCACTTCCAGAGCGCCTTCGCCAAGCCATCGCAAGCGCACGCCGTCGACAGTCGTTTGAGTCTTTTCCGCTGGTTCACGTCCAGCCAGGGTCAGTTCAAGCAGTTTGCCGAGGGCGAGCATTGGCAATGTTCCTTAGTGATCGTGATTGCAGTCCGGACCGTGGACGTGTTCTTCCTCGTCACCGACGTCGGCCGGTTCCATTTCCAGTTGCAGACTGACCAGGTTGGTGGCCAGCGGGCGCAACAGCAGGTTGGCGTATTCGGCATCGCCTTCTTCCACATCAACGCCGATCAGCAACTGGCCACGGCCGTCATGCTGAATCCACAATTCCTTGCCCTGCCACATGACAGCAACGCGGGTGCAGGAAGTTTCCAGCTGGGTGCCGTCGGTGTCTTCAAGGATCAACTGCAGGGTGTCGCTCATAATCGAATGCTCTGTAGAGAGGAAAAACCCGGCGCCTGATGCTTTTGACCAGACGCGCCTCGGGATCAAATATGTTGGAAAGGATAGACCGAGCCCAGTTTAAGGATTTGGGTCAATTCATCCAGTGCCGCGCGACACTCAAGCAACAATTGCGGGTCGGCAAGGTCGGTTTCGCGCATGCGATCGCGATAATGTTTATCAACCCACTGCGTCAGCGTGTCGTACAACGGCGCGGTCATGATAACGCCTGGGTTGACGGCTGCCAGCTCGGTTTCATTGAGCGCGACACGCAAACGCAGGCAGGCCGGACCGCCACCGTTCTGCATGCTCTGCTTGAGGTCGAAAACTTTCACTTCCGACACCGGGTTAGCGCTGGCGATCAAGCCTTGCAGATAGCGCCAGACGCGCTCATTGCTTCGGCACTCTTCCGGCACGATCAACACCATCGAGCCATCCGGGCGAGACAGCAATTGACTGTTGAAAAGGTAGGAGCGCACGGCATCCTCGACCGCCACTTCGGCGCGGGGCACGCAAATCGCACGCAACTGACCGCCGCAACGGGCGAGTTTTTCCTGCAGCTCAGCGAGCATGCGCTCGGTGTGGATGAACGCATCCTCGTGATAGAACAGCACTTCGCCATTACCCACGGCGATCACGTCATTGTGGAAAACGCCCTGATCGATGACCGCTGGATTCTGCTGTCCGTAGACAACACCGCTTTCGCTCAGGCCATGCAGACGCGCCACGGCCTGGGAGGCTTCCAGCGTCTGCCGCGCCGGGTACTTCTGAGGCGCGGGGTAGCGGGTATCGAACGCGCTGCGGCCAAACACGAAAAACTCGACGCCGGCCTCGCCGTAATCGCGGCACAGCCGGGTGTGGTTGGCGGCCCCTTCGTCGCCAAACTGCGCCACCGCCGGTAATGCAGGGTGATGGGCGAAATGCTGCTGATCGGCGAACATCGCTCCGAGCACGCGACTGGTGGTCGGGTGCTCGATGCTGCGGTGGTATTTGCAGTTGAGGTTGGCGGCGGTGAAATGCACGCGACCATCAGCGGTGTCAGCGCTCGGGCTGACCGTCGCCGCATTGGCGACCCACATACTGGATGCAGAACAGCTGGCGACCAGCAAAGGCATGTCCTGCTTCGCCGCTTGTTCAATCACTTGCGCATCGGTGCCGCTGAACCCCAGCCTGCGCAAGCCGCCAACATCCGGGCGCTCCTGGGGGGCGAGCACGCCCTGAGTGAAGCCCATATCCATCAGCGCTTTCATTTTCGCCAGGCCCTGCAACGCCGCCTCCCTGGGGTTGGAGGACTGCTGACTGTTGCTCTGGGACGCGACGTTGCCGTAGGACAGTCCACCGTAGTTGTGGGTCGGCCCCACCAGGCCGTCAAAATTGACTTCGTAGGATTTCATCGGCACGGCTCCGTGGATCTGTTTTTATAAGCATCAAGTCGGTGCATCAGGCAAGTCGCACACCCGGCGTCAACGTCGCAGGCAAGGTCAGGCTGTTGCTCTCGAGCGAGGCCACCGGGTAGGCGCAATAGTCGGCTGCGTAGTAAGCACTGGCCCGATGATTACCCGAGGCGCCCACGCCACCGAACGGGGCGCTGCTGGCAGCACCAGTCAGCTGTTTGTTCCAGTTGACGATGCCCGCCCGGCTTTGTAGCCAGAACTGCCGGTAGCGCGCCTCGGAATCTGATAATAAGCCTGCTGCCAGACCATACTGCGTGTCATTGGCTTCGGCGATGGCCGCGTCAAAATCAGCGTAGCGGCTAACCTGCAACAGCGGGCCGAACAGCTCTTCATCAAGGCGATCGCTGACATGGGTCACTTCAAGGATTCCCGGCGTCAGCAAGGCGGCTGACGTCTGCGGCTGGGTCATTTCCAGCAGGGCAACGGCGCCATTGGCCAGCAACTGCTGCTGAGCGGCCAGTAACGCCTGGGCGGCCTGCAGGGAAATCACCGACCCCATGAACGGTGCGGGCTGCTGGTCGAACGCGCCGACTTCAATCATGCGCGTGACCTCAACCAGACGCTCAATGAAGGTATCCCCCCACTGGCCTTGTGGCACCAACAGGCGGCGGGCGCAGGTGCAGCGCTGCCCGGCCGAGATGAACGCCGACTGGATAACGGTGTACACCGCCGCTTCCACATCGGCGACCTCTTCCACCACCAACGGGTTATTGCCACCCATTTCCAGGGCCAGAATCTTGTCCGGTCGTCCGGCAAATTGCTGATGCAAAGCATTGCCGGTGCGACTGGAACCGGTGAAGAACAGCCCGTCTATGCCAGGATTTGCCGCCAGGGCGATGCCGGTTTCACGGCCGCCTTGCAGCAGGTTCAGAACGCCCGCAGGCAAGCCCGCTTCGATCCAGCACTGGACGGTCAATTGCGCGACTTTAGGGGTCAGCTCGCTGGGTTTGAACAGCACCGTGTTGCCCGCCAGCAACGCCGGGACAATATGGCCATTGGGCAAATGCCCCGGAAAGTTGTAAGGCCCGAACACCGCCACGACGCCGTGGGGTTTATGGCGCAGCACGGCGGTGGCGTCGCCCAGCGGGCCACTCTTCTCACCGGTACGCTCACGGTAGCTCTGCACGGAAATCGCAATCTTGTTGACCATGCTGGTCACTTCGGTCGCGGACTCCCAGAGTGGCTTGCCGGTTTCTTCGCCAATGCAGCGGGCGAGAGCATCGGCGTTGTTTTTCAGGCTGGCGGCGAACGCTTCCAGCACGGCAATACGCTCATCCAGAGAACGGCTCGCCCAAGGCGCGAAGGCCTCGCGGGCGGCACGGACCGCGACGTCTACCTGGGCGGTCGACGCGCCTTGCCCGGACCACAGCACCTGTTGGGTGACGGGATTAAGGGATTCGAATGCCTCGCCCTGCCCGGCCAGCCAGGCCCCGGCGATATACAGTGTGCTCATCAGATAGCCTCCCGGGCTGCGGACAACGGCACGGCGCGGACTTGATCGCCCGCACTGAGGCGCAGGCGCTTTGCAGTCATCGGATCGACCACCAGCGTGCCAGCGGCCAGACGCGCGGCGGCGGCGGTAATGCGGCAGCCTTCACGCTTGCGGTTGTGGATCAAAAACGGTGTTGCGTCGTCGCCCGGCGTGCCGATGGCCAGCACCAGGGCCTGACTGTCGCGCACGGCGCGGATTTTCGCGGTTTCGCATTCAATGGCCGGGCCGGCGTCAAAAATATCCACGTAGCCCTGATAGCTGAAGCCTTCGCTTTTGAGCATGGCCAACGCCGGCTCGGTGTCCGGGTGCACGCGGCCAATAATGTTGCGTGCGTCTTCAGAGAGGAAGCAGGTGTACAGCGGGAATTTAGGCATCAATTCAGCGATGAACGCTTTGTTGCCCACCCCGGTGAGGTAATCGGCCTGACTGAATTCCATCTTGAAAAAGTGCCGCCCCAGGCTCTCCCAGAACGGCGATTGGCCGTGCTCGTCGGACATACCGCGCATCTCGGCAATGATCTTCTTGCCGAATAACTGCGGGAACTCGGCGATGAACAACAGGCGCGCCTTGGCCAGCATGCGGCCATTAAGGCCGGTGCGGGCATCGCTGCGCAAAAACAGCGAGCACAGCTCGGAGTTACCGGTCAGGTCATTGGCCAGGAACAACGTCGGGATTTCCCGATAAATGTTCAATTCCTGGGAGGCGCTGACCGTCAGGCCGACCCGATAGTTGTACCAGGGCTCGCGCAGGCCGACGGCACCGGCAATCGCCGAGATGCCGACCACCTGCCCGTCGTCGTCTTCAAGCACGAACAGGTAGTCGGCATCGCCGCGCTCGGCTTCGCCACGGAAGGTTTTTTCCGCCCAGCCTACCCGGTGGGCCAGGCGCCCTTCGTTGGCGGGCAAGGTCGTCAAGCCGGCGCCGGTGCTGCGCGCCAACTCGATCAGCGCCGGCAGGTCACTGCTGCTTACGGGACGAACGATCATGCTTTCTCCTCAGCGCGGATTCCCTGGAGGAACCCGCGAAACTCGCTAAACCTGCAATCCAGAACTCAATGGCTGTCTCAGACCGCCACGATGCGCACGCTGGCACCTTCACCGACGCCCAGGGCTTCGGCGGCCTCCAGACTCAACAACACCGGTTTGCCCGGGGCCCAGTCCAGTTCCAGCAGGACTGCGCGGTAATCCTGCAGCAGCCCGTTGGCCACCAGATAGAGCCGACCGCCGGTCCCTGCATCAGTGGGTTTGTTCTGGTCGACTTTGACCGGCACAAGCCGGCTCTGTGCGATGGAGCGAATCCCTGAAACCCGCGCATGCAGCGTCGGGCCACCGTCGAAGATGTCAATGTAATGATCGGTCTCGAAGCCTTCGCGCATCAGGATGTCGAAGGTGATCTGCGCCCGCGGGTGTACCTGGCCCATGGCTTCCTGGGCGGCGTCCGGCAGCAACGGCACGTAGATGGGGTAATGCGGCATCAGCTCGGCGAGGAACGTCCGGCTTTTCAGGCCACACAAACGCTCGGCGGCGGCGTAATTCAGATCGAAAAAGTTACGGCCGATGGCGTCCCAGAAAGGCGAGTCGCCGTTTTCATCGCTGTAACCAACGATTTCGGTTACGACCGAATCAGCGAAACGCTCCGGATGACTGGCCACGAACAACAGGCGGCCACGGGAGTTGAGCTCCGACCACGCACTGCCCACAAGCTCGGGGACCACATAAAAGCTGGTCAGCAAGCTGTTGCCGGTCAGGTCATGGCACTGGGAAAGCACGTGAATCTTGTTGTGAATCTTCAACTCCCGGGAGGCGTGAACAAACGTCTCGTTGCGAAAGCTGTAGAAGGGTTCTGAATAGCCCGCCGAAGCAACAATGCCCGAGCAGCCGACGAGACGACCGGTCTGGCTGTCTTCGAGCACGAAAAAGTAGCTTTCTTCACCGTTGAAACTGACTTCGGCGGAGAACGACGCTTCTGAAGCGGCGATCTTGTCGCGCAGGCGTTCAGCATCGTCGGGCAGGGATGTGACACCGATCGGGCTGTCGGCGGCGAGGCGCTGGACCTCGGCCAGATCAGCCATTTGCGCGGGGCGCATCACGAGCATGGTGCCACTCCTTACGGGAATAAACGGCCGGACACTTCCGGCACAGAAAAAAGCGTCCGGCGGTTTCAAGTCCACACGGCACTGGAAAAATGCCCGACGCCCGCTCAAGGGGCCAGCGTCGGGGAATGTAGCGCTGAAGCAGCCGTTATCAGGCCTGGGTCAGTTTGGCGACGGCACGCTCGAAGCGGTCCAGCCCTTCGGTGATGTCCACCTCTTCGATCACCAGACTGGGCGCGAAACGCATCACGTCGGGACCGGCTTGCAACACCATGACGCCTTCATGCTCGGCAGCATTGAAGAAGTCCTTGGCCTTGCCCTTCCAGGGGTCAGTCAACACGCAGCCGATCAACAGGCCCAGGCCGCGCACCTGGCTGAACACGCCGTATTTCTCGCCGATCTGCTCAAGGCGTGCCTTGAACATGTCATGCCTGGCTTTGACGCCATCACGGACTTCCTGGGTATGGACAACGTCCATCACCGCATTGCCGACCGCACACGCCAACGGGTTGCCGCCGTACGTCGTGCCATGAACGCCCACCGCAAAGTGCTTGGCCAGTTTTTCCGTGGTCAGCATCGCAGCCATCGGGAAACCACCGCCGATGCTTTTGGCGCTGGACAGAATGTCCGGCGTCACGCCGTAGTGCATGTAGGCAAACAGATGGCCGCTGCGGCCCATGCCACTCTGCACTTCGTCGAAAATCAGCAGGGCATTGTGCTCGTCGCACAGCTGCCGGGCGCCTTGCAGGAACTCCAGATCAGCCGGCAACACACCGCCTTCGCCCTGGATCGGCTCCAGAACCACCGCGCAGGTTTTGTCGGTGACCGCGGCCTTCAACGCAGCCAGGTCGTTGTAAGGGACATGGCTGATGCCGGTGATTTTCGGCCCGAACCCATCGGAATACTTGGGCTGACCACCCACGCTGACCGTAAAGAGCGTGCGGCCGTGGAAGCTGTTGAGCGCCGCAACGATTTCGTACTTTTCCGGGCCATACAAATCGTGGGAAACACGACGCGCCAGCTTGAAAGCGGCTTCGTTGGCTTCAGCGCCGGAGTTACAGAAGAAAACGCGCTCGGCGAACGTGGCATCCACCAGCTTTTTGGCCAGGCGCAACGCCGGCTCGTTGGTGAAGACGTTGGAAACGTGCCAGAGCTTGTTGCCCTGCTCGGTCAAGGCACCGACCAGCGCAGGATGGCAATGACCCAATACGTTGACGGCGATCCCGCCGGAGAAATCGACCAACTCACGGCCCGACTGGTCCCAGACTCGGGAGCCTGCGCCACGCACGGGAATAAAACCGGCGGGCGCGTAATTAGGGACCATTACCTGGTCGAAGTCGGCGCGTTGCACCGCAGCTTGCTCAACGGACATCGGAGTCTCCTGAAGAGGAACGCCTGCCTGAAACTGGCGAGCGATGAAGGGATTGTAAGGACTGATTTCCATTCGGCCTTGTCGCCAGGCGACAACTTGTTACAGCGCAAAACCGTGAATTTCCGTAGCTTTCGGCAATGCGACATATACCGTCGCAAAGGCGCAGTTTAAACGTTGACCCGATGTAATTGCAGATACAGATGCTTTGATTTCTGTGGCGGGCCCGCTCGTTCCCACAAGTCCACGCGTCACCCGCGCTCGGAAGGCACCGACGACAATTCGAACGGGCTGCTGCTGCGGCGCTGATTGCGGTCTTCCCGGGGCGTCGCGCCGAAGAAGTTGCGGTAGGCACTGGAAAAGTGCGGGCCGGAGGAGAACCCGCACGACAGACCAATCTGGATGATGGACTTGCTGGTCTGCATCAGCATCTGCCGCGCCTTGTTCAGACGCAGCTCCAGGTAGTACTGGCTGGGCACACGATTGAGGTACTGCTTGAAAATACGCTCCAGTTGACGACGGGACACGCAGACGTGCTGGGCGATTTCGTCGGTGGTCAGCGGCTCTTCGATATTGGCTTCCATCAGCAGAACGGCCTGGGTCAGCTTTGGATGGCTGGAGCCCAGCCGGTTCTGCAAGGGAATGCGCTGACGCTCGCCGCCTTCGCGAATCCGCTCGACCACCAGCTCTTCGGAAACGGCCCCGGCCAGCTCGGCACCGTGGTCACGGGCCAGCACGGCGAGCAGCAGATCAAGTACCGACATCCCGCCGCAGGCCGTCAGGCGATCACGGTCCCAGTCGAACAGATGGCTGGTGGCAATGACCTTGGGGAACCGCTCGCTGAAATCATCCTGCCAGCGCCAATGCACGGCAGCACGATAGCCATCGAGCAAACCCAGCTGCGCCAGCGGGTAGACGCCCGCCGAAAGACCGCCGATCACGCACCCGGAACGCACCAGTTGCTTGAGACCGCTGCTCAACGCCGCCGTCATCGGCGCCGGGGGTTCATCGGCCAACAGAAACAGCTTTTGCAATCCCTCAAGTCGGCCGGTCCAAGGCTCGCCGGGCAGTTGCCAGGCACCTTCGGGCGGCGCTTCGGCTTGCAGGAAGGACAACTCGTAAAGCACTTCCGGGTGGACGCGCTGCGCAACACGCAAGGCTTCCTCGGCCAGCGCCAGGGTCAAGGCTTTGGTGCTGGGCCAAATAAGAAAACCTATTCGATGGGCAGTCATGTCGGGCAGTCCGGAGCGTATCGCAGTTGAACAGGCTGAATGAACAGCCTGCAGGGTTCGAGCCAAGAAAAACGGCTCACACTGAGTCTTGACGGTCAGGCTGGCGCAGCATGACCTGTTCTGTCGCTAAAAGGCATCGCCGAAACGATGCCCTTCTTTTTTACTTGAGACTGCCTGACAGGAATTGCTGCAGACGCTCGGATTGCGGGTTGACCAGCACTTCACGAGGATCGCCGCGCTCCTCGACCATGCCTTTGTGCAGGAAGATCAACTGGTTGGAGACTTCCCGGGCAAATCCCATTTCGTGGGTCACCACCACCATGGTCCGGCCTTCCAGGGCCAGAGACTGCATGACCTTGAGCACATCGCCCACCAGCTCCGGGTCCAGAGCTGAAGTGGGTTCGTCGAACAACATGACTTCCGGCTCCATGGCCAATGCCCGGGCAATCGCCACACGCTGCTGTTCACCGCCGGACATGTGCCCGGGATAAGCGTCCTTACGGTGGGCAACGCCGACCTTGGCCAGGTAATGCTCGGCTTTTTCCAGCGCTTCTTTTTTCGACATGCCCAAGACATGGATCGGCGCTTCGATGATGTTTTCAATCGCGGTCATGTGCGACCAGAGATTGAAGTGCTGAAACACCATGGACAACCGCGAGCGCATGCGCTGCAACTGTTTGGGGTCTGCCGCCTTGAGGCTGCCGTCTTTATTGGCGACCAGTTTCAGCTCTTCGTTGTTGAGCAGAATCTTTCCGGCGTGGGGCTGCTCCAGCAGGTTGATGCACCGCAGGAAAGTGCTTTTGCCCGAACCACTGGAACCGATGATGCTGATCACATCTCCGGCCTTGGCAGTCAGGGACACACCCTTGAGCACCTCGTGGCTGCCATAGCGTTTATGCAGATCCTGGACTTCCAGTTTGTTCATGCTTTCAATTCTCACAAAACAGTCAGTCGTTGAGCAGACGGCCATGACGGCGCGCGGTGCGCCCCGCCACTTTGGCCAGCCAGAAACCCGGTTGTGCGTAACGCAGCCGTTCGATGGCGAACAGCACGCCTGCGGTGTTGGTGCGGACTGTGCTGACCTGATCAGACAGCGGGTCGATAACCTCAAACAGCGGGTCACCCACCTCGACCTGGTCGCCGGCCGAGCGCAGGAACGTCACCACGCCGGGATGCGGCGCGAATAACAATTCAGTGCCCTCGAACGGCATGCCTTCGCAGGCATCGTGGGCCGGTTGCGGCCAGTCACCACTGATAAAGCCCTGCTCCGCCAGGAACGCCAGAATACCTGCGGCATGAGCCTCGGCTTCAGGCTTGCCCGTATCGGCCTGACCGCCCAACTCGAGGGTGGTCGCAAGACAGGCCAGCGGAATCTGTGCCTGCGGAAAAATCCGCGACAAGCGCAACCAGGGCAGTGAACAGGCTTCGTCGAACGAACTGCCGCCCGAATCCTCGGCCAGCAGCGCGACCTTCACATCCAGATGCGCCGTGAGCGAGCGCCACTGCGGCCAATGCTGAGGCAAGGCGTACAGGTGAAGCGCGGCGTCTGCATCACAATGCAGATCAAGCACCACGTCCGCCGTGCAGGCATGGCTGAGCAGCAAGCGCTGCAAGCCGTGCAACTCGCTCTGGGCAGGCGGCAGGCTTGCCAGCACCGTAGTCATGGTCTGTCGGATCAACTGCACATTGCTGTGAGGATCATCACCCAACCGGCCTTCAAGCCGTTCTGCCACAGGCTCGCTCAACTCGGCGAAGTCGCGGTTGAAGTTCTTGCCGCTGCCGAACTCGAATCGCCCTTGATGCGCACCTTGCAGCAGTTGCCCAAGCCCGATGGGATTGGCCACCGGCACGAGCTCGATAACGCCCTTGAGCGCGCCCTGCGCTTCCAGTTCCAGCAGGCGTTTTTTCAGCTCCCAGGCGGTGCGCATGCCCGGCAGTTCGTCAGCGTGCAGGCTGGCCTGGATATAAGCCTTGCGCTCGCCGCTGCCAAAACGAAAGACGCTGAGCTGGCGTTCGGTACCGAGGGAGCTCCACGGCAATACATGATCGGTTCTTTGCATGTCAGGCCTTCCGGGGCGCGAGGTAGCCCAGCCAGCGCAGTTCGGCCAGCTTGAACAGTCGCACCAGAATGAATGTCAGGCACAGGTAGAACACGCCTGCGGTGATGAATGCCTCGAAAGGCAGATAGAGCTCGGAGTTGACTGCGCGGGCCGCACCCGTGATGTCCAGCAGGGTCACGCTGGAGGCCAGACTGGTGCTCTGCAGCATCATGATCACTTCGTTGCTGTACTGCGGCAGCGCCCGACGCAGGGCCGACGGCAACAGAATCCGCCGATACATCTTGGCCCTGGACATGCCCATGGCGCGGGCGGCTTCGATCTCGCCAGCGGGGGTGGCCTTGAGGCTGCCGGCGATGATCTCGGCGGTGTAAGCGCTGGTGTTGATGGCAAAGGCCAGACAGGCGCAGAAGGTTGCGCTGGACAGCCAGGGCCAGAGGAAGCTCTCCCGCACCGCCGAGAACTGCGACAGCCCGTAGTAAATCAGGAACAGTTGCACCAGCATCGGCGTGCCGCGAATCACATAGGTGAACAACCAGGCGGGCAGGTTAACCCACCGATTCTTCGAGACCCGCATCAGGCCCAGGGGCAAAGCGGCAAGCAGCCCGAAAAGCAGCGAAATCGCCAGCAACTTGAGGGTGACCAGCATCCCGGAAAAATACAGGGGCAGGTTATCCCAGACGGCCATGTAGTCGAAAATCATAGGTCAGCCGCCCTTACGCCTACCGAGTAGCGTTTTTCAATGAAGCGCAGGACCAGCAACGAGACGCTGGTGATCGCCAGATACAGCACGGCCACTGCGAGGAAAAAGGTGAAAGGCTGACTGGTCGCGTCACCGGCCTGCTTGGCCAGAAACATCATGTCTTGCAGACCCACCAGCGAAATCAGCGCCGTGGCCTTGGTCAAAACAAGCCAGTTATTGGTAAAGCCCGGAATCGCCAGACGGATCATCTGCGGCACCAGGATTCTGAAGAACACTTTGAAGCTACTCATCCCGTACGCCATGCCGGCTTCGGCCTGACCTTTGGGTATCGCCATGAATGCACCGCGAAAGGTTTCAGACAGGTAGGCTCCGAAGATGAAACCCAGCGTGCCGATGCCTGCCGCCAATGGACTCAGGTCAATGTAGTCGTCATGACCCAGCATCGGCGCAATGCTGTTGAGCGCGCCCTGACCGCCGTAGAAAATCAGCAGAATCAGGACCAGATCGGGAATGCCGCGAATCACGGTGGAATACAAATCACCCAGCCATGCCAGCCAGCGCACCGGCGACAGGCGCAACGCTACGCCAATCAGTCCGAGGACAATGGCCAGCGCCATCGACGACAAGGCCAGTTGCAACGTCAGCCCTGCACCTTCGAGGATGACAGCCCCGTAGCCTTTCAACATGATGTGCGGTCCTCACCGATGGGTATGAAAATGGCGCAAGAACGACAGTGCTTGCGCCATCTTGAGGGTAGCTTCGGACGACTTACTTGCCGTAAACGTCGAAATCGAAGTACTTGTCCTGGATTTTCTTGTACTCGCCGTTGGCGCGGATGGCCGCAATGGCCGCGTTGATCCGGTCCAGATTGGCCTTGTCGCCTTTGCGCACGGCAATACCGATACCGTCGCCGAAGTACTTGGCATCAGTGAAAGCCGGACCCACGAACGCGTAACCTTTGCCAGCGTCGGTTTTCAGGAAACCGTCCTGCAGCAAGGTGGCGTCAGCCACGGTGCCATCCAGACGACCTGCCTGGATGTCCAGGTAGATTTCGTTCTGCGAAGCGTAGGACTTGATCTCGGCGCCCTTGGGCTGAAGCACTTCCTTGGCAAACTTGTCGTGGATCGAACCGCGTTGCACGCCGATTTTCTTGCCCTTGAGCTCATCAAGGCTGTCGCTGACCACCGTGCCGTCCTTCATCACCAGACGCGCCTGGGTGCTGTAGTAGCGATCAGTGAAATCCACGGATTTCTTGCGGTCTTCGGTGATGGACATCGAGGACAGGATGGCGTCGATCTTGCGCACTTTGAGAGCTGGAATCAGGCCATCGAATTCCTGCTCGACCCAGGTGCACTTGACCTTCATCTCGGCGCACAAGGCGTTGCCGATGTCGTAGTCGAAACCGACGATGCTGCCATCCGGCGCCTTGGAGGCAAACGGAGGGTAAGCGGCTTCGATGCCGATTTTCAGAGGTTTTTCGTCAGCGAACGTTGGCTGCGCCAGCATAGACAGCGCCAGTGCGCCAAGCAGCATGAGCTTTTTCATTCTTAGGACTCCGTCGGTAACACGACAAATTGCAGACTGAGCAAGAGCCCAAAATGCGAAGGAACGATGGGAGACTGTGACGCCTTGAAGGCGAGGCCGGAAACCGGACCCGCAACCTTGGGCGAGTGATCGGCATTTTAGCGACACGCTCGAAGTCGATATTTCTTCAATGCGACAACTAGTTACAGATGCACCGAAAAACAGGACCGGAGTTATTGACGGCTCTTGCAGATTATGCAATGCGAAAAGAAGACTAACCGATCTATACAGCAAAATGCGCGCCCATTATTGGCAAAGCCTTGTAATACGGCAAGGGGAGCGTTGGTCGGGCTTATCTTTCAGTCAGAAATGCATCGATTTCCTACAACTGTGAGACGCAATGCCTCACAAATGAACAAAGCGTTGCATCAAAAGGTTACAGGTAACAAATGGATATATATCTGGAGCCTGCGTCCTGGCTCGCGCCCACCGTTTTCAGTGATCAGCGCTCGGCCCTTCGTTTCCTGCACGCACAAAAAACCCCGCCAGGCTCACGCCGGGCGGGGCTTTGAACAACCGTTATCAGGCGGCTGTCATGGTTTTATGTGTGTCGATCAAATGCTGCACGACACCCGGATCGGCCAGGGTCGAGATATCGCCCAGGGTGTCGTACTCCCCGGTGGCAATCTTGCGCAGAATGCGACGCATGATTTTCCCCGAACGGGTTTTCGGCAGGCCCGGCGCCCACTGGATGACATCCGGCGAGGCAATCGGACCGATTTCCTTACGCACCCAGTTACGCAACTCCACACGCAATTCCTCGCTCGGAACTTCGCCGCCATTCAGGGTGACGTACACGTAGATGCCCTGCCCTTTCAAATCGTGAGGCACGCCCACAACGGCGGCTTCGGCAACTTTCGGGTGAGCGACCATCGCGCTTTCGATTTCGGCGGTCCCCATACGATGGCCTGAAACGTTAAGAACGTCATCCACTCGACCGGTGATCCAGTAATAACCATCCTCGTCACGACGTGCACCGTCGCCCGTGAAGTACATGCCACGGAAGGTTTTGAAATAGGTGTCCACGAACCGGTCGTGGTCGCCATACAGCGATCGCGACTGACCCGGCCAGGAGTCAAGGATCACCAGATTGCCTTCGGCCGCGCCTTCGATCAGGTTGCCCAGGTTGTCCACCAGAGCCGGGATCACACCAAAGAATGGCCGCGTTGCCGAGCCAGGTTTCAGCGCAGTCGCGCCTGGCAGCGGGCTGATCAGGATGCCGCCCGTCTCGGTCTGCCACCAGGTATCGACAATCGGGCAGTTCTTCTTGCCAACCGTGTTGTAGTACCAGTTCCAGGCTTCAGGGTTGATGGGCTCACCCACCGAGCCCAGCAGGCGCAGGCTCGAACCGTCAGCGCCGTCCACGGCTTTGGTGCCTTCGGCCATCATGGCCCGGATGGCAGTAGGCGCGGTGTAGAGGATGTTGACTTTGTGCTTGTCGATAATCTTCGACACGCGAGTGATGTCCGGGTAGTTGGGCACGCCCTCGAACAACAGTGTCGTGGCGCCGTTGGCCAGTGGCCCGTAGACGATGTAGCTGTGACCGGTTACCCAGCCCACGTCAGCCGTGCACCAGTAAACCTCGCCCGGACGATAGTCGAACACGCGCTCGTGAGTCAGCGCTGCGTAGAGCAGATAGCCTGCGGTGGTGTGCAGCACGCCTTTGGGTTTACCTGTGGAGCCGGAGGTATAAAGAATGAACAGCGATTCTTCAGCGCCCATCTCTTTCGGAGCGCAGGTGGCCGAAGCCACTTCCAGCAACGAGTGGTACCAGATGTCGCGATGGCGGTTCCATTCGATGTCGCCACCGGTGCGTTTGCACACGATAACCTTCTGCACGCTGGCGGTTTCAGGGTTGGTCAACGCATGGTCAACGTTGGCTTTCAGGGCGGTTCTCTTGCCGCCGCGCAGGCCTTCGTCGGCCGTGATCACAACCTTGGACTGGCAGTCGATGATGCGGCCGGCCAGCGCCTCAGGGGAGAAGCCGCCGAATACGACAGAGTGAATGGCACCGATCCGGGCGCACGCCAGCATGGCGACTACAGCCTCGGGGATCATCGGCATGTAGATGGTCACTACATCGCCACGATGCACATCCTGTCCGCGCAGCGCGTTGGCGAACTTGCAGACTTCTTCATGCAGCTCGCGATAGGTGATGTTACGGCTTTCGGAAGGATCGTCGCCTTCCCAGATGATGGCGAGGGAATCACCGCGTTCTTCCAGGTGGCGGTCCAGACAGTTGTAGGCAACGTTGAGCGTGCCGTCAGCGAACCATTTAATATCGACGCGGTGATCATCGAAGGAGGTCTGCTTGACCGCGTTGAAAGGCTTGATCCAGTCGAGGCGCTTGGCCTGCTCACGCCAGAAGCCATCAGGGTTGACCACTGACTGCTGGTACATGGCCTTGTAGGTCGCCTCATCGGTCAGCGTTGTCGCTGCAACTTCTGGGCGGACGGGGTACAGGGAAGCTGCACTCATCTTGGTTACCTCGGTGGATAGTTGTTGTTTTATGTGTTCGTTGTAACCGGGCCTGAACCCCGGGACCATTCGACGATGGTCTTACCGCTCTGCCACCCTACACCACAATCAGCCTGAGAGCCCCGCGTTCCGGCAGCGTCAGGCCAAAAGAAGCAAGACTAAAGAACGAGGGACCCTGAAGAACTTCGGCGTCGCCGAAGCGGATTATTACGGATTTGCTCAACAGTGTTTATCAAAACCCTTTGTATATGAATGAGTGACACAGGCCTAGAATCATTCTCGCCAACACGGCAAACCGATTAACAACTGACAGCCCCCACACGGCGTGTTAATCAAACATACCGATACTTGTTCGCACATAACCCCACAAGGGTTATGTGACCCTTTTCAAACTAAATAAGGTAAACGTTAATGAAAGCTTCACTGCTGGTTCTGGCTCTTTGTGGCTTTAGCGCATTTGCAATGGCTGAAGAGTCCGGTGCAAAAGTCGCTGAACACCAAGCCCGTGCAGAGCAATACACTTACGGCACCCATCTTGATATCGCCAAAGTGGTTTCAGTCAGCAACGTGCCGAACGTCTGCGCCGTCGTACCGATGCGCATGACCTACCTAGACTCCCAGGGCGAACAGCACGTCATGGCTTATCAGGTCATGGGCAACGGTTGCAGCAACGGATAATTCAGACAATAGATGTTTGATGCCAACGTCTCCTGGAGCACTCCGCGGGGACGTGGCCTCGTTTCTGTCATCGCGGTTACTGTCGACCTACAACACGGCCCCTTAATACACTCAAGCCCTGCACGTGTTATTAACGCCCCTGCTTCTTTTCCGACGTCAGACCATAATCCCGTAACTTGTTGGCAATCGTGGTATGGGACACGCCCAACCGTTTGCCCAATTGTCGACTGCTGGAATATTGCGCATAAAGGCGCTCCAGTACCGCCTTTTCAAATCGCCCGACGATTTCTTCCAGTCCGCCTTCCAGTGAAAACTCACGCATCGGCTCACGCACGCCATATTCCGGCAAACGAATGTGCTCGGCCTTGACGGTACCGCCTTCGCACAACGAAACCGCTTGAAACAGCACGTTCTCCAGTTGACGAATATTGCCAGGCCAACGGTAATGGGTCAGCCGCTCCATGGCCGCTGGCGCAAGTTTGGGAAGCGGGCAGCCGATCTGCCGACTGGCCTGATCGAGAAAATGCTCCACCAGCGGGCCCAATCCATCCAGCGATTCGCGTAACGGCGGGATATGAAGGGTCAGCACATTGAGCCGGTGATAAAGATCCTGGCGGAATTCGCCCCGAGCGCACAGTTCAGACAGATCGGTCTGGGTCGAGCAGATCACACGCACGTCCAGATACACCTCTTCATCACTGCCGACACGACGAAAGCAGCCGTCCTGCAGGAACCGCAGCAATTTGGCCTGCATCCGCGCCCCCAGCTCGCCCACCCCATCGAGAAACAGGGTGCCGCCCGCCGTCAACTCCAAAAGCCCCAGCTTGCCCTCGGCCCGCGCACCGTCGAAAGCGCCGGGCCCGTAGCCGAACAGCTCCGTCTCGGCCATGGATTCGGACAGCCCCGCGCAGTTCATTGCCATCAATGGCGACTGGCCCCGGGGGCTGGCCAGATGACAGGCCCGCGCCAGCAACTCCTTGCCGGTGCCGGTTTCCCCTTCGATCAATAACGGCGCATCCAGCGGTGCCATGCGCCGGGCTTCGCGAACCACCGATGCCATGACTCTGGAACTCTGGAAGATGCTGTCAAAGCCCCGCAACTCCTGCTTGCGCACCTGATAGATGCGCTCGCCCACCCGGTCGGCGCGATGCAAGGTCAACACCGCGCCGGCCAGGGCCTCGCTGTCATCGTGTTGAGACTGCAACGGCGCAATGTCAGCAAGAAATACATCGCCTCGCACCTTCACCCGCAAGCCATTGATACGGGATTTGTGGGTCCGGACCAGCTCCGGCAGATCGAAGTCTTCCACGTAACGCGACAGAGCAATGCCAGGCACTTCATCGACACGCACGCCCAGCAACTGCGCGGCGGCCCGATTCGCCGCGACGATAGCGCCGCTCATGTCGATGGACAGCACCGGAAACTCCAGCGCGCCCAACAGGGCGTTCAGCTCCATATGCCGACGCTCGCTGGGCATCAGCCCTACCCGCTTGACACTGAACACGCCGGGAATGGCCTCAAACCTGGGCCGCAGCGCCTGAAACTGCAGGTTGATCAAGTTGGGGCAGTGCAGGTAGATCGCATCACCCTGCTCACCGCCCACCTCGCCTCGCGCCAGGTTAACGCCGTAGCTGACCAGCAGTTGGAGAATGTCCCGGGTCATGCCGATGCGATTGAGGCAATGAACTTTGATGCGCATGGCGGATAAATCCTCTGGCCGGGTTTTGTTTTTATAACGTGGCAAAGTTTGGCGTAAAGAATACGTGACAGCCAGGCGTAATTTCCAGCACTGGAACCGAGCGAAACGCTTTCGATTTCTTCTGCCGTAAAGAATTCGTTACGAAAACATCAGGCAAGACAGCTCCAGCCCTCGGGACACGCCTTACTAAACGTTAAGGAACCGGTATTCATAGCCTCAGGCGTCGGACACTTATCAGAACAATAGAGCCCAGGAGAGCAGCATGAGCCAGACACGCTACGTGGCACGCGAACCCGATGAGCACGGATTCATTGAGTACCCACCCGCCGAACATGCCGTCTGGAATACCTTGATCACGCGCCAGATGAAGGTCATCGCGGGTCGTGCCTGCCAGGAATATCTGGACGGGATCGAGCAACTGGCGCTGCCTCACGATCGCATTCCGCAGTTGAGCGAGATCAACGCGGTACTGGGGGCGACCACCGGCTGGCAGGTGGCACGCGTTCCGGCCCTTATTCCCTTTCAGACCTTTTTTGAGCTACTGGCCAGCAAACGATTCCCCGTCGCCACATTCATCCGCAGCGAGGAGGAACTGGACTACCTGCAAGAGCCCGATGTCTTTCACGAAATATTCGGCCATTGCCCACTGCTGACCAACCCATGGTTCGCAGAATTCACCCACACCTACGGCAAGCTCGGCCTGAGCGCCACCAAGGAACAACGTGTCTATCTGGCGCGTCTGTACTGGATGACCATTGAGTTCGGCTTGGTGGACACACCGGAAGGTCGACGGATCTACGGTGGCGGCATCCTTTCATCGCCTAAAGAAGCGGTGTACAGCCTCTCTTCCGAGCCTGAGCATCAAGCCTTCGATCCCCTGGAAGCGATGCGCACCCCGTACCGAATCGATATCCTGCAGCCTTTGTATTTCGTCCTGCCCAACCTCAAACGTCTGTTCGATCTGGCCCATGAAGACATCATGGGCATGGTTGAACAAGGCATGCAGCTGGGCCTGCACGCACCGAAATTCCCACCCAAAAACCCTTCAAGCGCTTCATCAAAGACTCAAGCGGCCTGAACAGGAATCCAAAACCATGACTACTCTGAACCAAGCCCACTGCGAAGCCTGTCGTGCCGATGCACCGCAAGTGAGCGATGCCGAATTACCCGAGCTTATCAAGCAGATCCCGGACTGGAATATCGAGGTTCGCGATGGCGTGATGCAGCTGGAGAAAATATTTGCGTTCAAGAATTTCAAATTTGCGCTGGCATTTACCAACGCGGTCGGCGAAATTGCCGAAGCCGAAGGTCACCACCCCGGCCTGCTGACTGAATGGGGTAAGGTGACCGTTACATGGTGGAGCCATTCCATTAAAGGGCTGCACCGCAACGACTTCATCATGGCTGCCCGCACCGACGAGGTGGCCAAAGGCGCCGAGGGCCGCAAGTAATGCATTTCACCGATATCCAGCGAGTACCGGGCGATCCGATTCTGGGTCTGATTGACGCCTACGCCGCCGATACGAATCCGCATAAATTTGATCTGGGCGTCGGCGTCTACAAGGACGCCATGGGCCTGACCACCATCCCTCGGGCGGTCAAACTCGCCGAACAGCGTCTGGTCGATGCACAGATGACCAAGACCTACATTGGCGGCCATGGCGAACCTCGCTTCGGCCGTCTGATCAGTGAGCTGGTGTTGGGCGCAGGTTCACCGCTGTTGAACGAGAAGCGCGTCAGCGCGACCCAGACCCCAGGTGGCACCGGGGCCTTGCGCCTGGCCGGGGATTTCATTGCTGAATGCCTGCCGGGACGCGGTATCTGGCTCAGTACTCCGACCTGGCCTATCCACGAAACCATCTTTGCCAAGGCCGGCCTCAAGATCAGCCATTACCCATACGTGGGCAGCGACAATCGCCTGAACGTCGAGGCGATGCTCGAAACCCTGAACACCGTGCCCACTGGCGATGTGGTGCTGCTGCATGCGTGCTGCCACAACCCGACCGGTTTCGACTTGTCCCATGAAGACTGGCGCCGGGTACTGGACATCGTTCGCAGCCGCAATCTGCTGCCACTGATCGACTTCGCTTATCAGGGCTTCGGTGACGGACTGGAAGAGGACGCATGGGGTGTTCGCCTGTTCGCGGCCGAACTGCCAGAGATGTTGATCACCAGCTCCTGCTCGAAAAACTTCGGCCTGTACCGGGATCGCACCGGAGCCTTGCTCGTCGTCGCAGGTGACGCCGAGAAATCTCAGGACGTACGCAGCCAACTGTCTTCGATTGCCCGCAACCTTTGGTCCAGCCCGCCTGATCATGGTGCCGCCGTGGTCGCGGAAATTCTCGGCAACCCCGAGCTGAAAAGCCTGTGGGCCGATGAAGTCGAGGACATGCGCCAGCGCATTGCGCAGCTGCGCAGGGGACTGGTGGAAGCGTTGACGCCGCTGGGCCTGGGCGAGCGCTTCGCGCATATTGCGACCCAGCGCGGAATGTTTTCCTACACCGGACTGGACAACGATCAGGTGGCCCGCCTGCGCCATGAGCACAGCGTGTACATGGTCAACGCCGGTCGTGCCAACGTCGCGGGCATCGACGCAACGCGGCTGGATCAACTGGCCGAAGCGATTGCGGCAGTGTGCAGGGATTGATCGAGCACATCCTGTAGATACTCTGTTGCAGAGTATTGGAATCGCAAGCATGTCCAGCAGCGGAGGCGACGCACAGTCGCCTTTGCGCCCTTACGGCTGCCTATAAAACAAAAAGCCACTTTGTCTTGGCAAAGTAACGAAACCGTCCGCTCCTTTGTCCAGCCCCTGCTTCGCAGGGGTTCCCTCACTCCGGCATCGCTCCGTGGGTCGCCGCAAAGGGCCATACCTGGCCCAGTGCGGCTAATTCGGCATCCATGCCGAATTCCCCACTACGCAATACCTGCGCTCGGCCGGCCACAAGTCGCAATTGTCGTCACCCTTGAGTCCTGCGCACATTCACCCGCCCAAGGCTGGAGGTGAGTCAGGCAAAAAATACCGCCTGAAAAATCCGCCATGCGGGTGTGCTTTTGCTTTGCTTTTCCGTGCTGCGATCTGGCAGACACCGCCAAACGCGCGTCGGGAGGCTGAGTGGAGGTGTTGGGGTGGGGTGCGCTCGCCAAGGACGCCGAGCGAGCGCCGTTGGGCCATGGATGGCCCGTCGGCGCGTCGCCCCACCACGACACTGGAGCGAAGGAACCCCTGCGCAGCAGGGGCCGGACGTCTGCGCAAACGGTTTTCGTCTATTTTGCCACGACAAAATGGACCCGGCCGTCAGGACGCAACCTCAGTCCGCAACGCTGAAAATGGTATGAGTGCTACCCGATTCAACAGGCGCCACCCACATGGATCGTCACCTCGCCAATGCGCGCTGGCGACATACAAGGAGCGCCCGGAGGTGACGACGGCCGCGATGACGGTGTATCAGACAAACCGTTATCGCGGCCTCGCGGCAGTCGTGCCCCCCACTATCGACATACTCCAACGACCGAGCGGGGTCTTGCTCCCCGACAGCAAAATCCGATTTTTGTTTCCGTACATGACCAACGGTACAGATAAAAGTCTATTTGTCATTTGCTGTGCTGTATCCTGCCCAAGCTTTTTTAGAAGCACGGTTCTATTCAGCAACTAGAAAAATCTTGCGAAGGAGCGACGACGATGCATGAAATCCCAAACTTCCCCCCGAGCCAGAATGAACCCGCGCAGTCGACATTGGCGCAGTTGGAACTCGGCCAGGCGGTCGAAATGAAGGCCAGCAGCACCCAAACCGAAGATTGTCAGCCAGCCTGCAGCGAAGACTGAGGGCGATTTTTTTCAGGCGTATCGAAAACCGGTTCCGCTGAGTTTCCATACGCCTGAAAATGCCAGACACACGTAGACTCCCGCCATGACCGAATTCACTGAAACCCAAGCCAGCGTCCTGATCGGTACTGCCGAGAAGATGATCAACGTCTGGTCGCGCCTGAGCCCTGAGAAGAAACAAGCCCTGCTGGACCGCTTCGGCAATCAGGAAAATGCGCTGGCCGCGCTGGTGACCACGCAACTGGTCGCACCTGCCAAACCTGAATAGCCCTGCGTATCTCGACCGAGCTTACCCGCTCCCGATTGCCCCTGTAGCAGTGGTCAAAAGGATCAGGACTCTGTGCCCTCCCCGCTTCACGTATACGCCGCTATCATGGCCCCCCTGATCAGCCCAAACTTCTGCTCATCCCGCTAACACCATTACGCTCTGCCCTCAGCGCTGCAAACCGGACCGCTTACTCATGTCAGATACTCAACCTCCCCTACGTCCCATGGCGGTCACGCTGCAGGTCGTTTCCATCGTGCTGTTTACGTTTATCGGCTACCTGAACATCGGCATCCCGCTGGCGGTCCTGCCCGGTTATGTCCACACCGACCTGGGCTTCAGCGCTGTCGTGGCCGGGCTGGTGATCAGCGTGCAATACCTGGCGACCCTGCTCAGCCGTCCTTACGCCAGTCGCATCATCGATAATCTGGGCAGTAAAAAGGCAGTGCTGTTTGGCCTGACCGGTTGCGGGCTGAGCGGCGTACTCATGCTGGTATCGACGTGTCTGCAAGGCTGGCCGATGGCGAGTCTGGTCTGCCTGTTCATGGGTCGAGTGGTACTGGGCAGCGCGGAAAGTCTGGTGGGCTCGGGGTCAATCGGCTGGGGCATCGGCCGCGTCGGCGCGAATAACACGGCCAAAGTGATCTCCTGGAACGGCATTGCCAGCTATGGCGCACTGGCTATTGGCGCGCCCCTGGGCGTGCTGATGGCGAACGAACTGGGCCTGTGGACCATGGGCGTGAGCATCATGTTGCTGGCCGGCCTGGGCCTGACGCTGGCCTGGAAGAAAAAAGCCGCACCCATCGTGCAGGGCGAACGTCTGCCGTTTCTGCACGTGCTGGGCCGGGTCTTCCCTCACGGCATGGGGCTGGCCTTGGGTTCCATCGGTTTTGGCACCATCGCCACCTTTATTACCCTGTACTACGCCAGCCACAACTGGGCCAACGCCGTGTTGTGCCTGAGCCTGTTCGGCGGCTGTTTTATTGCTGCACGGCTGTTGTTCGGCAACCTGATCAATCGCCTGGGCGGTTTTCGGGTGGCGATTGCCTGTCTGTCGGTTGAAAGCCTCGGCCTGCTCCTGCTCTGGCTGGCACCTTCGCCCGAGCTGGCGCTGACCGGCGCGGCCCTGACGGGGTTCGGCTTCTCTCTGGTGTTCCCGGCACTGGGCGTCGAAGCCGTGAACCTCGTTCCGGCCTCCAGCCGTGGCGCGGCGGTGGGGGCTTATTCGTTGTTCATTGATCTGTCATTGGGCATTACCGGCCCGTTAGCGGGCGCCATTGCAGGAGGATTCGGCTTCTCGTCGATCTTCCTGTTTGCCGCCATCGCCTCCCTCAGCGGTCTGGGCCTGAGCATCTACCTGTTCAAGCAGGCCGCCGCGATGCGGCAACGAAGCGCCTGATCAGAAGTCCACCTTGCCGCGCCCGGCCTTGATCGAACCGCGTTTGGTCTTACCCTCGAGTCGACGTTTTTTCGACCCTAGGGTCGGCTTGGTCGGGCGGCGCTTCTTTTCCACCTTGGTGGCGTTGACGATCAGCTCGCTCAGGCGCTCCAGCGCATCGGCGCGGTTCTGTTCCTGGGTGCGATATTGCTGGGCCTTGATGATGATCACCCCGTCGCTGGTGATGCGACTGTCGCGCAGGGCCAGCAGCCGCTCCTTATAGAACGCGGGTAACGACGAGGCGTTGATGTCGAAGCGCAAGTGCATCGCGCTGGACACCTTATTGACGTTCTGGCCGCCTGCGCCCTGGGCGCGAATCGCAGTCAGTTCGATCTCGGCATCCGGCAGATGCACGTTGTTGGAAATCACCAGCATGGGTCAACGCTACAGTCGAACGAGGGCCGTCAGGATAACCGCTGTGCCCATAAAAAACCCGGTTGCAGACTTGAACACTGCAGACCGGGTTTTTAACGCATTGTGATTTCAGCCAGCCTGATGCAAGGCCGTCGCCGCTCCGCGCTTGCTCTTGATGCGATAACAAACCCACATCACCAGCAGCCAGACCGGAATCGCAAACACCGACACCCGGATACCCGGAATCATCAGCATGATGCCCAGAATGAGCACCACGAACGCCAGACAAATGTAATTGCCGTACGGATACCACAACGCCTTGAACAGCGGCACTTGCCGGGTCTGCATCAGGTGCTGACGGAACTTGAGATGGGAATAGCTGATCATCGCCCAGTTGATGACCAGTGTGGCAACCACCAGTGACATCAGCAGTTCAAGGGCGTTTTGCGGGATCAGGTAGTTGAGCAGCACCGCGACGAACGTGACCAGCGCCGACACGAAAATCGCCCGCACCGGAACGCCCCGCTTATCCACCTGTGCCAGAGAACGCGGCGCGTCGCCCTGCTCGGCCATGCCCAGCAACATGCGGCTGTTGCAGTAAGTGCCGCTGTTGTAGACCGACAAAGCGGCCGTCAGCACCACAAAGTTAAGGATGTGCGCGGCCGTGTCGCTGCCCAGCATGGAGAACACCTGCACGAACGGGCTGCCGCTGTACTCGTCACCCGAAGCATTGAGGCTCGCCAACAGACTGTCCCATGGCGTGAGCGACAGCAGCACCACCAACGCGCCAATGTAGAAAATCAGAATCCGGTAGATCACCTGATTGATCGCCTTGGGGATCACGGTACGGGGCTGATCGGCTTCGGCAGCGGTGAACCCAAGCATTTCCAGGCCGCCGAACGAGAACATGATAATCGCCAGGGCCATCACCAGCCCCATGACGCCATTGGGAAAGAACCCGCCATGCTCCCAGAGATTGCTGACCGACGCTTGTGGCCCGCCATTCCCGCTGACCAGCAGGTAGCTACCCAGGGCAATCATGCCCAGGATCGCCACGACTTTGATGATGGCGAACCAGAACTCCGCCTCACCGAAGACTTTGACGTTGGCCAGGTTGATCGCATTGATCATGAGGAAGAAAACGGCTGCCGACGCCCAGGTCGGGATTTCCGGCCACCAGTAATGAATGTACTTGCCCACGGCCGTCAGCTCGGACATGCCCACCAGGATGTACAGAATCCAGCAGTTCCAGCCGGACAGGAACCCGGCAAAGCCGCCCCAGTATTTATGGGCGAAGTGGCTGAAGGAGCCCGCGACCGGCTCTTCGACGATCATTTCGCCCAACTGACGCATGATCAGAAAGGCAATGAAGCCGCAAATGGCATAACCCAGAATCATCGACGGCCCAGCGGACTTGAGCACGCCGGCCGACCCCAGGAACAAGCCGGTGCCGATGGCGCCACCCAGGGCGATCAACTGAATGTGTCGGTTTTTCAGGCCGCGTTTAAGCTCGCCGGAGGACGAGAGGTGTTCACTCATTGATAGTCACCTGATTGTTTTTGTCTGTGACGGAATCGAACCCGCAACGTTTATGGCGTCGCGGAATGAAGTGCACAAGGTGGTGGGCCTTGAACGGAGTTGGATGCGCGAGTACACGGGCAAGCCACAGAAAAAACGGGGCGGATTGTACACCTTTAGGGAGGGTTGGCGTTTGCGCGGATTGTCGCAATTGCAGGTATGTTTGGCCGGTGCCATTACTCCGTGGGTCGCAATCGAGTCTTCAGTAGGACTTGCGTGCCTTCACTTGTTCCGGTCTGGTCAATTCCGTTGGAGCGCGGCTTGCCCGCGAAGAAGCCGGTACATTCGCCGGCTGCTTCGAACCTGAAACATTGCCTTCGCGAACAAGTCGGAACGCCGTTCGCACGCTCCAACAAGCCAAGGTCCATCTGGAAAATCGCTTCGGCGGTTGATTCTGGCTTTTCCGTGCCGCGATAGCCCAGACACCGCCGAACGCGCGTCGGGAGGCTGAGCGGAGGTGTTGGGGTGGGGTGCGCTCGGCATGGATGCCGAGCGAGCGCCGTTGGGCCATGGATGGCCCGTCGGCGCGTCGCCCCACCACGAGACCGGAACGAAGGAACCCCTGCGCAGCAGGGGCCGGACGTCAGCGCAAACGGTTTTCGTCTATTTTGCCACGACAAAATGGACCCGGCCGTCAGGACGGAACCTCAAGACGCAGCAACGCGAATGCTGTTGCTGCCACCCGATCCAAGACGCGCCAACTTGGGTCGTGGGTTTCATGTGTGTATCCGGCAGCGGCAGTGACGCCGAATCAGCTCTGCGCCCTTACGGCCACCTCTGAAACAGTCCCCTCCTGCCTCACTCCGTGGGAGCGAGGCTTGCCCGCGAAGGCGTCATTTCCGGTTGGGTGATCCGGAGGACGTACCGGCCTCTTCGCGGGCAAGCCTCGCTCCAACAAGACCGTCCAACTTTTTGGAGGTCAGTTCAACATTGTCGTGTGTTTGCTACGCGACAGCGCGACGCCTGGACGACAGCGCAATCCCTACGATTCAACGAGGCTTCCTGATGCTTACTGCCGCATCCCCCGCCCGCTGACCAGCAACCGCGCGCAGCCCAGATAAAGAACGATGGTCGCAATCACCATGAACGCCAGGGCAATGCTGATGCGGATGTCAGAAACACCGAGGATGCCGAAGCGGAAGGCGTTGACCATGTGCAGAACCGGGTTGGCCATGGAAACGGTCTGCCAGAACGGCGGCAGCAGGTTGATCGAGTAGAACACCCCGCCCAGATAGGTCAGCGGCGTCAGCACAAACGTCGGGATGATCGAGATATCGTCGAAGTTGCGGGCAAATACGGCGTTGATAAAACCCAGCAGCGAGAAAATCGTCGCCGTCAGTACCACCACCACGACAGTGATCCCCAAGTGATGCACTTGCAGATCGGTGAAGAACATCGACAGCAAGGTCACGATGACGCCCACCATCAGGCCGCGCAACACGCCACCCAGGACATAACCGATCAGGATGGTGTGCGGCGAAACCGGCGAGACCATCAGCTCTTCAACAGAGCGCTGGAACTTGGCACCGAAGAAGCTCGACACCACGTTGCCGTAGGAGTTGGTGATCACCGACATCATGATCAGGCCGGGCACGATGTACTGCATGTACGTGAAGCCGCCCATGTCGCCGATCTGCCGACCAATCAGATTGCCGAAGATCACGAAGTACAACACCATGGTGATCGCAGGCGGCAGCAGGGTCTGCGGCCAGATGCGCATGAAGCGGCGGATTTCCCGGTAGACGATGGTGTTCAGCGCGATCAGGTTGGGGCGCAGTTCAGAGGTGGTTTCGTGACTCATACCGCCACCTTCTGGAGATTTTTTTCCACCAGGGACACGAACAGCTCCTCGAGGCGATTGGTTTTATTGCGCAGGCTCAGCACTTCAATGTTCTGCGCAGCGAGTTGGCCGAACAACGCAGTGATACCGATATTCTTGTCGACCTGGACCTCCAGCGTGTGGCTGTCGACCAGCCTGCTCGGGTAGCCATTCAACTTCGGCGCGTTCTGGTAAGAGCTCTTCAGATCCAGCAAGAAGGTTTCGACCGTCATTTTATTGAGCAACTGCTTCATGCTCGTGTTCTCGACAATCACGCCGTGGTCGATGATGCCGATGTTGCGACACAACTGCTCGGCCTCTTCCAGATAATGCGTGGTGAGGATGATCGTCGTGCCTTGCTCGTTCAGCTCGGTCAGAAAGCTCCACATCGAACGACGCAGTTCGATATCCACCCCGGCAGTCGGCTCGTCGAGGATCAACAGACGCGGCTCATGAACCAACGCGCGGGCAATCATCAGGCGACGCTTCATGCCGCCGGACAGCGAACGCGACGGCACGTCGCGCTTGTCCCACAAGCCCAGTTGCGTCAGGTAACGCTCGGCGCGTTCCTTGGCGATTTTCATCGGGATGCCGTAATAGCCAGCCTGCGTGACCACGATGTCGAAGGCTTTCTCGAACTGGTTGAAGTTGAATTCCTGGGGCACCACGCCGATGCAGCGCTTGAGCGCCGCCGGCTCGCGGTCCAGGTCATGACCAAAGATATTCACGGTGCCGCTGGTCTTGTTGACCAGGGTCGAGATGATGCCGATGGTGGTGGATTTACCGGCCCCGTTGGGGCCAAGCAAGGCGAAGAAGTCACCTTCAGCGACATCCAGATCGATACCACTCAGGGCCTGGAAACCGTTGCCGTAGGTTTTGGTTAGCTGCCGGATGGACAGAGCGGAACTCATATCGGAAAACGCACCCATTGAAGGAGAAGTGAGAATAGATGAGGGTCGAGGTCGCTGATTGCAACCGCGAAATAGCCTGGCAATGGTGCTTGGCTACGCCGGTCAAGTACAGCGACATCTATTGATAGTACTTATCAGGTCAACGCGGTCATCACCGCTGTTTGATAGGCCGGGCGCGCTTTCAGGCGCTCGTACCAGGCTTGGAGGTGATGCATTGCCGGACGTTCAATCGGCATTTCGAACCAGGCGTAGATGAAGCTGCCCAGCGGGATATCGCCCATGCCGAGTTCGTCACCGGAGAGGTAAGGCTGGTTCGCCAGGGCTTCGTCCACGACCAGCAGAAGACTCTGCACGGTTTTGATCGCGCCGTTGATCTGCACCCAGTCCTGCTGCTCGGCCGGGGTGCGCAACACGCCCCAGAACACATGACGAAACGGTTCGGCAAAGGTCGAGGTGGTCCAGTCCATCCACTTGTCCGCCGACGCCCGCGCCTGAGGATCGCTGGGGTACAAGGCCGAATCCGGGGCATAGCGCGCAGCCAGGTAACGCACGATGGTGTTGGACTCCCAGAGCACGAAATCGCCGTCCTCGATCATCGGAACGCGACCATTGGGGTTTTTCGCCCGGTACGCCTCCCCATCCACCAGACCGAAGGCGCCACCGGCCTCCACGGATTCATACGGCAAACCCATCTCTTCAGCGATCCACAGCGCCTTGCGCACGTTGGACGAATTCCTGCGACCCCAGATTTTCAGCATTGAGCAGTCCTCCAAGAATGCGCTTCAAGATCGACGCGCTAATAAGTGCCGGAAGTTTACGCTTATCAAACTCTGCTTTGTTGGGGCGAGCGGGCGGCGATCCGGCTTGCCCGACGCGCCTTTGCCCACACACCGAACTCCCGAGCGTGGCCAGGGTCACTATTGGTGCTCGCCGGCCGTGCGCTTGACGAAACCGGACCTGGCTATTGATAGTGGCTTCTTACTGCTGTCATCACGGAGGATTACCTATGCTGTTGTTGTGGATTGTAGTGCTGGTTGTCGGGACTGCCTGGCTGGCCCATCGGCGTGTAGCACCGATGCCCGCGTTGGGCGCGGTGGCGGTTTTTCTGTTGGCCATGGGCGCGTTCAGCCATGCGCCGGGCTGGCTGCTGGCGATTTTCTGGATTCTGTTGCTGGCCGTGGCCTTGCCGCTGGCGTTGCCGGATCTGCGTCGTAAACACTTCACGGCCCCGATGTTCTCCTGGTTCAAGAAAACATTGCCGCCCATGTCCCAGACCGAACGCGATGCCATCGACGCAGGCACGGTCTGGTGGGACGGCGAGCTGTTCAGCGGCCGTCCGGACTGGGACAAGCTGCTGGCCTACCCGAAAGTCCAGTTGACCGAAGAAGAGCAGGCATTCATTGACGGCCCCACTGAAGCGCTGTGCGCCATGGTCACCGATTGGGAAATCGGCCAGGCCATGGATCTGCCGCCTCAGGCCTGGGCGCATATCAAGGAACACGGCTTCTTTGCCCTGATCATCCCCAAGGAATTTGGCGGCAAAGGGTTCTCGGCTTACGCGCACTCGCAAGTGGCCATGAAACTGGCGACCCGCAGCGGCGATCTGGCGTCCACCGTCATGGTGCCCAATTCCCTGGGGCCAGCCGAACTGCTGCTGCATTACGGCACCGACGAGCAGCGCAACCACTACCTGCCGCGTCTGGCCCGGGGCGATGACATTCCATGCTTCGCCCTGACCGGCCCGCTGGCAGGCTCAGATGCGGGCGCGATGCCCGACACCGGGATTATCTGCAAAGGCCAATGGCAAGGTGAAGAAGTCATCGGTCTGCGCCTGAACTGGGAAAAGCGTTACATCACCCTCGGCCCGGTCGCCACCCTGCTGGGGTTGGCGTTCAAGGCCTATGACCCTGAGCATCTGCTGGGCGACGAGGAAGACATCGGCATCACGCTTGCGCTGATCCCGACCGATACCCCCGGCGTAGAGATAGGCCGGCGTCACCTGCCGTTGGGCGCAGCCTTCATGAACGGCCCCAACTCCGGCAAGGATGTGTTCATCCCGCTGGACTACCTGATCGGTGGCCAGGAAATGCTCGGCAAGGGCTGGATGATGCTGATGAACTGCCTGTCCGTGGGCCGCTCCATCTCGTTGCCCGCCGTAGGCACCGGCGCGGCCAAGTTCACCAGTCTGGTGACCGGCCAATACGCGCAGATACGCGAGCAATTCAACGTACCGCTGTCGGCGTTCGAAGGTATTCAGGAATCACTGGCACGCATCGGCGGCAACGCGTGGCTGATGGACAGCGCCCGCATGCTGACTGCCAATGCGGTGGATCTGGGTGAAAAGCCATCGGTATTGTCGGCCATCCTCAAGTATCACCTGACCGAACGTGGCCGCGAATGCATCACCCACGCCATGGACGTGCATGGTGGCAAAGGCATCATCATGGGCCCGAACAACTACCTGGGTCGCAATTGGCAAGGTGCGCCGATCTTCATCACTGTCGAAGGCGCGAACATTCTGTCGCGCAACCTGATGATCTTCGGGCAGGGGGCGATTCGCTGCCATCCGTTCGTTCTGAAAGAAATGGCCCTGGCCGGCCGTGAAGACCACGACCAGGCGCTGGTCGAGTTCGATACGCTGCTGCTCAAGCACATCGGCTTCGCGGTCAGCAATGCGGCCAGCACGTTTATCCTCAACCTCGGCTTCGGTCGCTTCGAGGCCGCGCCGGGCGACGCGCTGAGTCAGGATTACTTCCGGGCACTGAACCGTCAGGCAGCGGCGTTCGCCATGCTGGCGGACCTGAGCATGATGCTGCTGGGCGGCGAGCTGAAACGTCGTGAACGCTTGTCGGCGCGCCTTGGCGACGTGTTGAGCCATCTGTATCTGGCTTCGGCAGCGCTCAAGCGCTATCACGATCTGGATTACCCGCAGCACCTGCAACCGCTGTTCCGCTGGGCCATGGAGGAAGCGCTGGGCGAATCGGAACGGGCGCTGGATGAACTGCTCACCAACTTCCCGAGCCGGGTATTGGGCTGCGTGTTGCGTGTCATTACCTTCCCGTTTGGCCGCCGTCACAAAGGGCCGTCGGACGCGCTGGATGCTGAAGTCGCCAGCGTATTGGGCCGCGCCAAGGGTGATCCCACCCTGGAAGAGCTGCTCGCCGGGTGCTACCGCCCGCAATCCGCCGACGATGCCGTGGGCGCGCTGCAACATGCCAGTGATCTGTTGAACGCTGCCAAACCCCTGCACAAAAAACTGCACATCGCCGTGAAAGGCAACCAACTGCAACCCGCTGCCGGTGAACACGTTATCGACGCGGCACTGCATGCCGGGGTGTTGCAACCGCTTGAGGCCGAAACCCTGCGTACCGCCGAAGCCGCACGGCGCAAGGTGATCGACGTCGATGATTTCGACAAGCAAGAGCTGACGCTGGGCGAGGGCAAGATCCGTTAAACGATAGATCTTGTCAGACCAACCACACAGCGGGCGCGCAGAGCTTTATACTCTCGCGCCCGTTTTTGCTATTGAGGATTGCACCATGGCCGACGCCACTCTCGACCACCAGCTGAACCTGCTGGCACATCTGCGCAGCATTCTGGTCGCGCTGGGCGAGGCCGAACAGGTCCCCGAAGAAAGCCATGCGCTGTTCATGGAGCGCTTTGACGAACTGTTGACGCTGTTACCGCAGGACCCGATCGAAAGCCAGTACCTGGGCCAGGACATTCTTTGCCAGGTGATCCAGCGCTACCCGCAAATCGCCCATCTGGTCCCTCGGGATCTGCTGTGGTTTTTCGCCGGAGACTGCCTGCACTTCATGCCGGATGAAGAAATCGCCCTGTACCAATCCTTGGAAGAGCGCCGATACGAAGCGGAGCAAAATGAAGAACCGTTCGACTGGAACCGGGAAAAACAACTCCTGGCCATGCCGTCTCAGGGCAGCAAGCACTGAAGGATGTTTCGCTGAATACGACTGACCGGTGTGAGCTCCGAGCAGACTCACTCATCACGGGGCCGACCAACGCGGCCCCATCAGAATGATCGTGGCGCCCACCACGCATAACGCGGCGCCCAGCCAGTCGCTGTTCAACGGCCTGACGCGCTCGATAACACCGAGCCAGGCAATGGACGCAACAATGTAGATACCGCCATAAGCGGCATAGGCGCGCCCGGCGTAGGCGGCTTCGACACGCGTCAGCAAGACCGCAAAAACCGTCAGGCTGAGCAACGCGGGGATGATCCACAACGCGCTCTTGCCCAGCCGCAGCCACATCCAGAAGGCATAGCAGCCCGCAATTTCGAACAAAGCAGCCAGAAAAAACCACAGGTAATTGAGCACGGGAACGTCTCGTCAAAGGTTGCCAGCGAATGGCGGCAACCCTATCAGAAAACGCCAGTGAACCCCGTCATCCTGAGACGACTGCGCTGCGCGCAGAAAGCTTATTCCCTGCCCTGTTTCGCTTTGGCGCGCATTTTCTCGGACATCCCCGCCATTTCGTCATACAGCAAGTGTGGATTCTTGCGTTTGAGCTCCCACGCCATACGCCCTTGCTCATGAGGCAGGATCATGAATTCGCCCTGAGCGACTTGCTCGAAAATGTAGTCGGCAATTTCGCTGGCGGTAATGGGCGAGCTTTCCAGCAACTTGCCAACCTGCGCCTTCATGGCGGGGGTCGGCCCTCGGAACGAGTCCAGCAGGTTGGTCTGGAAAAACGACGGGCAGACCACATGCACGCCGATTTCCTGTTGGCGCAGTTCAACCAACAGGCTTTCCGACAACGCCACCACACCGGCTTTGGCAACGTTGTAATTGCTCATGGCCGGGCCCTGCATCAAGGCCGCCATGGACGCAATATTGATGATCTTGCCCTTGCTGATGTCGAGCAATGGCAGGAACGCCTTGCAACCTTTGACCACCCCCATGAGGTTGATCGCGATCTGCCAGTCCCAATCCTCCAGAGACAGTTCGCTGAAGAAACCACCCGAGGCGACCCCGGCATTGTTGACGATGATGTCGATGCCACCGAGCTTCTCTTCACACGCCTGTGCGAAAGCGGTCAATTGGCTGTAGTCGCGCACGTCACAGCGCTGAACGAAACCATCGCCGCCTGCCTCGCGGACGAGCCTGAGCGTTTCCTGTAACCCCGCGTCGTTGACGTCCGACAACGCCAGGCGCCAACCCTCCCGGGCCCAGCGCAGGGCGATTTCGCGACCCAGGCCAGACCCGGCGCCAGTGATCATGATGCGATTTTGCATAGGGAAACGCCTTGTCGTTGCGAAGAAGATAGGCCGCAGTGTAACCACTGCAAATCGCGAATCGACCTACCATCAGAACGCTGAATGACTCAGGCAAACCAGGCGCTACACAGATTTTCGCCGCGGCCACAGTCGACGCGCCAACCAGCTGTAAACCACCACATTGCAGAGCACGACGACACCCCCCAACCACAGTTGAATCTGGGGCGTCAGGCCCACGGGATAAATCAGCGGGATCAGGTAATGCTCAATAAAGCCGCCGCTGTAGCCTTGCATGCCGGCACGGCTGCGAAGCGTATTTTCCAGTGGAGTCAACGGGCAGTAAAAATGGAAAAACTCCACAACGGCCCCCCACACCACCGCTGGAATGTGCAGCCACCCGACCCAACGCCAACGCAGCACCAGCAGCCCGCCAAACAAGGCGAACAGAATGAACAACACATGAACCAGGACGACGGCGTCGGCTGCCAGACGAAAAAACATGGATAAAACCTGCGGTGGTACGCTAATGAAAGCGTGATCTTTAAAGTCGCGATAAAGTTCAATAATCTTCTAACAACTCGACAGTCTGTTATTTTCGGATTTTATTAAACACCTCATGGACTTTTTTCAACAGGCGACAGTCGGAGTAGTGATGCAACAAAAAACGTTACGCCTGTCTGGCAAGAGCTTGCACTGTTGCTTGAACTGCTATTCGCCACTCCACGAACACTAGAAGGAACTCGTCATGGGCATCGGCACAATTCTTATCATTATCCTGATCTTGCTGCTGGTCGGTGGTCTGCCGGTATTCCCGCATTCCCGCAGCTGGGGTTACGGGCCGTCGGGCATCATCGGTACCATCCTCGTTATTCTGCTGATACTGGTATTGCTCGGAAAGATATAATTTCCAGGCTGCTGATAAAAAACCCTGTCAATTTGACAGGGTTTTTTATTGGCCGGGATAAAGCCGCTGGGAAAGTGCTGAACAAATGCCTCAATTAAGCAGCCCTTCCTGAACTTGACGGGCCACCGCGTGGCTACGAGATGTCGTGATCAACCGCGATCTGCACCTCCTCCCCCTGCAAGCGCACCGGCCAGGTTCTAAGACGCTGGTCGGGGTACTCGACGCAGCTTCCATCACACAAGCGAAAGTGCTGCTTGTAGAGTGGCGATGCGATCACCAGTTCACCCTTGATGCTGCCGATCAACCCACGACCAATGACATTGACGCCCGATTGCGGATCGCGATTGTCCACCGCATACAGGGTTTTACCCTCGGCGCCGGACAGGTAGAACAACGCGACCTGGGCGCCGTCGAGCCATACCACCACCCCGGAGTTGCGCACCAGATCCTGTTCGGTGCAGACCGGGTGCCACGAGACGGACTGTGTCGGGTTCATGAAAGCACCTCTTCGGTGACGGGGATCAATTTGAGCTCAGTGGCCGTTGCCGGCCGACGCTGGCCGCGCTCTTCAACAAAATGAATATCCGGGTCTGCGCGCTTGTCGTTGACGAAGGTGCGGAAGCGCTTGAGTTTTTCCGGGCTATTAAGGGCATTTGCCCATTCGCACTCGTAGCGATCGACCACCCATTGCATTTGCCCCTCCAACTCAGCCCCCAGGCCCAGGCTGTCATGGATGATCACGTCCTTGAGGTAATCAAGGCCCCCTTCAAGGCTTTCACGCCACACGGAAGTGCGTTGCAACTTGTCTGCCGTGCGGATGTAGAACATCAGGAACCGGTCGATGTAGCGAATCAGGGTTTCATCATCCAGGTCGGTAGCAAACAGCTCTGCGTGGCGTGGCCGCATACCGCCGTTGCCGGAGATATACAGGTTCCACCCCTTCTCGGTGGCGATCACGCCCACATCCTTGCTCTGCGCCTCGGCGCATTCTCGGGTGCAACCGGAAACCGCAAACTTGAGTTTGTGCGGCGAGCGCAGCCCCTTGTAACGGTCTTCCAGGGTCAGGGCCATTTTCACGCTGTCCTGCACGCCATAACGGCACCAGGTACTGCCGACACAGGACTTCACCGTGCGGGTGGACTTGCCATACGCGTGCCCCGTTTCAAAACCCGCCGCGATCAGCTCGGCCCAGATGTCCGGCAACTCATGCAGTTGGGCGCCGAACAGGTCGATCCGCTGACCCCCGGTGATCTTGGTGTAGAGGTCATATTTTTTGGCGACCACCCCGATGGCAATCAGCTTGTCGGCGGTAATCTCACCTCCGGCAATGCGCGGAACGACCGAGTAGGTGCCGTTTTTCTGCATGTTGGCCATGAACGTGTCGTTGGTGTCCTGCAACGGCACCAGTGAGGCGTCCATGATCGGCTGGTTCCAGCACGAAGCCAGAATGGAACCCACCGTAGGCTTGCAGATGTCGCAGCCGACATGCCCGCGACCGTGTTTGGCGAGCAGTTCTTCGAAGGTCGACACGCCCTCGACCCGAACCAGCGCATAAAGCTCCTGACGGGTGTAGGCAAAATGCTCACAGAGGCTTTTGTCGACGCTGACGCCTCGGGCACTCAATTCATGTTCGAACACGGTTTTGAGCAAGGCAGCGCAACCGCCGCAGCCGGTGCAGGCTTTGGTCTGGGCTTTGACTACACCCAGATCGGTACAGCCGCCGTCGATGGCCGAACAGATCGCGCCTTTGGTCACGTTGTGGCAGGAGCAGATCGTGGCGGTTTCCGGCAACGCGGCTGGCCCTAGGGTGGGCGCGCCCTCGGAGGAAGGCAGGATCAGGCTGGCCGGCTCCTTGGGCAGCATGATGTTGTTCTGCATGTATTGCAGCAAGGTGTCGTAGTAACTGTTATCGCCCACCAGCACCGCGCCAATGACGTGCTTGCCGCTGGCATCCACCACCAGCCGACGATAGCTGGCCGTGGTCTGGTCGATAAACTGATAACTGCGCGAGCCCGGCGTATGGCCATGAGCATCACCGATGGAGCCCACGTCGACACCCAGCAACTTGAGCTTTGTGGACATGTCGGCGCCCATGAACGGGTCACACTCCTTGCCACTCAACAACGCGGCAACGCCACGGGCCATTTGGTAACCGGGCGCCACCAGGCCGAAAATACTGCCGTTCCATGCCGCGCATTCTCCGATGGCATAGATGTGCGGATCGCTGCTCTGGCATTGGCTGTCGATGACAACACCGCCACGCGGACCGATCTCCAGACCGGACTGACGCGCCAGGGCATCCTGGGCGCGGATACCGGCGGAGAACACGATCAGATCGGTCTCGAGGAATTCATCGTTACCGAAGTTCATCCGGTAGCGGTACTCCTCGCCAGCCGTGATCGACTGTGTGCCCCGAGATAAATGCACGCCGACGCCCAGTTTCTCGATCCGGTCCTTCAGCGCAATGCCGCCCTGTTCGTCCAGTTGCACGGGCATCAGGCGCGGCGCGAATTCCACGACATGGGCTTCCAGGCCAAGGCTTTTCAGCGCGTTGGCCGCTTCCAGACCCAGCAGACCGCCACCCACCACCACACCGCGAATCGCGTTGGTCGCCGCGGCGCGGATAGCGTCCAGGTCTTCAAGGGTGCGATAGACCAGGCGCGAATCGCCGTGGGCCCCGTCAATCGGCGGCACAAAAGGATAGGAGCCGGTGGCCAGCACCAGCTTGTCGTAGTGCACGCGGCCAGTGGCGGTCACGACCTGTTGACCGTCGCGGTCGATCTCCAGCACTTGCGTCCCCAAATGCAAGGTCACGCCTGGCGTCTGGTACAGCGCCGCATCGGAGAGCGCCAGCGACTCGGCATCGCGTCCGGAGAAATACTCGGACAAATGCACCCGGTCGTAGGCCCGCATCTGTTCTTCGCCGAAGACATGCAGTTGGTAGTCATTCAACGCGCCGCCAGCGATCAACTGTTCGACACAATGATGTCCGACCATGCCGTTGCCGATCACGATCAGGGTTTTCAACGTGTCCAAATGAGCCATTTTGGAGTTCATGGATAGCACCCAGCAAAGCCAATCACGGATAAAAAAGCAAAAAAAAGCGCCTGAAACCTTGCGGTTTCAGGCGCCTTTGCCTGTTCATTTGTGGTGTCGATCCGGCCTCTGTGCCTGATTCACCCATCTTGCCCACGGCCTGCTGGCTGCTCGATCTTCGTTGACCGACGGGGCTGTCCACTCGACTGCGTATGCGGTGGACCTGTTGAGTAACCAAGCAGCATCTGTGCCAGCTTACGTCACAGGGGCTAAGCGCCCCGCTGCGAGGCCGTTTTCACCCCTTTCAAGCGGCCTATCATGGGTTCAGGTGATCGTTCAAAAAGGCGAATGACTGCGTTTACCAAGGCGCTCACCGCCTCGGCTTGGTGCATAGGAATCGCGTCCAGCTATATATAAGTGCATGGGAGCCGGGTATCGGGCGACTCGCTTGCCGCTGGATTCGGGCTGATACCCCTTGGCTGTCCGGCGCATAGACCCAGATCAATAAACCTTGCGCGTCGGCAGATTAACCTCAGCAGCTTTTGCGGCAGACCCTTCCCATGCCCCTCTTGAAGCCTGAACTGCTCGCCCCCGCGGGCACGTTGAAAAACATGCGCTATGCCTTCGCCTATGGTGCCGATGCGGTCTACGCCGGCCAGCCCCGCTACAGCCTGCGCGTGCGTAATAACGAATTCGATCATGCCAATCTGGCCTTGGGCATCCGCGAGGCCCAGGCTCAGGGCAAGCGTTTTTACGTGGTGGTCAACATTGCCCCCCACAATGCCAAGCTCAAGACGTTCCTCAAGGACCTGGAACCCGTCATCGCCATGGCACCGGACGCGCTGATCATGTCTGATCCGGGCCTGATCATGCTGGTGCGCCGACATTTTCCGCAGATGCCCATCCACTTGTCGGTGCAGGCCAACACCGTGAACTGGGCCAGTGTCGAGTTCTGGCAGCAGCAGGGCTTGAGCCGCATCATTCTGTCCCGGGAACTGTCCCTGGAAGAAATCGCGGAGATCCGTCAGCAAGTGCCTGACATGGAACTGGAAGTGTTCGTCCACGGCGCGCTGTGCATGGCCTACTCCGGGCGCTGCCTGCTGTCGGGTTACATCAACAAACGCGATGCCAATCAGGGCAGTTGCACCAATGCCTGCCGCTGGAAATACTCGGCCGAGCAGGCCACTGAAAACTCGTCGGGCGACATTGTGCAGATGTTCCAGCCCCAGCCTACCCTTGGCGAGGGCGCTCCCACCGATCAAGTGTTTCTTTTGCAGGAAGCCAATCGACCGGGCGAACTCATGCCGGCGTTCGAAGACGAACACGGCACTTACATCATGAACTCCAAGGATTTGCGCGCCGTGCAGCACGTGGAGCGCCTGACGCAGATGGGCGTGCACTCCCTGAAAATAGAAGGTCGGACCAAATCCCATTTCTACTGTGCGCGGACCACCCAGGTTTACCGCCGCGCCATCGACGATGCGGTCGCGGGTCGCGAGTTCGACCGCAGCCTGATGACCGATCTGGAGTCCCTGGCCCAGCGCGGCTACACCGAAGGCTTCCTGCGTCGGCATGTGCATGATGAATATCAGAACTACCAGAACGGCAGTTCGGTATCCGAGCGGCAGCAGTTTGTCGGGGAGCTGACCGGCGAGCGACGCAATGGCCTGGCAGAAGTTAAGGTCAAGAATCGCTTTAATCTGGACGACAACCTGGAATTGATGACACCCCAAGGCAACTTCCACTTTGATCTGGAGTACTTGCAGAACACCCAGGGTGAAGCAATCGGGGTGGCACCGGGGGATGGGCATACCGTGTATATACCGATCCCGGAAGCGGTAGATCTGCGGTTTGGATTGTTGATGCGAGATGTCAGCGACGACTGAAGCGATCAACTTTACCCTGAACTCCCCCCAAAAAAGCTGGCCGGTCATGTCAGGTCGCTCGCGGCCAGGCTCTCTAGGCGCCTGACACCCTGGGGCCGGCTGAAGCCGGTTCCACGAGGCAGGACCGGCCTTTCAGTTACTGTCCGCAACCTGCTAAATAACGCACACACAAAAACGCCGCTCTATTGAGCGGCGTTTTCATAAATATGGAGCGGGAAACGAGACTCGAACTCGCGACCCCGACCTTGGCAAGGTCGTGCTCTACCAACTGAGCTATTCCCGCAATGGCGTCCCCTAGGGGACTCGAACCCCTGTTACCGCCGTGAAAGGGCGGTGTCCTAGGCCACTAGACGAAGGGGACACGCTAACTGAAACACATGGTGTGTATTTCAGTGCCCAAATCCGCATCCGAAGAATTGGTTCTGGTTTCACTCAACTTCGCCCGAGAGCAAAGCTGCTTAAAAATGGAGCGGGAAACGAGACTCGAACTCGCGACCCCGACCTTGGCAAGGTCGTGCTCTACCAACTGAGCTATTCCCGCAATGGCGTCCCCTAGGGGACTCGAACCCCTGTTACCGCCGTGAAAGGGCGGTGTCCTAGGCCACTAGACGAAGGGGACACACGTACAACATTCACTACTTATTTGCGTTTGGCTGTGTGCTTTACGCTGTAAGTGGCGCGCATTCTATGGATGGATTGAAAGGTCGTCAACCCCATTCTGAAAATTTATCTAAATCAATGACTTCGCCGACCTTCACCCGATTGTCGCGCTCGGGAATGTGCCATGCCAATGGCGCCATGAATACGTAAAGTCCGACCAGTACATCTATGCGCAATAGTGCTTAGCCACTACACTCTGCGAAATTACTTTAAGCAATAGAGGTTCGCGCGGTGACACCACTCATGATTACACTGATGGTTGTAGCTGGCATCGCACTCCTGATCGCGATTGGCTATCTGAACCACGTGGCTGAGAACGCCAAGCTGGATAAAGCACGGGCAAAAGTCGAGCTGGGTGATCGCCTGCGCCGCTGCACTGAAATTTCAGAGACGTTCCCGGGCCAACTGGTCACGCCGGCACTCAAGCTATTGATGACGCGCCTGGAGCTCAACGTCCTGCAGCGCATGTTGACGCTCGATAAAAGCAGCGAACAGATTAAAACCCGCATCGGCGAACTCAATGCACTGGTCGCCCAGGGCGAAGCCATCGTCGTGACGAACCCGCCAAGTCCAATCCTGACTGAAGCCAAGGCCAAGGACGTGCGCTTTCTATTGGAAGCCCTGCATGGCCAGGTCACTCGCGCCGCCCATGACGGCTTCCTGCAGACCAGCGAAGCCAAGCACTGGATCCGCGAGATCCGCAACATTCTGGTCATGCTTCATATCGAGTTCTTCAATAACCTGGGGCAGGCCGCCCTGTCGCAGGATCAACCCGGCCAGGCACGCCTGGCCTTCGAACGCGGCGTGCAGTACCTGCGCAACCAGCCGGATCCGGTCACCTACCAGCACGCACTCCTGGCCATGGAGAAACAACTGGCGCGCGCCAACTCCATGGTATTGACCAACATTGCGCCGACCGAAGACGACGACAACGCCTTGACTGAAGGCTTGAAGGCCGACGAGGTTGAATCGGAGTGGAAGAAAAAGGTCATCTACGACTGATGGGAAGTCCCATCGCGTGGCAACCCCCTCCCCCGCTGGAGCGAGCGGGGGCAGCCGACAGGTTTGACGCAGTGGATTATGCCTTCGCGGGCCAGCCTCGCTCCAACGTGATTCCGCGCCGACACCCAGACCTCATCAGCAGTCAGTAGCCTTCAGAAATATCCGCACCAACGCCTCGATCCCTTGCTGATCCTCTTCCGAGAAACGCCCGACACTCGGACTGTCCAGATCCAGAACGCCAATCAGGCGCGCTTCCTTGATCAACGGCACCACCAGTTCGCTGTTTGACGCACTGTCGCAGGCGATATGACCGGGAAACTCATGCACGTCATGCACACGCTGGGTTTGCCCACTCTGGGCCGCCGCGCCGCATACGCCGCGACCGAACGGGATCCGCACACAGGCGATTTGCCCCTGAAATGGCCCCAGCACCAGCTCTTGCTCACGATTGAGGTAAAAGCCTGCCCAGTTCAGGTCTTCAAGCTGGCTATAAAGAAACGCCGAGAACTGCGCAGCGTTGGCGATAAAGTCGCGCTCATCCGCCAGCAGGGATTCCAGTTGCGCGGCCAGCAGACGATAACCGTCCAGACCGGTCCCGGTAGTGTGTAGATCAATCATGGTTGTTGCTCCAGAAGCTTGAGGCCGACCCAATAACGTGCGAACTGGTAGGCACAGCGGCCATTACGATTGCCGCGCCCGGTTGCCCAGCGGATCGCCAGTTTGTCCAGTTCGTCGTCGCGCTGCCAGACCAGACCGGCAGTCAGTGCCAACTGGGTGATCCAGTGCTCGACCACGTTCAAAAAGTGTTCCTGGGTAAAGGGATAGAACGACAGCCACAGGCCGAAGCGGTCAGACAGGGCAATCTTGTCTTCCACCGCTTCGCTGGGGTGAAGTTCACCGTCGATATGTTTCCAGTTGGCGTTGTCGCTTTCTTTCTCCGGCACCAGATGGCGACGGTTGGACGTGGCATATAGCAGAACATTGTCCGGCGCCTGTTCCAGCGAGCCATCGAGCACGCTTTTGAGCACCCGATAATCACTTTCGCCCGCCTCAAAGGACAGGTCGTCGCAAAACAGCACGAAACGCTGGGGCAGCTTGTGTAACAACTCCACCACGCGAGGCAAATCCCCAAGGTGATCGCGCTCGATCTCGATCAGGCGCAAACCGGCCTGGGCGTACTCGGCGAGCAAGGCGCGGATCAACGAAGATTTGCCCGTGCCCCGCGAGCCCCAGAGCAGCGCGTGGTTGGCGGGCAGGCCGTCGATGAATTGACGGGTATTGCGCCCCAGTTGTTCGCGCTGCAGGTCAACCCCGATGAGGTCGGACAGGCGCATATCGAGACTGACCTCCAATGGCATCAGGTAACCACTGCGTCCCTCTTTAACCCAGCGTGCAGCAAGGGATTTGCTCCAGTCGACGGTCTCCCGAGGCGCTGGCAACAACGGCTCCAGACGCGCAAGAACGGCATCGGCGCGCTCGAGAAAAGCATTCAAACGAGAATCCACGATATCTCCTTAGATAGTTGATAAAGCCAAGAGCTGATCGGCTATGCTTGCCCCGCGAAGACACGAGAAGTAGCAGGGCCCCTATGGATATAGCGTTTACTAACCGGCTCTCGTACAAGCAGGCGCGGCTCACTGTTCTGGTGGGTTTCATCCTTGGAACGGTGCTGAGTCTGTTACAAATCACCCTCGATTATGCCAGCGAAGATGCCTCCATCGATCGTGAAATTCATTCCCTGCTGGAAATCAGCCACAACACCGCCTCGCGCATTGCCTACAACATCGACGCCGAACTGGCGCAGGAGCTGACGCTGGGCCTGCTGCAATCGCCTGCCGTCGTCAGTGCCCGATTGACCGACAACAACAATATGGTGCTGTCCAGCGTCGAGCGGCCCTTTGCCCAAAGCCCCTATCGAGTGATCAGCGACTTTTTGTTCGGCGAAAGTCGCCAGTTCGAAGACCCACTGCATCTGGATCACATGCCCAATGAATCCATTGGCACCTTGCGCCTGAACGTGGACACCTTCGCGTTCGGCAGTCACTTCCTGCAGCGCGCCGAAATCACCCTGATCACCGGATTCGTGCGTAGCCTCGCCCTGGCCGGGATCATGATGCTGCTGTTCTACATCACCCTGACCAAACCGCTGGTGCGGGTGATTCGATCCTTGAGCAACCGCGACCCCAGCAGCCCCACGGCAAATAAAGTGCACTGCCCGGCCCACCACGAAAATGATGAAATCGGCGTACTGGTCAAGGTGGCCAACCGCCAGTTCGAAAGCGTCGCCACCGAGTTCGCCCGACGCCGGGACGCCGAAGACCGCCTCACCGCCCACCTCAATGAACTCGAAGACATCGTTTCTGCGCGCACCACTGAACTCAAGGCCAGCAATGCACGCTTGAGCCAGTCCAACGAAGAATTGCAGATCGCCCGCAGCACCGCCCTGGACATGGCCAACGCCCGTTCGGCATTCCTGGCGAACATGAGCCATGAAATCCGCACGCCCCTCAACGGGCTGCTGGGCATGCTGGCCTTGTCGCTGGATGGCCCGCTCAACGCCGAACAGCGCCAGCAACTGTCCATCGCCCATGACTCGGGCAAAGTATTGGTGGAATTACTCAATGACATCCTCGACATGTCCAAATTCGATGCCGGACAGCTGGAGATGGAGCACATCCCGTTCGATCTCGGCATGCTGGTGGAGGACACCGCCAACTTGCTGTCGCAAAACGCCGCCCCGAGCGTCGAACTGACCTGCCTGATTGCCCCTGACTTCCCCACGCAAATCATTGGCGACCCGACGCGAGTCCGCCAAATCGTCAGCAACCTGCTCTCCAACGCACTGAAATTTACCCGTTTTGGCCGTGTGGATGTGCGGTTGAGCCACTATCTGGATGCCGACACTCAGGAAAACAAGGTTCGTATCGAGGTCTGCGACACGGGCATCGGTATCGCCCAGGAAGCCCAGGCCAGAATATTCCAGCCGTTTACCCAGGCTGAGGCGGCCATTACCCGGCAGTTCGGCGGCACTGGCCTGGGCCTGGCCCTGACGCACAACCTCTGCGAGGCCATGTCCGGCCATTTGAGCATTCATTCACAATCGGGCCTGGGCAGCCGGTTTTGTGCCGATCTGCCGTTGCCCATTCATCTGACGGCCGTAGCGCTGCCAACGCTGCGAGGCCGTGTCGCGGTGGTCAGCACCTCAGGCAGCGGGCTGATGGAATTGCTCGGCAGCCTGCTCCCCGCCTGGGGTATCGACGTTCAGCGATGGGACGTTGATGACAGGGCCGCGAGCACAGCCGAGCCGGAATTATTGATCACCGACTGCCCCGAATGCCTGTTCGGACTGCGCCCGGCCACGCACATTCCGATTTTGCTGGTGACCGCTTATGGCAACTTCATGCCCAGCGAACAGGTCAGCGCGCTGGCACCCTTGCAGCAACAGGCACGCCCGCTGGCGCGCAACGCGCTGTATCAGACGCTGCGTCGCATCCTGCATCAGGAGCAGGCGGTTGCCGACGACCTGTTGCTGGCCAACGAACTGAGCGGTTCCCATTCGGCGAGAATCCTGCTGGTGGAGGACAACCCCGTGAACCAGTTAGTGGCCAAAGGCATGTTGAGCAAGCTGGGGTGCGAGGTCGTGGTCAGCAGCCACGGAGGAGAAGCGCTGGAACAATTGGAGCGGCACACGTTTGATCTGGTGCTGATGGACTGCAACATGCCGGTGATGGATGGCTACGAGGCAAGCCGACGGATCCGTCAGAGCGGACGCTGGCCAGAGCTTCCGATCATTGCCCTTACTGCCAATGCCATGCCCGAAGAGCGAGAGCGCTGCCGGGCTGCCGGCATGAGTGACTACCTGGCCAAGCCTTTTCGCCGCACCGAGCTGGTCAGCCTTCTGGATCAATGGATTGTACGCCCGCCTCCCGACACCCTCACTTGAGCAGCGCGTCGATTTCGCCGGTCAGGTCTTCAGGTTTGGTCAACGGCGCGAAGCGTTTGATCGACTGACCATCCTTGCCGATCAGGAACTTGGTGAAATTCCATTTGATGCGCTCGGTGCCCAGAACACCGGGGGCCTGTTTTTTAAGCTCGACGAACAAGGGATGAGCGTTGCTGCCATTGACGTCGACCTTCTTGAACAGCGGGAACGTGACACCGAAATTCAACTCACAGAACTCGCTGATAGCCGATTCGCTCCCCGGCTCCTGCTTGCCGAACTGATTACACGGAAAGCCCAGCACGACCAGCCCCCGATCCTTGTAATCCTGCCAGATCTTCTCCAATCCCTTGTACTGCGGGGTAAAACCGCACTTGCTGGCCGTATTGACCACCAGCACCGCCTTGCCGGCGAAATCTGCGAGGGTTTTCTGCTCGCCATTGATCGTCGTGCACGCGATGTTCAGCAGGTTCTGGCTCATGACAAGGGCTCCCGGAGAAAAAACAGAAACTGAAGTTAGCGCGCAATTGAATAGCGCGCACTTCAATTATCGAGGGTGATGACGACTTATAAGCCGGCGCAGCCCCCTCAGTTGCGGGGGACCAGCTCCAGGCACACCGAATTGATGCAGTAACGCAACCCGGTCGGCGGCGGGCCGTCCGGAAATACGTGGCCCAGGTGCGCATCGCATCGGGAGCAGACCACCTCGGTACGAATCATGCCGTGGCTGACGTCACGCACCTCGACCACGGCGCTGCCTTCGATGGGCGCGTAGAAGCTTGGCCAGCCGCAGCCGGAATCGAACTTCGTGTCGGAATCGAACAGCGACTCGTTACAGCACACACAATGGTAGACGCCCGGGGTCTTGGTGCTGTTGTATTGGCCGGAAAACGGCCGTTCGGTGCCTTTAAGGCGACAAACGTTGTACTGCTCGGGGTCGAGCATCGCTCGCCATTCCTCAAGGGTTTTGTCCAGCTTGGCCACAGGTACACCTCCGAGAATGAAAAAGCCCGATCTGTATCTTCTCCGCAGATCAGGTGGCACGTATGATTGCGCCTTCGTTAGACGCCAGTCTGTCACCCGCGTTTCAAGCATACAAACCCATTTCACGGCGTCATACCCGGCAACCCCCATCAGCAGCCAGGCGCGGCTCGTCCATTTTCGGGAACAATCACCATGCAGGTCAGCAAATCGAACAAGCTCGCCAACGTCTGTTATGACATTCGCGGGCCAGTGCTCAAGCACGCCAAACGCCTGGAGGAGGAAGGCCATCGCATCCTCAAGCTGAACATCGGCAACCCTGCGCCGTTTGGTTTCGAAGCGCCGGAAGAAATCCTGCAGGACGTCATCCGCAACCTGCCCACCGCCCAGGGTTACAGCGACTCCAAAGGCCTGTTCAGCGCACGCAAGGCGGTGATGCAGTACTACCAGCAAAAGCAGGTCGAAGGTGTCGGCATCGAAGACATTTACCTGGGCAACGGCGTTTCCGAGCTGATCGTGATGTCGATGCAGGCCCTGCTGAACAATGGCGACGAAGTGCTGATCCCGGCACCGGATTACCCGCTGTGGACCGCTGCCGTGAGCCTGGCCGGCGGCAACCCGGTGCATTACCTGTGTGACGAGCAAGCCAACTGGTGGCCGGATCTGGCCGACATCAAGGCCAAGATCACCCCGAACACCAAGGCCCTGGTGATCATCAATCCGAACAACCCCACCGGCGCGGTGTACTCCAAAGAAGTGTTGCTGGGCATGCTGGAGCTGGCTCGCCAGCACAAGCTGGTGGTGTTCTCGGATGAGATCTACGACAAGATCCTTTATGACGACGCCGTGCACGTCTGCACCGCTTCCCTGGCAACGGATCTGCTGTGCCTGACCTTCAACGGCCTGTCCAAGTCCTATCGCGTCGCGGGCTTCCGCTCTGGCTGGGTGGCCATCTCCGGTCCCAAGCACAACGCGCAAAGCTACATTGAAGGCATCGACATCCTGGCCAACATGCGCCTGTGTGCCAACGTGCCGAGCCAGCATGCGATTCAAACAGCCCTTGGCGGTTATCAAAGCATCAATGACCTGATCCTTCCGCCCGGCCGCCTGCTGGAGCAGCGCAACCGCACCTGGGAATTGCTCAACGACATCCCCGGTGTCAGTTGCGTCAAACCCATGGGGGCGCTGTATGCCTTCCCGCGCATCGACCCGAAAATCTGCCCGATCCACAACGACGAGAAGTTCGTCCTCGACCTGCTGCTTTCGGAAAAACTGCTGGTGGTCCAGGGCACGGCGTTCAACTGGCCTTGGCCGGATCACTTCCGGGTGGTGACATTGCCTCGTGTCGATGAGCTGGATATGGCCATCGGCCGCATCTGCAACTTCCTCAAGACCTATCGCCAGTAACAGCGCCCGCCCCTTCCCGCGTATGGCGTGCACAGCTGGCCGCCATACCGGAGACAGACGTGCCGCGCAGCCGTGTGCATGACCCGATCACCGGGAGAATCACACGGCAGCGGCAAACGTTTGCCACACGCCGTGAAATAAATCCCCGTCCCGGTATCGCCATTGCGCTCCCGCCGCTCTGGGCCGGGAACCTTGCGACCTGACGCAATTGCGCCGCAAGCCGACCAGACGACACAGTTTGAAATAGTCGCCGGGTTGAATAGCCGCAAGCATCCCCTTATATACCCCGCAACGTGTTACATATTCTTCACGAGGAGAACTTCCAAACCATGATGCGCATTTTGCTGTTTTTGGCCACTAACCTTGCGGTCGTGCTGATAGCCAGCATCACCCTGAGCCTGTTCGGCTTCAACGGGTTCATGGCGGCCAATGGGGTTGATCTGAACCTCAGTCAGCTGCTGGTTTTCTGCGCTGTATTTGGTTTCGCCGGCTCGCTGTTCTCGCTGTTCATCTCCAAGTGGATGGCAAAGATGAGCACCGGCACCCAGATCATTACCCAGCCGCGCACTCGCCATGAACAATGGCTGGTGCAGACCGTTGAACAACTGTCTCGCGATGCCGGTATCAAAATGCCGGAAGTCGGGATCTTCCCAGCCTATGAAGCCAACGCCTTCGCCACGGGCTGGAACAAAAACGACGCGCTGGTTGCCGTCAGCCAGGGTTTGCTGGAACGCTTTTCACCCGATGAAGTGAAAGCCGTTCTGGCCCATGAAATCGGTCACGTCGCCAATGGCGACATGGTGACGCTGGCACTGGTACAAGGCGTGGTGAACACCTTTGTCATGTTCTTCGCCCGCATCATCGGCAACTTCGTCGACAAGGTGATTTTCAAGACCGAGAACGGCCAGGGCATCGCTTATTACGTCACCACGATCTTTGCCGAGCTGGTCCTGGGCTTCCTGGCCAGCGCCATCGTCATGTGGTTCTCGCGCAAACGTGAATTCCGGGCTGACGATGCCGGCGCACGTCTGGCGGGCACCAGTGCCATGATCGGCGCCCTTCAGCGCCTGCGTTCCGAACAGGGCGTACCTGTGCAGATGCCTGACAGCTTGACCGCGTTCGGCATCAATGGCGGTCTCAAACACGGCCTTGCCGGCCTGTTCATGAGCCACCCGCCACTGGAAGAACGCATCGAGGCGCTGCGCCGTCGCGGTTGATCGAATCTGCTTTAACGTTGAGAAGGGCGACGCGAGTCGCCCTTTTTTTGTGAGTCAGCCCAGCGCCAGTCGGTAAACCCGCTCGTCCAGCCGGCTGCCGCCGCGCTGAACGAACTTCCAGCTTTCGCCCAGCACATCGCACGTCTGCAACGTTTCCAGCTGCCAGGCGGAAGCAAACAAGCGCTGCACCTCGTCATCAGGAACCGAGAACGGCGGACCTTCGACTTCTGCCTGGTCGTAATCAAGCGTAATCAGCAAACCTATGCATCCCTCAGACAGAATGTTCTGGAGGTGCTGAACGTAGCGCTCGCGCATGGCGGGTGGCAACGCAATCAAGGCTGCTCGGTCGTAAAGCGCCTGACAGTCCGCGACGTCGGCGGCGGTCAGGGCAAAAAAATCACCACACCACAATTCCACCGGTCCCGCGCTGTAGACGTTGAAAGCGCCTTGCTGGCGAATCGCGGGTGTTAACTGATGCTCGTTGAAAAAATCTTCGATGGCCTTTTCCGACAGCTCAACCCCTTTGACGTCATAGCCCTGCTTCGCCAGCCAGACCAGATCCAGGCTCTTGCCGCACAGTGGCACCAGCACCCCCGCGCCCTGCTCCACCGCCAGGCTCGGCCAGAAGCGCTCGAGGTACGGGTTGGTCTTCTGCTGATGGAACCCTATCTGATCACTGGCCCATCGTTGATGCCAAAACTCAGCCTGCATGGAACCTCCCTGAAATTCGATCAAAACGCGCTAAAACTTATATTAGTTTTAGATCAATGTCTGTCTGAAGATAGGCCATCTTATCGCTCAGGACGCTCGACATGCTCCCCAGCTTATTTATCTCTCACGGCTCGCCCATGCTCGCGCTCGAACCCGGCGACAGCGGTCCGGCCCTTGCTCGACTGGCCGACGGGATGCCAAAACCGCAGGCCATCGTGATCGTCTCGGCGCATTGGGAAAGCCAGGACCTGCTGGTCAATGGCAATCCACAACCCGAAACCTGGCACGACTTCGGCGGCTTCCCGGCGGCGTTGTTTGCGGTCCAATACCCCGCGCCCGGCCTGCCAGGACTAAGCACACAGGTGGCTGAAAAGCTGCGCGCCGCAGGTCTGCCCGCCCGAATCGACAGCAAACGTCCATTTGATCATGGCGTCTGGGTGCCACTGTCCTTGATGTACCCTAGGGCCGATATTCCAGTGGTGCAGATCTCCTTGCCAAGCCGCCAGGGTCCAGCCTTTCAAACCCAGGTCGGCCGAGCGTTGGCGGGCCTGCGCGACGACGGCGTGCTGATCATCGGTTCCGGCAGCATCACCCACAACCTGCGTGAACTGGGCTGGCACGCCGGCCCGGAAAGCGTCGAGCCTTGGGCGAAGGCCTTTCGTGACTGGATGATCGAAAAACTGGCGAGCAATGACGAAGCTGCGCTGCACGACTACCGCACGCTGGCGCCCCACGCCGTGCGCAGCCATCCGAGTGATGAACACCTGCTGCCGCTGTACTTCGCGCGGGGCGCGGGCGGCGAATTCAGCGTGGCGCATCAGGGTTTTACGATGGGGGCGTTGGGGATGGATATTTACAGGTTCGAGTGAAGGCTCGAATTCGGCTCCTACAGCGTCGTTGTAACCTGCCAAAATTTCGCAGACACCGCAAAGGCCCCGTTCCCAGCAGGCCGAACGCAGGTGTTGCGCAGCGGCTAACTCGGTATGGATGCCGAGTTAGCCGCACTGGGCCAGGGATGGCCCTTTGCGGCGACCCGCGGAGCAACGCCGGAGCGAGGGAAGTCCGAGCTCCGCGAAGCCCCAATGGAGGGGCAAGACCTTTTGGTTACTTTTGGGGCGTTTGCCAAAAGTAACCCGCTGCAAGAGCGGAACCATAATCCCGGCAGACGCCGCTAACGGATATGTACGCGAAACCAAGCCCTTTCGAAAAACGATTCCCCCAAACAAAAAAATCCCCGAACCAGTCGGGGATTTTTTGTTCAGACGATCAGCTCAAGAGCAGATCAGTCTTCGCGATAGCGACGCAGCTTCAACTGCTTGCCTGCAACACGGGTGTCCTTGAGTTTGGTCAAAAGACGCTCAAGGCCATCTTCCGGCAGCTCGACCAGGCTGAAGCTGTCACGCACCTGGATGCGACCGATAGCTTCGCGGGCCAGGCCGCCTTCGTTGAGGATTGCACCCAACAGGTTTTTGGCGGCGATACCGTCACGCGCACCCAGCGCGGTACGGCAGCGAGCACGGCCTTCGGCCAATGGAACCGGAGCGCGACGCTCACGATCACCACTGCGCTCAGGACGATCACCCGAACCCGAACGATCGCTGCGCTCACGCGGTGCGCTGTTCGGCACCAGTGGGCGGTCACGCTCGATGGCGGCCAGGGTCAATGCCTGACCATTGGTCGCTTTGCGCAACAGGGCAGCGGCCAGGGCACGCGGGCTGCAACCGATATCGGCGGTCAGGCGGTCAAGCAATTCGCCGTGAGTCGATTCAGCATCAGCAACCAGCGGAGCCAGGCTGTTGGTCAGTTTCTTGATACGCGCATCGAGAACGGCCTGGGCATCCGGAAGGCGGACTTCAGCGACTTTCTGACCGGTTACACGCTCGATCACTTGCAGCATGCGGCGCTCGCGCGGCGTCACCAGCAACAATGCACGACCTTCGCGACCGGCACGGCCAGTACGGCCGATACGGTGAACATAGGACTCTGGATCGTAAGGCATGTCCACGTTGAATACGTGGGTGATACGCGGAACGTCCAGACCACGGGCGGCAACGTCGGTCGCCACAACGATGTCCAGACGGCCATCCTTGAGGGATTCGATGACGCGCTCACGCTGGTTCTGGGCGATGTCGCCATTCAGTGCAGCAGCCTTGTAGCCTTTGGCTTCAAGGGCGCTTGCCAGGTCCAGGGTCGCTTGCTTGGTGCGCACGAACATGATCAGGGCGTCGAAGTCTTCGACTTCCAGCAGGCTCAATACAGCCGAGGTCTTCTGGTCAGCGTGAACCAACAGGTGAGCCTGTTCGATCGCGGTAACGGTCTGGGTCTTGGTCTGGATCTTCACGTGCTTCGGATCGCGCAGATGGCGCTCGGCGATGGCACGGATCGACTGCGGCAAGGTCGCCGAGAACAGAACGGTCTGCTTGGTTTCCGGCATGGCCTTGAAGATGACTTCCAGGTCATCCATGAAGCCCAGCTTCAGCATTTCGTCCGCTTCGTCCAGAACCAGGTGGTTCACGGTCGCCAGGACTTTTTCGTCACGGCGAAGGTGATCACACAGACGGCCCGGCGTCGCAACAACGATCTGTGCGCCGTTACGGATAGCCTTGAGCTGCGGGCCCATCGGCGCGCCGCCGTAGACAGCCACAACGGTAACGCCCGGCATTTGCTTGGCGTAGGTTTCGAAGGCGGTGGCAACCTGCAGGGCCAGCTCGCGGGTCGGAGCCAGGATCAGCGCTTGCGGTTCGCGCTTGGCCGGGTCGATGCGGTGCAGGATTGGCAGTGCGAACGCGGCAGTTTTACCTGTACCGGTTTGCGCCTGACCGATCATGTCGTGACCGGCCATGATGATAGGGATCGATTGCTGCTGAATAGCCGAAGGCTCTTCATAGCCAGTCGCGATGACGGCTGCAAGAATATTGGGATGAAGTTCAAAAGCGGCGAAGCCGCCGAATTCCTGGGTCATGGGTCTGCCTCTAGTGCATCCGCAAAGACCCATGCTCCAAAGCTGCGCGTGCCGTGTACGACCCTAAAGTCACCCTGGCTGCTTTGTCGGCGGGGATTTGCGAAAACGTTTGATGAATGGATCGTCAAGGATAGTCCGCTAAGCGAACAAGCAGCCGAAGCTGGCTTCGGGGAATTGCAATACCTGGACGAGGCCCCGTTAAAGGCCGGCGCGCACTATACCGGAATTGCGCGAAAAAGTGAGGATTTTTTTCATGACAAACGTGCCGAATGTCCAAGTGCCATAGGCTTTGCGCAAATCCACGCTACTGTCTATTTTGCGTAAAGCCCGGTATTGCGGGGTACAGTGCTTAAACGGTTCATCTTTTCGGTCAGGCAGTTCAGCTTTGATCCTACTCAACGTGCAGGAACCTCCTACATGACTTCCTCAATCAAGGGCCGCGTCAGCCGTGAACTGCATGATCACGTCATGCTCATTGGCCTGGATCGCGTGGCCAAGCGCAACGCCTTTGACCTTGAATTGCTCAACCAGCTGAGCCTGGCCTATGGGGAATATGAGCGCGATGACCAGGCCCGGGTCGCCGTGGTGTTTGCCCATGGCGAGCATTTCACTGCGGGCCTGGATCTGGCCGAAGCAGGCCCGGCGCTGATCAATGGCTGGCAGGTCCCCCCAGGCGGCTACGATCCGTGGGGCGTGTTCGCCGGGCCCCGGGTCAGCAAGCCCGTGATTGTGGCGGCTCAGGGTTACTGCCTGACAATAGGCATCGAATTGATGCTGGCTGCGGACATCAACCTCTGCGCCAGCAACACGCGCTTTGCGCAGATGGAAGTGCAACGAGGGATTTTCGCGTTCGGCGGCGCCACGTTGCGCCTGCATCAGATTGCCGGATGGGGCAATGCCATGCGCTGGCTGCTGACCGGCGACGAGTTCGATGCCCATGAAGCTTGCCGTATGGGGCTGGTGCAAGAAGTGACGGCCACGGAAGATTTGCTGCCATTCGCCTTGCTGCTGGCTGCTCGCATCGCCGAACAGGCACCCCTGGCGGTCCGCGCCACGCTGGCGTCTGCGCGTCAGGCCGTGCTGGAAGGGGAAAGCGCCGCCGCCCGCCAATTGCCAGCGCTGCTCAACAGCCTCATGACCACCGATGACGCCCGGGAAGGCTTGCAAGCCATGCTGGAACGTCGCCCCGGTGTTTTCAGGGGGCGTTGAGTCAGTATCGCCCGGCCCTCAGGTCGCCGGGCGGATGTTCTTGATCAGTGGCTGCAGCGAATACCCAAGGCGCGGTGCGAGTGTTTCGGCGCGCTGGACCAGCGGTTCAAAATCCAGTGCCTGTTCGAGATCGGCAGGCACGATCAGAATCACGTTGCCCTCCTTGACCGGCAGTTCCCAGTAATGCCGGTGATAAAGACCGCGCAACAAGGCAGCACCAAGGGGCTTGCCATCATCAGCGGCCCACTGATTGATGATCAGCCAGCCGCCCGGATTCAGACGTTTCTGACAGTTTTCCAGGAATTTCCAGGCCAGATGACCGACGCCGGGGCCGACATCGGTGTACAAGTCAACAAAGATGAGGTCCGCAGGCTCAGCGCTTTCCAGCAGCTCCAACGCGTCGCCAATGCGGATGAACAGCCGCGGATCGTCATCTAGCCCCATGAATTCAATGGCCAGACGCGGCACGTCAGGGCGCAATTCGATGGCCTCCACGTCCTCCAGCGGCAGGAACTTGAGGCACGCCTGGGTCAGGGTCCCGGCGCCCAACCCCAGAAACAGCGCGCTCTCCGGCGCCGGGTGGCACAGCGCGCCGATCAGCATGGCCCGGGTGTAGTCGTACTCCAGCCAGCTGGGGTCCGCCGTGAAGGTGCAGCTTTGCTCAATGGCGTCGCCAAATTCCAGGAAGCGGTAATCATCCACTTCCAGCACGCGAATCATGCCGAAGTCATCGTGCACTTCGGCCAGAATCCGCTCCACCCGCTCCTCAGTCATTGCTTCTCCTAACGGCGAGCTCAAGTCCAGCCTTGGCCATCGCACTGTCGATACACGCGCTCGACCTTGAGCGACAAAGCGCGGATTGTCGACCAACCGAGGGCGCGAGGTCACGCTCTTTATGGCGCATGGCCCATAGGTCACTCGGCTCGATTGTCCCGCTCGCGCGCGCAGCCCGGCACCGAACTGCTAACATGCGAGTCCGATTGCACTGACCTAGAGTTCACGATGAGCCAACCCTGGAGCCCCGACAGCTGGCGGGCATTGCCTATTCAGCAACAACCTCAATACCCGGATGCCGCGCACCTGCTGAAAGTCGAGCAGACCCTTGCCAGCTATCCACCACTGGTATTCGCCGGGGAAGCCCGGGAGTTGCGTCGTCAGTTCGCTGAGGTCACCCAGGGCCGTGCTTTCCTGTTGCAAGGCGGCGACTGTGCGGAAAGCTTCGTCGAGTTTTCGGCGGCGAAGATTCGCGACACCTTCAAGGTGCTGCTGCAAATGGCAATCGTCATGACCTTCGCTGCGGGATGCCCGGTGGTCAAGGTGGGGCGCATGGCCGGTCAGTTTGCCAAACCTCGCTCGGCCAACGATGAAACCATCGAGGGCGTGACCTTCCCGGCCTATCGCGGCGATATCGTCAACGGCATCGGCTTCGATGAAAAAAGCCGCGTCCCGGACCCGGACCGTCTGCTGCAGGCTTATCACCAGTCCACGGCGACCCTCAACCTGCTACGCGCATTCGCCCAGGGCGGCTTTGCCGATCTGCATCAGGTTCACAAGTGGAACCTGGACTTCATCGCCAATTCAGCGCTGGCGGAAAAGTACAGTCAACTGGCGGGCCGCATCGACGAGACCCTGGCGTTCATGCGCGCCTGCGGCCTGGACACTTCGCCGCAACTGCGCGAAACCAGCTTCTTTACCGCCCACGAAGCGTTGTTGCTCAACTACGAAGAAGCGTTCGTGCGCCGCGACAGCCTGACCAACGATTTCTATGATTGCTCGGCGCACATGCTGTGGATCGGCGATCGCACTCGCCAGCTTGATGGCGCTCACGTCGAATTCTTGCGTGGCGTGAACAACCCGATCGGCGTCAAGGTCGGCCCCACCATGAACACCGATGATTTGATCCGCCTGATCGACATCCTCAACCCGGACAACGATCCCGGACGCCTGAACCTGATCGCCCGCATGGGTGCCAACAAGGTGGGTGATCATTTGCCGCAACTGATTCGCGCCGTGGAGCGCGAAGGCAAGAAGGTGCTGTGGAGCTCCGATCCGATGCACGGCAACACCATCAAGGCCAGCAGCGGCTACAAGACCCGTGACTTCGCGCAGATCCTCGGGGAAGTGAAACAGTTTTTCCAGGTGCATCAGGCCGAGGGCACCTATGCGGGCGGCATTCACATCGAGATGACCGGCCAGAACGTCACCGAATGCATCGGTGGCGCACGCCCGATTACCGAAGACGGCCTGTCGGATCGCTACCACACCCACTGCGATCCCCGGATGAATGCCGATCAGTCGCTGGAACTGGCGTTTTTGATTGCCGAGACCTTAAAGCAGGTCAGGCGCTGACGCCGCGACTGACGCATCAAATGCCCGCTGTAATGCTCTGCCACTGCCCCGCTGGCAATTGATCTGAATCTGCGGCAACCCCAGCCAATCGGCCAGTTGTCGCAGGTTGCGGGCCAGCGCTTGCATGCCCTCCTCGTCCAGCCCGGTTTCTTCTTCATGCACCGCATGCACGGCCAAACGTCCCGCTGCCCGCTCAGCGCGCAAATCGACCCGGGCGGCGATGCGTTCATGGTGCAGGAACGGCAGCACGTAATAGCCGTAAACCCGTTTTTCCTGGGGCGTGTAGATTTCCAGCCGATAGCGGAAGTCGAACAGGCGCTCGGTACGGGCCCGCTCCCAGATCAATGAATCGAATGGCGACAGCAAGGCGCTGGCGCGTACGTTGCGCGGCACTTTACTGTCCGGCAGGCAGAATCCCGGCTGACGCCAGTTCTGGATACGGACGACTTGCAGCGCACCGTCTTCCACCAACTCTGCCAAGGCCACCCGGCTGGGCAACGGGTCCTGGCGGAAATAATCACGCAGGTCTTTTTCCGTGCCGACACCCAACGCCCGGACGGCATGCAGCAGTAAACCCCGTTGCGCTTCGCGTTCGCTGATCTGGGGATGATTCAGCGTCGTCGCGGGCAGTACGCGCTCCGGCAAATCGTAAAGCCGCTCGAACCCCCGCCGCCCTGCCACCGTCACCTGGCCTGCAGCAAACAGCCACTCCAGCGCCAGCTTCTCCGCGCTCCAGTCCCACCACGGCCCTGCGCGCTCCTCCCGGGTGCTCAAACTTCCTGCCCCCAACGCACCCTGCTCTCGCACGGCCTGCAACACGCGGGCAATGGTCGGCTGTTGTTCACGGCCAAATGTCGCCAGATGGCGATAGATCCCCTGACCTTCGGCAGCACGCTGCATGCGCCAGCGCATCAAGGGATACAGTTCGATAGGTAGCAACGAAGCCTCGTGGCCCCAGTATTCAAACAGCTTGCGATGACGGCCCTGACTCCAGGCCGCCTGATCAAGCAGCGTCTGGGAATAGTTGCCCAATCGGGAAAACAGCGGCAGGTAATGGGATCGCACCAGGGCATTGACCGAGTCGATCTGCACAACACCCAGGCGTTGCATCAGTTGCGTGACATGGCTGGCCTTGACGGACGCTGGCGCCGGCCGCCCGTTGAATCCCTGAGCGGCAAGCGCCATGCGACGGGCCTGTTTAAGTGACAGTTCTAATGGCATGCGAGGCTCCCTGTGAACCCCCACGCTACCTGATTGCACCGGCATCTGTCAGCGCTTCATGGGATCGACCCAGAAGGGCTGCTCGGTTTCCTGATACACATCAGCGCGGCTCAGCCCCATGTCTTTCAAGGCTTCATCACTCAACTGCGCCAATTGCCGACGCTGCTCGTGCAACTGATACCAACGCGACACGTGGCCTTTCACAGACCTGAGCAGCCGCTCGATCCAGGAATCATGGGACAGGGTTTTAAGCACCAACACATAACCTTTTTGACCTTTCATCATCTTGCCCTCCAAGTGGGATGACTAAAGTCTCGCGCCAGCGTTAAGATCAATCCAACGAATGTTTCTTATGCTCTGCATCTGGGAGATTGATGTATTGGCCAGCTTCCCCAGCATTGACACCGAACTGCTGCGCACCTTCGTCGCCATAGCCGACGAAGGCGGCTTCACCCGTGCGGGCGAAGCGGTCAACCGTACGCAGTCGGCGGTCAGCATGCAGATGAAACGGCTTGAAGAAGACCTGATCCAGCGGCCGCTGTTTCAGAAGCAAGGCCGTAGCGTCAGCCTGACCATGGAAGGCCAGGTGCTGCTGGGTTATGCGCGCAAGATTCTCAAGCTCCATGGCGAAGTGTTCAACACCCTGCGCGAACCGCATATGGTGGGCATGGTGAAAATCGGTACGCCCGATGATTACGCCATGCGCTTTCTGCCGGGCATTCTGTCGCGCTTCGCCCAGGCCTACCCGCTGGTGCAGGTCGAGGTGCACTGCGAACCGTCGAAACAGCTGCTGCAACGTCAGGATCTGGACTTGAGTATCGTCACCCGCGAACCGGGGACCGAGATCGGGCAGATTTTGCGCCAGGAACGCTTTGTGTGGATGGAAGCGCAAGGCTTCTCACCCCATGAATTCACGCCGTTGCCGCTGGCGATGTTCAACACTGACTGTTTCTGTCGAACCTGGGCCTGTAACGCGCTGGACACGCTGCAACGCGATTACCGGATCGCCTACAGCAGCGCCAGTCTGGCGGCCATCAGCGCCGTTGTGACGGCCGGTCTGGCAGTGACCGCGCAACTGGAAAGCCTGCTGACGCCTGATTTGCGCATCATTGGTGAAGCTCAGGGCTTGCCGCAGTTGCCCCTGGCGAGCATCGTTCTGCTGCGCAACCCCCACACCGTGTCACCCATCACCGAGTGCCTGGCCGATCACATCGCCGAAGGCTTCAAGCTTTAAAGGCGAGCACCACGGCGCAAATGATGAGGAATCCGCAGAACAGCGCACGCAACAGGCGCTCGGGCAGCGAATGGGCCATTTTCACCCCCCAACTGATGCTGGCCAGCCCACCGATCGCCAACGGGATCCCCATGGACCAATTGACGTGGTCGTGCAGCGCGTAGGTAAACAGCGTGATCGCCGTACTCGGCGCGGCCAGTGCCAGCGCCAGGCCCTGGGCAACCACTTGGGTGGCACCGAAGAAACCGGTCAGGATCGGCGTCGCGATCACGCCCCCCCCAACGCCGAACAGGCCGCCCGTCATGCCCGAACCGACACCCAGCAGCCACAGCCGATTGACGTGACGCAGCTCGGTACTGGCCTGATCCTTGCGCCAGTACATCTGCGCCAGATTGAACACCGTCAGGATAATCAGGAACGCCACAAAGCCTAAACGCATGTGCTGCGGGTCTACTCGAACCGCCCAGAGCGACGTCAGCCAGGCGAAGCAGAAACTCGGGATGATCAGCATCATGGCGTTGCGCATCGTAATGCGATTGCGCTGGTTGTACCGCCATAACGCCAGCAACACGTTGGGCAGCACCATCAGCAGCGCCGTGCCTTGTGCCAGTTGCTGATCAAGCCCGAACAGAACGCCCAGGGCAGGAATGGCGACCAGGCCGCCACCGATCCCGAACAGCCCGCCCAGCGTCCCCATGACCGCGCCCAACAGCACAAACATCACAATGTCGATCACATCGTTCCTCCCAATTCGTGGGAACGCATGCTACGCATTCTTGAGGGGCTGGCAAATCAATAGATCAACGCATTGCCGCGTGAAGGCCACCGGTGCAAAGGCCTGACGGCAGGATTTATCTGGCGCATTAAAGATCAGGGCACTAAATTGTTGAGCATGACACATTCGTACAACAGGACCGACGATGAACGCGGACGATAGCTCGACACCCGATACCCCCGACCGATGCGACGCCTTGCGGCTGGACAATCAGCTCTGTTTCGCCCTCTATTCAACGTCGCTGATGATGACCAAGGTCTACAAGCCGCTGCTCCATGCGTTGGGCCTCACTTACCCGCAGTACCTGGCGATGATGGTGCTGTGGGAACAGGATGGTTTGACCGTAGGCGATGTCAGCACTCGCTTGCTGACTGACCCTGGCTCCCTGACGCCGCTGCTCAAACGCCTGGAAAACGAAGGGTTGATCACCCGCACCCGCAGCAAGGAAGACGAGCGCGTCGTGCTGCTGCGCCTGACCGAGCAGGGCCGTTCGTTGCAGCTGCGTGCACAGGAAGTTCCAGGGTGCATTCTTTCCGCCAGCGGTCTGGACCTGAAGCAGTTGCGTAAAATCCAGAGTGATCTGCTCACGTTGCGCGGCAGTCTGCGTGAGCATGTTTGAGAACGCCTGTGCCGGCTGATTGAAGCCGGACTGCAGCATCACCGCACGACTGCACTGCCCCCCAAAAGTTGGACACCTGTCCAGACTTTTGGGAGTCTTTCATGGGCAGATATTCATCACAGTTCAAACGCAAACTATCCGCAGGGCCGGCTTTAGCCGGGAAAAGGTTTGAGCACATTCGCTGCACCTGCATTGTTCCCGACATCACTTTCCCGGCTAAAGCCCGCTCCCACTGCGTGAACCGGCCGCACCCAATCCAGCCTCTTCAAAATATTATCTTGCGCGCAAACTATTAGCGCGATACATTTATCTCGCGTTCAGTTAGCGCACAAATATTTAGCGCAAACAGACAAGTTTTTTTGAAGCCAACCCCTACCATCAGTGCTCTTTCAGCGAGGCAATTCCATGAACACTCTCTACACCGCAATCGCAACTGCAACCGGCGGCCGTGACGGTCGTGCCGTTTCCAGCGACAACATCCTCGACGTCAAGCTCGCCACCCCGAAAGAACTCGGCGGTGCGGGCGGCGCGGCGACCAATCCCGAGCAATTGTTCGCTGCCGGTTATTCGGCCTGCTTCATCGGCGCCCTGAAATTTGTCGCCGGTCAGAGCAAGCGCAGCATTCCTGCTGACGCATCCATCACCGCTCACGTCGGCATCGGCCAGATCCCCGGCGGCTTCGGTCTGGACATCGATCTGCACATCAGCCTGCCCGGCCTGGAGCAAGCCGACGCCGAACACCTGGTAGAAGCTGCGCATCAGGTCTGCCCTTACTCGAACGCCACCCGCGGCAACGTTGACGTGCGTCTGCACGTCACGGTGTAACCGACCGTCTACTGACTCAGGAGTCGAACATGAAAACCTTCACAGCCTTGACCGGTAGCCTTCTCGCGTTGTCCATCACCAGCGCATTTGCTGCAGGCACCGTGGAACACAACACTCAGGCATTCCTGGATGCCCTGAACTCCGGTGGCGGCAAACCCATCGAGCAGTTGTCGCCCAAAGACGCCCGCACGGTGCTGACCGGAGCCCAGGCGGGAGTAAAGCTGACCTTGCCCAAGGCTGATGTCAGCGAGAAAACCATCAAGGCCGACGGCCAGGACATTAGCCTGACCATCGTGCGTCCGGCCGGCGTCAACGGTACGCTGCCGGTTTTCATGTTCTTCCATGGCGGCGGCTGGGTGCTGGGTGACTATCCGACTCACGAACGACTGGTGCGTGATCTGGTCGCCGGTTCCGGTGCAGTGGCGGTGTTCGTCAACTACACGCCATCGCCTGAAGCGCACTACCCGACGGCCATCAACCAGGCTTACGCGGCAACCCAATGGGTGGCCACGCACGGCAAGGAAATCAACGTCGATGGCAAGCGCCTGGCGGTGGCGGGCAACAGCGTCGGTGGCAACATGGCCGCCGTGGTTGCCCTGATGGCCAAAGACAAGGGCACTCCAGCGATCAAATACCAAGTGCTGTTGTGGCCGGTGACCGATGCGAATTTCGATACCGGTTCCTACAACCAGTTCGCCGAAGGTCACTTCCTGACCCGCAACATGATGAAGTGGTTCTGGGACAACTACACCACCAACGCCCAGCAACGTAACGAGATCTACGCCTCGCCACTGCACGCCACCCTTGAGCAACTCAAAGGCTTGCCACCGGCGCTGGTGCAAACAGCCGAAAACGATGTACTGCGCGACGAGGGTGAAGCCTATGCCCGCAAGCTGGACCAAGCGGGTGTCGCCGTGACCTCAGTGCGCTACAACGGCATGATCCATGACTACGGTTTGCTCAACGTCGTCAGCCAGGTGCCGACCGTGCGCTCGGCGATGCTGCAAGCGTCTGAAGAGCTGAAGGTGCATTTGAAGTAATCAACGCCCACAAAAAAGCCCGCATCGCTGCGGGCTTTTTTGTGTGTGGCTGCGGTAAACGCTGTGCTTATTTAGCACGGCCTTTGTAGGAACCGCCGTCACGGGTATCGATTTCGATCATGTCGCCGATTTCGATGAAGTCAGCAACGCTGAGTTCGGTGCCGTTTTTCAGTTTGGCAGGCTTCATGACCTTGCCCGAAGTGTCGCCGCGAGCGGAACCTTCGGTGTAGTCAACCTGACGCACGATAGTGGTCGGCAGTTCTACGGAAACCAGACGCTCTTCGAAGAAGATCGCTTCGCAAACGTCGGTCATGCCTTCTTCAACGAATGGCAGAACGGCTTCGATGTCTTCAGCGTTCAGCTCGTACATGGTGTAGTCAGTGGTGTCCATGAACGTGTAGGTGTCGCCGCTGATGAAGGACAGAGTCGCTTCCTTGCGATCCAGAATCACGTCATCCAGCTTGTCGTCGGCGCTGTAAACGATCTCGGTCTTGTAACCGGTCAGCAGGTTTTTCAGCTTGGTCTTCATGATTGCGCTGTTACGACCAGACTTGGTGAATTCAGCTTTCTGAACCAGCCAAGGATCGTTTTCGAGACGAATCACGGTACCGGGTTTGAGTTCTTTACCAGTTTTCATTGCGTATATCCGAATTTGGATGGAAGTTGCCGAGGCTCTGTACGAGAAACCGCTTTCCCGTGTGGCAGAAAGGTCTTTTTCGTACAGAGCCTAATCTCAAGGCCGCGTATCATACGAAACTCCACAAAACAGTACCAGCGCCGCAGCAAGATCGGCGTGCGAGGCCTGTTCCAGACACCAGCGCTCGGCGTGGCTTTCGATTTCCGGCCAATAGGCGGCCAGCGCCAGCCAGCTTGCCGTGCTGTCGCGCCCCGCATTCCAGGTTCGCCAGAACTCGGTCAACGCCTGGGCGGCAACCGTCGAGAGCCCCGCAAGGTATAGTTCGAGAAAGGCATCGAGCTTGGCCCAATGGGCGTCATCGTCCTGTTCATAGATGTGCCAGAGCAGCGACCGGGCGGCCCATTGCGCTCGCACGAAGGAATCTTCGCCGCGCACCACGTTGAAATCGCAGCACCAGAGCAGCCAGTCGTAATCCTCCTGTCTGACGAACGGCAGCACCTGTACGGTCAATGCGCAGCGTTTCAACAGCGTACCAGCCTGCAAGCCATCCACGCCCAACCAACGTTGTAGATCCCCCAGAATGCGACCTTCAGGCACCAGCAGATGAGTGGGCCGGCTCTCGGTGGATAGCAACTCAAGCCAAGTCCCCAGGCTTGGGTTCTCGTAGGCAAACACCGAGATCAGGCGAGCGCCCTCTTCAGGCTTTACCCCCAACCGTTGCAGGAAACTGCCCTGTGCAGCCTTATCTTGCTGAAACGCCCGACGCGCTTCGATCAAGCCGTGTTCCCGCAACAAACCGCCAGTCGTCGGACGAAACCCCGGAAAGAAGAAGAACTTGCGCAACCCATTGGACTGTACCGACGGCAAGCCATGGCAACCGGTTACCCACTCTTCGGCACTCAGGTACTCCAGATTCACCCACACCGGCCTTGGCGAGCATTGCAGGATGGCCTCCGTATAAGCAGGCGGTAACCGGCAGGCAAAGGCTTCGATGATCACATCGGCGACCTCAACCGGCTGCCATTCTTTCTGCCACAGGTGAACGCTGACGCCCTCCTGCCACTGTTGCGCCGCCTGGGCATCCGCGGTCGGACACAAACGCACGAACGCCTGCAGATCATCGACCCACAAACGCACCGTCACGTCATGCTCGGCCACCAATTGCCGGGCCAGGCGCCAGGTCACGCCAATGTCGCCGTAGTTATCGACGACACTGCAAAAAATGTCCCAAGAGGCTTTCATTCTCGGCTCCCTGAGGCTCGATGACGAAAAACCGTGATTGTCCGTCAGAACAACCCGCATTCACCAGCCTTCGGTCATGTCACAATCGCCATCACCTGCCGTCAACGCCGAGGACATGTCATGCCCCTTTCAAATCGTCGCGAGCTGAACGTCTCGATGCCCCCCTTGAAGCTGATCGCCTGTATCGCCCTGGGCATCTGGCTCGGCATCGCTGCGGCAGTGCTGACCGGCGTGCTGGTTTTCCGGGCGTTGCCCGAGGCGCAGACGCAAGCGGTGAGCAACGCGGCCGTACGGCTGAGTACGCCCGCGACGGTCCCTGCCGAGTCTGAAAAAACCATGTTCGAACACTACGAACAGAACCTGCGCGAGAGCGAAGCGCGTCAGGCCATGGAGCAGACCCGGGAGCAGCAGCAAAAAACCTTCAACGCGCCGAAATGCAATTTCTGGCTGCAACAAGACCGAACAGCGCCGAGCGACAAGAGCCGCGCCAATGTGATGCAGTTCTGCGGATAGACCATGAACAAGCAAACCGTACTGCAAGCGATCATCGACACACTCAAGGTGGATCTGGACGTCGCCCAAAGGGCTGCGCAGACCGCCTACGAAACCGCGACCCACGAAGAAAACATTGCCGAGAACAAATACGACACGCTTGGCCTTGAGGCGTCCTATCTGGCAGCGGGTCAGGCCAGGCGCGTGGAAGAAATCCGCCAAGCCTTGCTGGCGTATCAAAAGCTGGAACTGACACCCTTTGACGAAAAACGCGGTATCCAGATCGGCGACCTCGTCACGCTGCAAACCGCGACAGGCGCAGAACAACGGCTGTTTCTGGGGCCCGATGCCGCCGGTCTGAAGATTCACCTGGAAAACGCCATCATCACGGTTATCACCGCCCGAGCGCCCCTGGGCCAAAACCTGATCGGCAAGTTTGACGCCGATGAGCTGGAAATAATCGTCAATGGCGGCAAGCAATCCTTCGAGGTAACACGGATTGTGTGACCGGCTATTCATTTGCAGGGTTGATCGCTTCAGCTTTTTCTGGGTAAGGTGCGTCGTCGCCCCATAACCCGTGACCGGGACTGCATAGCCGGAAGCTATGACTTACTTAGAAGGAGATATTTCATGTCAAACGTCATTACGTTTCCTGACGCCCATGAACGTGATCACCTCAAGTCAAGTGACCATCCTGGGTTGAGGTACCTGAACAAAAAAGAGCGACTGCTGATCGACCAATTGCGTCAGACCAGCCATGCAGGACGTCAGTACGTCTACGATTACGCGAGCATCATGCACCTGTCCAAACCGTTGCATCCTGAACCGGTGGATTGATCGGGTTAACTGACGACGATCACTGTTACCCGTTTAATGTCCAGCGGCGGCCAGGACGTAGCGGCCTCTTCGCGGGCGAGTCGAAGCGCGGCCCGCTCACCCCAACAGCGTATACACGCCGTGGTGGGGTGCGCTCGCCAGGGATGGCCCGGCGGCGCGTACTCGCAAGGTATTCAGCAATCATTCAGCCTCCTGAAGCACCCTGCCTGCGCAAGCGCCTATAGTGACCGCTTGTCATTGGTTATCAGGAAATTGGACATGACCACCGCAGCGACTGAGTCCTCGTCGACCCCGCCAGCGTCAGCAGCACCGGCTAAAAAAACCGTTGATCACCTGCGTTTTCATAAACAACACGCGCACTTGGGCAGCACCTTCGGCAACGATTCGTTCGCGCTCAAGGCCGAGGCGTTTGCCCGTTTCTTTGGCACCCCGATGTTCCTCGGTGCGCAAACGGTCATCGTCGTGCTCTGGGTCGCAGCCAACGCAACCGGGTTGACCCATTTCGATATCTACCCGTTCATCCTGCTCAATCTGGCGTTCAGCCTGCAATCAGCCTATGCCGCGCCGCTCATTTTGCTTGCCCAGACGCGTCAGGCCGCGCGGGATAAAGCCAATGCCGATGCCGATGCCCTGCATCGCGAGGATCTGGCGGTCGCTAACGAGCAACGCCTGGTCATGGCGGCTGAACACGCCGCGCAGATGCTGGAACTGCTGGAGCAGAACACCCGACTGACGGAACTCACCAAGTCGCTGACCGAACGCGTCGAGACGCTGACGTCGGATATGCACAAGCATTTCGTGAAGCGCGAGGGAGCTGGCTGTACTAAATCGTCGCAGTAGACATCGAAGGGGCTCGTATAAGACGGGTTGAACGCCTCAATTGGCACTGACGCTAAACAGAACGGCGAGCCTCGCGCCGCAGTGGGATTGACCTGAAGTGTTCGGGCGATGCCGCAAGAGCATTGCCCGATCTGCTTACTGCCAGCCGAAACGACGGGTGTAGAAGCCTTTCACGGCCTGGGTCAGCGCCATGTACGCCAGCAGGATCAGCGGCAGGTAAACGAAGTACATCAGCGGCAATGCCTGCAGTTTGAAATAGCTCGCCAGCGGGCCCATCGGCAGGAAAATCCCGACGGCCATGATGATCCCGGTCATGATCATCAGCGGCGTCGCAGCGCGACTCTGAATGAACGGGATTTTCGGCGTGCGGATCATGTGGATCACCAATGTCTGGGTCAGCAAGCCCACCACGAACCAGCCCGACTGAAACAGCGTTTGATGGGCGGGTGTGTCAGCACGAAACACAAACCACATCATCAGAAAGGTGATGATGTCGAACACCGAACTGATCGGACCGAAAAACAGCATGAAGCGCCCGATCTCCCCGGGCTGCCAGCGTTGCGGTTGCTTGAGCAGTTCTTCATCGACGTTATCGAACGGGATGGCAATCTGCGACACGTCGTAAAGCAGGTTCTGCACCAGCAGGTGCATCGGCAGCATGGGCAGAAAGGGAATGAACGCGCTGGCGATCAGCACCGAGAACACATTGCCGAAGTTGGAACTCGCGGTCATCTTGATGTACTTGAGCATATTGGCAAAGGTCCGCCGCCCTTCCAGTACGCCCTCTTCCAGCACCAGCAGGCTTTTTTCCAACAGGATGATATCGGCCGCTTCCTTGGCGATGTCCACCGCTGTGTCGACAGAAATACCGATGTCTGCCGTGCGCAGTGCCGGCGCGTCGTTGATGCCATCGCCCATGAAGCCCACCACGTGACCGTTGCCTTTGAGCAGACGGACGATGCGTTCCTTGTGTGCGGGGGTCAGGCGGGCAAACACGTTATGGGTCTCGACGGCCTTGGCCAGCGCCTCATCGTCCATGCGTTCCACATCGCTGCCCACCAGCAAGCCTTGCTGCGCCAGCCCGACTTCGCGGCAAATCTTGGCAGTGACTCGCTCGTTATCGCCGGTCAACACTTTCACGGTCACGCCATGGGCGGCCAACGCCTTCAATGCGGGCGCGGTGCTTTCCTTGGGCGGGTCGAGAAAGGCCACGTACCCGATCAAGGTCAGCCCCTGTTCATCGGCGATGCCGTAGACGCTTTTCTGTGCAGCCGATTCACGTGCGGCGACAGCCACCACCCGCAAGCCTTCCTCATTCAACTGCGCGGTGACCTGACGTATACGCGCCAGCAGTTGGGCATTGAGCGGTTCGAGGGTTTCGTCGTGCCGCACCTGGGTACATACGCTCAGGATTTCTTCCACGGCGCCCTTGCAGATCAGCAGATGGGACTGGTCGGCCTGAGCCACCACCACTGACATTCGACGCCGGGTGAAGTCAAACGGGATTTCATCCACCTTGGCAAAGTCAGTCGCCACGTTCAGATCGCGATGAACTTCCACATGTTCAAGAACGGCAACGTCCAGCAGGTTTTTCAGGCCGGTCTGGTAGTAGCTGTTGAGGTAGGCCATGTCCAGAACCGCGTCGGAGTCTTCGCCCCACACGTCCACATGCCGCGCCAGAAAGATGCGGTCCTGGGTCAGGGTGCCGGTCTTGTCGGTGCACAGCACATCCATGGCACCGAAGTTCTGGATGGCATCCAGACGTTTGACGATGACTTTTTTGCGGGACATGACCACCGCGCCCTTGGCCAGGGTCGAGGTGACAATCATCGGCAGCATTTCCGGGGTCAGGCCCACGGCAACCGACAACGCGAAGAGCACCGCTTCCATCCAGTCGCCCTTGGTGAAGCCATTGATGAACAGCACCAGTGGCGCCATGACCAGCATGAAGCGGATCAGCAGCCAGCTGACCTTGTTCACCCCGGCCTGAAACGAGGTTGTCGCCCGGTCAGTGGCGGTGATCCGCTGCGCCAGCGCACCGAAATAGGTGCGATTACCGGTGGTGACGATCACCGCCGTGGCGGAACCGGACACCACATTGGTGCCCATGAACAGGATGTTCTGCAGGTCCAGTGGGCTGGCCGCATCGGCTTGCTGTTGGCAGACGAACTTCTCCACCGGCATGGATTCACCGGTCATGGCCGCCTGCCCTACAAACAGATCCTTGGCGGTCAGCAAACGGCAATCGGCGGGGATCATGTCCCCGGCTGACAGGTGGATAAGATCACCGGGCACCAGCAACCGGATCGGCAACTCGATGCGCCGGGTGTTCTCGGACAGCCCGCCGTTACGGTGCCGGTTTTCCAGTTCATCCCCAGGCTCGCGCTTGCGCAACACCGTGGCCGTGGTGCTGACCATGGCTTTGAGGGCATCGGCCGCTTTGTTGGAGCGGGCTTCCTGCCAGAACCGCATCAGGCTCGACAGCACGACCATGGTAGAAATCACCACCGTGGCCTCCAGGTCGTCAGTCAAAAACGAAACGATCGCCAGCAGCGTCAACAGCAGGTTGAACGGATTCTTGTAGCAGTGCCAAAGATGCTGCCACCAGCGCAGCGGTTGCTCGTGCGCCACCTCGTTGAGCCCGACCTGCTCACGCAGCACCAGCGCCTGGCTTTCGCTCAGGCCATCGGCACAACTGTGCAAGGACTCGAGCAGGGTGTGCGGCTCGCTGTTGGACGCTTTCAACAGTGTTTGCGCCAGCGTGCCGGGTACATCACGGCTGACGCTGTTAGGCGTGATGCTTTCGAAAATCGTCAGCCGCCGAAAGTGCCGACCCATGCGACGGCTGCTTAGAAAGCTGGCGAAAAGCTCTTTCAAGAAGGACATGTTCAAGGCTGTCTCCTTACTGCATAACGGCATGACAGGAGAAACCACGCAGGCACCCGCGCCGTCGCCCCGCATCGAGCAGGACACAGCGCGGCTCGCCTGTCGCACGACAGGCGCGTCCGTTCAGCAGGCAAGCGCAGGCGCAACAACGCCGCGATCAGCTGTTGATCATTTCAGTATCGATGAGGGCTTCGAAGGTGCGGCCGCGAAGGACCGTTTACCGGGATGCCGTTTCTCGCCTTGAGCAAGATAACGGCAGGAGAAATGCTGCGCGTTAACGTGCCAAGTGTGTGCAGGTTGCAAGAACCTGCCGACTACTGTCACTCGAACATGTGTCCACGAAGGTCTCCATTAGAGGGTTGTGGCGCGAAGCATAGCGTCGGTTTTCGACCGGGTAAACCGGCATTGCCCGTTAAACACAGGCAACACTCCGGTCGTTCAGCGAAGGTTCAGAATGGCTGGTGGGGGTGCGAGCTAACCATGAGCCCATCACCCAAAACCGTCCCGTATTCCCCTCAGCGCCACATCCGATGGCTTAGCGCACGCTGCCGCGCAGCAGCGCCACCTGTTCACGGGCCTGGGCGGGTGACGAACCTTCGGCGGGCAATGGCGCGCCAGCCACCACGGTCACCCGCGACCACAGGCGTCGAAACACGCCCTTGTTGGGGTCGCGACTGAAAAAACTGCCCCACAGCCCTTGCAGCGCCAACGGGATCACTGGCACCTGGGTCTGCTCCAGCACCTTGGTCATGCCGCCCTTGAACTCGTCGACTTCACCATCGCCAGTCAACTTGCCTTCCGGGAAAATACACACCAGTTCCCCGTTGTTGAGGTAATGGGCAATCTTGCTGAACGCCTGTTCGTAGATCTGCAAATCCTCGTTACGCCCGGCAATAGGGATCGTCCCGGCAGTGCGGAATATAAAGTTGAGCACCGGCAGGTTGTAGATCTTGTAATACATTACAAAGCGAATCGGCCGCCGTACCGCGCCGCCGATCAGCAGCGCATCCACAAAGGACACATGGTTGCAGACCAGCAGCGCGGCGCCTTCGTCCGGGATCAGATCGAGATTGCGATGCTCGACGCGGTACATGGAATGGCTGAGCAGCCAGATCAGGAACCGCATGGTGAACTCGGGCACGATCTTGAAGATGTAGGTGTTGACCGCGATGTTCATCAACGAGATGACCAGAAACAATTGCGGAATCGACAGCCCGGCGACGCTCAGCAGCAGGATCGACACCAGCGCCGAGACCACCATGAACAGCGCGTTGAGAATATTGTTGGAGGCGATCACCCGCGAGCGCTCGTTTTCCAGCGTGCGGGACTGGATCAGCGCGTACAGCGGCACGATATAAAAGCCGCCAAACAAGCCAATGCCCAGAATATCAATCAGCACCCACCACGCCTGACTGAACGACAGCACCGCCAGCCAGTCATTGGCCATGACGTTCTGCGGCATATTGCCCGAATGCCACCACAGCAACAGGCCAAACACCGTCAGCCCCATGGAGCCGAACGGCACCAGGCCGATCTCCACCTTGCGCCCGGACAAGCGCTCGCAGAGCATCGAGCCGGCGGCAATGCCCACGGAAAACACCGTCAGGATCAGCGTCACCACGGTTTCGTCGCCGTACAGCCACTCTTTGGCGTAGGCCGGGATTTGCGTGAGGTAAATCGCGCCGACGAACCAGAACCAGGAGTTGCCCACAATCGAGCGCGACACCGCGGGGGTCTGGTTCAGGCCCATGCGCATGGTGGCCCAGGACTGGGTGAAGATGTTCCAGTTGATGGTCATTTCCGGCGTTGCCGCCGCCGCACGGGGGATGCCCCGGCTGGCCAGATAACCCAGGCACGCCACCAGCACCATGACACCGGCCACAAGGGGCGCGTAGTTGGCCGTGGACATCATGACCCCGGCACCAATGGTGCCCGCCAGAATCGCCAGGAACGTGCCCATTTCCACCAGACCGTTGCCGCCCACCAGTTCGTCTTCGCGCAGGTGCTGGGGCAGGATGGAATACTTGACCGGCCCGAACAGCGCCGAGTGAGTGCCCATGGCAAACAGCGCCAGCAGCATCAGCCACAGGTGCCCCAACATGAACCCCGCCGCACCCACCAGCATGATCGCGATCTCACCCAGCTTGATCAACCGGATCAACGCATCCTTGGCGTACTTCTCGCCAAACTGCCCGGCCAGGGCCGAGAACAGAAAAAACGGCAGGATGAACAACAACGCGCACAGGTTGACCCAGATGGAACGGTCGCCCTCGATGGCCAGCTTGTAGAGGATGGCCAGGATCAGCGATTGCTTGAGAATGTTGTCGTTGAACGCCCCGAGGGACTGGGTGATGAAAAACGGCAGGAAGCGGCGTTTCCCTAACAGCGTGAATTGTGACGGGTGGCTCATCGTCCGTGGTCCTGAGTGGCTTTGCGGTTGGAAGGTCTTGTTCCAGTGCGAGCCACATTGAAGACGTTCGCTTACGTTATGTCGATAGGACGTTTCCGGTATTGCCGAGAAATATCATGTACACGCCCCGGCAATGCACGGCGAAACAAACAACTCCCCGCGATAAGCCCCGCGCAGGGTGCGGTTCATGACTATCAGCCACATCCCCGCCAACGCCACCACCAACAGGCAGCCGGCGTTGGTGAAGAAGGTCAGGTTCAACACCGCACCCAGCTTCAACGTGGTGAGCGCGTAAACCCCGAGGGGAAAGGTAAAGCCCCACCAGCCCAGATTGAACGGGATGCCGCTGCGCAGATAGCGCAAGGTAATCAGCACCGCAAGCAACAGCCACCATAACCCGAAGCCCCATAACGTAATGCCTGCAATCAAACCGATCCCGGCCGCAACATCGCCCGCGCCGGGCAAACCGACGGCTGCGAAAATCTCCGGTGCCTCGCCACCCAGCAACATCATGCCCAGCGCGCCGGTGCTGATCGGCCCCAGCGCCAGCCAGCTCGACGCGGCCATGTTAGCGTGGGGCAACTTGTGCAGGGCCATGCGCAGCATGAGGATGGTCAGAATGCCGAACGCCACCGGCACTGAAAACGCCCAGAGCACGTAACTGGTGATCAACACCGAAAACTGCCCGTGCACATCCGCCAGATGCGGCGCCAGTTGGCCGCCGCTAACCGCTGCCACTTCGGCCGCGACCACGGGCAACAGCCAGACCGCCGTCATTTGATCGATGCTGTGCTCCTGGCGGGTGAACATCATGAACGGGATCAATACGCCACACGCCAATGCCATCGCCACATCCAGCCACCACAATGCCTGCGCCAGCGGCACTACCGCCTCGCCCCAACGGGCAACGCCGAAGACCAGCAAGCCATTGATGAGGGTGGCCAATCCCATGGGGATGGTGCCGAAAAACATCGACACCGTGGAATGCCCGAACACCCGCCGCGCTTCATCGAAAAACAACCACCAGCGCGCCGCATACAGCACGCTGAACAACACGAACAAGCCAATGTTCAACAGCCATAGCGCTTCGCCCAACCCGTACAGGGCGGGATAGGCAGCAGGCAATGCCAACGACAAAATCCCGGTGCCCATGGTCGCCGCAAACCAGTTGGGCGTGAACTGGCGAATCACTTCACGGGGATGCGGCAAATGACTCAGGGGTTTGCAGGGGTAATCAATGATGCGGCTCATGTCGGCTCCAGTCCTCGGATGAGGTGGGATACAGGGTAAGGCCGCACCTGATATCGACTAAGCGGGTAATTTCTGTATAGGTCATCGGTTTTGCAGATAAAACATCATCCGGCCAGCGGTTGCACCGAACCCGCCATCTCCCTATGATTCGCCCGTCGCTGCACATCAGCGACCGGATTTGGCGATCCGACCCATCACCCAAGCAACAGTTGTTAATGCTCCGTTGTCTTCACCTTTGCGTGGGCGACGTTCATGGCAGCTGTGCGTGGGAGACCTTCGGGTCTGCCGGGTGGGTATGACCGGTTCGCCAACCTGCGTACAGCTGTCACCCAAATTCGTTTGGCGACGAAAGGGGCGGCAGGTTTAATCATACCTTCTGGACTTTCTTCATGACCCAATACACTCAGATGCAGCAATACCCAAATACCGTCCTGTTCATCAACCCGAACGCCCCCTTCCCCGACCTGCACCACTGCGCCGTCGAACGCCTGACCGCCGTGAAAAACCTGATGACCTGCCTGAGCACCGCCAACCTCAAAGACCCCGACGAAAACCACCTCGCCCATGTGGCGCAGGTGGCTTGTCTGTTGTTGCAGGATAGTTGTGATGTGTTGGAAGCGATGGAAGTGAGGTTGAGTGAAGTAGAGGGTTGATCTGACGCAAGCGTGCTCCTACAGGCAAATCATCAAAAACGGAATAACCTGTAGGAGCGAACTTGTTCGCGATTCGAGCTCAAGTCCGACTCCGACCGTCATTGAGAACGCATCCGCACCGTCACCGGGGCCAAAAAATTCGATCAGTAACCATATTTAGGTAGAAATCTGGATAACGGCGGATGGGTTTTCTTCCATTCCTCGGCGAAGGCTGTGCCAGCCTCTATTTGTTCGAAATTCATTCTGTCGGAAATTTCTTTCAACTTTCTTTCACCATAGCCATATGCACCCGGTTCGGCCTTAGCCAGTAAGTATATCAACCCATAGGCCTTTACCAAGTCCAGCGGTAAACCGACTCGATCTGGCGCATGGGCGCTCCAAGCGCCATAACTACTAACCGCACCAAAATGGCCATGTTCGGCGGCCGCCTTGATCCAGCTACCAGCACCTATTAAGTCTCTCTTCGAGAGCAAATACATGGCCAAGTTACCCATCGCGGGAACATAACCCGCCTGAGCCGCAGCGCGAAACAGCCGCTCAATTTCTTTATCGCGCTTGCCGGGGATCAGAAAAAAACCGGCTCCTTCCTGATATTGAACGGCTAACCAGTCCTGCGCTTCAGGGAAACCTGCATCCGTAGACTTGATAAGCCAGTCCAGATCATCGGTCAACAAATAAAGTTGAAACATAGCTTCACCGTTGCCCTGCCTTGCGCGCTGTTCTCCTAACGTGCGAGCTGAATCAGCCCATTCTTCAGGCGCTTTAACTGTACCTCCACAGTTCTTAAGCAACTGACAAAGCTTGTTATCCGCGTTGGCCAAACGAAGCATCGAGTATATATCTCCCTGATCGGCTGCTTTTTTGTACCATTGCTGCGCCTCAGAACTTATGAACATTGATTTCTGTCGCTCGATTTCGCCCATGTAGTATTGGGACTCAGAATCACCTGCCTTTGCCGCAACCTCGATCAGCGGTGCTGCCTGATTGTTAACCTGTTTACCTAAAGACATATTGTATAAAATCAGGCCTTGTTTCTTAGCGGATTCGAGATCGGAGGAAATTTGGGATGACGACAACGGGCTGAAGAAAAACCAGCAAAACGAAACACAACTGACGAACCATGTGCGCAACGCAGGATCCTCTGAAAATGGGCGGTTTGGGGTGAATGATTATAAATGTACGAGAGCATGACGACTCGAACTACAACCCGTACTTAGTGGGAAAGCGCGAAAGTGGCGCATTTGTTTTTTTCCATTCCTCCGCGAAAGCTTTGCCTGCCGTTATTTGCTCAGGCTCCATACGTTTTTCGAGCTCCTTCAACTGCCTTTCATCAATTCCCTTCCTGCTCGGAAGCTCTGCCTGCGCAACAACTAACATGAGTCCATAACCCTTAACCAAATCCAGGGGAAGCTTCAAATAATCTGAGGTATCAGTCATCCACGCAGCCAAGTCGACTGTCGCTTCAATACCGCCTGCTTTTGCAGCCCGTTCCGTCCAATACATAACTCCAGCAATATCATTTCGTTCAGCCAAGAGCCTAGTCAGCTCTTCAATAGCTGGTACGTAATTCGAATTGGCAGCAGCCACCAACCACTTATCAGCAGTTTTGAGCCGCCTGCCGGGAACGATAAAAAAGCCCGCTCCTTGTCTATATTCAACACCAAGCCAATATTGCCCCTCACCAAAGCCCGCTTCAGCTGACTTTATAAGCCAATCAAACTCACCGCTCATCAAATATAATTGATACATCGCCTCCCCGTCACCTTTGGCCGCACGGGCCAAAGCAAATGCGTGCGCTGTCTCGCGCCAATGCTTAGGGCTTCTCGTTTCAGGAGCGCAGTTATTCAGGTATCTGCACACCTCATCGCTCGTCTTGAACAGCCGCATCATGGCAGAGACATCATTTTGATGAGCAGCCAATTCAAACCAATGCTGTGACAGATCATTCACAAATGTGGCCCGTTTTCTCAACACTTCGCCCAAAAAATATTGTGATTCTCGATCACCTGCTTCCGCGGCGATTTTTAAAAAAGGTACCGCGTCAGTGTGTCGATTAAGATTATATAGAAAGGCACCTTTTACTTTCGCGCCAACCTGATCTGGGGCAAGTGAAGCCATAGCAAGCGGCTGGAAAAGCGCCGCCGCCAATATAAAAACCCGCCAAGCGGACATATTAGATAGTCCTCTCATCAAACATATCCAGTATATCCACGAAACGGCATTCATTCCCCATAGGCGGACCTAGAACACAGCGCTGGGCCTTATAGCTTTCACGCATTTCCACATTTACTTTTTTTTCTGAGAACAAATTCACTGCCATAAACTTATCTAGGCGCTCTACGTTAAGCAAATGGGTTTGCTTGGGCTTATCGGATTTCGCAAAAGCCGCGAACCGCAATGTCGCTTCGTAAAAATGTTCCTTAGCCAACTCGATGGTATTGTGACACCCGTACTTGCTAAACGCTTTAAATTTTGCTCGCGTAACGATAGCCCTGAGAATCAGCTCTATAGCGCGCTGCTGAAGTAGATGTGATTCAGCTTCAGTCAGTTTCTTGAATTTGGGGGTCTTCCGCTCTGTCAACCCGCTCGATAGTTCATGAGTTATTATTTCGAACTCTGTGGGTTGCTGCAAAAGTGTATTAAGCAATGCCCCCAGCCTTTCCGGGGAGAGCATCGTAAACCAAGTTAGAAGTTCCTCATTATCTTTATTCAGCTCAATCGTGTAAGCCATAACTCCAGCCCGCCCCCCTGCCGTCATCGCGCCATACAGCGATTTAACCTTGTTATACCCCAACAAAAACAACCATTGAAGATCCACCCCAACGGCATGCAACACCTGCGCTTTAGCAAAATACTCAAACGCCTCAGGCATGATCCAGTCAAGTTTGTGGTATTCGTTTTTGATCAGTTCCCGGTTGAATATATCGAGGAAGTGCACCAACGCTTTGTAGCCGAGGACGAAGCTGAAATCGCCGTCCGCGCCGACTCCGGCGACGAGGGCGACTTTGAGGCGCAGGATGATCTGGCCGTTTTGCAGGGACAGGCTGAATTCGCCTTTACCACCGACGCCAGCGGCGGCGCTCAGGTTGGCACCCAGGGACGCGACCGCTAGCCAGTCTTTTTTGCTAGGGTCCAGCTCGTTATAGGGCTGCACGCTACGGGCGGTCAGCAGGTCTTTGGGGGGAGCCCATTGCAGGCTGCCGCTGATCTTGATCCCCGCCTGCACGCCTGCGAACAGGTTGAGATTGGCGCTGATGACTTCGTCTGCGCGCACGTTGGGCAGGCCATGTATGTCAACGCGGCTAATACCGCGCTGGGCGTCGCGGCTGGTGTCCAGTTCAACGTCATTTTTACTGTCGCTGGGTTTGAGGGCCATGTTGGCGCTAAGCAACATGGACGCGCCGGCGAATCCCCAGGCTTTGATGCCGCCTTCCAGGCAGAAGCGGCCAAGGTCGACAACGCTTTCCTGCTGCTTGAAATTTATATATTTCGCTTTAACTGAGGTGGCCTGGGTGCGTTTGGGGAGTTCGAACTGGAGCAGTTCGACTTCGCCCCGCGCAAGGTTGATGTCCAGAAACGCCTCGACGCTGGCGCTGGCACCTTTGTTCAAGCTCAGTTCGAAGCCCTTGGCGGTGGCGCCGCTGTGCAAATTGCTTTGCGGTGGTGTGAGGCAGCGAATCAAGCGCGCTTGCGGGCTGTTATCCACCAGACGCAGGGGGCCGAGAGGGTTTTTCTTGAAGAGCATTTGCTTGAGGCCATTGCCCCAAGCCTCGAATTCGGCGTCATCACGCAGGTTCTCGATATAAAAACCCTGGGCTTTGAGATACGCCTTGAATCGCGCAGGGGCGAAAAACCCGGAGGTGTCAAACCAGCCATCCTGGATTTTCAATCGTCGAGCGTCCATATGGATGAACCAATAGTCGAGCGCGTCGCCATCACTGAGATTGCCAGCGTCGATTTTGAAATTAGGGTTACCTGCTTTAGCGGCGATCTTGGCCAGATCTTCCTGGAGGGTCTTTTGCGCCTGCCTGCCTAGGCTATTGCGTAGATCCTTGAAGCTGAGGTGGCTAAGGCGTGCGCGCTCAGTCGGCACGCTGATTTCTCGCAGGGGAAAGTTACTGCGTACCAGGCGCTGTACCGGTTTTGGCTCGAACGCTTCCGGATTCCAGAGCAGGTGTAGTGCGGGTTTGCGCGCGCGGATGATGTCTTCAGCGTCCTGTTTGAGCGCCTTTTCCTTGTTTTCCAGATCCTGCCATTGGCGCTTTTCTTCATCGAACAGGCTGCTTGGTGGCTGTTGTCGGCCTACCCGCAGCCAAGTGTCGAAACTGGTTTCAATATTTTTTTCCAGGTCGGCTTTGTTCTTGAGCAGCTCGTGATAATCCCGATAGCGCTTGATGCCCCAGGAAATATCCTCGTCAGGGTGATGCAGGGCAAATTCGGGCAAGGCAATGCCATAGGCCGCTGCCCGCATTAATGTTTTGGTGAATTCCGAATAGCGAAACAAACTTTCGGACTCTCTTACCCACTCCGCCAGATTGTTGTTTGGGTCGTATTTTCCAGCGTCCAGATCAGCCAGCAGTTTGGCGTGGGCTTTGCGAAATTGGTCGATTTCCTCTTGTTTGAAATCGGGGATCTTGCCATCGATCAAGTTCTGCCGCTGCTTGAGGTAAACCTCACGGATTTTGCCCACTTCAATGGCTTCAGGGCTGAACAATTCGGTGCCGACGAAACTGTAGCCTTCCTTCAGTGCCTGTTGTTCAGCTTCAGCCTTAAGGACGAATCTTTCATTGTCCATCTCTCTGAAGTCGCGTTTTTTTCGCTGGAACTCTTGGGGTGTGTGGGCGGCAAAACGAGGTTTACACATATATTCCCGGCCAAAAGCCGAGGTTTCCAATGAACCGATCTGCCTGATTTCATCCCCGAGCTCTTTCAGATCCTTTTCAAGCTCGTGATACTTCCGACTCTTGTCCGCATCCAGAAAACTGCTCAGCTTCGGCTCAAGGAAAAAATCCATCAGCCCGCGCTCATCCAGCGCCTTGAGGCGCGAATCCGGGTCGGTGGTGAGCACGGCTTTTTTCAGTTTGTCCGCTGCTTTAACCAGTACGTCCAAGGTGTGTTCGCGCAGCAGCCAGAAGCTGTCCTGCCCGACTTCATAAATGATGTCGAAATAGTGGTTGTCCTTGCTGCAGGCCTGCTCGCCACAAAAGTTCGTGGGGCCGTGTTCCGCGTTTTCGGGGATCGGCTCCAGTTTGAGGATTTTGCTTACAGGCGGTTCGTTTCCGGTCGCAGCCACTTCGCTACCCGGTGCCGGCACTTTGAGTTCCCAGCCGGTACGAATGTAGTTGGGGTTGCTGATGAAGGGGTTCAGCTCGCGCAATTGGCTGACGCTTCTGCCGCAACGCTGGGCGATTGAACTGAGGGTATCGCCCTGATCGACGACATAGGGTTGCGTATTCATGGCTGCACAGCCTCCAGCAGTTGAGCGACTTTGCGGTGCGGTCTTTCGGATGAGGTGAGAATCGGCAACAGATCGGTTCGGTCTGAAAGCTCGCCGTTGATGATCAGATGGGGAATTTCCAGCAGGTCTTCGTCTACACCGATGCGGTGCTTGACGAGAAAGTCCAGGTTGCGGGCCAGTCTTGGCAGCTCGGAATCAGGCACACGGCCGAAATGCTTCGGGTTTTCTCGTAGCCAATACACCCAGCGCACATCCTTGAAGGTCGCGAATACGCTGTCGGGAAACGCCAGCGGCCAGGTGCAGGTCTCTGCTGCGGCCGGCGTTTCTAGTCGCCACTCATGCCAGCGCTGGGCGTCGGGATTGATGTGGGGTGCAGGGGTGTAAACCGCATCCCATGGCCCCAGCAGGCAACCGAGGTTGTCGCCCGCGTCCATCGCCAGCGCAGTCCAGTTCACCGGGTTGTAGAAGTTCAGAATGCGTGATCGACCCAACGGCATGGCCATCAGCTTCCGGGCGTGGGCCAGTGCTGCTCCGGGATCACGACAACGCAGGGCAATACCCTTGGGGCGCTGATGACAAACCTTGGCCATGCCTGTCACTGCTGAGGGTGGCAGATCGAACCAGGTGGGGCCTTTGATGGCGTGATCTTGCAGGGAGGTGCCGAACCAGAGGAGGTCCGCGTTGAATGGGCGACTTTGCAGCTGGGTGACCATCCACGCTTCTTTGGCGTGGTGTTGATCGACGATAAAAATCATTGATTGGCCCGTTTTCTCCCAGGGCGCAGCCAGCGTCGGCAGGTTGAGGAGTCGAGTCATTGCATCGGACATCTGCGCGCCATCCTTTCGTTGTGCAGAAACGGGCGACGATGCCGGGTCGGAAAAGCCCTCGCAATACAGGGACAAGAAATGGAGACGGGTCCTACATTTGTGGATGGAATCGACCTACGAAAGCCCGTTGATGCGAAGGGCTGTCGCGCTGTGAAGGCCAATACCTTGAACGCAAGCCCCCCGCGCGCCCTCGCGACTAAAGTCGCTCCTACAAAACCCCCGACCGCCATGCGAGACTAGCGAGCTTGTCTTTGAGGCTCTGAATCTCTATGTCGCTGTCCAGCGGGCTGATTGCTGCCGTTGCCCTGGCCTATATGGCCATCATGTTCGCTATTGCCTTTTACGGTGATCGGCGCACGACGTCGCTGCCGCCGACTGTGCGGGCGTGGGTGTATAGCTTGTCGCTGGCGGTGTATTGCACCAGCTGGACGTTTTTCGGAGCGGTCGGTCAGGCGGCTGAGCAGTTGTGGTCCTTTTTGCCGATTTATCTGGGGCCGATCGTGCTGTTGCTGCTGGCACCCTGGGTCTTGCAGAAGATGGTGCTGATCAGCAAGCAGGAGAACATCACCTCCATTGCTGACTTCATTGCCGCGCGCTATGGCAAGTCGCAGTCGCTGGCGGTGGTGGTGGCGCTGATCTGTCTGGTGGGCGTGCTGCCTTATATCGCCTTGCAGCTCAAGGGCATCGTGCTTGGGGTGAATATCCTGATCGGCGCCGTGGCGGACGCCAGCGGCACCAGCGCGCAGGACACGGCGCTGATCGTGTCGCTGGTGCTGGCACTGTTTACCATCCTGTTCGGCACCCGCACGCTGGACGTCACGGAGCACCATCGCGGCATGGTGCTCGCCATCGCCTTTGAGTCGCTGGTCAAGCTGTTGGCCTTTATGGCGGTCGGGGCGTTTGTCACTTACGGGTTGTACGACGGCTTCGACGATCTGTTCAACCAGGCCATGCTGGCGCCGCGCCTTGAGCAGTACTGGAGGGAGACCATCAATTGGCCGTCCATGGTGGTGCAGACCGGTGTGGCGATGATGGCGATTGTCTGCCTGCCGCGACAGTTTCACGTGACCGTCGTGGAGAACATCAACCCACAGGATTTGCGTTTGGCCCGGTGGGTATTCCCGGCGTATCTGGCATTGGCGGCGCTGTTTGTGGTGCCCATCGCCCTGGCCGGACAAATGCTGTTGCCCGGTTCGGTGCTGCCCGACTCGTTCGTGATCAGCCTGCCGCTGGCCCATGCCCATCCGTCACTGGCCTTGCTGGCGTTCATCGGGGGCGCTTCGGCCGCCACCGGCATGGTAATCGTGGCCAGTGTTGCGCTGTCGACGATGGTGTCCAACGACATGCTGCTGCCGTGGCTGTTGAGCCGTAAAACCACCGAACGGCCATTCGAGGCGTTTCGCCACTGGATGCTGTCGGTGCGTCGGGTCAGCATCGTGGTGATTCTGTTGCTGGCTTATGTCTGCTACCGCCTGCTGGGATCAACGACCAGTCTGGCGACCATCGGCCAGATCGCGTTTGCGGCCATTACCCAACTGTCCCCGGCCATGTTCGGCGCGTTGTGGTGGAAGCAGGCCAACCGTCGCGGCGTCTTCGCTGGCTTGGCGGCGGGCATCTTCCTGTGGTTTTACACCTTGGTCCTGCCCATCGCGGCCCACGGCATGGGCTGGTCGTTGAGCAGCTTTCCGCTGCTGGCGTGGCTGCACGGCAACCCGCTGAACCTGCCGATCACGCCGTTGACCCAAGGCGTGGTGTTGTCCCTGGCGGGTAATTTCATTCTGTTCGCCTGGGTGTCGGTGCTGTCCCGCACTCGGGTGTCCGAGCATTGGCAGGCGGGACGGTTCATTGGTCAGGAGATCCATGTGCGTCCCAGCAGCCGCCCGTTGCTGGCGGTGCAGATTGAAGACTTGCTCAGTCTCTCGGCACGTTTTGTCGGCGAGGAACGGGCGCGACAAAGTTTCATTCGTTTTGCGTACCGCCAGGGCAAAGGCTTCAACCCGAACCAGAATGCCAACGCCGACTGGATCGCCCACACCGAGCGCTTGCTGGCGGGTGTGTTGGGGGCATCGTCGACCCGCGCGGTGGTGAAGGCGGCCATCGAAGGCCGGGAAATGCAGCTCGAAGATGTGGTGCGCATCGCCGACGAAGCGTCCGAAGTGCTGCAATTCAATCGGGCGCTGCTGCAGGGTGCCATTGAAAACATCACCCAGGGCATCAGTGTCGTCGATCAATCCCTGAGGCTGGTGGCCTGGAATCACCGTTATCTGGAGCTGTTCAACTACCCGGAAGGTTTGATCAGTGTCGGCCGGCCTATTGCCGACATCATTCGCTACAACGCCGAGCGCGGTTTGTGCGGCCCCGGCGAAGCGGAAGTCCACGTCGCCCGCCGCTTGCACTGGATGCGCCAGGGCCGTGCGCACACCTCGGAACGGATGTTCCCCAATGGACGGGTCATTGAGCTGATCGGCAATCCGATGCCCGGCGGCGGTTTCGTCATGAGTTTCACGGACATCACCGCGTTCCGCGATGCCGAACAGGCGCTCAAAGGTGCCAATGAAAGCCTTGAGCAGCGTGTGGCCGAACGTACCCATGAGCTGTCGCAACTGAACGTGGCACTTACCGAGGCCAAAGGCACGGCCGAAGCGGCCAACCAGTCCAAAACCCGGTTCCTCGCCGCTGTCAGCCATGACCTGATGCAGCCCCTGAACGCGGCCCGGCTGTTTTCTGCGGCGCTGTCCCATCAGGACGGGGAAATGACCGCCGAAGCCCAGCAGTTGGTGCAGCACCTGGACAGTTCCTTGCGGTCGGCCGAGGACTTGATCAGCGACCTGCTGGACATTTCCCGCCTGGAAAATGGCAAGATCAACCCGGACCGCCAGCCGTTTGCCCTCAACACCCTGTTCGATCCGCTGGGCGCGGAATTCAAAGTGCTGGCGCAGGAGCAAGGGATTAAATTCCGAGTCCGCGGCACGTCCTTACGGGTCGACAGTGACGCGAAGCTGCTGCGGCGCATTTTGCAGAACTTCCTGACCAATGCGTTCCGCTACGCCAAAGGGCCGGTGCTGCTGGGCGTGAGGCGTCGGGGCACGCATTTGAGCCTGGAAGTCTGGGACCGTGGCCCCGGTATTCCGGAAGATAAGCAGCGGGTTATTTTCGAAGAGTTCAAGCGCCTGGACAGCCATCAGACCCGCGCTGAAAAAGGACTGGGCTTGGGGCTGGCGATTGCCGACGGGTTGTGCCGCGTGCTGGACCATCCGCTGCAGGTGCGCTCCTGGCCCGGTAAGGGCACTGTGTTCAGCGTCAGCGTGCCGTTGGCGCGGCTACAAACGCCCGTCATCGAGAAAGCCCGCGAGCCTGAGCGTCCGCTGCTCGGTGGCACCCAGGTGCTGTGTGTCGACAATGAAGACAGCATCCTGATCGGCATGAACAGCCTGCTGACACGCTGGGGTTGCCAGGTGTGGACCGCAAGGGATCGCCAGCAGTGTGAAGCCTTGCTGGAACAAGGCGTGCGCCCGCAACTGGCGTTGGTGGACTTCCATCTGGACGAGGGCGAAACCGGGACCCAACTGATGGCCTGGCTGCGCACACGGCTGGGCGAACCTGTGCCGGGCGTTGTGATCAGTGCCGACGGCCGCCCGGAACTCATCGCGCAAGTTCATGCGGCGGGGCTGGATTTTCTCGCCAAGCCTGTCAAGCCTGCGGCGTTGCGCGCGCTGTTGAGTCGGCATGTGAGTTTGAATTAAAGCGCTACACCCGGTGTTGCGTAGGAACGCTCGGAGGTCACGACGGCCGCGAAGCGGTGTATCTGCCGAACCGCCATCGCTGCCTCGCGTTGCTCGTGAGCTCCTACAATTTTTCGCGAATCAGGTTTTTGCGTAGGAGCGCTCGGAGGTCACGACGGCCGCGAAGCGGTGTATCTGTCAAAACGCTATCGCTGCCTCGCGTTGCTCGTGAGCGCCTACACATCTAGCGTAGGAATCATGTTTTTTTGTAGGTGCGCTCGGAGGTTACGACGGCCGCGAAGCGGTGTATCTGCCGAACCGCCATCGCTGCCTCGCGTTGCTCGTGAGCGCCTACACATCCAGCGTAGGCAGGTTTTTGCGTAGGAGCGCTCGGAGGTTACGACGGCCGCGAAGCGGTGTATCTGCCGAACCGCCATCGCTGCCTCGCGTTGCTCGTGAGCGCCTACACATCCAGCGTAGGCAGGTTTTTGTGTAGGAGCGCTCGGAGGTTACGACGGCCGCGAAACGGTGTCTCTGTCGAACCGCTATCGCTGCCTCGCGTTGCTCGTGAGCGCCTACACATCTAGCGTAGGAATCATGTTTTTTTGTAGGTGCGCTCGGAGGTTACGACGGCCGCGAAGCGGTGTCTCTGTCGAACCGCTATCGCTGCCTTGCGTTGCTCGTGAGCGCCTACACGATCCCCCGGCGTCGGTAGGGAAACACATCAATCACTTTTCCTTCGCGAATCGCGTCTTGCAGGCTTTTCCAGTAATCGGCGTTGTACAGCTCGCCATGCAGGCTGGCGAATAGCCGGCGCTGTTTGATATCGGCGAACAGAAACGGCGGGAATTCTTCGGGGAAAACGTCAAGGGGGCCGATGGAGTACCAGGGTTCGGAGGCCATTTCGTCTTCCGGGGTGCGCGGGGCCGGGATGTGGCGGAAGTTGGCTTCAGTCAGGAAGCAGATTTCATCGTAGTCATAAAACACCACCCGACCGTGCCGGGTGACGCCAAAGTTCTTGAGCAGCATATCGCCGGGGAAGATATTCGCCGCAGCCAGTTGTTTGATCGCCAGGCCATAGTCGTCCAGCGCTTCACGGATCTGCGCTTCGTTGGCGTTTTCCAGGTACAGGTTCAGCGGGGTCATGCGGCGCTCGGTCCAGCAGTGGCGGATCAACACGGTATCGCCCTCCACGTGCACCGTCGAAGCCGCCACTTGCAGCAGTTCGGTGAGGCAGTCAGGCTCGAATTTGCTCAACGGAAAGCGGAAGTCGGCGAACTCCTGGGTATCAGCCATGCGCCCGACCCGGTCGACGTTTTTCACCAGCCGGTATTTTTCGATGACGGTTGCGCGGTCGACGTTCTTGGAGGGCGAAAAGCGATCCTTGATGATCTTGAACACGGTGTTGAAGCCCGGCAGCGTGAACACGCTCATGACCATGCCGCGCACCCCCGGCGCCATGATGAATCGGTCATCGGTACGGGCCAGATGATTGATCAGCGCGCGATAGAACTCGGATTTGCCGTGTTTGTAAAAGCCGATCGAGGTGTACAGCTCGGCAATGTGCTTGCCCGGCAAAATGCCCTTGAGAAAGCTGACAAACTCCGCTGGCACCGGCACATCGACCATGAAGTACGAGCGAGTGAACGAAAAAATGATCGACACTTGCGCTTCGTCGGTGATCAGCGCGTCGATCTGTATGCCATGACCCTCAGGGTGCAGCATCGCGATCACCAGCGGCCATTGTTCGTCGAGGGTGAACACCCGGCCCACCAGGTAAGCGCCCTTGTTGCGATACAAAACCGACGAAAACAGCTCGACACACAGGGCCGGATCCTTGCACACCCAGTCGGGCAGGCTTTCGCGCAACTGCGCTTCAAGGCGCTGCAGGTCGCCGGGCAGATCGGCATAGGGAACGTTGAACCGGTACTCATCGAAAACCCGGTCCAGCATGCCACGAAGGTCACCCTGGGGGTGAAAGGTCCGGGTCTGGGCGGCGCGGTCGTGATGGCGCAATGTTGGCCGGGTAGTGTGAATGAACATGCAGCCATCACTGATCAGGTCATGACTGAACAGCCCGCAGAAAATCGAGTTGAACCAGGTTTCGGAGAGTTCGTCGTCCAGTCGGACATCAATCAACTGAATGTAGGCGCTTTTGACCTGCGGCCAGCCTGCCACGTCGAGCAATTGCTCAGCGCTGAAAACGGAGCCCAGTGTCTCGCGGGTTTCGTTGACTTTCTCTTCGTAGAGGCTGATCCGCGCCGCCGAAGCCTGCTGCGCTTCCTGCCACAGCGCGTGCTCGAAGCGCGCCTGGGCACCGTCGGCAATCTGCCGGAAATGCTCGCGGTAATCGTCGAAGCCCTCAAGGATCATTCGGGCGATGTCAGCGGCGGGCCAGGAAGTGGGCATAAACATCTCTCTGCGGGATTCGTATGCCGCAGCTTAGCAGTGCCTGAAACATTGGCACCGTTTAACCGAATCGTAAGCAAAGATTGCAACGCTCGCAGCCTACCGGTAAAACTGCCGCCCCTGCGCCAAGGAAAGCATCGCCATGAAACCCACTGACATTATTAGCCTGATCGCGCTGGCCGCCATCTGGGGCGCGAGCTTTTTGTTCATGCGCATCATTGCGCCCGTGCTGGGCACCGCGCCGACCGCCTTTTTTCGGGTGTCGATTGCCGCCGCCGGGTTGCTGCTTATCCTCTGGCTGATGCGTATCGACTGGAATTTCCGCGGCAAGCTCAAGACCTGCATGCTGCTGGGCGTTATCAACTCGGGGCTGCCCGCGACCATGTATTCGGTGGCGGCACAGGTCATGCCTGCCGGTTACTCGTCCATCTTCAACGCGACCACGCCGCTTATGGGGGTGTTGGTGGGCGGGTTGTTCTTCAGTGAAAAGCTCTCGGCGGCAAAAATCATGGGCGTGTTTCTCGGCCTGGTGGGCGTTGGCATTCTGACCCGCGCGGGGCCGGTCGCCTTTGATCTGCAACTGCTGACCGGCGCCCTCGCCTGTTTGCTGGCGACCACCTGCTACGCGTTTGCAGGGTTCCTGACCCGGCGCTGGCTTGATCAGGAAGGCGGGCTGGACAGTCGGCTTTCGGCCTTGGGCAGCATGCTGGGCGCAACCTTGCTGCTGTTGCCCTTGTTCGGCTATCGGGTGATGACCGACCCTCCAGAAAATTGGGGTGGTATTAACGTCTGGCTGTCGTTGCTGGGGCTGGGCCTGATCTGCACGGCGCTGGCTTACATTCTGTATTTCCGGCTGGTGAGCAGCATCGGCCCCCTCAGGTCCATGACGGTGACCTTCATGATCCCGCCATTTGGTGTGCTGTGGGGCGCGCTGTTGCTGGATGAACCGCTGTCCATGGCGCACCTCTACGGTGGCGCGCTGATTGCGGTGGCGTTGTGGCTGGTGTTGAGGCCAGCGGTGGTGGCGTCTGCCAAGGCGCGTTGAACGACAGGAGCGCGCTTGCCGGTGATTCGGCTTTAGCGGACAAGCCGCGCTCCCGTCAGGGTTTTCCGTCAGCGTAACGTCGGTTTGCGAAACACGAACACCAGCCCCACCACGATCAGCAACATGCCGAGCAGGCTCAACATCGCCAGCCGGTTGCCAAAGATCAGGTAATCCATGATCGCCGTGACCGCAGGCACCAGATAGAACAGGCTGGTGACGTTGACCAGATTGCCCTGGGCGATCAAACGATAAAGCAGGAACGTCGCCAGCACGGACACCACCAGCCCCATCCACAACACGGGCACGATGAAGCCCGTGCTCATTTCAACGTGGAACGGCTGGAACGGCACGAATACCCCACAGAGCAGCGCGCCCGCCAGGTACTGCACGGGCAGTGTGCCCAGCGGGTTGTCCGTGATGCGCTTTTGCATGATCGCGCCGCCGGTCATGCTGACCATCGCCAGCAGGCCGAACAGCATTCCCGCCAGAGACATGCCTCCCAGACCGATGCTCTGGTAGACCACCAGGATCAACCCGGCCAGCCCCAGGCTCAGACCGAATAACCGCGTCCAGGACCGACTGCGCTCCATGAGCACCGCGGTGAGGATCGGCTGTACGCCCATGATGGTTGCCATGACGCCAGGCGTGACGTTGAGATCCAGCGCCAGCAGATAGAAAATCTGATAAGCCCCCAGCAGCACAGCGCCGGTGCCCGCCGCGTACAGCAGGGGTTTGCCGACCGCCGGGAGCTTGTAACCCAACATCGGGATCAGCACGGCCAAGGCGATCAGCGCCAGCAGAAAGCGGATCAGCAGAAAGGCGAACGGTGAAGCGTGGGCCAAGCCCCATTTGGAGAAAATCGCCCCGCTGCTCCACAGCAGGACGAACAACGTCGTGGAGGCCAGCGAAGCCAGTTTTGTAGGGATGAACATGAATACCACCTGTGATCGGACACGCATTGGCAGGCCCGGCAAATAAGGGCCAACGATGTGTTTAACGATTGTTTGCGGTTGTACGAACGCACGCTTGGGTTGAAAGCGGTCGATCAAACCGGCAGGGCTACGCCTGGCGGTGCTACAACCTGCGAGTTCACAGGGGAAGGTGGCGGATAACGCATGAAGGAGAGCTGCTTGCATCCACACGGCTCGGCGGCAGCGAAGGCTGCGGCGTCGAACATCAACTGAATGTGGGAAGCAGGCATGGCGCACGTCTTCTTGGGGATGGGGAGTGTTACAAGGGTTTTCTGCAACACTGGCGCCGACTATAACCAGAGGCGAGAGGGATGTGCAAGAGCAGATCAGCCGAGACGCCGGGTTCAGACCGCAGGATCGAACCCTCCATCGGGCCGACTTCAGCCGGGAAGAGGCCTGGAGGTTCGCTGCAGCTGCATCGCCTGAAATACCCTTTCCCGGCTAAAGCCGGTCCCACGGTACGAACGGCTACAGAACCCGGCCGCGAACTGCCTGACAAGAGCGTCCAGCTTTTGGGGGCAGTTCACAGTCTGCACAGGTCTTTTTTTTCAGCCTTCATGCCGCATCAAAGTCTTGACCGAATCCCGGCCAAACCTCGCGCCAACGAGGTTTGCGCTTCAATTCCGGACGGGTTTAACCAAACAACCAATACCCCAACAACGTCAGCACCAGCACCGCCAGTACCGGGCGCAATACCCGATAAGCCTTGGGATGCTTGCGCTTGAGTTGCTTGACCTTGCCGCTGAAGCCGTCGCTGAAGCGTTTGCTGTACGCATACGCCTGGTTGATGCCGCCCACCCGTTCGTCATCCAGGTTTTGTGGCGCCGTGGCGCGCCCCAGCCAGCCGCTGACCCAACGATTGATGCGCGTCATGATACGGCTGCGCAGCGGGCGTTCGACGTCGCAGAACAGGATGACCCGGGTCTTGGCGGACTCGTTCTTGACCCAGTGCACGTAGGTTTCGTCGAACATCACGTCTTCGCCATCGCGCCAGGCATACACCTGGCCATCGACGTAGATACGGCAATCATCGGAGTTCGGCGTGGACAGGCCCAGGTGGTAACGCAGGGAACCGGCGAACGGGTCGCGATGGGGGTTCAGATGGCTGCCACCCGGCAACAGCGCGAACATCGCGCCCTTGACGTTAGGAATGCTGTTAACCAGCGCGACGGTTTTGGGGCAAAGCGCCTCGGCCGATGGCAAAGCCTTGTCGTACCACTTGAGGTAGAAACGCTTCCAGCCCTTCTTGAAGAACGAGCCAAAACCGGCGTCGTTGTTCTTTTCGGCGGCGCGAATATAGCCCTCGTCGAACAAATGCATGGCTTCGTCGCGGATGACTTCCCAATTGTCTTTCAATACGTCCAGCTCGGGGAAATCCCGACGATTGAGATAGGGCTTGGAAGGCACCCGGGAAAACAGGTACATCAAGGCGTTGTAAGGTGCGAACAGCGCGGAGTGGTTGACGAACTGACGTAGCAACGGCAAACGCGCTTTACCGCGCAAATGCACATACAGCGTGCTGCCCACGAAAAGCATCAGGATCGATGCTTTGGCAGCAAATGAAAACGTCATCTAACTCTCCTCGAAACGGCAATGACCAAGCGCTGAACGTACTGCGGACAATTCACAGGCCGATTTTATCGGTTGGCAAGGCACCGGAGGGTGATCTGGAACAATCACCGTGCGGTGCGCAAGCCCGGCATCATAAACGCTCACCGGCTTCACCAGAAGTCGGCAAGATGAAACACACCGTTACTGTTGCAGCTCCTGATCGGTAAACAGATCGCTGAACAACATGCTCGACAGGTAACGCTCGCCGGAATCCGGCAGAATCACCACGATCGTCTTGCCCTGCATTTCCGGGGTTTCGGCCATGCGTACCGCTGCCGCCATGGCCGCGCCGCAGGATATCCCGCACAAAATGCCTTCTTCCTGCATCAAGCGCAGTGCCATGGCTTTGGCTTCGTCGTCACTGACCCGTTCCACCCGGTCGACCATCGACAGGTCCAGGTTTTTCGGGATGAAGCCAGCACCGATCCCTTGAATCTTGTGCGGACTGGGTGTAATCGCTTCGCCTGCCATGGCCTGCGTAATGATGGGCGAGCCTAACGGTTCAACCGCCACCGACAGGATCGGCTTGCCTGCGGTGTTCTTGATGTAGCGGGACACACCGGTGATGGTGCCGCCGGTACCGACGCCCGCCACCAGCACATCGATTGCGCCATCCGTGTCGTTCCAGATTTCCGGGCCGGTGGTTTTTTCGTGGATCGCCGGGTTGGCCGGGTTCTCGAACTGAGCGGGCATAAAGAATTTCTGCGGATCGCCGGCCACCAGTTCTTCGGCTTTTTCGATGGCGCCTTTCATCCCTTTGGCGGGCTCGGTCAACACCAGCTCGGCACCCAGGGCCTTGAGCACCTTACGGCGCTCGATGCTCATGGAGGCCGGCATGGTGAGCATCAACTTGTAACCACGGGCAGCGGCAACAAAGGCCAGCCCGATCCCGGTATTGCCGGAAGTAGGCTCGACAATGGTCATGCCGGGTTTGAGTTTGCCTTTACTTTCAGCGTCCCAGATCATGCTTGCGCCAATCCGGCATTTCACCGAGTAGCCGGGATTGCGCCCTTCGATCTTGGCCAGGATAGTGACGCCTCGTGGCGCGATGCGATTGATCTGCACCAACGGGGTGTTGCCAATTGAATGGGCGTTGTCAGCGTAGATACGGCTCATGATGGTGTCCTTTTGCACATTCGGTTAAGGGCTTCAAAGACCGAAGCCTATGCCCCATGCCCTGTAGACGTCCAGTCGCAGCGAACGGATGCACGCCCATGCAGTCAACCACTCAACAGAACACGAGACCGCTACCATGAAACGTCGCTACAGCTGGCCACTCTGGACCTTGATGGGCATTGTCGTGCTGCTGATTGCCGTACACATCGCCCTGCCCTATGTGGTGCGCAATTACCTCAATGACAAACTCGCCGACATGGGCGATTACCGCGGACACATCACCGATGTCGACCTGGCCTTGTGGCGAGGCGCGTACACGATCAATGGTCTGAATATCGTCAAGGTCGACGGCAAGGTGCCCGTGCCTTTCGTCAGCGCGCCGGTCATCGACCTGGCCGTGAGCTGGCACGCGCTCTGGTACGACCATGCGATTGTGGCCGAGGCGTTGTTCCTGAACCCTGAAGTCAACTTCGTCGATGGTGGCGCCAACAAGCAAGCGTCCCAGACCGGTCGGGGCACTGACTGGCGGGACCAACTGAACAAGCTGTTGCCCATCACGCTCAACGAACTGCGTATTCAGGACGGCCGCATCACCTTCAACAATTTCACCACCACGCCGAAAGTCAAAATCGAGGCCGACAAGGTCAACGCCAGCCTCTATAACCTGACCAACGTCGAAAATGTCGAAGGCAAACGTGACGCCCGTTTCGAGGGCAAGGCGCTGTTACTGGGCCACGCCAATATGGAAACGACGGCCACTTTTGATCCGTACAGCAATTTCGAAGACTTCGACTTCCGCCTGCGCGCCACCGGCATTGAACTCAAACAGCTCAATGACTTCGCCTCGGCCTACGGCAAGTTCGACTTCAACGCAGGCACCGGCGATCTGGTGATTGAGGCGCAAGCCGACAAGGGTCAGCTCACCGGGTATATCAAGCCGCTGCTGCGCGATGTCGAGGTCTTCAACTGGCAGCAGGACGTGGAGAACCAGAACAAAGGTTTCTTCCGCTCGATCTGGGAAGCTGTGGTCGGCACCAGCGAAACCGTGCTGAAAAACCAGCGCAAGAATCAGTTCGCCACGCGGGTGGAACTCAGCGGCAGCGTGCATAACCAGGACATCAGCGCGTTTCAGGCGTTTCTACAGATCCTGCGCAATGCGTTCGTGCAGGCATTCAATGCGCGGTATGACGGAAGTAAGGGCTAAAACCGTTGCCAGGACCCTACCTTCGCGGGCAAGCCTCGCTCCAACGTGGGGGCGTTGTCGTGGCAGAGATGTGACGGTAGAACGCAAATCCTGTTGGAGCGAGGCTTGCCCGCGAATACGTCGTATCAGGCGATACATACAGGTCGCCTGAGGTTCTGATTCGCAGGCAAGCCGCACTCCAGACATTGGCTGACCCGCCATTCAGGAATTGAATACCCGGTCCACGTTCACAGTCGCCGGGGCTGCACGTTATAGTCGGCGCATTGTTCGCCCCCCCCATTCAAGGCGTCCGGGCCGATAGCCCGCACGCCACGTTCGAGGATTTACCGATGAAGTTCGAAGGCACCCGCGCATACGTCGCCACTGACGATCTCAAGCTGGCGGTCAACGCGGCAATCACGCTGGAGCGCCCGCTGCTGGTCAAAGGTGAGCCCGGCACAGGTAAAACCATGCTCGCCGAACAACTGGCCGAGTCCTTTGGCGCCAAGTTGATCACCTGGCACATCAAGTCCACCACCAAGGCGCATCAGGGCCTGTACGAGTACGACGCCGTCAGCCGTCTGCGTGACTCGCAACTGGGTGTGGATAAAGTCCACGACGTGCGCAACTACCTCAAAAAAGGCAAGCTCTGGGAAGCCTTTGAAGCCCAGGAGCGCGTCATTTTGCTGATCGATGAAATCGACAAGGCCGATATCGAATTCCCCAACGATCTGCTGCAAGAACTCGACAAGATGGAGTTCTACGTTTACGAAATCGACGAGACGATCAAAGCCAACATCCGCCCGATCATCATCATTACCTCTAACAACGAAAAAGAGCTGCCGGACGCGTTCCTGCGTCGTTGCTTCTTCCATTACATCGCCTTCCCCGACCGCACTACCCTGCAAAAGATCGTCGATGTGCATTACCCGGACATCAAGAAAGAACTGGTCAGCGAAGCGCTGGACGTGTTCTTCGACGTGCGCAAGGTGCCGGGCCTGAAGAAGAAGCCGTCCACTTCGGAACTGGTGGACTGGCTGAAGCTGCTCATGGCCGACAACATCGGCGAAGCGGTATTGCGTGAGCGCGATCCCACCAAGGCCATCCCGCCGCTGGCCGGGGCTTTGGTTAAAAACGAACAGGATGTCCAGTTGCTTGAACGCCTGGCGTTCATGAGCCGTCGCGGCAATCGCTGATTCTGCGGAGGGACAACGGCCATGTTGCTCAACCTGTTTAACGAAATGCGCGCGGCCAAGGTGCCGGTTTCGGTGCGCGAACTGCTGGACCTGATCAACGCCCTGAAACAGCGGGTCACTTTCGCTGACATGGACGAGTTCTACTACCTGGCGCGCACGATCCTGGTCAAGGATGAACGGCATTTCGACAAGTTCGACCGGGCATTTGGCGCCTATTTCAACGGCCTGGAAAAGCTCGACGACCACCTCAAGGCATTGATCCCCGAAGACTGGCTGCGCAAGGAATTCGAACGTTCCCTGAGCGAAGAAGAGCGGGCGCAGATTCAGTCATTGGGTGGGCTGGACAAACTCATCGAGGAATTCAAGAAACGCCTCGAAGAACAGAAAGAACGCCACGCCGGCGGCAACAAGTGGATCGGCACCGGTGGCACCAGCCCGTTTGGCTCCGGCGGTTACAACCCGGAGGGCATTCGGGTGGGGGATGCGGGCGAGCGCAAAGGCAAGGCGGTGAAAGTCTGGGATCAGCGCGAGTACAAAAATCTCGACGATCAGGTAGAACTGGGCACCCGCAACATCAAGGTCGCCCTGCGCCGTCTGCGCAAATTCGCTCGCCAGGGAGCGGCCGAAGAACTGGACATCGACGGCACCATCGACCACACCGCCCGGGACGCCGGACTGCTGAACATCCAGATGCGCCCGGAACGCCGCAACACCATCAAGCTGTTGCTGCTGTTCGACATCGGCGGCTCGATGGACGCCCACGTCAAAGTCTGCGAAGAACTGTTTTCGGCCTGCAAGACCGAATTCAAGCATCTTGAATACTTCTACTTTCATAACTTCATTTATGAATCGGTCTGGAAGAACAACTCACGACGCGGTTCAGAGCGCACGTCCACGCAGGACCTGCTGCATAAATACGGCGCGGATTACAAAGTGATCTTCATTGGCGACGCCTCAATGGCCCCCTATGAAATCACCCAGGCCGGCGGCAGCGTCGAACACTGGAACGAAGAACCCGGTTATGTCTGGATGCAGCGGTTTACCGCCAAGTTCAAGAAAATCATCTGGATCAACCCCTACCCGAAAGACGCCTGGGCCTATACAACGTCAACCAACATCGTGCGGGACCTGATCGAAGATCAGATGTATCCGCTGACCTTGCGTGGGCTGGAGGAAGGGATGCGCTTTCTCTCTAAATAGGCGGAAGCTGTTGGAGGCTTGCCCGCGAAACGGCATACCTGATCAAGCAGGAGCAATGCCTCGGCAACAGTCGGCTCCCACAAAAAACTGCACCCTCAGCCGTCGATTAGACGGCTTGTTTATTTTCGCTGTCGCGTTGACAACCCTTCCTACCGGTGATTACGTCCGGGATGTCAGTTGATAAACAACTGACCGTCAGGTGCCCCTTCGTGCGCCTGCGTTTAATTTAATCAGCGATTTTTACAGCCTCCATGGTTGGGTACTTCTACGCCTCGCCTGTGGAACGATGATAAGAAAAGGACTTTGCAATGAAACAACCCACTCTAAATAATTACCTGTTACCGCTCATTACGGCTCTGACTCTGACGGGTATATTTTCCACTCCTGTATACGCGGTGGTCGGCTTGACTACGGACGCGCCATTGCAGAATGCGCCGTCTTTGACGCAACCAACCGTTTTGGAAGATAAAGTTACTGAGATTGATGAAACACTCGATAGCACCACTACGGAGAAGAACTACACCTTTACCGTACTGCGCGGGCAAAACCTCATGTTTAGAGGAATGGAACGATCGAGCAAGCTGATCGTTGAATGCAAAATAAATGACAAATGGGTATCCATGCCCGACGAAGGCATTTACATCATCGAAGGTACTCAACCCGGTCAAGAGATCCAGATCCGGGCCACTAAACGTGATGGCGGAATAGCCGGAGGTAAGTATAAATTCAGATTCGGATCTGCACCCTACCGTGCAAGTACTGACGTGATTACCACGGATGCCAAAGGAATACCATTGTATGCAGGGATTTTCCAGGCCTTCCATACAGTGGACTGGCCATACATATTCAAGACTCGACAGGGCATCCGGTCGAGGGTGTAAAAGCAAACCTGAATATTACAATTGTACCTGCAGTTGACAAAAAAATGATGTTCACGAAAGCAGACGGCACGGCAAAAGCAACGATCTTACTGCCAGGTTGCCAAGGCCACAGGAAGTCTCCTCCCTTCTGGCAGATGATGGGGCCGTTCAACTATTTCTGGCACCTTGAATTCAACCGGCATCGAATCATTGCCGACCTGGAAGATGGCGCTGTTGGCCACAACTGGAATCCTGGCACTATAGACAGTGAGTTTGGCCATATTTGCAAGAAACACTTGCGCCACTGATTTCCTGGCCCCAAGTGCCTGGCAGCAGGCACCTGGGGCCAAGGCTTAAACTTGACTATGGTTGTCGTCACTCTCCCTGTCCGCCTCTTGCTCCCGAGTCATTTCTCGCACAGTTCTCTGCAACTGCTCAATCCACGAGTTGCCGTTACCCGGTCGGAACGCATAGGATTGCAGGAGCACGCCATAGTCAATAAATTTATTGATATTGTCCAGCGTCACCATTGACGCCTCGCTTTGCAGCCGAGGATCATGCTTCAAGATATAGGTGACCAGCTTGGCATGATCGAAGGTCAACTCTTTCAATCGGTCCCGGTCATTGATCCAGGCATCCAGCTGCATCTTTTCTCGATCAGTTAAAGCACCGTCGGGTGATGTAATTTCCAGACTGCCACGTTCATTGATCGTGAAGCCAAAATTCTTGCCCGCCAGTTCCGGGAGCGATATCCGTATCTGCTCCTTGAACTCATCAAATTCCAGTTGCATATCTTCCAGCCTGTATAGAGCCTGATAATGCAATGCCCTCAGAATGGAAAAATCATAGGTACTCAATTCACCATAGATATCACTTTCCCAATCCTCAAGCCCGTACTCCTTGGCTATATCACAGGCCTTCCACAGCTTTTCCTGCCCGGACACAATGTGGAATCTATTTTGGTCATCAAGGGTGTAAACGATGCCCTCCGTTGCCATTCTGGAATCGTAAATAACCTGCAACCTTTCAGTCATATCCCCTGCCGCGACCAGTTCTTCATAGCGTGCGGTCATCGACTCCCAGTAACTCATACCGGCATATAACTTATGATCAAGCCCTACCACAGCCGTACCATGTGTCACACCTGCTTGCGGATCAAACATAACATTCTCCACTATCAACCGTTGTCCTCTGGTTAACGGCAATAGCGAAAAATATCTGACCTGACTTCAACGCAAGGCACTTCCCAGCGAACTGTACGAAATCGGCCACAACAAAATCCGGCTAAAGGGTCGGTGTGTTATTCAAGAAAGTAACTGGCGCCTATAAAGAGTCTGCCGCGCCAATTGTCTGCATGTTGGGGAGGCAGCCGACGTGACGTCCAGCTCATAAAAGCGGGCGGGTTGGATAAGAAGAAGTGATGGGATCTTCATCTGTTGGAGCGAGGCTTGCCCAACAAGTTCCCTGTGCGTTTAGTACTCCCGCGCCAGCCTTGGCTTGCGCCGCCCACCGGTGACGACCCAGCCAACCATCAGGAAGAAGGTCTCGATCAGCAGCGCCAGGACCAGGGCGCAGACGATGCCCCAGGCGATGACTTCAGGGGCCAGCAGCACTTGCCACGTGTAGCCGTTCCAGGTTTCGCGGCGGATGTCAGCGTCGGCGGCGACGGCCACATGCAGCGCCCGGGCATACCAAGGGCCTTGCATGGACAGCCATTCGCGCTCCAGGACCTGCGTGCGGGTCAGCAGGGCATTGATGCTGTCGGCATCACTGCGAAAGACCGGGTCTTCGCTCTCGCGGTAATGCTGGATCAACGCCTGCACGTCGCCTTTGAAGAACTGCGCGGCCGTGGCGTTGTAGCCCTTGATGCTTTGCTGGGCCTCGATCAGGTGCGCTTCAACGCGCTTGCCGTAGTCACTGACAAAACCCGGAATCTGTACGCCGAACAACAGGCCCACGGTGAACAAGACCAATCGCAGATAACTTCGCAGCATGTAGATCCCTCTCGTATCGGTCGATGTTCTCAAGCGTTGCCCTGGGCCACGCATTCACCACGACGCCACAGGGCCCATTGGCCAGGCTCGTAGCTTTTCCATATCTCGTCTTCAGTCAGCGGCTCGGTGGCGATCACCGTCACCACGTCGTTGGGCGTGGTTTGCGCCTGAAAATCGACGATAACGTCCACATCCTTCAAGCGGGCAGGCCCAAAAGGCGCACGCCGGGTAATGTGCACCAGCTTCGTGGAGCAAAAGCAGAACAGCCAGTCGCCATCGCTGATCAGGCCGTTGAACACGCCTTTGCCGCGATACTCGTTGCAGGCTTGGACCAGCGACGGCAGCAGCTGTTCGATTTCAACCGGTTCGGGAAATTCTTCGCGCACCCGATTGAGCAAATCGCAGAAAGCCGCCTCGCTGTCCGTGTCACCCACGGGTCGATAGAACGTGGCACGCGCCGTGAAATCGGCCAACTGGCCGTTGTGGGCAAAACACCAGTTGCGCCCCCAGAGTTCGCGCACAAACGGGTGAGTATTGGCCAGGCACACCCGACCGACATTGGCCTGACGGATATGGCCAATCACCACTTCGCTTTTGATGGGATAACGCTGAACCAGTTGCGCGACTTCCGACTCGCAGCTCGCGACCGGGTCCTGAAACAACCGCAGGCCGCGACCTTCGTAGAACGCGATGCCCCAGCCATCGCGATGGGGGCCGGTACGCCCGCCCCGCTGTATCAAACCGGTAAAGCTGAAAACGATATCGGTGGGGACATTGGCGCTCATGCCCAGCAATTCACACATGTTCAGGGTCTCGCTTGAGGGCAGTGAGCGGCACGCTGGCTACAGACGCGGCTCAACCCGAGAACGGTTCGCGACGCCGGGCGCGGCAGGTTTGCGATCGAAACGGTCGTCGTCGGAAAACGGCTCGTCCAGCGGTTCCTGGTCGGGCGTTGCCGTGCCAGCGGCTTGCGGATGGCGAGCCCTCCAGCTTTTTTCGATCGGCCAGCGAATCAACACAAACAGCAGGTACACGCCAAGGGCGATCATGCCGTACATGACCAGATCGGACACCGCACGCCAGACATTGCTCCCGACCTTGAACAGCAAGTCCAGGGCCGTGATGGCGACAGCCGGGGCGAATTTTTCCTTCACCGGGTCAATGATGGTCGGGGTGAAGAGCAGGACAGCGACGATCACCAGCAGCGGTTCACGCAGGTAGCGCCACATCCAGCGGGTCATCAGAAACCACACCAACAGACAACCCAACGCGGCAAATGCGTAGAGGCCCCAAGCGATCGTATAGTCGTTCTCGGTCATGACGTCCGTGGTAAGGCAGGTAATTTGGCGCTTATGATAACGGCTTTTCGCCAACCCGGCTTCCCCGGCTTCAGTTATCGGTACCCGATGCCATCAAATGGCAATCCGTATGCGATACCTCATGGCCACCAATGAGCGCCCCGAATGTCCCTATCACCTTCAATTTCCAGCGCCCCCATCGCACGCAAGACCGACGGCGTCGACCCTTATGCCTGGCTGCAAAACCGCGACAGCGATGAAGTACTCGATTACCTGAAGGCCGAAAATGCTTATCAACACGCGCAGCTGGCCGATCAGGAAACCTTGCGTGAAACCCTGTTCCAGGAGATCAAGGGCCGCATTCTGGAGACCGACCTCTCCCTGCCCTCGCCTTGGGGGCCGTATCTGTATTACACCCGCACCACCGCGGGCGACGAATATGCCCGGCACTATCGCTGCCCGCGCCCGGCCGACGACTCCCAGACCGTGGACGAAAGCCGCGAAGAAATGCTGCTGGACCCCAACGAACTGGCCGGTGGCGGTTTCTTTTCCCTGGGCACGTTCAGCATCAGCCCGGACCACCAGCGCCTCGCCTACAGCCTGGACACCAGCGGTGAAGAGGTTTATCAGCTTTACGTCAAAGAACTGAGCACCGGCCAGGTCAGCGCCCTGCCCTTCGAAGACTGCGACGGCAGCATGACCTGGGCCAACGACAGCCAGACGCTGTTCTTCGGCGAACTGGACGACACCCATCGCCCGTACAAGCTGTATCGCCACCGACTGGGCAACGCGTCGGCGGACCTGGTTTTCAGCGAACCGGACGGGCGTTTTTTCCTGCATTGCTACCGCAGTAGCTCGGAACGCCAGCTGATTCTCGGCCTGGACAGCAAAACCACCAGCGAAGCCTGGGTGCTGGATGCCGATCAGCCGGACCACGCTTTCGTCTGTATGGCGCCACGGGCTGAAGGCCATGAATACTCCGTGGACCACGGCCAGGTAGACGGGCACTGGAGCTGGTTGATCCGCAGCAATCAGGACGGCATCAACTTCGCCCTGTTTCACGCCCCGCAAACATCAGGGACCGTACCCGGCCGCAGCGAGTGGCAGGTTCTGATCCCCCACAGCGAAACGGTGATGCTCGAAGGGTTTAGCCTCAACGCCACGGGACTTACCCTGAGCCTGCGCGAAGGCGGCCTGCCGATCATCGAAGTTCGCCCGCAAGGTTTGCCCGCCTATCGCGTGCAACTGCCGGACGCCGCTTACAGCCTTTATGTGCAGGACTCGCTGGAGTTCGGCAGCGACAGGATTCGTCTGCGCTACCAGTCCCTCAATCGCCCCGCGCAAGTCCGGCAACTGACGCTGGCGAGCGGCGAACAAACCGTGCTCAAGGAAACGCCGGTGCTGGGGCCATTCGACGCCGATGCCTATGTCAGCCAGCGCCTCTGGGCGACGGCCAAAGACGGCACGCAGATCCCCATCAGCCTGGTGATCAAGCGCGAGCTGCTCGGCCAGCCAACCCCGCTGTACCTGTACGGCTACGGAGCCTATGGCGAAAGCCTGGACCCATGGTTTTCCCATGCGCGGCTGAGCCTGCTGGATCGTGGCGTCGCGTTTGCCATCGCTCACGTGCGGGGCGGCGGCGAACTGGGGGAAGCCTGGTATCGCAACGGCAAGCAGGAAAACAAGCAAAACACCTTCGATGATTTCATTGCCTGCGCCGAGCACCTGATTGCCGAAAACCACACCCGCGCCGAGCAATTGGTCATCAGCGGCGGCAGCGCAGGTGGTCTGTTGATTGGCGCGGTGCTCAACCAGCGCCCAGAGCTGTTCAAGGCGGCGATTGCCGAAGTGCCGTTCGTGGACGTGCTCAACACCATGCTCGATCCCGATCTGCCCCTGACCGTCACCGAGTACGACGAATGGGGCAACCCGCAGGAGCCCAAGGTGTATGCGCGCATCAAAGCCTACGCGCCTTATGAGAACGTCCGCGTCCAGGCGTACCCGGCCATGCTGGTGATTGCCGGCTACAACGACAGCCGCGTGCAGTATTGGGAGGCGGCCAAATGGGTGGCAAAATTGCGCGCCCACAAGACCGACGACAACCTGCTGCTGCTCAAGACCGAGCTGGGTGCAGGCCACGGCGGCATGAGCGGGCGTTATCAAGGGCTGCGCGACGTGGCGCTGGAGTACGGTTTTATCTTCAAGGTATTGCAACTGACCGTTTGAACTCGGCCCGCAAAACTTGTCCTAACTCTCATCCCCCGCACGCCCTGACAGGCGTGCCGGGATAACCTGTCGACAGCCCATAACAAGATCGAGCCATGTCAGAACAACCGTCTCACCTGAACAATGAAATCCGCGACATGCTCATGGACTGCGGCGTGTTCGATGCCCTGCTGCCTGCCGAATTCCAGGTGGCGGCTGGCTACTTCAACATGACGTCCATCAGTCAGGGCGAAGCCATTTTCAGCGAAGGCGATGCAGGCACCTTCATGAGCATCATCCATTTGGGCACGGTGTCAGTGCAGAAGCTCAATGCCGAAGGCCAGCCAGTGGAAATTGCCACGCTGCGTCGAGGGCGGGCATTTGGCGAAATGGCGGTGCTCGACGGTGAGCGGCGTTCGGCCAGTTGCATCGCCGCGTCGAGTTGTCAGCTGCTGAACCTGGGGCGCGATTCCTTGGAAAAAATGCTCGATGAGGCACCGAAAATCGCCGCGAAGATCATTCGCGCCCTGGCGGTTTCCCTGTCCAAACGTCTGCGCATGGTGGATGGGCAACTGCTCGCGCAGTAATCCCCGACCTGAATTACTTTAGCGGCACATCCTGTGCGGCCTGGGGGTTCTGCTCCAGCCCCGGCAACGCCTGATCCTTCGGAGGTTTGGGCATTTCGATTTTAGGCAGTAACGGCGCATTGCCTTGCGTGCCGCTCGCCCGTGGCGTGCTCGGAGGCACCACTTGCGGATAAGGCGTCGGGGTAGCGGTGCCGGGCGAACCGGGTGCGGAAACCGGCGAAACAGGTTGTAGATTGTCTGCCTGAACAGCACTTACCGAGAGCGTCATCAAGACAATCGCCGTTAGAATAGAGCGCTTCATCAATGGCCTCACCTGCCAAACCATCCTAGTGTGCGGCTCAGGCTACTCCAAGCCTTGAGACCGCGTTCACATTTTTGCTTCTGCCACTTTCAATGAGTGCTCCATGAAACGTTTCGTACTGCTCGACACCACTGCCATTCCCGACAACGGCGGTGCCTTGTGCCTGTTCGAATACGGCGAAGATTTCGTGATCAAGATTCAGGGTGGCGATGGCGGCCAACTCATGAACACCCGCATGCACGGTTCGGAAGACGCACTGGCCGAAATCCCATGCAAAAAGGTCGCGGCACGCCTGCAACCTCGGGTTTTGATCGGCGGTCTGGGCATGGGTTTCACCCTTGCCTCGGCCCTGAAGCATCTGGGTAAAAACGCCGAAGTGGTCGTCGCCGAACTGGTGCCGGGGGTTGTGGAATGGAACCGGGGGCCGCTGGGGGAGAAGGCCGGTAATCCAATGCTTGACCCGCGGGCCAAGGTGATAATCGGCGACGTTGCCCAGGTGCTCAAGAGCGAGCCCCGTGGCTTTGACGCCATCATGCTAGACGTCGATAACGGTCCCGAAGGCCTGACCCAAAAATCCAACAGTTGGCTGTATTCGTCGGGCGGCCTTGCTGCTTGCGCCAATGCCTTGCGCCCCAAAGGCATCCTCGCGGTCTGGTCAGCCAGTGCGGATCAGAAGTTTTCCGACAAGCTGCGCAAGGCCGGTTTCAAGGCTGAAGAGGTGCAGGTGTTCGCCCACGGCAACAAGGGCACGCGCCACACCATCTGGATCGCGGAAAAACTCAAGGGCTGAACGCCTCGCGAAGCGCTAGACTTGGCCCATTACCGTTTCCACCACACGAACATGACACAGGTGACCCCATGAGCACGGCCAACCCACCCTCCCACACCGCCAAGCTGGATCGCATCCTGGCCGACGCCCAGCGCGACCGCGAAATGGGTTATCGCGACAAGGCACTGCGCATGTACCCCCATGTGTGCGGTCGCTGCGCCCGTGAATTCGCCGGCAAACGCCTGAGCGAGCTGACCGTTCACCACCGCGACCACAACCATGACAACAACCCCCAGGACGGCTCCAACTGGGAGCTGCTGTGCCTGTACTGTCACGATAACGAACACTCGCGCTACACCGATCAACAGTACTTTTCGGAAAGCTCCACCAGCAGCCCGAAAACCGCCAAGGCGACTCACAACCCGTTCGCCGCGCTGGCGGGGTTGATGAAGAAGGACGAGTAACGACACGGCCGGGTTCTGTAGGCGCTCGCACTACCTTCCTGACACCGTGGGACCGGCTTTAGCCGGGAAAGGGTATTCAGGCGATGCAGATGCAGCGAACGCCCTGGCCTCTTCCCGGCTAAAGCCGGTCCCACGATCTGAACTGCCCCCCAAAAAGCTGGACGGTCTTGTCGGGGGGCTCGCGGCTGGCTTCTGTAGGCGTTCGCACAGCGTTCCTGACACCGTGGGACCGGCTTTAGCCGGGAAAGGGTATTTCAGGCGATGCAGATGCAGCGAACGCCCCCGTCCTCCGCCTCGCGGATTAATCCGCTCCTGCAAAGATGACCCACGTATAATCGTCCGCTTTTCCCAGCGAGCATTCCCACGTGGCCAACAAACGGTACGCCTGCATCGGCTTGTACAACCCCAAGTCTCCGGAAAACGTCGGCTCTGTGATGCGCGCGGCCGGTTGTTATGGCGTCGCCTCGGTGTTCTACACCGGCAAGCGCTACGAGCGCGCCCGGGATTTCATCACTGACACCAAGAAGATCCATCAGGACATTCCCCTGATCGGCATCGACGACCTGAAGAACATCCTGCCTCTGGGCTGCATTCCGGTGGCCGTGGAACTCGTCGAAGGCGCCCGTCCATTGCCCGAATACACCCATCCTGACCGCGCGCTGTACATTTTCGGCCCGGAAGACGGCTCACTGGACCAGGACATCCGCGACTGGTGCGAAGACGTCGTCTACATCCCCACCACCGGCTGCATGAACCTGGCTGCGACCGTCAACGTCGTGCTCTACGACCGTATGGCAAAAGGCATCAATACCCGCTCGGGACCGCAATTCGGCAGAGAAAAACCCGACGCTTGAGACGAACGCCGACAAATGCATTGAACAGTTCCGAACGGTGGCAGTCAGTTTTACTGAACCGAATTCATCTCATCATGGAGAACGATCATGAGCGACATCCCGATCATTGAACGCATCGACAGCACCCCTTTGCAGAGCCACACCCAACAGAACGTTCATGGCTGGGAGCGTGTCGGCTCTCTGGCTGGCGGCGTATTGATGATGGGCAAAGGCCTGCGTCGTGGCGGCTTTTTTGGCTTGATCCAACTGGCCATTGGCGGCGCTGTACTGGCACGCGGTATTACCGGCCACTGTTCGGCCAAGAGTCTGATCGAAAAAAGCCGCAGCGACCTGGACACCGCGAAAGCCCGTATCAAGCGTGCCGGGGATGAACTGAGCCTGCTGAAAACCCAGGCAGAAATCAAAGCGGAAGACGTCGTTGCCGATGGCATTGATGCGCTGACCAAGCCTAAAGCCGAGATTTGATTCGAGCTCAAGCTGGCCCTCTGTAGATGGTCTGTTGCAGGGGGGGCGGGATTGCGCGACAGAAATACCGCCTTCCCGGCTAAAGCCGGTCCCACGGTTATGAACTGCCCCCCCAAGTCTCTCAACCCATGCTGGTGCTGTCACCCGATCCGAGGCGCAGCACCCAACGAGATAACGCCTCACTGACCAAGCGACCGCGCCTGGAGACTCAGGTTGTCCAAAGCGAATCACCCCGCCCGAAAGATCAGATAATCCTCCCAATCGTCCTCGGCCACGCTGTTTTCACTGATCATGCGTCCCGACTGGGAAATGCGTTCCTTGTGCACGGCGTCGCGATCACCGCACACCAGGTGATGCCAAAGGGGCAAATCCTTGCCTTCGCTGACCAACCGATAACCACACGTCGGTGGCAGCCACTTGAACTCATCCGCCTGACCCGGCGTCAGCTGAATGCAGTCCGGCACTGAAGCCCGACGATTGCTGTAATCGGTGCATTGGCAGGTTTTCAGATCCAGCAGCTTGCAAGCGATACGCGTGTAATAAACGCTGTTGTCGTCTTCATCCTCAAGCTTTTGCAGGCAGCACAGGCCGCAGCCGTCGCACAGCGATTCCCACTCGTTTGCGTCGAGTTGGTCGAGTTTTTTACGTTTCCAGAAAGGTTCGACTTTAGCGGCCATGGGTTCGGGCTATCAGCATCAACAGTGAAAAGGTCGCCAGTCTAGTGGCACAACGGGTGCGGGCCAAGCGGTTACGACTGCCGGTAACAGGGGCTTGTCAGATGGCGGCACGATCAGTAGCTTGACTCCGCTGTCTCGCGGACTTTCCGCAATGCCTGCCGTCCGCCGTCCATCGGCCTGAGTGTCTGTAACTCCCCACTATTCGAGGATTCTCATGAGCACAAATCCACGCATCGCCGATTACCCTATCGACGCACAATTCACCGAGCGCTGGTCGCCACGCGCCTTTACTGGCGAAAGTATTCCTCAGGAAACCCTGTTGAGCTTCTTCGAAGCCGCTCGCTGGGCACCGTCGGCTTACAACTCGCAACCGTGGCGTTTTCTGTACGCCCGTCGTGACACGCCGAACTGGTCCCGTTACCTGAGCCTGCTGGTGGAGTTCAACCAGTCCTGGGCGCAACATGCCTCGGCGCTGGTTATCGTGATCTCCAAGACCACCTTCACGGCGCCCGGCGCCACAGAAGAGTCTCCCGCGCTGTGGCACACGTTTGACACCGGTTGCGCCTGGGGTCATCTGGCGTTGCAGGCGAGCCAGAGCGGGTGGTACACCCACGGCATGGCCGGTTTCGACAAGGAGCGCACGCGCCAGGAGCTGAATATTCCGGAAGGTTACGAGATCCACGCGGCCGTGGCGATCGGCAAACTGGGGGATAAATCCACCTTGCCTGAATACCTGCAAGGCCGGGAAACCCCAAGCCCTCGCCGCCCCGTGGCGGAGTTGGCGGCTGAAGGTGATTTCACCCTTTAAGCAGGAGCGCGCGTCTACCGGGCGACAGCGCGGCCGCCCGTGTACAGCCCAATCGCCCACGGACCTACCGTGGGTTGATCAATACCCTCGCGCGAAATCCACTTCCCCACGCAACGGCTCACCGGCTTCGAAGGCTTTCAGGTTGGCGAGAAACAACTCAACCATGGCCACGGGCGATGTGGGCGCTGCGCTGTGCCCGGTCAGCAGCAAACCCCAGGCGGTCCAGAACGGATGGCGCTGCGGCAGAGGTTCCTGACGGCAAACGTCGATGACCGCGCCCGCCAGATGCCCTTCCTTCAACGCTTCGACCAGATCAGCATCCACCACGGCAACACCGCGCCCGACGTTGATGAACAAACCGCTCGGCTTGAATTTGGCGAACCGCTCTGCATTGAACAGATCATGGGTCTCAGTGGTATTGGGCAGCAGGTTGACCACGTAGTCCACCTCCCCCACCAAACGATCCAGATCCGCCATGGCTGCCACTTCGACGAACGGCGCCTGTGTGCGGGCCCGGGAGGCGATGCCGTAGACCTGCACGCCAAAGGGCACGAGAAATTGCGCGACGCTCAGGCCGATATCACCCGCGCCGACGATCAATACCTTGCGGCCGGCCAGGCTCTGGCTGCTGCGGTTGTCCCACTTGCGCTCAACCTGACTCATCAGGCGCGCCAATACTTCGCGTTCATGGCCAAGCATGTAGGTCAGGACGAATTCAGCCATCACCTGGCCAAAAATGCCCACGGCACGGGTCAAGCGATAATCTCGGGTCAAGCCGTCGGCCAGCAGTGGCGTAACACCCGCCCAGGTCGACTGCAGCCATTGCGGGGCATGCCCCTGACGCAGCAGGTTGGCCAGCAAGTCCGGCTGGCCCAGCCAGACGGGGCATTGAGCCGCAAAACGCGACAGTTCAGCCGAGTCGCCGGAACTCATGACTTCAAGTTCCGGGGCGGCCTGGCGCAGCAATTGGGTGTAGACAGGGTAATCGTGTTCAGCAATCAGAACGCGCATGGTTCAAAACCTTAAAAAACAGGACGGCGACTGAAGTCAGGTCGAACCTGATCGAATCCGGTCGCGTGCACACAAAACGGTTTAACACCCTGGCCCGCAGGCCCGGGGATGGCTCACATGGGATCGTTGCGACGCAACAATTCCTCAGGCAGGTGCTCGATGTACTCGTCCTCGGCCGGCGGCATCTGCAGGTGATAGCCCTGCTTGTCGAGATTGCCCAGAACCACGTTGATGTCTTCTCGTGCCAGAGGACGCTCCGGGCTGAGCACCAGGTCGAATGCGTGATGAGGCGTGCCAAACGCAACCATGAGTTCCACGGGAACACGCTTGAGCACGTCGCTTTTGAGGACGTACAGGTACATCTCGTTTTTCTTGGTGCTGCGGTAAATCGAACAAATACGCTTCACGACTGTTCTCCGGTACCGGCCAGGTGATCAAGCAGTGCCTGGCCCATCAAATCGCGGCGCCAGCCACGCAATGACTCTGGCAATTGATAAGGACCATCGGGATACCCGCTCTTGAGCAGTGCTTCGAGGGTTTTCTTGCGCAGCATGAGCTCAGGGGCCATGTCCAACTGTTCGGCGTAGCGCTGACCGATGGCCCGAAGGCTCTTGAGCAGGGTCGCGGCGTCGATGGGCAAAGGCTCGGGCAGCGCCTCGGGCCACTGCTCAGGCGGCACGCTGGCGGACCGTTTGATCAGGTCCAGCAGGAACTCACCGTCCTGGCGCACGGTTTTGGGGTGCATGTCATCGATTTTTGCCAGTGCCACAAGGTTGTCCGGCTGGGTCTTGGCCAGCGGCCATAGCGAGTGTTCACGCACGATGCGGTTGCGCGGCAGGTTACGAGCGCGAGCTTCGCGCTCACGCCAGGCACACAGCTCACGCAATACGGCCAGTTGGGCACGGGAAAGCTTCCAGGCCAGCTTGGCTTCGCGGTACATCTCGTACGGGTCGACCTCACGGCGCAGATTGGCGACCAGCTCGGCGCCATCGTCCAGCACCCACGCGTACTTGTCGTCCGACAGTCGCGGACGCAGGATGCTGTAGACCTCGGCCAGATGCACGGCGTCTTCTGCCGCATAACTGATCTGGGTTTCCGACAGCGGACGCTGCAACCAGTCAGAGCGGGTTTCGCCCTTGGGCAGGTCGATGTTCAACACCTCCTGCACCAGTCGCGAATACCCCATGGAAAAACCAAGGTTCAGGTACGCCGCGGCCAGTTGGGTGTCGAACAGCGGCGCAGGCAGGCTGCCTGTCAGGCGCAGCAGCACTTCTAGATCCTCGCTGCAGGCATGCACCACTTTGATGACGTCCGGATTTTCCAGCAGCGCGGACAATGGACGCCAGTCATTAATGAGCAGCGGGTCGATCAGCCAGGCACTTGAGCCATCCCCGATCTGCAACAGCGCTGCGATGGGATAAAAGGTGTCGACCCGCATGAACTCGGTGTCGAGGGCGACAAAGGGCAGTGTCTGCCACTGAGCGCAGTGTAGGGCGAGGCTGTCGTCGTCGCGAATCCAGTGAATATCGATGGCCACACGGCTCTCCCATGAAGAATGGCGCGCAGTATATATCGCCATGGACGCTTCCCGCGCATCTGTCCTGCACGTGTTGAAGATCTTCATCTTGATCGGTGCGTTGCACCCGGACAAAAACCACCGTTTATCGGATTGCCTGACTGATTTTTCGCAGCACATAAACCCGCCACATGGCGTATCCGGGGAGGAAGTCGCTGTGCCCGAGCACCCTGAAACCTGACGTTTCGAATTCGTGTCTGATAACGGCTCTGCTGACCACGAACCGGCTGCGGGTTGCCTCAGGTAGCCCGCAACGGTCGCGATCCGTCTGTCTGCGTTTACGGCGCCAAGACCCCAGGTTGCCATCGACCCAAAGCGCGACAATAACCGTGTCACGGCTGACACGGTGGAACTCGCGCAGGATTTCGGAGCGTTGGTTGCTGTCGGGAATATGGTGAAACAAGCGCATGCAGAAGATGCAATCCACTGCGTTCTCGTTCAGGTTGATGGAAAACGCTGACGTCTGAAACGTCTTGATGCGTTTGAGCACGTCAGTCGGACAGCCGCTCTCCGCCACGGCCAGCTTTTGCGCGGATTGATCACCGGCCAGGATCACGCGATTGGTGTGCTCGGCCAGTACCGGCCAGAACCTGCCCGTCCCGCTCGGCAGGTCAAGGACCAGGCCCGGCTCGCCCGCCACTTTCAAGGCATGGCGCGCCAATTGCTGGTCACGCCAGAGGCTCAAGCGCCGGATAATCCCCTGCCGGGGTTTCTCGCTGAAGTTACTCACTGGCCAGCACACCATTGCCGGTCAACTGTCGGCAACCGGCAAATATATCCAGCCCGGGGTTATAAACCTTGGTACTGACCTCCAGCAAACCCAGCATGGAGTGAAACAAATTATCCTGACTGAACGGTGCGTTGCGCTCGTTTTGCAAACAACCGGTGTCGACGGCGAATGACGTTTTATAGGCATCGGAAAACCAGGCAAACATCGGCACATGTTTTTGCTGATCGGGTGCCAACATGTAAGGCGTGCCATGCAGGAATAGATTGTATTCACCCAGCGACTCGCCATGGTCCGACACATACACCATCGCGGTGTCTACTTTCTTCTGATTGTTGCGCAATATATCAATGAGGCTCGACAACACGTGATCGGTATAAAGCAACGTGTTGTCGTAACCGTTGACGATACTTTCCCGGCTGCAATTATTCAGCGCGTTGCTTTCACACACCGGCGTGAATTTCTCGAATTCCTTGGGGTAGCGTTTGAAGTATTCCGGCCCATGGCTGCCCATCTGATGCAGCACCAGCACGGTGTCCTGATCCAGATTATCGATGAAGCTCTGCAGGCCCTGAAGCAGAATATGGTCCCGGCATTCATGGCTGGCGCACAACACCGGGTCCTTGAAGTTGCTGACATCCTGCAGGGTCACGCGATCACAGGTGCCCTTGCAGCCGGACTGATTATCCCGCCAGATCACGTTCAAACCGGCACGCTGAATCACGTCCAGCAGCCCCTCCTCGTTTTTCGCCTGGCTGGCGCTGTAGTTCTTGCGACCCATGTTGGAAAACATGCAGGGCACGGAAACCGCCGTTTCGGTGCCGCAGGAGTGCACATCGGAAAACGCGATCAGCCCCTCCTCCTTGCTCAGGTTCGGCGTCGTGTTGCGACCGTAGCCAAGAATGCCGAAGTTCTCGGCGCGGGCGCTTTCGCCGATGACCAGTACGGTCAGTGATTTACGCGAGTGCGTCGTCCACTGCTCGCCCCGCTTGGCATCTTTGCCAATGGCCAGAAACGGATGCTGCGCGGAAACCACCTGTTCACTCAAATAGCCGAACGACGCGCCCATATAATTACTCGGCACCACCATCAATCGCAGCTCATGGTGGTTGCGAAACAGCGATGACAACCCTTGATAGTTGGCCAGCGCGACAATACCGATCGTGGCGCCGCAGGCCACTGCCACCAATGTCTTGCTGATCAGTTCACGCGGCCAGGGACGATAATTGATGGGGGTTTTCAGTAATAACAGAGAAGGCAACAGCCCGAGAAAAATAATGTACAGACCCAGCTTCCAGGACAGTAAACCCTGGGCTTCCGTTACATTCGTCTCTGCGAAGTTACGAAACATCCCGGCATCAATCATGACGCCGTATTCATTCATGAAATAGGCAACGGCGGCGCTGACAAAGAACAGAAAGACCAATAAAGGTTTCAATGTCGCCCTGAAAGCGAATACCGTCAGAACGGTATTAAACACGCAAAATATCATCAGGCCGAAAGCCGCACGCATGGCCAGCCCCTTGCCGTCCGATGCGGTGATTGCGGCCAGGTGCTGCCAGAGAGGCACGTTAAAGGCGATCAACAAAAAACCGCTGGCGAGCAAGGTCACAAGCTCGGGGCGCATGGCTTTAACGTTCAGCATGACGGTCTGCTTTATGAATGAGATACGCTGGGAAGGATGGCGTCAGGCAACGGCTCCGACGTCGCAAACTTTAGTCAGCCCGCCATCAATTTTTTGTGAAAAGTATGAGAACAAATAGTCTGGCGCCTGTTCTTTTCCGCTGGAAAAAATCGACAATACTGAAGCTGTTTGCGCGAACGCGTGCCCTGCGTACGCCGCTCCAGCCGTGACTGATAACAAAAAAGGCCACAACAAGTTTCCTTGCTGTGGCCTCGATTCGAGCATCAAACGTCATGCTCCGGGCGTTACTCCATTAAACAGCGCTGCGACGGTACGTCCGGTAATTGGGCATCCAGAAGTTGCGCTCAATCGCCTCGACCAACATGTCTTCGGTGGTTTCCAGCGCTACGCCATCCGCCTGGGCCTGCTTGGCAACCGCCAGCGCGATCTTCTTGCTCACCCCTTGAATTTCTTTCAGTGGGGGCAATACCGCATCACCTTTACCGGTGACCATGGGCGAGCATTCAGCCAGTGCGTTGGACGCGGCCATCAGCATCTTGTCGGTAATACGCGTGGCTTTGCACGCAATCACACCCAGGCCAATGCCAGGGAAGATGTAGGAGTTGTTGCACTGAGCGATATGGAACGTGCGGTCGCCTACGGTTACCGGAGCAAACGGACTACCGGTAGCGACGAGTGCATCGCCGTTGGTCCAGGTCAGGACTTCCTGCGGGGTCACTTCCACTTTCGACGTCGGGTTGGACAGCGGCATGACCAACGGCTTGGCGCAGTGCTTGTGCATCTCGCGGATGACCTGCTCGGTAAACAGGCCACGTTGGCCGGACACGCCAATCAGTACCGTCGGCTTGCCATTGCGGACAACGTCCAGCAGTTCCGCGTAGCCATCGCCGCTGGACCAGCCCGCAACGTCGCTTGCCTTTTGCGCCAGGTTCTTCTGGAAGTCCAGCAGGTTGTCCATGGTGTCGGTCAACAGGCCAAAGCGGTCGACCATCATCACCCGTTTGCGGGCCTCGGCTTCGCTCAAGCCTTCGATGACCATGGCGGCGATGATGTGCTCGGCAATGCCGCAGCCTGCCGAACCCGCACCGAGGAACACCACCCGTTGCTGGCCCAGGGTTTCGTGCTTGGCTTTACAGGCCGCCAGCAACGTACCCACGGCCACCGATGCGGTGCCTTGAATGTCGTCGTTGAAGCAGCACAGCTCGTCGCGGTATTTCTCCAGCAACGGCATGGCATTGGTCTGGGCGAAATCTTCGAACTGCAGCAGCACGTCCGGCCAGCGACGCTGCACAGCCTCGATGAACAACGCGACGAAATCGTCGTATTCCTTGCCCGTGACCCGCTTGTTGCGCCAGCCCATGTACATCGGGTCGTCGAGCAACTCCTGATTATTGGTGCCCACGTCCAGCACGATCGGCAGCGTGTACGCCGGGCTGATCCCGCCGCAAGCGGTGTACAGCGACAACTTGCCGATTGGAATGCCCATGCCGCCGATGCCCTGGTCGCCCAGACCCAGAATGCGCTCGCTGTCGGTCACCACGATGATTTTGATGCGGTCCTTGGTGGCGCTGCGCAGGATGTCGTCAATACGGTCGCGCTCAGGGTAGGAAATGAACAACCCCCGGTGCGTGCGGTAAATCTTCGAGAACTCCTGGCACGCTTGACCCACGGTCGGCGTGTAGATGATCGGCAGCATTTCATCCAGGTGCGAATCCAGCAGGCGAAAGAACAACGTTTCGTTGTTGTCCTGGATCGAACGCAGGTAGATGTGCTTGTCCAGATCGCTGGCGCACTGGTTGTACTGGCTGAAAACCCGTGCGACCTGTTCTTCGATGGTCTCTACGTTCTGCGGCAGCAATCCGATCAGATTGAATTCGACCCGCTCTTGCGGGGTAAAAGCGCTGCCCTTGTTCAGCAGGGGCATTTCCAGCAGCGAAGGGCCAGCATAGGAAATGTATAAAGGTCGCGAAGTCTTGGTCATTTTCAGTTATCGCCTTTTCTCGTCTACTCGTGTTCGGTCGGTACAACCGAGGCTGGCAACCCGGAATCTCTTCGCAGAGCGCATCGAGCCCAGCCTCAAAAAAAAAACGGGGTCGTGAAATCAAGGTGCACATCTTACTCGCGAGAAATCGTGTTGCGACATTTTGCCGCTACTACATGGCGAGATGGTGGCAATAAAGTGACCGGACAGTCCGGGAAACCTCCTGCGGATTGCGCTAGGCTGCACCTCAACGTCTCAAACCGGAGCGATTGATGTTCACAGCACGCCGATTTTCCGCTTTCCTGTTCGACATGGACGGCACCCTCCTGAACTCCATCGTTGCCGCCGAAAGAGTCTGGACAGCCTGGGCGCAGCGGCAGGGCCTGGACGTTGCGACGTTCCTGCCAACCATCCATGGCGTGCGCAGCGTTGACACCATTCGCCGATTGAACCTGCCGGGGCTCGACCCCGTACTTGAAGCTCAGGCGATTTCGCAGGCAGAAATAGACGATGTGGAAGGCGTCATTGAAGTGCCGTATGCAGCACGCTTGCTTGCCTCCCTTCCCCCCGAGCGCTGGGCCATTGTTACCTCCGCCCCACGCGCCCTGGCCGAAGCCCGTCTGAAAGCCGCCGGCGTGGCGCTCCCGGCAAACCTGATAACGGCCGAGGATGTCACCCAAGGCAAACCCGCGCCGGATTGCTTCCTGCTCGCCGCCAAACGGCTGGGCGTGGACGCCACAGACTGCCTGATATTCGAAGACGCCCCGGCAGGCATCGCAGCCGCCGAAGCAGCCGGCGCCAGCGTCGTGGTGATCACGGCGACCCATGAACACGAAATGAACACGCCCCACGGCACGCTGGCGAGTTATGAAGGTATTGGCGTTGATGTAAATGCCGAGGGGTTGAGGTTGGTGCGGGGGTGAAGTAGACCGGGCTGTCGAAGGGGGGAACTAACTAAGTGGGCAGCCTGGTGATTATGGAGTCGTAGAGAGTCACTGCGACCGAGATCATAGCCATTACTCTCACCTCCCGCTTCATTGATAAAAAATCGCACGTATATCGCTAGTTATTTGACGTCAACTAAGGCAGCAATAAAATAGGGAAAATAATATTCCCTCTCCGTATCGCACTTTGTAATCCACTGATACTATCCGCGCGCAAAATCAAACCAAGCAACGGAGTGCGTAATGCGCCTAGTTATACTTTTAAAAATCAGTTTGCTGGCTATCGCCGCGTTAGCCGCGACCGGATGCGCCAGTATCGTCAGCGAATCGCGCTATCCAGTGTCCGTAACGTCAGCCCCAAGCGGGGCCGCCTATGAGATAAGCAATGAAGCGGGCTCGATTGTCAGCTCCGGCGTCACGCCGAATCAGGTAACGCTCAAGGCCGGCGCAGGCTACTTTGACGGCGAAAAATACAGCATCAATTATCGCAAAGAAGGCTATCTGTCCAAGACCGAAGTACTCGACACCGGCATGAATGGCTGGTACTGGGGAAACATCGTGTTCGGCGGGCTGATTGGCATGCTGATAGTTGACCCTTTGACTGGCGCCATGTATCGACTTCCAGAGGGCGTCAACTCCAACTTAAGCCCGATGGCGGTTGCAAGTAAATCCGCTAAAACCGAGCCGACAGCGACATCTGTGACTGAATAACACGCTGTTATCGCTTGCACTGTCAACACGAAGCCCGCACTGTGCGGGCTTTTTGTTGACAGCAATCAAACAACCGGTTAACTCTCTAGCGCTTTCTGACGATAAATGCCGATAGCCGGGGCTTTTCAAAACCCGGTACAGATAAAAGAAGAACACTCGTGACTGTTCCAACCTCAAGAGCAGAATTGCTTGCGGCCATTACCCGTACGTTCGACAGGCTGATGGCTGATCTAACCAAGGTTCCACCCGACCGCGCGCGTGAGGCCACAATGAATGGCCATGCAGCCGGAACCACCATGAGTCCAGCCGACTTGGTGGCCTATCTGGTTGGATGGAACGAATTGGTACTGAAATGGCTGGACCGCGACGACCGGGATGAGTCAGTGGATTTTCCCGAGACTGGCTTCAAATGGAACCAGCTCGGCCTGCTGGCGCAGAAGTTCTATGCAGATCACGATGCACTCGAATGGCACGAACGGCTCGCCCGGTTAACAGATGCGAAGACCAGGCTGGTTGCGACGATCACGGCCAGATCAGCTGACGAACTCTACGGCAGCGCCTGGTACGGAAGATGGACCAAGGGGCGCATGATCCAGCTCAATACCTCATCACCGTACGCCAATGCGCGGGCCCGCCTTCGCACGTGGCTGAAGGCGCAGGGCTGAAAAAGCGGGCCTACCCGACACCGCTTCACGCTTTAGCCAGTCAGATGCGTTCAAGTGACGTGCCCGAGGAACGGGTCACGCGCCTGCTCGGTCACGTGGACACAACGATGGCGGTAAAACTCTACGGGAGACGGATACCGAAAGACACAATGGACATGATGGCATCGAAGTACCGGGGTTTGAACACCGGACTAGAGCTGTCTGGAACGCATCAGCCAGACCGTTTCAAGCCGACGAACGCTAGTGGAGTGACTGGCAGAGTGCTACCATTTGGCCCCCTTCCCAACGTTGTACTCAAAAGGACTTGTCGAATGCCGTACCTTCGCTTGCTTTTAGCTTCAGCCTTTATTGCTCTTTGCACTGGCTGTGCATCTCCCGCTCAAATTGCCGGCATGTCAGTAGCAACTGATCAAGCCAAGGCGAACACCTATGACGCAAAGTTGCGAAATAATGTTCAGCTTTCCGAGGTGAATGGCGGAGATAAAACCAATCCTATGTGGACGTCAGAAATCGATGGCCCCGACTTCGGCGCTGCACTCAAGCAATCGCTCGCCAATGCTGATTTGCTTGGCGATCAGTCGGCCCCTTATGCTTTGCGTGCCAACCTGCTGCGCGTTGACCAGCCTATCATCGGGCTGGCTTTTGAAGTGACCAGCGAGGTCGAATACACCCTAATAGAGTCCAGCACTAACAAGGTCATTTTGCGTGAAATCATCCGAACCCCTTTCACGGCTGGCATGGGCGATTCGGTTATAGGCATTAAGCGTCTCCGCCTGGCTAACGAGGGATCCGCTCGGGTTAACATCATTGCTCTGCTCAAGCGCCTCAGTGCTTTAAAAATCGAAACCAGACAAGTCTCGTTAAAGAATTGAGTGAACGTCCTGGCTGAATAGCCAATCATTCTTCCTCATCAGGTGTCAAAGCCCTCCATCTAGCGATGGATACTGGGGCGAACCATACCGAAATATGGATTCGCCCGACATCAATCTAATAGTGGAATACGCAGGATTACTTTTCAGGATCCTCTCCTCCTTGTTCACTACTTCAATTCCCGCGATCGCGAAATTGAAGGAAGCAGCGATAGGGTCCTGAATTGACCTCTCGCTAAGCAGGACAAACTCTTCAATACATGCTTTCGATTTTGTCGGTCTTCTGAGGACATTAAACCCAGTGCTTTCAATAAACTGAAGCCTGTACCGACTTCCGGTTCGCATCTGACAACTCCCACCGCACCTTCTCGCGCTCAATCTTCAAGACCGCCAGCTGTTTGGCAAACCTGTCGTTCATCGCACCGGTCTGGTGCCGTTTCGAATGCTGGTCATGGTGCGGTCGGCAGCAGTATGAGCGCTCTCCATCACCGTAGCGCCGCACACTGGATAGCTCAACAGGACTCAGATGAGCCGATGCCTTAGGGCAGAGGCTACAGAGTGGTCAAATACAGGGGTCACATGTGAAGTGAACCGACACAAAAAAGCCCCGTAAATCAAAAATTTACGAGGCTTTCATTTGTATGGCGGAGAGATAGGGATTTGAACCCTAGGTACTGTCGCCAGTACAACGGATTTCGAATCCGTCCCATTCGGCCACTCTGGCATCTCTCCAACGGCGCGCATCATAACAGCTCAAACGCAGAAGGCGAACCTTTTTGCTGATTTTTTTCGTGCTATCAAGCGCTTGCGTGCCTTTACCGGGTTAAAGCGGTACGCCGAGGCGGTGGGCGACTTCTTCGTAGGCTTCGATGACGTCACCGAGGCCCTGGCGGAAGCGGTCTTTGTCCATCTTCTTGCGGGTTTCCTTGTCCCACAGGCGGCAGCCGTCGGGGCTGAATTCGTCGCCCAGGACGATTTCACCGTGGAATACGCCGAATTCGAGCTTGAAGTCCACCAGCAGCAGGCCAGCGTCGTCGAACAGTTTGCTCAGGACTTCGTTGACCTTGAGCGACAGTTCTTTCATGCGAACCAGTTGCTCGGCGGTGCCCCAGCCGAAAGCCACAACGTGGGATTCGTTGATGAACGGGTCGCCCTTGGCGTCGTCTTTCAGGAACAGCTCGAAGGTGTAAGGATTGAGCCTGGTGCCCTCCTCGATACCCAGGCGCTTGACCAGGCTGCCGGCGGCGTAGTTACGCACGACGCATTCAACCGGGATCATGTCCAGCTTCTTGACCAGGCATTCGTTATCGCCCAGCAGCTTGTCGAATTGGGTAGGAACGCCCGCTTCTTCGAGCTTCTGCATGATGAAGGCGTTGAACTTGTTGTTCACCATGCCTTTGCGGTCCAGCTGTTCGATGCGCTTGCCGTCGAACGCCGAGGTGTCGTTACGAAACAGCAGGATCAAGCGGTCAGCGTCATCGGTGGTGTAAACCGATTTGGCTTTGCCGCGGTAGAGTTCTTCACGTTTTTCCATGATGGGCTCCGCTTGCTAAGTAGTTGGGCTAGGCGATGTGTCGCCAGTCGAGCCCTGAATCTTGATCGGCCAATTGTAGCCAGTCCGGATCGCACCCGAGGGTGTCGACGAAACATTGCCGGGCCAGATGCGGCAGGTTGTTCTTGCTGCTCAGATGAGCCAGGACCAAATGCTGCAGGCCCTGCCATCCCAATTCACTCACCAGGTTGGCGGCCTGATGGTTGTTCAAATGTCCTTCATCCCCGCCGACCCGTTGCTTCAGGAAGTACGGGTAATGACCACGGGCGAGCATGTCCCGGCAGTGGTTGGCCTCGATCATCAGCGCATCCAGGCCCTGATAGCTTTGCAGCACGGCTGGACAGTACGACCCCAGGTCCGTCAACAGGCCGAAGCGACGCTGGCCGTCGGTGAAGACAAACTGCGTCGGCTCCAGCGCATCGTGGGCAACGGATATCACGTCAATGCTCAAGCCTCCCAACTGCAAGGCCTGACCACCCACCAGAAAACCTGCAGCCTCAACGGGCTTGCGCATCCCTCGCGACGTACCGCTGCTGAGGTATACCGGCAGATTGTAGCGCCGAGACAACAAACCCACGCCATGCACGTGATCGGCATGTTCGTGGGTCACCAGTATCGCGCTCAACTGATGGGCGCTGATCCCGAGCCGTGCCAGACGTCGTTCGGTCTCTCGCAGGGAGAAACCGCAGTCGACCAGCACGTACGTGTCATTGCTTGCTACCAGCGTGCCGTTCCCACGGCTACCGCTGCCTAATACCGCGAAACGCACTTAGCCCAGGTTGTCTTGAATGACACCCAGCACACGACGGGCAATGTCTGCCGGCGCGACGGTGTTGATGTTCTTCTCGACCGTCACCTGGACGTTGTCACCCACCTTGCTCAGGCGAACCTGATAACGCTCGGCGCGGGCATCGATCTCTTCCTTGCTTTCCTGGCTACCGAAAACACGGCCGAAGAAGCCGGGCTCGTTTTCAGGTGTCTTGGCTTTTTCCGCAAGGTTGATGTAGTACAAGCCCAGGCTGCGGTTGATGTCTTCGACACGCCATTCGCCCTGATTCAAGGCCCGACCTACGCTCGACCATGCACGGTCCAGATCCGAACCCACGTTCAGGACCGGGTTGCCGCTGCCGTCTTCGGTGAGGGCGACCCGGCTTGGGGTGTCGTAATCGCGCGCAGCGACCAGGGATATCGAACCGCCCTGTTCCGCGCTGCGGCTCAGGCTGGCAAGCATGTCGTCGGTCAGTTCCGAATCCATGCCCAGGTTAGTGGTGCGCGCAGGGAAGTCGACGTTTGCCGTGCTGCCAGCAGGCCGTTGAACGCTCACCACGTAGATTTCGCTGGTATTGCGCTGCACGCCAGGCTCGATACGAACCCGCACGCGGGTTTCTGCATCAGCCGCCGTGCCGGTGGCGCTCAAACGCTTGGCAACGGACGCGGAAAGCTCGTCCAGGCGCTGCCAGGTCGTGCTGAATTCACCCGTTTGCGGACGGTCTTCGGCAATGCGGAAACCGTTGTCTTCGAAATACTGGTGCGCCAACGGCCAGACTTCGGCAGGCGCGCGCTGGGCAAGCACCCAGCGGGCGTCACCGCTTTTCTGCAGGCTGAAGTCGCTGGCGTCCGAAGTCACCGAAAGCGGCTGCGGGCGAGGAACGATATATTCGCCGCCTTTCTGTGCGTCATCAGCGACGTTGCGCGGAATCGGCAGCAGCGGGTCCAGACGCTTGGTTTCAGAAACGCCCGCAGGCAGTTGCATCGGAGCTGTCTGTGTGGCTTCCAGATAGTCACTGCCGCGATCGCGGAAGTAACCCTCTTCACCCCATAGCCAACCGCAGCCACTGGTACTGGAGATAATCAAGGCAAGTGCGGAAAGTCCGGCCAATCGCTTCATTGCGTAGTGCTTCCTCATTAAACCAGAACGCCGGACTGGCGCATGGCCTGACGCAGCGGTTCGTGACAGGCCTGGCTGAGCCAGGTGAGCGGCAGACGGATACCGTCCGGCATCAAACCCATTTCATGCAAGGCCCATTTCACGGGGATAGGGTTGGATTCGATAAACAGGGTTTTATTGAGCGGCATCAGCCGTTCATGGATCGCACGCGCAGTGACGGCATCGCCGCGCATCGCCGCCGCACACAGATCACTCATCGCCCGTGGCGCCACGTTGGCCGTCACGGAAATATTGCCTTTGCCGCCCAGCAGCATCAATTCGACTGCCGTTGCGTCGTCGCCGGAATACACCAGGAAGTCGCTGCTCACGGCGGCCAGGATGTCCTTGGCGCGCTGCAGGTCGCCGGTGGCTTCCTTGATGCCGATGATGTTGGGCACGGTGGAAAGACGCACAACGGTCTCGGGCAGCATGTCGCAGGCGGTTCGGCCCGGCACGTTATACAGGATCTGCGGGATATCGACGGCTTCGGCGATATGACGGAAATGCTGGTACAGGCCTTCCTGGGTCGGCTTGTTGTAGTAAGGCGTCACCAGAAGGCAGGCATCAGCGCCAGCATTCTTGGCATTGGTCGTCAGTTCGATCGCTTCGCGCGTGGAATTGGCGCCAGTGCCGGCAATGACGGGAATACGCCCTGCAACCTGGGCAACCACGCGGCGGATCACTTCGATGTGTTCATTCACATCAAGCGTGGCCGACTCACCTGTGGTGCCAACGGCAACAATGGCGTTGGTGCCCTCTTGCAGGTGGAAGTCCACCAGTTTGCTCAGGCTGTCCCAGTCAAGACGTCCCTGTGCATCCATGGGTGTGACCAGTGCCACCATACTGCCCGCAATCATGCAACCGCTCCTGCCGGAAAAAGAGAGCGGTAATGGTACTGGCGCTATCAGCCTTGCACAAGCGAAGTACCGTACTGTGAGCATTCCCCTGAGCGATGGTTTTCGCTACCCTTCGTTCTTTGATCGGTACTGGTCACCTGCTCGCCTCGTTCATTTGGTCGATTTTGTCGTCAGAACCCCCTGATCCAGCGCTCTTGCAGCCGGCTACGGCCTCACTGTGCAGACGCACCTCGCAAGGATCATGGTTGATGTCCGGCGCTTCCGACCCTTCGGACGGTCTTGCAAGCCAAAAATGTACCGACCGCTCATCGTCTAGGAATGCTGCATGTCGTCCACCCCCACAGTTCGCGAACAATTCCTTGTCATCAGTGCCCTTGGCGCAAACCCTATGGAGCTGACCAACGTTCTGTGCCGCGCCAGTCATGAAAACCGTTGTTCGGTTGTCAGCTCACGCCTGACCCGCCACGGCGAATACAGCGCGCTGGTTCTGCAGATTTCCGGTAGCTGGGATGCCTTGGCACGCATGGAGACCGGTTTGCCCGGCCTGTCGAAGAAGCACGCCTTCACCACCAGCGTCGTGCGCAGCGCCACGCTCGAAAGCCGCCCCGAGGCGTTGCCTTACGTTGCGTATGTCAGTTCGGCCTATCGTCCGGACATCATCAACGAGCTGTGCCAGTTTTTCATGGACCACAACGTTGAGCTGGAAAACCTGATCTGCGATACCTATCAGGCACCGCAGACAGGCGGCACCATGCTGAACGCAACGTTCACGGTCACGCTGCCCGCCGGCATCCAGATCAGTTGGCTAAGGGATCAATTTCTCGATTTTGCCGATGCGTTGAATCTCGATGCGCTGATCGAACCGTGGCGCCCACAAGCCCCCATGTAAGGAGTTTCCATGGCCGTAGCAGTAGATCAAGCCGTCGCCGACTTTCAGGCCCAGGCAACCAGCGGACAAGCGGTCAGCCTGTCCGCCCTCAAGGGTCAGCAGGTCGTTGTTTATTTCTACCCCAAGGACAACACGCCGGGCTGCACCACAGAGGGTCAGGATTTTCGCGATCATGTCGCGCCATTCCAGGCGGCCAATACGGTCATTTTCGGCGTGTCCCGGGACAGCCTTAAAACCCATGAAAACTTCAAAGCCAAGCAGTCGTTCCCGTTCGAACTGATTTCGGACAAGGACGAAGCCCTTTGCCAGCTGTTCGACGTGATCAAGCTCAAGAAGCTGTACGGCAAGGAATACATGGGCGTTGATCGCAGCACGTTCCTCATCGACAAGGACGGCGTGTTGCGTCACGAATGGCGCGGCGTGAAAGTGCCGGGGCACGTGGCCGCAGTGCTGGAGAAAGCGCAGGCGCTGCATAACGCCTGACATACCCTCGGTATCCGGCTCGTCGAAGGTGCCCCCGCTACAGCAAGGGCGCCACAGCGGGCTCATTGCGGGGCCAGGCGTCCAGCACGGCTTTGCACAGGGTAGCGAGGGGAATGGCGAAGAACACGCCCCAGAAGCCCAGCAGCCCGCCAAACAGCAACACCGCACAGATGATCGCCACCGGATGCAGATTGACCGCCTCCGAGAACAACAACGGCACGAGCACGTTGCCGTCGAGGGCCTGAATCACTGCGTAGACCACCATCAGGTAAATGAACTGATCGCTCCAGCCCCACTGGAACAAGGCAATCAGGGCCACCGGCACGGTAACTACCACGGCGCCAACGTAAGGCACCACCACCGACACCCCCACCAGCATGGCCAGCAGAGCGGCATAGTTAAGCCCCAACGCCACGAAGGCGATATACGTCACCGCGCCGCAAACGAAGATTTCTATGACCTTGCCCCGGATGTAATTGGCGATCTGTCGGTTCATTTCCTCTGCAACACGGGTAATCAGTGCACGCTCACGCGGCAGATAGCCACGCGCCCAGCGACTGATCACTTCCCGGTCCTTGAGGAAAAAGAACACCAGAATGGGGACCAGCACCAGATAGATCATGATGTTGACCAACAGCGGCAGACTCGCCAGCGAGAACGTCAATGCCCATTGGCCAAACTTGCCGATTTCGCCCCGTGCAGCCTCGATGGCGCTGAGCACCTGCTCGTCGGACACCAGATGCGGGTAGCGCTCAGGCAACAGCAGCAATAACGATTGCCACTTGGCAAGCATCCCGGGCAACTCGTTGAACAGCGTGATCAACTGATGCCAGAGCAATGGCACCAGCACCAGCAAAAACACCAGCAGCGCCCCCATGAACAAGGTAAACACCAGCGCCACCGCGCCACCTTCGGGCACCCGTAGCCGCTCCAGAAAATTCACCAGCCCCTGCATCAGAAACGCCAGCACCAACCCGGCCAGGACGGGCGCCAGCATGCCGCCCAGCGTCAGAACAATCGTGAACGCCAGAAACAACAACACTGCGAGCACCACCGCCTCTTCATCCGAGAAGTAGCGTTGCACCCAATCGCGAAGCACCTTGAACATCAAAAATCCTTTTGTGAGTGGAGAGCCGCCGCCTCTATGCCTTGCGCAGCCAGTACTGATAGACGCCGCCTTCAGCTTCCTCATGCTCCAAGGTATGCCCTGCCAGCCTGGCAAAGGTACGGAAGTCGCGTTGAGAACCGGCATCGGTGGCAATGACTTTAAGCACAGCGCCGCTGGCCAGCCGATTGAGTTCAAGCTTGGCTTTGAGCAGCGGCAACGGGCAGTTGAGCCCGGTTGCATCGACTTGGGCGTCGTACGGTTGCGGGCGCGTTACAGCGTCAGACATCGTTTCTCTCCAGGCAGGCACATCAATTTGCAATGCAGTGGTAAAAAGCAGTCCGGATATTTCAGACAGATCATAAAGAATACCGCACTCTGGTCAGCAAGCCATTGAGCCAGCTACAGTAAGGGGTCTTCAACTCAGAGCTCCATGGATGAATTTTCTGCGCCCCACCCTGCTGACACTGGCCTGCCTGCTCGCCGTACCGAGTCACGCCGATGACTTGCCGTCTCTTGGCGACGCCAGTTCTTCCATTGTCTCCCCGGAGCAGGAACACGAATTAGGCCGCGCCTGGCTCGGCCTGCTTCGCAGCCAGGTCGCGCAGCTGTCTGACCCACAGCTCAAGGACTACGTCGAAACCTCTGTCTACAAGCTGGCTGAAACCAGCCAGGTTCAGGACCGGCGCCTTGAGTTCATTCTGATCAACAGCCCGGAGCTCAATGCTTTTGCGGCTCCCGGCGGAATTGTCGGGGTCAACGGCGGACTGTTCCTCAATGCCCAGACCGAAGGCGAATACGCCTCGGTCATGGCCCACGAACTGGCTCACTTGTCACAGCGACACTTTGCCCGCGGCGTCGAAGCCCAGCAACGCATGCAGGTGCCGGTGATGGCCGCCATGCTGGCCGGCATCGTCATGGCCGCCGCTGGCGCGGGCGACGCCGGGATTGCAACCATCGCGGGGTCCCAGGCCGCGGCCATTCAGGAGCAACGTCGTTTTTCTCGCCAGAACGAGCAGGAGGCAGACCGCATCGGCATCCTCAATCTGGAAAAAGCCGGGTATGACCCGCGCAACATGCCGACCATGTTCGAACGACTGATGCGCCAGTACCGTTTCGACGCCAAGCCACCTGAATTTCTACTGACTCACCCGGTGACCGAGTCGCGGATCGCCGACACACGCAACCGCGCCGAGCAGTCCAAACCAGGCGGCAAGGAAGACAGCCTGCGTTATCAACTGATGCGGGCGCGAGTGGCGCTGATCTACGAGGGAACCCCCGGCCTGGCCGCCAAGCGCTTCCGCGCCCAGCTCGCTGAAAACCCTAAATCCGATGCGGCTCGTTACGGGCTGGCCCTGGCGCAAATCAAGGCCGGACAACTCAATGAGGCCCGGGAAAGCCTCAAGCCTCTGCTCGACAAGGCGCCGAGCGACATCACCTACAACCTCACGCAGATTGATCTGGACATCACCAATAACCGCCTGACAGATGCGCAGCAACGTGTTGATCGAATGCTGTCAATGTACCCGGACAACTATCCACTCAATCAGGTCCGGGTCGATGTGCTGCTCAAGCAGAATCGCAACGCCGAGGCGGAGAAGTCCCTCAACGGCTTGCTCAAAAGCCGTCCCGATGATCCGGACATCTGGTATCTGGTGGCCGAAACCCGTGGTCTGAACGGCAATACCGTCGGCCTGCATCAGGCCCGCGCGGAATACTTCGCGCTGGTGGGCGACTTCCGCCAGGCCATCCAGCAACTGGACTTCGCCAAGCGCCGCTCCAACAACAACTTCCAGCTGGCTTCACGCATTGATGCCCGGCAAAAGGAGCTGATGGAACAAGAGCGGATGGTCAAGGATTTGATGAATTAAAGTCGGCCCGCTGGCGCGCGGGCGGCGCTTGCGACTTGCCCGCGAATCAGTCCTCCAGACAACATATTGTCCGGATTGACGCCTTCGCGGGCAAGCCTCGCTCCAACAGACTTATTTGCCGCAGGACTATCAAGCATTCCCCGCCAGTTTCATACGCGCAGCACGGGTAAAGTCCAGCATCCGTTGCAATGGGCGGACGGCATGGGGGATCAAGGCCGGGTCGACGAATATCTCGTTACTGCCCTCGCGCAGACACTGCAACGTGCGCTCAAGGGTATTCATCGCCATCCATGGACAGTGCGCGCAACTGCGGCAGGCCGCGCCGTTGCCGGCGGTAGGGGCTTCGATGAAAACCTTGTCCGGGCAAAGCTGCTGCATCTTGTAGAAAATGCCCCGGTCGGTAGCCACGATGAACACTTTGTTCGGCAAGGATTGCGCAGCGGCGATCAATTGGCTGGTGGAGCCCACGGCGTCGGCCAGATCAATGACCGATTCGGGAGATTCCGGATGGACCAGGATCGCCGCCTCCGGATACAGCGCCTTCATGTCCTCAAGTTGCTTGGACTTGAACTCCTCGTGAACGATGCAGGCACCATCCCAAAGCAACATGTCCGCTCCGGTTTCGCGCTGAATATAGCGCCCCAGGTGCTTGTCCGGTGCCCAGAGGATTTTTTCGCCGTTGTCCATCAGGCTTTCGACGATTTCCAGGGCGCAACTGGAGGTCACCACCCAGTCGGCACGGGCTTTGACTGCCGCCGAAGTATTGGCATAGACCACGACCGTGCGCTCAGGGTGTTGATCGCAAAATGCAGAAAACTCATCCACCGGGCAGCCCAGATCCAGCGAGCAGGTCGCCTCTAGCGTGGGCATCAAGACGCGCTTTTCAGGGTTCAGGATCTTGGCCGTTTCGCCCATGAAACGAACGCCCGCAACCAGTACTGTTTGGGCGGGATGACTGTTGCTGAACCGGGCCATTTCCAGAGAATCAGACACGCAGCCGCCGGTTTCCTCGGCCAGGGCCTGGATCACCGGATCACAATAGTAATGAGCGACCAGCACCGCGTCCTGCGCCTTGAGCTCGGCAGCAATCGCGGCGCGGTATTGAGCCTGCTCTTCAAGACTCAGCTCTTTGGGCTGCTTGGCGTCGAGATGGGCCTGAACCAGAAGGCGTTCGGAAATCTGCGTCATGTTCGATGGACCTGAAGGCGCTCTATCGCGCGAAAGTCAAGTTTACACCCGAACGGCCGATACAAAAAAAGCCGGAAATCCTCGTTTCTCACGGGCCTTCCAGCTTTATAGGTATGTCGACCCTGGGTCGTAGGTTCGGTCTCTGGTCGAAGAAGCACAATTCATCAATCAGGCCGCTGAAGGCGCGCGGATTCTAGCTAGCCCCCTGTGGATTTACCAATGGTTTCCATAGCACGAACGACGGAAGCTAACGGCACAACGCCACTTTTGCTGACTTTCAAAGGCATAACGCTCAGGCAATTTTGTTTCGATGCTACGACAATGGCGCTTCTATCCGATATCATGCCGCCCACCAAACCAAGGCCACAGAAAATCAGCGAATTATGCCCCAACGTCGACCCGACAACATGGGGCACAACGTCGCAGCGCGGACGCTTGCCGGACTCGGCAAGAACAGGTTTGCAGGCAGCCCGGCATCAGCCAGCCTGCCCGTCAAAAAGTTACCAGAAATCAGTGTCGCCCCAAGTAGCTGAAGCCAATGACTAATAAAAAGTCAGCACAGGCGGGACATAAAAGTGAGGCTAAACTTTATATAGCCTTGTGTGCCCATCACCTTCCGATTCTGGTGAGGGGGAATTCCGACTTGCCGTGAGCCGGAAAAACCCTGATCGAGTACGGCAGGCGCATGGCGTCCTACCATATGGATTACAGCATGTTAAAAAAAGTGAACACGGCCCTGCTGGGCCTGGCCCTATCGATGGGCATCATGCCCACCCATGCAGCCGAAACAAAAAAAGTCGATGTTGTATTGATCGGCGGCGGCATCATGAGTTCAACCCTCGCGGTATGGCTCAATGAGCTGGAGCCGAGCTGGTCGATGGAGATGATCGAACGCCTTGACGGCGTCGCCGAGGAAAGCTCCAACGGCTGGAACAACGCCGGTACCGGCCACTCCGCGCTGGCGGAGTTGAACTACACGCCAGAAGACAAGAACGGCAAGGTCGACATCACCAAGGCCATCGAAATCAACGAAGCCTTTCAGGTTTCGCGTCAGTTCTGGTCCTGGCAGGTCAAGAACGATGTTCTGAAGAACCCGCGATCGTTCATCAACTCCACGCCGCACATGAGCTTTGTGTGGGGCGATAACAACATCAAGTTCCTGAAGAAGCGTTACGACGCCTTGCAGGCGAGCCCTCTGTTCAGCGGCATGCAGTACTCCGAAGATCACGAACAGATCAAGAAGTGGGTTCCGCTGATGATGGAAGGGCGTGACCCGACGCAGAAGCTGGCGGTCACCTGGAGCCCCCTGGGTACCGACGTCAACTTTGGCGAGATCACCCGTCAGTTCGTCGGCCACCTCAAGGCCCAGCCAAACTTTGACTTGAAGCTGTCCAGCGAAGTGCAGGACATCACCCGCAACGAAGACGGTTCGTGGCGCGTCGAGTACAAAAACCTGAAAGACGGTACCGAAACCTCGACGGATGCCAAGTTCGTATTCATCGGCGCTGGCGGCGGTGCCCTGCATCTGCTGCAGAAATCGGGCATCCCGGAAGCCAAGGATTACGCCGCCTTCCCGGTTGGCGGTTCGTTCCTGGTCACCGAGAACCAGGACATCGCCCTGCAGCATATGGCCAAGGCCTACGGCATTGCATCCACCGGCGCACCGCCCATGTCGGTTCCACACCTGGACACCCGCGTGCTGGATGGCAAGCGCGTCATCCTGTTTGGCCCATTCGCGACCTTCTCCACGAAGTTCCTGAAAGAAGGCTCGTACCTGGACCTGCTCACCAGCACCACGCTGCACAACATCTGGCCAATGACCCGAGTCGGGATCGATCAGTATCCGCTGGTTGAATACCTGGCCGGTCAGTTGATGCTGTCGGACGACGACCGCTACAACGCCCTGAAAGAATACTTCCCTCACGCCAAGAAAGAAGACTGGCGTCTGTGGCAAGCCGGTCAGCGCGTTCAAATCATCAAGCGTGATGAAGAGAAAGGCGGCGTACTGAAGCTGGGCACCGAGATTGTTGCATCCAAGGACGGCAGCATTGCCGGCCTGCTGGGCGCTTCTCCTGGCGCCTCCACTGCAGCGCCTATCATGCTGAGCGTGCTTGAGAAGGTCTTCAAGGACAAAGTGGCAACACCGGCCTGGCAGGAAAAACTGCACCAGATCGTTCCAAGCTACGGCACCAAGCTGAACGCCAACCCGGAAGCCGTCGCCAAGGAATGGGCCTACACCGCCGAAGTCCTGCAACTGACACCGCCTCCGCCTGTTAACAGCCAGGCCGCGGCACCTGTTGCAGCGCCTGGCAAGCCAGCAGCACCGAAAGCAAGCAACCCAGCGGCCGACATGGCGCTGTAAGACAAAAGCCCCGTCAGGCAGCGTCTGACGGGGCTTTTTGCTGCCTGCTCGTTTTCTCCGCCGGACCGGTTCAAACCTCGCTCTATCTCGTTGAAGCGAGCGGGAATGGAGCCGCCGTAAATAGCCAGGCCGGAGCGTCTGCTGCAGCGTCTGACAAGCCCGCAGCACTGAAAGCAAGCAACCCAGCGGCCGACAGGGCGCTGTAAAACAAAAGCCCCGTCAGGCAGCGTCTGACGGGGCTTTTTGCTGCCTGCTCGTTTTCTCCGCCGGACCGGTTCAAACCTCGCTCTATCTCGTTGGAGCGAGGCTTGCCCGCGAAGAACGATAACGCGGTATGTCTGCCCCACCAAAGTGCCTGATTCGCGGGCAAATCGGAACACCGCCCGCTCGCGCCAACGGGAATGGACTTAGCCACTACACAGCGTAACGGGAGTTTGATCGTGTCTGCACTGGAAAGGTCTGCACGATATGCTCTACTCCAGACATTTAGCGTCGGGCCAGCCGCGAGAGCGTCAGATTGGCGTCTAGAAACAGCATCGACGCCAAGCTCTAGAGGGAAAAAATGAAGCTTTCGAAACTCTGGATCATCCTTCGAATCGTCGCTCTTTCAACGTTTACAGTGCAGCCGGCCGCGAGTGCCAGCGAGAGTGTCGGCGTGCGTCAGATCGCGGCTTTCTCCAAAGAGCGTGGTACCCATCTCGACGTAACAGTTTGGTATCCGGCGCACTCGGGAGGCAAGTTGGTCATGCTGGGTGAAAGTGTGTTTTTTGAAGGAACTCATGCCATGCGCGATGCCACAATATCAGAGGGAAAATTCCCCCTTATTCTGCTCTCTCACGGCGCTGGGCTCGCGGGAAACGCGCAGGCGTTAAGCTGGATTGCGGTGCCACTGGCGAAACAGGGATTCGTTGTCGCGGCACCCACTCATCCCGGAAATACAGGGGCAAACCGATCTGCAGCGGAGACAATAAAGCTTTGGTTGAGACCCAGGGATATCACCGACACCTTAAATGCCATGAGAAAAGACACCTTTTTCAAAGGATACCTGGATAACGAAGCGATAGGAGCCCTGGGGCTTTCCATGGGCGGCGGCACCGCGCTGGCGATTGCCGGAGCTCGAATAGACCCAAAACGCTTGGCGGGCTATTGCGATACGGACAAACTAAATCCTTCTTTTTGTGAATGGGTGAGGCAAAGCGGCGTTGATCTTCACGCTTTGGACTTGAGACCCGCTGGCCGTGACAACAAAGATGAGCGTATCCGCTTTGCCATGGCAATTGATCCTGTGCCTGTCGATGTCTTCGATTTTGATACGTTTTCCCAGATTTCGGCACCCATTGAGTTGGTGAATATGGGTCAGCCGACGAAAATCCCTCTGACTGCGAACGCTTCCGAAATTGCGAAAGTCATCCCAAACGCTACGTATTTTACGATTGAAGACGCGAGCCATTACAGTATGTTTGCCGTGTGTAAGCCGGGCGCATCAGAGATCGCTGAATCTGAAAAGATTGGTGATCCAATTTGCATGGATGGCGGAGGCCGCACACGGAGCGAAATCCATACGCAACTGATCAATAGTGTGATTGCCGCTTTCACTCGCGAGCTTAAGCCGCATCACTAGCCTGGTACCCACGCCCCACACTTCTGATTACGCAACGCCCAGTTGCGCGTGTGCAGGTCGCAGATATCGACGACTCCACCGGTCTGGGTGCAGATCTTACCCAACGGAAACGCTGACTTCAGCATCGAATGACAGATCACCTTACTCTATGGATATTGGGCCCAAACCCGATTAGCAAGCTCACGGCCGTGGCCTAAGCGCTTTGTATCCATAAATTTGGCAAAAAAAAATCCGGAAATCCTCATTTTCATGGGCCTTCCAGATTTTTGAAATGGTGGGTCGTGTGGGATTCGAACCTACGACCAATTGGTTAAAAGCCAACTGCTCTACCAACTGAGCTAACGACCCTCTGTTGCGTGGCGCGTATATTACTGATTTCTATGAGTAATTCAACACCTAACTTCAATTATTTTAAAAATAACGTGTTGGGTCCTGAATTCCGGCGCTTGCAAAGCCTTCTGCACGCAGACGGCAGCTGTCACATTTGCCGCATGCGCGACCCTGATCGTCCGCTTGATAGCAGGAAACCGTCAGGCCGTAATCAACCCCCAGACGCACACCGGCCTGAACGATTTCAGCCTTGCTCAGGTTCTGCAAGGGGGCCTGGATCGCGAAGCCATTACCTTCCACGCCAGCCTTGGTTGCCAGATTGGCCATACGCTGGAAAGCCTCGATGAATTCCGGCCGACAATCCGGGTAACCCGAGTAATCCACTGCATTGACGCCGATGAAAATATCCCGAGCGCCGAGCACTTCGGCCCAGCCAAGGGCGAGGGACAGAAAGACCGTGTTGCGCGCCGGAACGTACGTCACAGGAATCCCTTCGCCGGGCGTTTCAGGGACAGCGATCGAGCTGTCGGTCAGCGCCGAGCCGCCCATACCGTCAAGGTTCAGGCCGATTACCTTGTGCTCAACCGCCCCCAGATCCCTGGCAACCCGTGCAGCCGCATTCAGCTCCGAACGGTGGCGCTGGCCGTAGTCAAAGCTCATGGTGTAACAGGCATAGCCCTGCTCGCGGGCCATGGCGACAACGGTGGCGGAATCCAGACCGCCGGACAACAGGATTACCGCGCGTTTTTCAGTCATGGTTGATTCACTCATCTCAGCGCCCCGGCTCATCGTTCCAGAGAAATTTATGCAGCTGCATTTGCAGGCGTACGGGCAGATTGTCCGCCACGATCCAGTCCGCCAGATCCCGGGCGTTCAACTGATGATGGCTTGGCGAGAACAACACCTCGCCCGCCCGACGCTCCAGACCATACTGGATCAGCTTGGAAACCGCCCAGTCGTAGTCTTCGCGGGAGCACAGCACGAACTTGACCTGATCGTTGGGCGTCAGCAGGTCGATATTTTCATAACGATTGCGTGCGACCTCCAGCGAACCAGGCGTCTTGAGATCGAGGATGCGACTGACACGTGTGTCTACCGGCGAGATATCAAGGGCACCGCTGGTTTCCAGCGAGACCTCGTAACCGGCATCACAGAGGCGGGTGAGCAATGGAATGGCGTTGGGCTGCGCCAGGGGCTCGCCGCCTGTCACACACACGTAGCGAGGACGATAGCTGGCGACCTGCTCGACGATGGCGTCCAGCGTATGGATCGTGCCGCCGCTGAACGCATAGGCGCTGTCGCAATACTGACAGCGCAACGGGCAGCCGGTAAGGCGCACAAACACAGTGGGCAGGCCGGCTGTACGTGTTTCACCCTGCAACGAGTAAAAGATTTCGGTGATACGTAATGTGTCTTGCATAGGGGCCACGGGCGTAACAGCTAAACAGGCCGTCCGCCTCCGTCAGGCACTTCAAGGAACCCTGCAACCGCAGAATTCAGAGAAGCGTAATAATTACCGGAATTTCGGGTGCCGGATTCTAACGAAAAAAGCCGCGACAAGCGCGGCTTTCTTGAACTTGCGGTCAGAACGTCAGAGACGCTGCAGATCTCGTTGCGCCAGTTGCGCAGCCGATGTACCCGGATATTGGGTGACAACCTGCTGCAAAATGCCTTTTACCTTGTCGGTATGACCGAGACGGCGCTCGACATCAGCCAGCTTGTACAACGAATCAGGCACTTTGGCGTGCTTGGGATAAAGCTGGCTGACCTTGGCAAACGCCTGACCTGCACCTTGCAGGTCGCCTTTGGCCAGATTCACTTCACCCAGCCAGTATTGGGCATTGCCCGCATACAAACTGTTCGGATATTTGCGAAGGAAAGCGGTGAAAGCCTGGCTGGCCTTATCGAAATCCTTGGCTTTGATCAGGTCAAAGGCCGCTTCGTAATAAAGCTTTTCCTTGGCCGGATCAGGAGGTTCAGTACCTGCGGCCGGCGCTTGAGCAGCCGGTGCGACAGGAGACCCGCTGGCGTTGATATCGCCACCACCGGGTTGAGAATTATTGGTAGCCGCTGCGGCTGCGCCGCCTGCTGCTATGCGTGAATCCAGATCCTGATACCGCTCGAGCGCTTCCTGCTTCATGCGCTGGATATCGTTTTGCTGGACCTCGACCATGCCGCGCAAACGCGCGATTTCGTCCTGCATCTGTTGCAACTGCATGAACAGCTGACCTTGTGCCGAGGGAGGAGCCGTAACCCCTCCCCCGGCATAGGCGCCGGACGTGCCATAACCCGCTGGCGGATAACTGCTGCTGCCAGAGCCAGAATTGTTATCGACCACAGGAACCGCACCCCACGCAACAAGCGGGAGGGTGAGGGCCAAAACGGTTAGAGCACGTCGGCACGTTCGCATGTCAAATTACTTACGCAGTTCGACGCGACGGTTTTGAGCCCAGGACTGCTCGTCGTTGCCGGTAGCAACTGGACGCTCTTCGCCGTAGGAAACCAGTTCCAGCTGAGCTGGGGAAACACCTTGCAGTACCAGGTAGCGCTGAACGGCTTTCGCACGACGCTCGCCCAGTGCCATGTTGTACTCACGAGTACCACGTTCGTCGGTGTTGCCTTCCAGAACGACGCGAGCGCCGTTGGCTTTCAGGTCTTTAGCGTGAACATCCAGAGCGCGCATGGCTTCTGGCTTCAGGTCCGAACTGTCGTATTCGAAGTAGAAGGTGGTGATTGCGCGCAGAGCAGCTTCTTCGCTCAGGCTGCCATCAACAGCACCCGTGTTAGCGCCGTAACCAGCGTTTGGATCAACAGCAGCGCCTTCACCGGCGTTGTCGCCGCCTTTGGACGAGCAACCTACAGCTACAGCCATGGCCAGAGCCAGCGCAGCAAACTTACCAAACTTCAGCATTTCCATCTTGAAACTCCTAATGAACCCCAGTGTGTTAAGCAAAACATGTAGCGCCGCGTCAGTTCAGGTAAGGGGACCAGGAAGGTTCTCTGACTTCGCCTTGTGCGGTAGGAAGCGGGAGCCTTACGCGTCCGTTAATGGACACGAGCATCAAGACTCCCCGGCCCTGCTGGCGGGTGGCGTAGATTACCATGGTGCCGTTGGGCGCGACAGTAGGCGACTCATCAAGGTTGCTATCTGTGAGGATTTTTACACTTCCACGTGCCAAATCCTGAGCTGCAACCTTGAAGTTGGTGAAGCCGTCCTGCCGGTGAATCATTACCAGCGTCTTTTCATCGGCTGACAATTTCGGGTTAGCGTTGTAGTTACCAATAAAGGTCACTCGCTCGGCACCGCCACCACTGATGTTGGTTTTATAGATCTGTGGCTTGCCGCCACGGTCTGACGTGAAGTAAATCGTCGATCCATCCTTGCCGAAGAACGGCTCGGTGTCGATAGAAGAGTCATTGGTCACGCGGCTCAACGAGCGCGAGGCCAAGTTCATGACGTAGATTTCCGGGTTGCCGTCCTTGGACAGCACGAACGCCAGCTTGCTGCCGTCGGGCGACCATGCAGGCGCGCCATTGAGGCCTTCGAAGTTGGTGATCTGCTCGCGACGACCGGTATCAATGTGCTGAATGAAGATACGCGGACGTTTTTGTTCGAACGAGACATAAGCGATGCGCTTGCCATCGGGTGCAAACCGCGGCGACAGGATCGGCTCCCGGGACTGCAACAACGTCACTGCACGAGCACCGTCGTAATCCGAACGCTGCAAAGTGAAGCGAGTGTTGTTCGCCGAGAAGCGTTCGGCCGTCACGTAAAGGATGCGAGTGGAGAACGCGCCCTTGATGCCGGTCAGTTTTTCGAAGGACTGGTCAGCAATGTAGTGCGCCATGTCGCGCAGTTGATCGTTGGTCCCTGAAACATTGCCGGTCAGCACTTGCTGCTCGGTCGCCACGTTGAACAATGCGTACTGGATCTGCAGGCGACCGCCGGCAGGGACAATATTGCCCACCATCACGTATTGCGCATTGAGCGCTTTCCAGTCACGGAAGATGACTTCGCTGGCCTGGGTAGGCAGGCTGATCATGTTCTGTTTGGGAATCGGTGCGTAATAACCCGAGTTACGCAGGTCGTTACCGATGATTTCCGCCATGTCTTCCGGCAAAACAGAGCCGCCCTGCCAGCCAAAAGGCACGACAGCGATAGGAGTGGCACGGTCACTGCCGCTCGTGACCAGAATGTTCTTCTCATCTGCGGCGACCACTGCGGCTGCACAACAGAGAACGACTACGAGTAATCCTCGAAAAAGCTTGATCACAAGGCTAGATCTCCTGGTGTGAATGTCATCTTGAATGAACGATAGGGAGCGAATTCAGCCGGTTTCAAACCCTGCATTTCTGTCAAACGCCCAATATTCTTGACTGCTGCTACTGCGGAACTGTCAAACGGACCATCACCGCTGGATTTGGCCACCGTCACAGACGATATCGTACCGTCCGGCAACATGCCGATTTGCAGTACTACCGACATATTGTTGCGCGCTGACGGTGGTCGACTCCAACCTTCTGAAGCCCGTACACGAATCAAATCATCGAAACTGCCTGCCGTTTCATCGCCCAACTCGTCCGCCAGCGCCTGTTGCCGCTCTGGCTTGTCGGAGAGCAGGTCAGCCAAGGCCTGGGCCTTTTTCGCTTCGGCCGATTTGCGCGCAGCTTCCTGCGCCTTCTTGGCCGAGTCGGCTGTGGCTTTCTTCTTGGCGTCTTCGGCCGCTTTTTTCTTGGCGTCCTCTGCAGCTTTTTTCTTCGCGTCTTCTGCCGCTTTCTTCTTCGCATCGTCGGCAGCCTGTTTCTTGGCTTCCTCTGCGGCGGCTTTCTTGGCGTCTTCTTCAGCCTTTTTCTTGGCGTCTTCTTCGGCTTTCTTTTTGGCGATATCGGCCAATTGTTTCTCTTCAGCCTTTTTAGCGTCGTTCACTTTCTTGGCTTCGTCAGCTTTCTTCGCATCGTCAGCTTTCTTGGCTTCATCGGCCTTTTTTGCTTCCTCTGCTTTCTGCTCGGCTTTCTCTGCCGCCTCTTCAGCCTTTTCTTGCTCGGCCATTTGAGCCGCCTCTTCTTTCTTTTGTTCCGCAGCTTTTACAGCTTCCTGCTTTTTCTGCTCGATCAATTTCTGCTCAAGCTGCTCGGCCTCGGTCTGGCGCGCAGCAGTCTTCTTTGCCTCGCCGGCAATTTTCTGGTTGGTCTGGGTCGTCGCCTGGCTCTTGGACTTGAGCTGATAAAGCGTGGCCTGCACGATTGGTTTGGCCTCCGGCAGTTCCGGAGTCATGGCGAAGCTGACAAAGAGCAAGCCAAAAATCAGGATGTGCAGGGCAACGGCCCAGATGCCAGGCCAGAAGTAGCTTTCCGAGGCGGAAGGCTCTCGAATTGGCTGCATCAGGGTGCCTCAGTAATCAAACCAACATTCCCGACCCCTGCTTTCTGCAAGCCGCCCATCGTGCCCATCACCGAACCGTAATCAACGGTTTTGTCACCACGGATGAATACTTGCGTCTGCTTGCCCGCTTCACGACCGGAGGCGACGATCTTGGTCACCGCCGATGTCAGCTGATCAAGGGTCATTGCCTTGTCCATTTGCTTGTCAGTATCGACTTCGCTGCCAAGGTTCCAGTAATAGGTCTTGTCAGCCTTGATCGAAATGGTCAGGACCTGGTTGTTGTTGTCTTGCGGCAAAGCCTCGCTGGAGACTTTGGGTAGATCGACTTTTACGCCTTGGTTGATCATGGGTGCGGTGACCATGAAAATGACCAGCAGCACCAACATCACGTCGATGTATGGCACCACGTTCATTTCGGCGACCGGCTTGCGTTTTCTGCGACGATCTCGAGCGATTAAAGCCATTGGGAATTACCTGCTCACTCTTCGCTGGTGTGCACTTTACGGTGCAGGATGGCCTGAAATTCGTCGGCGAAGGTGTAGTAACGGCTGATCAAGGTCTCGCTGCGAGCGGCGAAACGGTTATAAGCGATTACTGCAGGAATCGCCGCGAACAGGCCAATGGCTGTCGCGATCAAGGCTTCGGCAATGCCCGGTGCAACGGTGGCGAGTGTCGCCTGTTGCGCGGTAGCCAGGCCACGGAAGGAGTTCATGATCCCCCAGACCGTGCCGAACAGGCCGATGTAGGGGCTGGTGGAACCGACGGTGGCGAGGAACGGCAAGCCTGTCTCAAGCTTTTCTTCTTCCCGGGAAATAGCCACGCGCATGGCACGCGCCACGCCTTCCATGACCGCATCGGGATCGACACCGGCCTGTTGGCGCAGACGGGAGAATTCCTTGAAGCCTGCGCGGAAAATCTGCTCCACACCGGAATCAGGGTCTGGATTGCTGCCCGCCTGACGGTACAGCTTGGACAAGTCGATGCCGGACCAGAAACGCTCCTCGAAGCTCTCCAGCGCACGCCGACCCGCGCGCAGCATGTTGCTGCGCTGAAAAATCATGACCCACGATGTGACCGAAGCAGCCACCAGGATCAGCATTACGAGCTGAACCACGACGCTGGCATTACTGACCAAACTCCACATGGAGGAATGGTCGACGACGTTAGCTTCCACGCTTTATCTCCTGCTCTGAATGTGTACCCGCGCCGCTTTGGTCGGCAAAGGCCGCACGCAAAGCTTCGGGAATGGCCCGGGGTTTCAAACTATCGGCGCGTACACACGCCACCAAAAACTGCCCTTCACAGAGCAGCGTTGCATCCGCAGCCAGCCTGACCTGTTGCTTGAAGCGCAGGCTGGCACGGTTCAATTCGATTACTTCGACGCTGACCAGCAGCTCGTCGTCCAATCGCGCCGGCTTGTGATAACGAGCCTCGCAGGAATGCACGACGAACAACAGGTTCTCCCCCGCCAGCGCGGACTGGGCAAATCCCAACTCCCGCAGCCGCTCGGTACGAGCCCGCTCCATGAATTTCAGATAATTGACGTAATAGACGATGCCGCCTGCATCGGTGTCTTCGTAATAAACCCGACAACGATGTGCAAACGACTGAACCCCGTTTTGCGCGCGCATACTCTAGTGCTTACTCCTCGGATTGCCAATCCGCCAGGCAACTGTTTTTCAAGGTTTTACAGGTTATTACCTGTCAGATTGGCGCAACTGCCAGTCTGACCACGCAAACCCCGAATAAATCGGTGGTCCGCGGCTTTTTTAATTGTCATTGCTGTCGACAAAATCCTCTGCAAGCGGCATTTCACCCATGCGCGAAGGCAGATTCAGCCCGAAGTGCAGGTAGGCATGCCGGGTCACCACACGCCCGCGAGGTGTGCGCATGATATAGCCTTGCTGGATCAAATAGGGTTCGAGTACGTCTTCAATGGTGTGACGCTCTTCACTGATTGCTGCTGCAAGGCTGTCGACACCCACCGGGCCGCCATCGAACTTCTCGATCATGGTCAACAACAGACGCCGATCCTGGTGATCAAAACCGTGTTCATCGACATCCAGCAGGTTCAACGCCAGATCAGCGATGGATTTGGTGATATGCCCCGTGCCGCGCACTTCAGCGAAATCACGGACCCGACGTAACAGACGGTTGGCAATACGCGGCGTGCCTCGCGCGCGCCGGGCGATTTCGAAAGCGCCTTCCGGTTCGATGGGCAGGCCGAGAATACCTGCCGAACGGGTCACGATCGTGGTCAGGTCGGGAATGCTGTAAAACTCAAGACGCTGAACGATACCGAAGCGGTCACGCAGCGGATTGGTCAACATACCAGCCCGGGTCGTCGCCCCCACCAGCGTGAACGGGGGCAGATCAAGCTTGATCGAGCGGGCAGCCGGCCCCTCGCCAATCATGATATCCAGCTGAAAGTCTTCCATCGCCGGGTACAGCACTTCCTCGACAATAGGCGACAGACGGTGGATTTCATCAATGAACAACACATCATTGGGTTCCAGATTGGTCAGGATCGCCGCCAGATCACCGGGGCGTTCCAGGACCGGCCCTGAAGTGCTCTTGATGGAGACCGACATTTCCTGGGCAATGATATTGGCCAGCGTCGTCTTGCCCAGGCCAGGCGGACCGAAGATCAACGTGTGATCCAGCGCCTCGTTACGACCGCGAGCCGCCTGGATGAACAACTCCATCTGCTCACGCACGGTGGGCTGGCCAATGTAGTCGGCAAGGCTCAGGGGCCGGATCGCACGATCCAGTTGCTCGTCACGATCACGGCCGCCGGTGGCGGTTATCAGGCGGTCAGCATCAATCACTTAAGCCATTCCCTTCAGGGCACGTCGAATCAAATCAGCACTGCTCAAGTCTTTTTCCTTGATCGCGGAGACGGCCTTGCTCGCCTCCTGAGGTTTGTAACCCAGGGAAATCAGCGCACTGACCGCGTCGGATTCTGCTGACGCTACTGGTTCCGGGGCGTTCGGGCCATTGGAAACCAGGGTAAAAGTGCCAGGTAATGTTTCCCAGGCCTTGAAGCGATCCTTGAGCTCGACCAACAGACGCTCGGCGGTTTTCTTGCCCACGCCCGGGATCCGGGTCAAGGCCGACGTGTCCTGGGCCTGAACGCATCGCACCAGCTCGTCGACTTCCAGCCCGGACATCAAGGCCAGCGCCAGCTTCGGGCCTACGCCGTTGAGCCGGATCAACTCGCGAAACAACTCGCGCTCGCGTTTTTCGTAAAAACCGTAGAGCAGATGAGCGTCTTCGCGGACCACCAGATGGGTGTGCAGCGTCACGGGTTCACCGACGTGTGGCAGCCGATAAAGCGTCGTCATGGGGACTTCCAGCTCATAGCCCACGCCATTGACATCCAGCACCAGATGCGGCGGCTGTTTCTCGGCCAGAAAGCCGCGTAAGCGTCCAATCACGTATCGGATCCTTTCGTTTCGCCGGCTCTTTGCAAGGCCAGCGGCAAATCAATGGTCGCAATCATTACAGGAGTGACAGGACCTGCAAGTAAAAAATAATCAATGGATAAGTCCATCAGGCTATAACCGCAGCCGACCACCACGACTTCGCGCGGTGGACAGCCCGTGCGGGATCAGACTGGAGCGGGTGTGTGCATGGCATAAAGCAATCGCCAAGGCGTCGGACGCATCGATCTGCGGCTTTTGTGTCAGCTTGAGCAGATGCATGACCATCATCATGACCTGCTCTTTATTCGCCCCGCCGGTCCCCGCTACCGCCTGTTTGACTTGAGTGGCGGTGTACTCGGCAATTTCCAGGCTTTCTTCAGCCCCGGCGACGATGGCCGCACCCCGGGCCTGCCCCAGCTTGAGCGCCGAGTCGGCGTTGCGGGCCATGAACACCTTTTCGATCCCCATGGTCACCGGCCCGTAGGTTTGAATCACCTCACGCACACCGCGATACACAATCTGCAGGCGCTCGTGCAGCTCGCCACTGCCGGTTCTGATGCAACCCGAGGCCACGTAGACACAACCACGCCCGGTGTCACGCACCACGCCATAGCCGGTAATTCGCGAACCGGGGTCGATACCAAGAATAAGAGTCATAACGCCTGCAGCTAGAGAAGTGACACATACCAGAGAGCGCAGCATAAAGGCAGAAGCCGGAGGCCGATAGCGATGTGATAAGCACGCTTCGTATCTCCGGCCTCAATGTCGCGCTGACAACAGGCTTTCAGCCAAGCTGTTCCATGACGTCGTCAGGGATTTCCGCATTGGAATAAACGTTCTGCACATCATCCAGGTCTTCGAGCATGTCGATCAGCTTGAGGACCTTTTCCGCCGTTTCCAGATCCAGAACCGCGCTGGTCGTCGGCAACATGACGATTTCCGCGTCCGCCGCCTTGAAACCCGCGGCCTCAAGCGCATTGCGAACCGCATAAAAACCGGCAAAGGACGTGAAAACGTCGATGGAGCCGTCTTCATTGGTCACGACGTCGTCGGCATCGGCTTCCATCGCGGCTTCGATCAGTGCGTCTTCATCAACGCCTGCCGCAAAGGAAATCTGGCCCTTGCGGTCGAACAGGTAGGCAACCGAACCGTCCGTCCCCAGGTTCCCGCCACATTTGGTGAATGCGTGACGAACCGCTGCCGCTGTGCGATTGCGATTATCCGTCATGGTTTCGACCATGATAGCCACGCCACCCGGACCGTATCCTTCGTAACCCAGCTCTTCGACGTCATCACCGTCCGCAGCACCGGCGCCACGCGCCACTGCCCGGTCGATGGTGTCGCGGGTCATGTTCGCACCCAGCGCCTTGTCCAGCGCCAGACGCAAGCGAGGGTTGGAACCCGGATCTGCACCGCCCTGACGGGCGGCGACGGTCAATTCACGAATCCACTTGGTGAAAATCTTGCCTTTCTTGGCATCCTGACGCTCTTTGCGGTGCTTGATGTTCGCCCACTTAGAATGACCTGCCATCTCTTGCTCCAGATTCTGTTTGAACACGTTCATGTGCGTCGCTGAACACGCGACACACGTCTGCTCGGCCAAAACGCAAACGGGGCGCATCGACGTCAAGAGAGACGCGATACGCCCCGCTCGGCATTACTCAGCCTTGGGCTGTTCGCGCAAACGGATGTGCAATTCGCGCAACGCCTTGGCGTCGACTACGCCGGGCGCCTGGGTCATGACGTCCGCAGCACTCTGGGTTTTCGGGAAGGCGATGACTTCGCGAATGGACTGAGCACCGGTCATCAGCATGACCAGACGATCCAGACCGAACGCCAGGCCGCCATGGGGTGGCGCGCCATACTTCAGGGCGTCGAGCAGGAAGCCGAACTTCTCCTGCTGCTCGTCTTCGGCGATGCCCAGCAAGCGGAAGACCGCCTGTTGCATTTCCTTGCGATGGATACGGATCGAACCGCCACCCAGCTCGGTGCCGTTGAGCACCATGTCGTAGGCACGGGACAGAGCGGTGGCCGGGTTGGCTTCCAGCTCTTGCGGCGTGCATTTGGGTGCAGTGAACGGGTGGTGCAGCGCCGTGAAGCTACCGTCGTCGTTCTCTTCGAACATCGGGAAGTCCACGACCCACATCGGTGCCCACTCGCAGGTGTGCAGTTTCAGGTCGTTACCGATCTTGATGCGCAGCGCGCCCAGGGCCTCGCTGACGACTTTGAACTTGTCGGCACCGAAGAACACGATGTCGCCATCAACAGCCCCAACGCGGTCCAGGATCACCTTGAGGTTTTCCTCAGGGATGAACTTGACGATCGGCGACTGCAGGCCCTCGGCGCCCTTGGCGCGCTCGTTGACCTTGATGTAGGCCAGGCCTTTGGCACCGTAGATGCTGACAAACTTGGTGTAGTCGTCGATCTGGCTGCGCGGCATGCTCGCGGCACCCGGGACACGTAGCGCGGCAACACGGCCCTTGGGGTCGTTGGCCGGACCGCTGAACACCTTGAATTCCACGGCATTGAGCTGATCGGCTACGTCGACCAGTTCAAGCGGGTTGCGCAGGTCCGGCTTGTCCGAGCCATAACGACGCATGGCCTCTTCGAAGGTCATGTGCGGGAAATCGCCGAACTCCAGGTCCAGAACTTCCTTGAACAGCTGACGAATCATCTTTTCGGTCAGACCGATGATCTCTTCTTCATTAAGGAAGCTGGTTTCAATGTCGATCTGGGTGAATTCAGGCTGACGATCGGCGCGCAGGTCTTCGTCGCGGAAACACTTGGCGATCTGGTAGTAACGGTCAAAGCCGGCCACCATCAACAGTTGTTTGAACAACTGTGGCGATTGCGGCAGGGCGAAGAAGCTGCCCGGGTGTGTGCGGCTCGGGACGAGGTAGTCACGGGCGCCTTCCGGGGTGGCACGGGTCAGGATCGGCGTCTCGACGTCCAGGAAGCCGTTTTCATCCAGATAACGACGGATGCTGGTGGTGATGCGCGAACGCAGACGCAGCTTCTCGGCCATTTCAGGACGGCGCAGATCAATGAAGCGATAACGCAGGCGGGTTTCCTCGCCAACGTCCGAGTATTCGTTCAGCGGGAACGGCGGGGTTTCCGACTCGTTCAGCACTTCGAGCTCATAGCCCAGCACTTCGATGGCGCCGGAAGCCATATTGGCATTTACAGCACCTGCAGGACGAGCACGTACCTTGCCGGTGATCTTGACGACATACTCGCTACGCACGCGGTCGGCGGCGGCGAAAGTGTCGGCACGATCAGGGTCAAAAACCACCTGAGCCAGACCTTCACGATCACGGATATCGAGGAAAATCACCCCTCCGTGGTCACGACGGCGGTGGACCCATCCGCATAGGGTAATTTCCTGACCTTCCAGGCTCTCGTTCAGTTGGCCGCAATAATGGCTGCGCATCATGATGGTGTTTTCACTTCCGTAATTCAGAATTCGGTGGAGCTTTCGCTCTTGGCTTGCGCTCAATAGTGCAAGAGCCCAGGCATGCAGTTCAAGCTGTCAGCTCGTCGCTGGGCGCTCTGTTTGCGCAGAGACATGCCCGTTTTGGCAAGGCGGGGGATTATATAGGGTTAATCGAAGCCGTGCAGCCGCACGAACCCATCCAGGCAGGATAAGTTCGCCGCAGCCGCCCACACGCCATGCAGCAGGAGCACAGGAACGCATGCGGAGCGGGCCCGCCATGCTGGCGAGCCCGCAGAAAAAATGGGGTCGTATCCGAACTACGCCTGGGAGATATCCAGGCTGTCGCCTTTCAGGACATGGGCCACACAGACCACCCTGATCAGGCCACTGAAGTTTTTCACCCCGCCGTAGCGCAGATGAACTTCCCTGTCGATGTAAGACAGCACAGCATTAACAGAACAATTGTTCGACCGGGCAATGGTCGCAAGAATATTCCAGTAGACGTTCTCCAGCCGTAGGCAAGTTGCCAGCCCATTCAGGCGCACCGATTTGGAGTGCGGTTGCGCCAGGTTCATATTGAAATCCTCTACAAAAGGATCATTGCGTATTTTTCCGTGACGGCTCAGGTCTTTTACGTCGCGTTCAACCCCTCGAACCATAGTGATATTTCCTCTAATACAGATCAATTTAGACTTCATGAAGAAACATTTAAAAATAAATAAATGTGCCCGCTTATAAAGCCCGAATTACCACGCCATGACCAGCAGAGCCAGCACTCTGACCATGTAGGAGAACACTACAATTAGGAGACGAATAACGATTTTCCTGCTGCCGATAACCGAACCGAACGAGAAGCAGGTGTTTAATATTTATGTCATTCACGGATTTCAAGCCGCCCGCCCCCTGAGCGCTGCAGCAGCCCTGCGGGGGCGAGGCCCAGGAAGGCCCTCTGCGGGGACACGTCTTGAAAAACAGCAGCCAGCAATCATCAACGTTGCAGAGGACCGCCGCCGGGAGGCGACGTACGGGAAGTCAGCAGGTGAGCGGCGCGTCGGATGCGCCACTCACGCGGGGCTTACCTGGTTTCCAGCATTGAACGAAGCATCCAGGCGGTTTTCTCATGCACTTGCATGCGCTGAGTCAACAAGTCGGCTGTGGGCTCATCACTGACTTTATCCAGAAGAGGAAAAATACTACGCGCGGTGCGGACTACGGCTTCCTGACCGTTGACCAGACTTCTGATCATATCCTCGGCGCTTGGCACGCCCTCTTCCTCTTTGATCGAAGAAAGACGCGCGTAAGTTGTATAAGTACCCGGCGCCGGAAAACCCAGGGCACGAATACGTTCGGCAATGGAGTCCACCGCGAGAGCGAGTTCGTTGTACTGCTCTTCAAACATCAAGTGCAAGGTACGAAACATCGGACCGCTGACATTCCAGTGGAAGTTATGGGTCTTGAGATACAGCACATAAGTATCTGCGAGCAAGTGAGAAAGACCGTCAACGATCGACTTACGATCTTCTTCGCTGATACCAATATCGATTGCCATGTTTTTCCCCTTTCAAGATGGATTATCCAACAGGTGCAACAGGCACTCTACCAAGAGATCGTCCATGGCGCAGCCCTGTCATGCAAAAGGGCCGACGGCCGACTCGACCAGCACAACGAGAAAGTCTCGCATCAGGCCACAATAACCTGCACCGCTCGTCGCTTCGCATCAGCCTTTGCTGACAATGCCCGCACACCCGCAAGCTCTTGATTTGAGTAGGCTCATGCTTTGCTGTTAAATACGCCATGTGTTCTGCTGATTGTCATTGCAGCGCACAGCCTGATCCCTCGTCCGTGCAGCACGCCTCCACTTTTCCAGAAGCGTACCGGGCGTTATCGGCTATTACCTCGTGATCCATCTTAATGTGAGTTATCAACATGTTGAAAATCGTTCACCTGCTAACGGGAGCCGCAGCCCTGCTGCTTTCCTTTATACCGAGCTTGCGCAGTGAAGCCCTGTCTTCATATTTCCTTCAGCCCGATGCGGTTTATCTGGCGTTGTTCGGTTTGCTGAATCTCTTGCTTGCACCAGTGATCCCCTATTGGAACCGGGGCCCACGTCATCAGTTGCAAAACCTGGTCAGCGCGTTACTCATCCTTGCTGTTGTTTTTCAGGTGCTGACCCTGCTCGTCCCGCTGGAAATCGTCGCTGGTCAACCGGCCGTCATGCTGGGCCTGGTCGCTGCATTCATTGCGGTAGCCTTGCACCTGGCCATCAGCTTCTACAAATCTTCGCCATCCCCCGTTGCGCAAAGTCATGACATGACCAACCGCGATACAGGAACCGTCAAGTGGTTCAATACCTCCAAGGGCTTTGGTTTCATCTCCCGCGATTCCGGGGATGACATCTTCGTTCACTTCCGCGCCATCCGTGGTGAAGGGCACCGCGTTCTGGTCGAAGGCCAGCGCGTGGAGTTCTCGGTCATGAACCGCGACAAAGGCCTGCAAGCAGAAGACGTCATCGCAGCACTGCCTCGCCGCTGACGGCCACGCCTGTAAAAAAACCGCGACCCCAAGGGATCGCGGTTTTTTTTTGCGCAGCCGTTTACCAGACGCTTATCTATTAATAGTGCGGCGGCGGCCCATCCTCTTCGAAGGTATCGAACTGGCTTCCCAACTCTTCCTGTCGCTTGAGCATGGCCGCCATCTGCTGTTGCAGCCGATCCAGCGCGCGCTGCTGAGCAACCAGCACATCATTCAGCGCTTGAATTGTATCGTCCTGAAAAGCCAGGCGGCTCTCCAGCTCGGTCACCCGCACGTCCAGACTCATAATGGCTCCTGTGCAAAAACGAAATCGACTGTCAGCTCGCTGCGCAGTTGCTGCACGATGGCCGACATCTGCTGCGACGCGTAGGGCTGCGCCGCATGCTTGCCCCATACCGGCGCAGGCCAGGCCGCATCGTTGTGTCGACGGGCGATAACATGCATGTGCAACTGACTGACGACATTACCCAGCGCCGCCACGTTGATCTTGTCAGCCCCGAATGACTGTTTGAGCACCACTGACAATGCGGTTGTCTCGTGCCACAGCTGCAACTGATCCTCAAGACTCAACTCAAATATCTCACTAACATCCGGGCGTCTCGGCACCAGGACAAACCAAGGGTAGTTCGAATCATTTGACAACAGCAGCCGACATAACGGGAAATCGCCAATCAGCAATGTGTCTGCTTGCAAACGTGAGTCAAGAACGAACACGGTATAACTCCTGATCGTCAGGTTAGGTTTTTTTGCACACCTTAACTTAAAGTGCATAGCGCATTACCCAGCAGGATACTCGGGAATAAGTTCGAGTTCACCGCCTTACCTCGGTTACATGACATCTCGAGCGGCGGGTAAAAAAATGTGCCGCCACAATAGCCTAAAGCGCAGCCCCCTGACGCACCAAAAATGCTCGCTTTCAGACAGAACGCCCCGCTTTAGGACGCAAAACGCGCGCGCTCAGCATCGTTACAGTTGTTACTAATCGCTACCACAGAAAGGCCAGAAGGCCACTGGCTACCCCCGCCAGAGCTGTTTCAGACACATGGCCGTAACAACCGGCTGGCTCTGGACGCGTCCAGTCATCGCCGTGGGCCAGCATCAGGCAGGAAAGACAGCAGACGCACCAAAAAAACTCACGCGGTCAGGCCTGATCGACGCTTTATGCGCAAATTACTCAGCCCGATGGACAAAAAGTAACGTTCTGCCGAGGCATCGGAGAGTGAGAGTCGCAAAAAGCGCTGTCCCTCAAGAAAATGTGATTTTTTTATTTCCTTATAAAACAATGAGTTAAAGATCAAAAGCGAGGTAAATGCTGCATTTTTCACAAAATTTTCTTATCACCCGGAATTTTGTGCACGGTTGTTGCTTTATCACTCATCAAGGCTGGCAGGAGTCCTGGCGGAAAAATGAACCTGTCCGTCGTCAAGATCCACAGGTTTTGCGTAACACAGCTGCACTTGAGTGACATGGCATAGATCAATTGATCCTGTGCTCAGGTCGTAAAAAAGCAATGCTGTAGTTGTAGAGTCGATATGCAAGCCATGGCTTTTGCGACACGGACGGAGCAGTTTGCGACACCGCCGTAAAGATTTCGAAAGGATAGGTCTGTAACTATCGCCACCATTGTCAGCGTGATATAAGTTTCGCCGACACCAAAAAGAAAGAGCCGTCCAGATAAAAAAACCGGTGGACGGCAGCAACTCTTCTTAAAACCAAAGGAGCAAGTCACGATGAGAGTGATGAAGTGGAGCGCAATCGCACTGGCAGTTACCGCAGCCAGCACCCAACTGGCAACGGCAGCAGCGTTCGTCAGCGACCAGTCTGAAGCAAAGGGTTTCGTTGAAGGCAGCACGCTTGACCTGAAAGCTCGCAACTACTACTTCAATCGCGACAAGAAAGATGGCGCCGTTGATGACAAAGACTGGACCCAGGGTTTCTGGGGTACGTTCAGCTCTGGTTACACTCAAGGCACCGTCGGTGTGGGCGTTGAGGCTTTCGGCTACTTCGGCCTGAAGCTTGACGGCCAGGACAAATACTCCGGTTCGGGCAACCTGGTCACCAACAGCCAGGGCGAAAACGAAGACAGCTTCGGCAAAGCCGGTGGCGCTGTTAAGTTCCGCGTTTCGAAAACCGAACTGAAAATCGGTGACATGCAGCCTACCAGCCCAGTGTTCGCAGTCGGCGGTTCCCGCCTGTTGCCACAAACTGCCAGCGGTATCAGCCTGCAGAGCAGCGAGGTTGCCGGTCTGGATCTGGAAGGCGGTCACTTCTACTCCGGTACCAGCCAGGACGACATGAGCCACAGCGGTAACATTTGGGCTAACTACGCCGGTGTTACAGCCAAGACTGCTGACTTCGTGGGTGGCAAGTACGCTATCACCGAGAACCTCGGTATTGCGCTTTACGGTGCCAAGCTCGAAGACGTGTGGGATCAGTACTACGCCAACATGAACTACGCACTGCCGCTGACTGATGACCAGTCCCTGGCATTCGACGCCAACCTGTATCGCACTGTCGATGAAGGCAGCGCCAAAGCGGGCGACATCAGCAACACCGCGTTCTCCGGTTCCGTTGCCTACTCGTTCCTGGCTGCGCACACCCTGACCCTGGCATTCCAGAAGGTCAACGGTGATACGCCATTCGACTACATCGGTATTGGCGACAACAACCGTGGTGGCGACTCGATCTTCCTGAACAACTCGATCCAGTACTCTGACTTCAACGGTCCTGGCGAGAAATCCTGGCAAGCTCGCTACGACCTGAACATGGCTCCGTACGGCGTTCCTGGCCTGAGCTTCATGACCCGTTACGTTAAAGGTTATGACATCGACGGCACCAACACTCCGGCCAACAGCGCTTACGCTGGCCTGTACGGTGAAGACGGCAAGCACCACGAGACCAACCTTGAAGCCAAGTACGTGCTTCAAACCGGTCCAGCCAAAGACCTGTCGTTCCGCATCCGTCAAGCATGGCACCGCGCCAATGCTGATCAGGGCGAAGGCGATATCAACGAGTTCCGTCTGATTGTCGACTACCCGATCTCGGTCCTGTAATCGCACTTCAGCTACTCGTTATAAAGAAGCCCGGCACATTTGCCGGGCTTTTTCATTCAAGCATTCAAGCAATCATCTTCGCCTCCCTCGGAGGCCTCGTGCTGTACGGGGATAATTCAGCCCCGTACAATGCCCAGTCATTTCTAGTCTCAGCAACCGACAACGGCCTCCCATGCGCACCAGTCAATTTTTGCTCGCCACACAGAAAGAAACCCCTTCCGATGCGGTCGTGGTCAGTCACCAGCTGATGCTGCGTGCCGGCATGATTCGCAAACTCGCTTCCGGTCTCTACACCTGGCTGCCCATGGGCCTGCGTGTATTGCGCAAGGTAGAAGCCATCGTTCGGGAAGAAATGGACGCAGCTGGCGCACTCGAAGTATTGATGCCGGGCATCCAGCCTGCTGAGCTATGGCAGGAATCCGGTCGCTGGGAACAGTACGGCCCCGAGCTCATGCGCCTGACCGACCGGCACAACCGGGAATTCTGCCTGGGCCCGACCCACGAAGAAGTCATCACCGATCTGGCCCGCAACGAGCTCAACAGCTATAAGCAGTTGCCGATCAATCTTTACCAGATCCAGACCAAATTCCGCGACGAAATACGCCCTCGCTTCGGCTTGATGCGCGGCCGCGAGTTTGTCATGAAGGACGCTTACTCCTTCCATGCCGATCAGGCGTCCCTGCAGCAAACCTACGACCGCATGCATCAGGCGTACTGCAACGTATTTACCCGACTTGGCCTGAAATTCCGCCCGGTGGAAGCAGACAACGGCTCAATCGGCGGTGCGGGCTCCCACGAGTTCCACGTGCTGGCTGAATCCGGCGAAGACGATATCGTGTTCAGCGACGGCTCCGACTACGCGGCCAACATCGAAAAAGCCGAGGCCATCCCACGCGAAACCTCTCGCGCCGCACCGACCGAAGAGTTGCGTCTGGTCGACACCCCGAACGCCAAGACCATTGCGCAGCTGGTCGAAGGCTTCAATCTGCCGATTGAAAAGACCATCAAGACCCTGGTGGTGCACGCCGCAGAAGAAGGCAAGCTGGTCGCGCTGATCATTCGTGGCGATCACGAACTCAACGAAATCAAGGCCGCCCAGCAGGAGCTGGTCGCCAGCCCGCTGGTCATGGCTTCGGAAGCCGAACTGCGCGACGCCATCGGCGCCGGTGCTGGCTCACTGGGCCCGCTGAACCTGCCGCTGCCCTGCATCATCGACCGCTCGGTCGAGCTGATGAGCGACTTCGGCATCGGTGCCAACATCGACGACAAGCACTACTTTGGCGTCAACTGGGAGCGCGACCTGCCCGTTCCGACGGTTGCCGACCTGCGCAACGTGGTCGCTGGCGACCCAAGCCCGGACGGCAAAGGCACGCTGGAAATCAAGCGCGGCATCGAAGTCGGCCACATCTTCCAGCTGGGCACCAAGTACAGCGAAGCCATGAAATGCCAGGTCCTGGGCGAGAACGGCAAGCCGGTCAACCTGTCCATGGGTTGCTATGGCATTGGCGTGTCCCGGGTTGTTGCTGCCGCCATCGAGCAGAACAGCGATGCCAACGGCATTATCTGGAACGACACCCTGGCCCCCTTCCAGATCGCGCTGGTACCTTTGCGCTATGAAACGGAAGCCGTCCGGGAAGCGACTGACAAGCTCTACGCTGAACTGACAGCGGCCGGCTTCGAAGTGCTGCTGGACGATCGCGACAAGAAAACCAGCCCTGGCAACAAGTTTGCCGACATGGAGCTGATTGGCATTCCTCATCGCATCGTGGTCAGCGATCGCGGCCTGGCCGAAGGCAATCTTGAGTACAAGAGCCGCACCGAGCCAGAAGCCCAGGCCCTGCCGATTGCCGACGTGTTGTCTTTTATTCAGGCCCGTATCCGCCGCTGAACCCTGGGCGCGCTCGACACCTCGAGCGCGCCCATTGCTGGCAACGCGCCTTATCCGCCTCAAGAGATCCCATGTTCAAGCGAAGATCCTCAAGCCTCGGCTGCACCGCCTTGTGCGCCAGCCTGTTTGTCAGTGGTTGTGCCAATCACTTGTCACAGCGCAGCGAGCACGAAGAGCGTGTGGAACGCAAACTGCTCGAACATACCCTGCAGATCGATATGGGCGAGCCCAAAACGCTCGAACTGCCCCAGCGACGTGTACGCATCCACGAACAGAAAACCTTCGAAGTCACCGAGTTCGAAGTCACCCGTCGCTATGATCGCTACACCGCTTACCAGCCATGGCGTGAAGCCTATGAGATCCCCCTGGGTGCCGTCGCCGTGGTGGCTGGCGTGGCTGCCAACGTGGTCAATGTGTTCGCCTTCGGTCAATTACCCGACAGCGTGACCAAGGACTGGATCAATTACGGTGTTGCCGGACTCAATCCGTTCATGAACGCGCCGTCCCACGGCCGTGCGCAACAGAATCTGGCAGGCATCGATGAAGTCCAGAAGGACAAACGAATCGAAAAATCGACGCTGCCCTGGAATGAGCGCCCCGTGCTGGTCAAGGCGGAAACCCAGACCCACGAACTGGCCACTGACCGAAACGGAGTATTGCGTCTGAGCCTGCTGGACAGCCCGTTTGCCGAGCAGGACCTGAGCCACGTGACGCGGCTGTATATCAGCGTCGAAGACGATCAGGACAAGGTCCACGCCAATGCGGACCTGCCCATCAGCGCCCTGCTGCGGAGCAAACTGCTTGAGGCTCACGGCCTGATTTATGACGACCTGGAAGATGATGAAGTCAGCCAATGGGTCTATCGGGTCAAGCGCCTTTCGGAACTGGGCCTTGAAGACGAAGCCAGCGAACTGGAACAGAGCCTGATCGAACTGACGCGCAATGATCCGCAATTGCAGCGTGAGTTTTTGAATGCTCTGGCCAAGGATGCGGGCCGCCTCGTGGCTGATCCAGGGGCCAGGCACTGATAGCTCGCTAACACCTGCCCCCTTACCGACCTGCCAGGCTCAGGGCGCGAACAGTTCAAGCTGTTCGTGGCCACTGCGCAGGTCCTGCAGACGCACGCCGATACCCAGTAGCCGTACCGGCTTGCCGCCTCGGGCAAACGCCTGGGTCAGCAACTGCTCGAAACTGCTCAGGTCGCGCCCCGCTCCCGATTGTTCGAGGGTCGTCTGGGTGAAATCGTGGAACTTCACCTTCACGAACGGCTTTCCGGGTCGGTAGTTGTCAGCGATGCGCGCCATGCGCCCCGCCAGGGTTTCCATCAGCTCAGGTAGTTTTTCCAGGCAACTGGCCAGGTCCGGCAAGTCTGTATCGTAAGTGTTCTCCACACTCACCGACTGACGCCGACTGTCGTTCTGCACCGGCCTTTCGTCTATGCCCCTGGCCAGCCCCCACAATCGCTCACCGAAAGAGCCGAACTCCCTGACCAGCGCCAGCTTGCCCCAGCCACGCAGATCCGTGCAGCTGACAATGCCCAGCCTGCCGAGTTTGTCGGCCGTGACCTTGCCCACGCCGTGAAGTTTGTTGACCGGCAGCAACGCCACGAAATCCTCGACCTGATCCGGCGTGATCACAAACAGCCCGTTGGGTTTTTTCCAGTCACTGGCGATCTTGGCCAGAAACTTGTTCGGGGCAACACCGGCCGAGACCGTGATATGCAACTGGTTAGAGACCCGGCGGCGGATGTCCTGAGCGATACGCGTGGCACTGCCAGCGAAATGACTGGCATCGGAGACGTCCAGAAACGCCTCATCCAGCGACAACGGCTCGATAAGATCGGTGTAATCGCGAAAGATCGTCTGGATTTCCTTCGACGCTTCTTTATAGGCATCCATGCGCGGCTTGACGATGGTGAGATCCGGACACAGCTTCAGTGCATGCCGGGACGACATGGCCGAGCGCACGCCGTAGGCACGAGCCTCGTAATTGCAGGTCGCGATCACGCCTCGCCGGTCTGCCGAACCACCCACTGCCAACGGCTTGCTCGCCAGGCGCGGGTCGTCGCGCATTTCGATGGCGGCGTAGAAGCAGTCACAGTCGACATGGATGATTTTTCGCTGCGTCATGTAGGGCGATTTGCGAGAGACAGGGTTGTGCAGTATCTCATTGGCGTCAGCAAGTGGCACTGCACGATGCGTGAATGGTCGCGAAACGGTCACGCAGCGCCTTTAAAATCAACGCGTGAAACCGACGTTAGCCCCCGTCAGACAAGGCGCTGCGGCCGGTACAGGCAATGATCGGCGCCGCTAAGCGATTGAAGAAAAAGCACTTTTTTCAAAGTAACGGTTGACAGCACGGCGATCCGGCGTAGAATGCCGACACACAGACGCGGGATGGAGCAGTCTGGTAGCTCGTCGGGCTCATAACCCGAAGGTCGTCGGTTCAAATCCGGCTCCCGCAACCAAACATCAAACAAGGCTACTCGAAAGAGTGGCCTTTTTTGTGCCTGTCAGTTTTTGCGTGGCGCGGCAGAAGCCCCGTTGTCCAGAGGCCGCGCTTCGCGCAGCAAACACCGGCCCGGTTAGAGCGAGGCTTGCCCGCCAGCCAATAACGATAACGCGGTCAATCTGGCCCACCGAAGCGTCAGGTTCGCGGGCAAGCCTCGCTCCAACGAATCCCTCTCCATTTAAATACTGACAGACATTGAAGGGAGGCTTCTATATAGAAACCCCTCTCCCGACACTCATTTACCCTCTTTTTGCATTAAAGGTTGACACCTCGGCGTTCGGCTGTAGAATGCCGCCACACAGACGCGGGATGGAGCAGTCTGGTAGCTCGTCGGGCTCATAACCCGAAGGTCGTCGGTTCAAATCCGGCTCCCGCAACCAAACATCAAACAAGGCTACTCGAAAGAGTGGCCTTTTTTGTGCCTGTAGGAAAATCACGTTGTCGGCCGAGCTAAGCGCTTGTCAGAAAACGCTATTTTGCGTTGCAGCTTTCATCTCATTTTCACGCTTGTAACGTAATATTACAGGCGCCGACAGTTTTTCCTGCATCGGCCGATAGCCTGCGAAGGCTGAATAATTGCTGGAAGCCTCACTGACAGATTCGCTTCATTCGCCCGTTCGTGGATGACGCGCTAACATCTCGAACTATTTTTTGCGTAAGGATTGGTAACTTGGCTGCATACCTCCATCCTGTCGCGCACGATCCAAGGAGTGATTGATGCGCGCCAACCCGTCCGAACCGTCAGAACCCAATGAAGCCGTTACGGCAAATCAACCTATCCGACCTGCCCGCCTTCGATGGATGGAGCTGCTGAGCAAGTATCGCCAGCCCATCGGCCTGGGCGTCACGCTGCTGCTGTTCGGCATCGCGCTGATCGCCTGCCGTCATATGCTCAGCGAGCTGGACCTGTACGCGCTGCACGATTCTTTGCTCAGCGTACCGCTCCCCTCTCTGGCAAGCGCCGTACTGGCAACGATTGTCGGCTTCATCATCCTGTTGGGTTACGAGTGGTCCGCCAGCCGTTACGCCGGGGTCGATCTGCCCAACAAAACCCTGGCCATGGGGGGCTTTACCGCTTTCGCCATCGGCAATGCGGTGGGGCTTTCGATGCTATCCGGCGGCTCGGTGCGTTACCGGCTGTATTCGCGCAACGGCGTTGGTGCGATTGAGGTCGCGCGCATGACCCTCTTTGCCAGCCTGTCACTGGGCTGCGCCTTGCCGCCACTGGCTGCGCTGGCAACCCTGAGCAACTTGTCCGGCGCGTCCCTGGCGCTGCACCTGCCAGTGCCGTTGCTGGCCGTGATTGCAATCGGCGTGCTGATTCTGACAGCGCTGCTCGTCTTCGCGGTATACCGCCGTCGACTGCCGGAACAAACCATCCCGCACACACTGCTGGTGCGTGCCGGCAGACGAACGCTGCGCCTGCCAGGTCTGCGTCTGTCCCTGATGCAATTGGTGATCACCGCACTGGATGTTGCAGTGGCGGCCACTGTCTTGTATTTGCTGCTGCCTCAATCTCCGCCGTTTGGCGCGTTCCTGCTGGTTTACCTCCTTGCGCTGGCAGCCGGCGTTCTCAGCCATGTTCCGGGAGGTGTAGGTGTTTTTGAAGCCATTCTGCTGGCCGCCTTCGCCAATGAATTGGGGGCTGCGCCCCTCGCCGCCGCATTGCTGCTGTATCGCCTGATCTACGTGTTACTGCCCCTGCTGCTGGCTTGCCTGACCCTGCTGTTCACGGAAGGTCAGCGCCTGCTACCGACCAAACAAGCGATGCGTGTGGCCTCGGGCCTGGCGGCACCGATTCTGGCGCTGCTGGTGTTTCTTTCCGGGGTGGTGCTGTTGTTCTCCGGGGCGACACCGGAGATCGACACCCGCCTGGAAAACCTCGGCTTTCTGATTCCTCATCGCCTGATCGATGCTTCCCACTTCGGTGCCAGCCTGGTGGGCGTGCTGTGCCTGTTGCTGGCTCAAGGCTTGCGCCGTCGCCTCTCCGCGGCGTGGATGCTGACCATGATTCTGCTGGTGGTTGGTGCAGTGCTGTCGATGCTCAAGGGCTTCGACTGGGAAGAAGCCATCCTGCTGATCCTCACTGCCGGTCTGCTGGCCATTTTCCGCCGTTCGTTCTACCGCCCGAGCCGCTTGCTGGAGTTGCCGTTCTCGCCGCTGTATCTGGTGGCCAGCGTGTGCGTGCTGGGCGCGTCGATCTGGTTGCTGCTGTTTGCTTACCAGGATGTTCCGTACAGCCATCAGCTCTGGTGGCAGTTCACCCTGGACGCCGATGCTCCCCGCGCCTTGCGTTCGGCACTGGGCAGCGCCGTACTGTTGGTGATCGTGTCGTTGACCTGGCTACTGCGCACGGCACGGCCGGTCATCAAACTGCCCGATGCCGCAGAACTGGCCAAGGCCGCCGAAATCCTCAACGCGTCATCGCAACCCGATGGCGGCCTGGTGCTGACCGGTGACAAGGCGATTCTCCTGCACCCCGATGGCAATGCCTTTTTGATGTATTCGCACCGCGGGCGCAGCCTCGTGGCGTTGTACGACCCGATTGGCCCCACTCAGCAACGGGCTGAACTCATCTGGCAGTTCCGCGACCTGTGCGACGTTCACCATGCGCGCCCGGTCTTTTATCAGGTACGCGCAGAAAATCTGCCGTTCTACATGGACATCGGCCTGACCGCGATCAAGCTGGGCGAAGAAGCCCGGGTTGACTTGCGCCGCTTCGACATCGAAGCCAAGGGCAAGGAGATGAAAGACCTGCGCTACACCTGGAACCGGGGTGGTCGCGATGGGTTGTCGCTGGAAATCTACGAAGCAGGCCAGGCACCGCTCGATGAGCTCAAGGTCATCTCCGACGCCTGGCTGACCGGTAAGAACGTGCGGGAAAAAGGTTTTTCCCTGGGCCGTTTCAGCCCGGAATACCTCAAGCACTTCCGCATTGCCATCATCCATTTCGAAGGCAAACCGGTGGCGTTCGCCAACCTGTTGGAGACTTCGCGTCACGATCTGGCGAGCCTGGATCTGATGCGCGCTCACCCGAACGCGCCAAAACTCACCATGGAATTCATGATGGTGGGGCTGATTTTGTATTACAAACAGCACGGCTACGAACGCTTCAGCCTGGGCATGGTGCCTTTGTCGGGCTTGCAGCCTCGGCGTGGCGCACCTTTGACCCAGCGATTGGGCTCGATGGTGTTCCGTCGTGGCGAGCAACTCTACAACTTTCAGGGGCTGCGCCGTTTCAAAGACAAATTCCAGCCTGACTGGGAACCTCGCTATATGGCCGTGCCCGCCGGACTCGATCCGTTGGTGGCACTGGCTGACACTGCCGCCCTGATTGCGGGCGGCCTGACTGGATTGGTGAAACGCTGATGATTCAACGCTACTGGCGCTTTTTGCTCGCAGCCCTGGTTATTATTCTTCTGGTGGCACTGGGTATCTGGTTATGGAACCGCCCCGCCCCCCCCGCAACCCTCGTTCGTTCCACCCTGGCTGACGGTTCGGCGCTGACCGACGTGACGCCGGGCAGCCGGACAAAAGTCCGGGTGGCTTTGGCGGTCACTGCCGATGACATGCTCACCGACAAGCAATTGCAGGCGTTGAGCAAGGATGGTGCAGCGCGGATTATTCAGGTGGTTTTGCCCAAGGATAACTGCGTCCTGCAACAAAAAACCTTCAACGACGCCCTGCAAAAACTGGATGGCGCACCCAACGTGGTCGGCGGCATCGGACCGGGCGCAACCCTGGCCTGGCGCTGGCTGGCAGGTCAGAACGACGACAAAGCACAAGCCATCTCGGTGGGCTTCGTGCTGGAGCAACCTTCGCAACCTGTTCTGCCCGTTGACCCGGACGAAAAACCACCCGTGATCTGCGACGTGCCACTGCCAAAAAGCGCGCCGCACGGACACTGGATGGTGGCCTGGAACGACGCACCCGATGATCCTCCTGCGGCCTTCGTGCGCGATCAGCCCAATGCCGATACCAGCATCAGCGACTATGACATCAAGCTGCCACAAGTCCTGAACAGCGAACTGCGCCACACACTCATTGGCGAAGACGACAAGGGCGGCGGCGTGGGCGTGCCGGTTGTGGAAGTGCCTTCGGCGAAACCTTCCGATACCTTGACACTGTTCATGTCGGGCGACGGTGGCTGGCGCGACCTGGACAAAGTCGTCGCGGGCGACATGGCCAACCTGGGGTATCCCGTCGTCGGTATCGATGTGCTGCGCTACTACTGGGAACACAAGACCCCTGAACAGACGGCAGCCGATCTGACGGAGTTGATGCAGCATTACCGGCAAAAATGGGGCACTAAGCGCTTCATTCTCGCCGGTTACTCCTTCGGTGCCGATGTCATGCCGGCGGTGTATAACCGCTTGGCAGCCGAGGACCAGAACCGTATCGACGGCATCATCCTGCTCGCCTTCGCCCGGACCGGCAGCTTTGAAATCCATGTGGACGGCTGGCTCGGTACTGCCGGCAAAGAGACCACTACTGGCGGGGAAATGGCGAAACTGCCCGCCGAGAAGGTGCTGTGCGTCTACGGCATCGAAGAGAAGGACGAAAGCGGCTGCACCGAAGCCACCGCAGTGGGCGAGAAGCTGCAACTTCCTGGCGGCCACCACTTCGATGAGAATTACCCGGCCCTGGCCAAACGCTTGATCGCCGCCATCGACAAGCGTCAGGGCAAGCCTGACAGCAAGTAGAAAGCGTCACGCCATACAAAAATCCCCGCAGCCTTTTGGGTGCGGGGATTTTTTATGTCTGTCGGAGCAGGCGTGAGACCGGCTTCAGCCGGGAAAGGCCAGCGCGTTCGCTGCATCTGCATCGCCTGAATTACCCCTTCCCGGCTAAAGCCGGTCCCACGGTGTCACGCTGTTGCTGCCACCTGATCCGAAGCGCGGCACCCACCCGACAATACCTGACGGACAAGCACCGCCAGCCTGTAGCTCAACGCTACATTTCCACCTGCGTCCCCAACTCGATGACCCGGTTGAAGGGCAGCTTGAAAAACCGCAAGTTGCCATTGGCATTTTTGAGCATGAAAGCGAACAACGTCTCCCGCCAGCGGGCCATGCCGACCATTTTCGACGGGACCACGGTTTCGCGGCTCAGGAAGTACGTGGTACGCATCGGACTGAAGTCCAGGTCCTGCAGATGACACAGCTTTAACGCGGCTGGCACATCGGGCTCGTCGATAAAACCGAAATGCAGGATCACCCGATAAAAACCTTCGCCATAGGAGTCGACCTCAAATCGCTGCTCCACCGGGACGCGCGGCGTATCCTCGTACATCACGGTCAGCAGCACCACTTGCTCGTGCAGCACCTGATTGTGCAACAGGTTATGCAGCAAAGCGTGTGGCACGGCATCGGCGCGGGCCGTCAGAAAAACCGCCGTACCCTGAACACGATGGGGTGGCTGAACCCGAATGCTGCTGATGAAAATCGGCAGCGGCAGACCGCCTTCGTCGATACGCTCCACCAACAGTTGCTTGCCACGCTTCCAGGTGGTCATCAGGACAAACAGCACCACCCCGGCAATCACCGGAAATGCCCCACCCTGAATAACCTTTGGCACGTTGGCGGCAAAGAACAGGCTGTCCACCAACAGCAGGGCCAACAGCAGCGGCACGGCCAGGAACACAGGCCATTTCCATAGCAGGAGAATGACCGACGACACCAGAATCGTGGTGCAGAGCATGGTGCCAGTGACGGCGACACCGTAAGCCGAGGCCAGCGCGCCGGAAGACTCGAAACCCAGAACCAGCAGAATCACGCCCACCATCAACGACCAGTTGACCGCGCCTATATAAATCTGGCCCTGGGCATCACTGGAGGTGTGCTGGATGTGCATACGCGGGACGTAGCCCAACTGGATCGCCTGCAGGGTCATGGAGAACGCACCGGAAATCACCGCCTGAGAGGCAATGATCGTGGCCAGCGTCGACAGCCCCACCAACGGCAACAGGGCCCAGCTCGGTGCCATTAGATAGAACGGGTTGCGCGCCGCTTCCGGGTTTTCGAGCACCAGAGCGCCCTGGCCGAAATAATTGAGCACCAGCGCGGGCAGCACGAGGATGAACCACGCACGGGCAATCGGCTTGCGTCCGAAGTGGCCCATGTCGGCGTACAGGGCTTCGGCGCCAGTCAACGCCAACACCACTGCGCCAAGGATCGCTACGCCGATGCCGGGATGAAGGATAAAGAAGCGCACGGCCCAGACCGGATTCATCGCATGCAGCACTTCGGGCTGATGCATGATGCCATAAACACCCAACATGCCCAGCACCACGAACCAGGTGACCATGATCGGGCCGAACAAGACGCCGATGCGCGCCGTACCGTGCCGCTGAATCAGGAACAGCCCGATCAGCACCACCAGCGCCATGGGCACTACCCAATGTTCAATGCCGTCGAAAGCCAGCTCCATGCCTTCCATGGCCGAGAGCACGGAGATCGCTGGCGTGATCATGCTGTCGCCGTAAAACAGCGCCGCCCCGAACAAGCCAAAGACCACCATGACCGCCTGCAGCTTCGGATAACTGGCCGATGCGCGTCGCGCCAGAGCCGTCAGCGCCATGATGCCGCCCTCGCCCTGATTGTCGGCACGCAGGATGAAGACCATGTACTTGAACGACACCACCCAGATCAGCGACCAGAAAATCAGGGACAAGATGCCCAGAATTGCATCATGAGTAACGTCAACCCCATAGCCCCCCTGAAACACTTCCTTGAGGGTATACAACGGGCTGGTGCCGATGTCGCCGTATACCACGCCCACCGCCGCCATCAATAAACCCAATGGTTTTGCCGTGCCGTGCCCGGCATCACCCTGACTGCTTGCTTGACTCATCTACCACTCCAGAAACCAAGGCTTGCGCCACTGGGCACAAGTCGATGCGTTGAGCTACCGAAAGTTATTGCACGACGTCATGCCTATAACCTCGACACATCCCGTAACGCCGCGAAGCATAGCGCAGCACTCGTCGTAATTCTCCGTATAAAGCTGGTCAATCACGGGACTGGTCGCTAGAATTGCGCACTTTTTGATCAGAGGCGCACGGATCCCGTTTCGAAATACGTACACTCCGGGCCAGCGGCCGGTTTCGCCAGGCAACTCAGCATGACGAAATCAGCACCGCCCGAGTCGTACCGCTATTTTTGAGACAGGACACTAACGCCCAGCCGGTGCGCAGGCCGCCTGCCAACGCACTACATACGCCGAGGTTCGCCATGTCCACCGTTATCACGCCTTCCGCCCCCAAGGTCGGGTTTGTTTCCCTGGGTTGCCCAAAAGCCCTCGTGGATTCCGAGCGTATCCTTACCCAACTGCGCATGGAAGGCTACGAAGTCGTCGCGACCTATCAGGATGCCGACGTCGTTGTCGTCAACACCTGCGGTTTCATCGACACCGCCAAGGCCGAGTCCCTCGAAGTGATCGGTGAAGCCATTGCTGAAAACGGCAAGGTGATCGTGACCGGCTGCATGGGCGTCGATGAAAGCGTCATCCGCAACGTGCATCCCAGTGTTCTGGCTGTCACGGGCCCGCAGCAGTACGAGCAGGTGGTCAATGCCGTCCATGACGCCGCGCCGCCTAACCTGAATCACAACCCGCTGATCGACCTGGTTCCGCCGCAAGGCGTCAAACTGACCCCGCGGCACTACGCTTATCTGAAGATTTCCGAAGGCTGCAACCACAGCTGCAGCTTCTGCATCATCCCGTCGATGCGCGGCAAACTGGTCAGCCGTCCGGTGGGCGATGTGCTTGATGAAGCTCAGCGTCTGGTCAAGGCGGGCGTTAAAGAGTTGCTGGTGATTTCCCAGGACACCAGCGCCTATGGCGTCGATGTCAAATACCGCACCGGTTTCTGGAACGGCGCTCCGGTCAAGACGCGCATGACCGAATTGTGCGAAGCCCTCAGCTCCATGGGCGTCTGGGTTCGTCTGCACTATGTGTATCCGTACCCGCACGTCGACGAGCTGATCCCGCTGATGGCTGCCGGAAAAATCCTGCCGTACCTGGACATCCCGTTCCAGCACGCCAGCCCGAAGATCCTCAAACTGATGAAACGCCCGGCCTTTGAAGACAAGACCCTGGCGCGCATCAAGAACTGGCGCGAGCAGTGCCCGGACCTGATCATCCGCTCGACGTTCATCGTGGGCTTCCCGGGTGAAACCGAAGAAGACTTCCAGTACCTGCTGGATTGGCTGACCGAAGCACAGCTCGACCGCGTGGGCTGCTTCCAGTATTCCCCGGTCGAAGGCGCGCCGGCCAACCTGCTGGACGCCGCCATTGTTCCGGACGAGATCAAGCAGGATCGTTGGGACCGCTTCATGGCCCACCAACAGGCAATCAGCGCCGCTCGCCTGCAAATGAAAATCGGCAAGGACATCGAAGTCCTGATCGACGAAGTGGATGATCAAGGTGCCGTCGGCCGCTGCTTCTTCGATGCCCCGGAAATCGACGGCAATGTTTATATCGCCCTCGAACCTGGCAGCCCGATCAAGCCAGGCGACAAAATCATGTGCCGCGTGACCGACGCCGACGAATACGACCTGTGGGCGGATTTGCTCTGATCGTTGCCGTGCCCATGATCTGAATCAGCCCCGCCCTTCAAACGGCGGGGCTTTTTTTTGCGCCTGGGGCTTCTCGAATGCAGGCTGAAGTGACGCTCCCCGCTCTGCGCAATGATTCCACAGCAATTGCAATGTTGCCGCGATTAACCGGGCGGGCACGGGTACAATAAGCGCCTTTCTCTCAAGTAACGGCTCTTTGTCATGTCAGAACCCATCCGCCTCTCCAAACGTCTTATCGAGCTGATCGGCTGCTCTCGTCGGGAGGCTGAGCTGTATATCGAAGGCGGCTGGGTCACCGTGGACGGCGAGGTCATCGAAGAACCGCAGTTCAAGGTCGATACGCAAAAGGTCGAGCTCAGTCCGGCCGCCAAGGCCGATGCGCCGGAACCGGTCACGATCATCCTGCACAAACCGGCTGCCATGAGCGATGCCGATGCGCTGGCGCTGATCACCCCTGGCACCTTGTCCGAAGAGCACAGCTTTGGTAAACGCCCGCTCAAAGGGCATTTTCTGCGTCTTGAGCCCATTTCGACATTGCAGGCTAACGCCAGCGGCTTGATGGTGTTCAGCCAGGACTGGAAAATCCTGCGCAAGCTCACCGATGACCGCAGCAAGATCGAACAGGAATACATCGTCGAAATCACCGGCGATATGGTTGCCCACGGCTTGAACCGCCTGAACCATGGCCTGACCTACAAAGGCAAGGAATTACCCGCCGTCAAAGCCAGCTGGCAGAACGAAAACCGCCTGCGCTTCGCCATGAAAAACCCGCAGCCCGGCATCATCGCCCAGTTGTGCGAAGCCGTTGGCGTGAAGATCGTTTCAGTACGGCGCATCCGGATCGGCGGCGTTTCCATGGGCAAGTTGCCCGAAGGCCAATGGCGCTACATGACGGCCAAAGAAAAGTTCTGAGCACCGCTCATCCCATTCAGTGCCGCGAAGGCTCAGCCTCCGCGGCGTTACACCCGTCTTACCAGGATTCGAACAGACCATGATGAACAATGACGTACTGCGCAGCGTGCGCTACATGCTTGATATCAGCGACGGCAAGATCGTTGATATCGTCAAGCTCGGGGGCTTCGACATCACCAAGGCCGACGTGATCGCCTTCATGAAGAAAGAAGACGAGGAAGGCTATCAGGATTGCAGCGATGAAATCATGGCCCACTTCCTGGATGGCCTGGTGATCTTCAAGCGTGGCAAGGACGACAGCCGTGCGCCGCAGCCCATTGAACTGCCGATCACCAATAACACGGTGCTGAAAAAACTGCGCGTAGCCTTCGAACTTAAAGAAGAAGACATGCACGCCATCCTCAAGTCAGCCGAGTTCCCGGTCTCCAAACCCGAGTTGAGCGCACTGTTCCGCAAATTCGGCCACAGCAACTACCGCACCTGTGGCGACCAATTGCTGCGTAACTTCCTCAAGGGTTTGACCCTGCGGGTTCGCGCTTAAGCCGAGCACGGAGAACCTGTAGGAGCGAATTCATTCGATCCTACAGAATATGCACTCACTTCAGATCCTGCTTATGCCTGATTCCTACAGCGTCTCCCCCATCGGCTACGTGCGCTCCTGCTTCAAGGAGAAGTTCGCCATACCCCGCCAGCCCCATCTGGCCCCGGCAGCTCGCGGGGTACTGGAACTGGTGGCGCCGTTTGATCACGGCGACGCTGTGCAAGGTCTGGAACAGGTCAGCCATGTCTGGCTGTTGTTCCTGTTCCACCTCGCACTGGAGGACAAACCACGCCTGAAAGTACGGCCGCCGCGACTGGGCGGCAATCAGTCCATGGGGGTCTTTGCGACCCGGGCAACCCATCGCCCCAATGGCATCGGCCAATCAGTGGTCAAGCTGGACAAGGTCGAGGCAGGCCGTCTGTGGTTGTCCGGGATCGACTTGCTGGACGGCACGCCCGTGCTGGACATCAAGCCTTACGTCCCTTACGCCGACAACGTGCCGACCGCGAGCAACAGCATCGCCAGCGCTGCACCTGAACTGATCCCGGTTCAGTGGGAGGATGAGGCGCTGCGCCACGCCCGTGAACATGCCCTGCGCCTGAACGAACCGCTGGTCGAGCTGATCGAGCAATGCCTGGCCCAGGATCCTCGTCCCGCCTATCAAGTGCCAACCCCGGAGCGCCGCTACGGTGCGCAACTCTGGGATCTGGATGTGCGTTGGCATTACCCTCGGACGGGGCTGATTCGCGTGCTTGAGGTCGTCCCCGCGACGACTTGAAGAGCGTCTGCAAAACAAAACGTCGCCCACAAAAAAACCGCCTGGTCCGTGACCCCCAGGCGGTTTTTTTGTCACAGGCGCAACGTGCAGGCACGTCACGCGTTGTAAGGCTTACTTCTCGACGAATGCACGCTCGATCAAGTAATCACCTGGCTCACGCATACGCGGCGAAACCGTCAAACCGAAGCTGTTGAGCACTTCGCTGGTTTCGTCCAGCATGCTGGGGCTGCCGCACAGCATCGCGCGATCATCCTGAGGATTGATCGGCGGCAGGCCGATGTCGCTGAACAGCTTGCCGCTGCGCATCAGGTCAGTCAGGCGCCCCTGATTCTCGAAAGGCTCGCGGGTGACAGTCGGGTAGTAGATCAACTTTTCACGCACAGCCTCACCGAAGAACTCATTCTGCGGCAAGAGCTCGGTGATGAATTCGCGGTACGCGACTTCGTTCACATAACGAACGCCGTGACACAGGATCACCTTTTCGAAACGCTCGTAGGTTTCCGGGTCCTGAATGATGCTCATGAACGGCGCCAGGCCAGTACCGGTGCTGAGCAGGTAAAGATGCTTACCCGGCTTGAGGTCATCCAGCACCAGCGTACCCGTGGGCTTCTTGCTGATGATGATCTCGTCACCTTCCTTCAAGTGCTGCAGTTGCGAAGTCAGTGGGCCGTCCGGCACCTTGATGCTGAAGAACTCGAGATGTTCTTCCCAGTTCGGGCTGGCAATGGAATAGGCGCGCATGAGCGGGCGACCGTTAGGCTGCTGCAGACCGATCATGACGAACTGACCGTTCTCGAAGCGCAGGCCTGGGTCACGGGTGCACTTGAAACTGAAGAGGGTGTCATTCCAGTGATGGACGCTGAGGACACGCTCGTGGTTCATGTTGCTCATGTACGTAGGAACTCCTGAAATTTCGCCTGCGCCGGGTGTGAGCGCTATTGCGCGATATTCTAGTGGCAGACACAATATCTGTTAAATGAATTATCAAGATATAGGTTATCGGTTATATAGATATGCGATTTACTCTTCGTCAGCTTCAGGTATTCGTCGCCGTCGCGCAGCAGGAAAGTGTTTCCCGCGCAGCGATCCTGCTGTCCCTGTCACAGTCAGCGGCAAGCACCTCCATTACCGAACTGGAGCGTCAATCCAGCTGCCAGTTGTTTGACCGCGCCGGCAAACGCCTGAGCCTCAATGCCACGGGTCGCCAGTTGTTGCCCCAGGCGGTTGCGCTACTGGACCAGGCCAAGGAAATCGAGGACCTTCTCAACGGCAAATCCGGTTTCGGCTCGTTGGCCGTTGGCGCCACCTTGACCATTGGTAACTATCTCGCGACCCTGCTGATCGGCAGCTTCATGCAGCACCACCCGGAAAGCCAGGTCAAACTGCACGTGCAGAACACCGCGCATATCGTGCAGCAGGTCGCCCAATACGAAATTGATCTAGGTCTTATTGAGGGCGATTGCACGCATCCTGACATCGAAGTCCAGCGCTGGGTCGAAGACGAACTGGTGGTGTTTTGTGCGCCGCAGCATCCGCTGGCCAAGCGTGGTCATGCCAGCCTTGATCAACTGACCGAAGAAGCCTGGATTCTGCGCGAACAGGGTTCCGGCACCCGATTGACCTTTGACCAAGCCATGCGCCATCACCGCAACGCCCTGAATGTGCGGCTTGAGCTGGAACACACCGAGGCCATCAAGCGTGCGGTGGAATCCGGGCTGGGGATTGGCTGTATTTCACGGCTGGCTCTGCGCGATGCATTCCGGCGCGGCAGCCTGGTAGCGGTGCAGACGCCGGAACTGGACCTGATCAGGCAGTTCTATTTCATCTGGCACAAGCAGAAATACCAGACCTCTGCCATGCGCGAATTTCTTGAACTGTGTCGCTCGTTCACCACGGGCATCCAGCGCAGTGACGAGATTGTTCTACCGAGCATTTATCAGGCTGATACCTGACCGCGGCAGGTCAGGTTGTCAGCCCAGCAGGATCAACCCCCAGACAACGGCAATCATTCCCAGCGCAATGAACTGCGCGGCACTGCCCATGTCTTTGGCGTTTTTGGACAGCGGGTGCAATTCCAGAGAGATCCGGTCAATGGCGGCTTCGACAGCGGAATTGAGCAATTCAACGATCAGCGCCAACAGGCAGACCAGTACCAGCAAGGCATGTTCGGCCTTGCTGACATCAATAAAGAAAGACAAGGGAATCAGAACGACATTCAGCACTATTAACTGCCGAAAGGCGGCCTCTCCCTTGAACGCGGCGGTCAGCCCGTCGAGGGAATAGCCAGTGGCATTGAAAATACGCTTCAGGCCGGTTTGGCCCTTGAAAGGAGACATAGGAGTGGCTGCTTGAATAAAAGAAGGCAAAGTTAAGTCAGGACAAGTCAAAAAAGCGTGAACGACGGGTGTTGTGGCCGCGATCAGTTCGGCGAGATCGATTCCAATTGTTGCAGGAGCAGGGCCGCCTGAGTGCGGGTGCGCACCCCCAGCTTGCGGAAAATCGCTGTCACATGCGCCTTGATGGTGGCCTCGGAAACGGTCAACTCATAGGCAATCTGCTTGTTCAACAACCCTTCGCAGACCATGGTCAACACCCGAAACTGCTGCGGCGTCAGGCTTGCAAGACCCGCACTGGCGGCCTTGGCTTCAGCCGAGACACTGACCGGTTCATTGACCTGCGCCGGCCACCAGACATCCCCTTCGAGAACCTTGCGCACCGCCTGCTGAATGGTCTCCAGAGAACTGGACTTGGGAATAAAGCCGCTTGCACCGAACTCCCTGGAGCGCACGACGATGGACGCCTCCTCCTGGGCTGACACCATCACCACCGGAATCTGCGGATACTGACCGCGCAACAGGACCAGGCCGGAAAAACCGTAGGCCCCGGGCATGTTCAGGTCCAGCAGAACCAGATCCCAGTCGGCTTTCTCCCCCAGATGCGTTTCAAGCTGGGCAATGCTGTCAGCCTCAACCAAACGAACATCCGGGCCGAGCCCTATGCTCAATGCCTGATGCAGAGCGCTGCGAAAAAGCGGATGGTCATCGGCTATCAGGATTTCGTAGGTCATTGGGTGATCCTGTTTTTATAGGAGCGCCGATCCGATCGGTGCTCAGCAAGGCATAGGGATATGCCAGCAAATGCTCGTTGTCGCGACACAGCACATTCGACGCAAACCCACAAAAACAGCGTCCAATCCTTTGTGCGGCGCCAAGCATGCCCAGCGAAGCCGGGGTGGTCAAGTGTTACGCCCAGGCGCGGCCACACCCACTATTGTGCGCTCATCCTCGACACGCGGCTGGCGCACACCCGAGATTTAAATAAAACACTTCAGATGGGTGTGGGCCGCGTCTTGCGCGTCAACAGGATTTTGAAACTTGGCCCCGAGGTAATGCGCAGTGAATACGTCCAGATAAGCATCCAGGGCACCACTGGCGTGCGTGTCACCAGCCAATTCAAGACACAGCGCCGCGACTTCGGCGGTACAGAAATGGTCGTCACGCTTGGAACGTCGTAACCGATAGCGGGACAACTGCTCCGATTGCAGACTCAGCACCGGGAAGCGTTCCAGATAAGGGCTTTTGCGAAACATCTTGCGAGCTTCAGTCCAGGTCGCATCCAGCAAAATAAACAGCGGACGCTTACCGTCCTCAAGCTTGACGTCACTGACCACGCGTTCTTGAGCGACAAACTCTCCCGGGAACACGATATAAGGCTGCCATTGTGGATCGTCCAGCAGCGCCAGCAATTGCTGATTCACATCAACGCGCGACCATCCAAATGCGTGCGTATCCTTGATCACATCCGCAATCAGCCACCCGGTATTGGTGGGCTTGAGCGGTTCGGTGTCATACATCAACAGGCACATGGCCGAGGTCGCCGGTACGCTGGGTTTCCAGGCGCACAGGCAGTAACTGAAGATAACCCGGCACCCCGGGCAGCGCGGCGCACGGGATCCACGGGCGATGAACGGCTTGGTGCTTTGCGCCAGACGTTGATCACGCAGGCGGGAAACGGCATGACTCATGGCTGAGGGCGCCGACAAACGGAAGACGTTGACACAGAGTTGGCTCGAAAAAGTGTAAGTGGGCGCAGTTTAACAGAGCCGTACGACCTGCAAACGCGGCTGTTCTCCCATTGAATCCATTTTCGGCCTAGGAGCGGCATGAACTCGTCACCTATACTTCGCCCCCACTGAAGCCCCCACACTTGGCAGGCCAATCAGTGAACGTACTTTTAAGTTTCCGGTCCAACGGCCAGTCACTGAATCAGGAGAGTTTAATGCTGCGCCTTATCGTTCCCACCCTTACGCTGTTGCTCGTTGCTCCGCTGTGCGCCAATGCGGCGTCCAAGCAGGAATTCGAACTGAGCAAAATGCTTGAAAAAGTCGCGAAGGAAAGCAGCGTCGGCACGCCACGAGCAATCAACGAAGACATTCTCGATCAAGGCTACACCGTTGAAGGCAATGAGTTGATCAACCACCTGAGCGTGCGCGCCGGCCAGGCTCAACAGATGCGCGCCAACCCCGACGCCGTTCGCAATCAACTGGGTAACAGTGTCTGTCACAACAATGGCTATCGCCAGTTGATGACCAAAGGCGCAGTGATGAAGTATCAGTTCACCGAGTACAAGACCAATCGCCCGGTCACCACGCAGGTATTCAGAGCCAGCGACTGCTCCGTCAAGAAATAACCCGTCTTTGTCCTGCTGAAGGTGGCGAGGCTTCAAGGCCTGCAGCCACCTCCTTTAACGCCCTGTGCGTTGTCCCGGTACCTGTCCTAACATCACGAAACCAAATCAGGCTCTGGCACAGACAATCGTTGCCAGCTTCAATGCTATAAGCACATCATCGAAAAGAACCCGACATCCTGCCCAAACGATCTATTGGATCAGGATGATGAGTCTGCGCATGGAGAAGCTTTGAATGCCTTATGAACCGAATGACCTGCTTTCAAGACACTTTCAGGACAGCGGCGCCGATCTTGCCCAGCGAATAGACGAACAGATCCGACTCGTCGCCCCCAATAGCCCAAACCTGGCGCTCTACCGAGACATGATGCTGACTGTCCTGCGCATGGCTCAGGATGATCGCAGCCGGTGGAACGCAAAAATCACTTTGCAGACCTTGCGCGAACTGGACCACGCCTTTCGTGCCCTCGATCAATTCAAGGGTCGCCGCAAAGTCACTGTCTTCGGCTCGGCACGCACACCCGTCGAGCATCCGATGTACATCCTGGCCCGGGAGCTTGGCCATGTATTGGCCCAGGCCGACCTGATGGTCATCACCGGTGGCGGTGGCGGCATCATGGCGGCGGCCCACGAAGGCGCCGGACGTAATCACAGCCTGGGCTTCAACATCACATTGCCCTTCGAGCAGCATGCCAACCCGACCGTGGAAGGCACGAGTAACCTGCTGCCGTTCCATTTCTTCTTTACACGCAAGTTGTTCTTCGTGAAGGAAGCCGACGCACTGGTCCTCTGCCCCGGCGGCTTTGGCACACTGGATGAGGCACTGGAAGTGCTGACGTTGATCCAGACCGGCAAAAGCCCTCTGGTCCCCATCGTGCTGCTCGACGTGCCCGGTGGCAGGTTCTGGCAAGGCGCCCTGGATTTCATGAGGGATCAGCTGGAAGCCAATCATTACATCCTGCCCAATGACATGAAGCTGCTGCGATTGGTTCACAGCGCTGAAGACGCTGTCGACGAGATCAACCAGTTCTACCAGAACTTCCATTCAAGTCGCTGGCTGAAGAACAAGTTTGTCATCCGCATGCATCACTCGCTGAGCGAATCGGCAATGGATCACATGCAGGAAGCTTTTGCCGACTTGCGTCTGGCTGAGGGTTTTCATCAGCACAGCTACGCAGGCGAAGAGCATGACGAGGCACAATTCAGCCACCTGACTCGCCTCGCCTTTACGTTCACAGGTCGCAATTATGGTCGTTTGCGTGAGCTGGTCGACTATATCAACCGAGCGGAAAACTGGGCCGGAACCGACACCCACCTTCAGCAAAAACACCCGTCACTGAGCGCCAGCTGACAGGTCATACGGACAAGGCCCGCTTCGGCTGGCCTTGGGTACGGATTGATCAGTCGTCCCCGCCTCGCCCGCTGAGCAAGCGGCCGACCATATCCAGCGGGTACCCTCGATAAGTCAGGAACCGTCCTTGCTGCGCACGTTCACGGGCATCAACAGGCAGATGCCCGCCGAATTTTCGCTGCCATGTTTCCTGAAGCTTTTCCTGCCAATCGAATCCGCACTCGCGCAGTGCCTGCTCAATGTCCGCCCGCTGCAAACCACGCTGGCTGAGTTCCTCACGAATACGCAGAGGACCATAGCCCGAGCGCGCACGATAGGAAACAAAGCTTTCAAGGTAACGGGATTCGCAAAGCAGCCCCTCTTCCGTCAGACGGTCCAGGGCGGGGTCGATCAACTCGGGAGGTGCGCCGCGCTGACGCAGCTTGCGCGTCAGCTCGACACGACCGTGCTCGCGGCGGGCGAGCAGGTCCATTGCAGTTCGCCGGATGGCGACGGGTGTATCCAGTATCACAGCCATGGTCTATCAGATGTCGACGTTAGCTTCAGCCATGTCGTCAGCAGGAGCAGCAGCAACAGGACGCGAACCTTCGGCCTTGGTGTCAACGCCTGGGGTCAAGAGCTTGTCACGAATCATCTTCTCAAGAGCTGCACCGACTTCCGGATTGTCTGCCAGGTACTTGGCCGAGTTGGCTTTACCCTGACCGATCTTGCTGCCCTGATAGCTGTACCACGCACCGGACTTCTCAACGAAGCCATGCAGCACAGCCAGATCGATGATCTCGCCGTTCAGGTAGATACCCTTGCCGTAAAGAATCTGGAACTCTGCCTGACGGAACGGCGGAGCCACCTTGTTCTTCACAACCTTGACACGGGTTTCGCTACCGACAACTTCATCACCTTCCTTCACCGCACCTGTACGACGGATATCCAGACGTACCGAAGCGTAGAATTTCAGCGCGTTACCGCCGGTCGTGGTTTCCGGGCTACCGAACATCACACCGATTTTCATACGGATCTGGTTGATGAAGATAACCAGACAGTTGGCGTTCTTGATGTTACCGGTGATCTTGCGCAGCGCCTGAGACATCAAACGTGCCTGCAGGCCGACGTGCATGTCACCCATCTCGCCTTCGATCTCGGCCTTTGGCACGAGCGCCGCGACGGAGTCGACGACGATCACATCGATCGCGTTGGAACGCACCAGCATGTCGGTGATTTCCAGAGCCTGCTCACCGGTGTCCGGCTGCGAAACCAGCAGGTCATCGACATTGACGCCCAGCTTACCGGCGTATTCAGGATCGAGAGCGTGTTCCGCATCGACGAATGCACAGGTCGCGCCCATTTTCTGAGCCTGGGCGATGACCGAAAGGGTCAACGTGGTTTTACCGGAAGATTCCGGACCGTAGATTTCAACGATCCGGCCTTTAGGCAAGCCACCGATGCCGAGGGCAATATCCAGACCGAGCGAACCGGTAGAGATAGAAGGAATCGCCTGGCGGTCATGGTCACCCATGCGCATTACGGCACCTTTACCGAATTGACGCTCGATCTGACCCAAGGCCGCAGCCAAGGCTTTCTTCTTGTTCTCGTCCATTGAAGTCCTCACGTAATCAAATTCAATTAGGGGCCTGACGGCCACAACACCTGTATAAGTAGACAGTATTATTCCACAGCGATGCGCGCGCGCCTACCCCCGTGTTGGTATTTCTGCTTGAGCAAGGGCTATCAGCCCCTCTAGAGCAGCCTTTACCGTTTGTCGGCGCACGTCATCACGATTACCGTCGAACTGACGCCGCTCGGAAATGATTGATCCTGCGCTGCCCCAGGCCAGCCATACCGTGCCCACCGGCTTCTCGATGGAGCCGCCATCGGGCCCTGCGATGCCGCTCACAGCCACCGCAAACCGCGCGCCACTGTGGCTCTGCGCGCCGCGCACCATGGCTTCGACAACCTCTTGACTGACTGCACCGACTGTCGAAAACAGCGCTTCAGGCACGCCCAGCTGCGCGAACTTCTGCCGATTGGAATAAGTGACATAACCTGCCTCGAACCAGGCCGAGCTGCCGGCAATGCGCGTGATGGCTTCGGCAATACCGCCACCGGTACAGGATTCAGCGGTCGTTACCTGGGCTCCAAGGGTTTTCAGGCATTTGCCGAGGTGGGTGGCCAGCCGGGTGATCTCGTCCAACGCAGTCTCCTTTATTGCTTACGCTCAGGATGGGAACGGTTGCAAGGGCAACCGTTCCGTCACGATCAGTCAATGTTCTTTCTTTTTGGGGCAAGATGGCTTTCTGATGGTTTCGACCGTGGTCTCCTTGGGACGACGCTTTGCCTCCTCGATGGGAATGAAGCGTCCACTCTCCGAATCCCGTGCACGTTTGTTTGCCATATAAAAGTCCTTTTTTATAAATGCCGGCGCACATCGGCCGGCGACGCTACGAAGTCTATACAGCGAATTCGCACTTGTGGCCGCCCGGAAACGCAAAGTCACGAATACAGGATCGCGCAGCGGGGCCTGCGACGCCCTGGCACCCGTGGTAACCTTGCGCCCATCGCAAACACCCGGATTGACCGGCCCCATGACTCCAACGGGGTTGCAGGCCACGTCCACTGATTTGCTCCACCCTTCCAAAGAACTTGCCTAACTATCTGATGAATAAAGCAATTTCCGACCTCTCCTCGCACACCCCCATGATGCAGCAATATTGGAAGCTGAAGAATCAGCACCCCGATCAGTTGATGTTCTATCGCATGGGCGACTTCTACGAAATCTTCTACGAGGACGCCAAAAAGGCGGCCAAGTTACTGGATATTACCCTGACTGCCCGCGGGCAATCGGCGGGCCAGAGCATCCCCATGTGCGGGATTCCGTACCACGCCGCCGAAGGTTATCTGGCCAAGCTGGTCAAGCTGGGCGAGTCAGTGGTGATCTGCGAGCAGATCGGCGACCCGGCGACCAGCAAGGGGCCCGTTGACCGGCAAGTGGTGCGCATCATTACACCGGGTACGGTCAGTGACGAGGCACTGCTGGATGAGCGTCGCGACAACCTGATCGCAGCGGTGCTGGGCGACGAACGCCTGTTCGGCCTCGCGGTGCTGGACATCACCAGCGGCAATTTCAATGTGCTGGAAATCAAAGGCTGGGAAAACCTGCTGGCCGAGCTTGAGCGCATCAATCCGGTGGAGCTGTTGATCCCTGACGATTGGCCTCAAGGGTTGCCTGCCGAGAAACGCAAAGGCGCCCGACGTCGTGCGCCCTGGGACTTCGAGCGGGACTCGGCGCTGAAAAGCCTTTGCCAGCAGTTTTCCACTCAAGACCTTAAAGGATTCGGCTGCGAGAACCTGACCCTGGCCATCGGCGCCGCCGGTTGCTTGCTGGGTTACGCAAAGGAAACCCAGCGCACCGCCTTGCCGCATCTACGCAGCCTGCGCCATGAGCGTCTGGACGATACGGTAGTGCTCGACGGTGCCAGTCGCCGCAATCTTGAGCTGGACACCAACCTTGCCGGCGGTCGGGACAACACCCTGCAATCGGTCATGGATCGCTGCCAGACCTCCATGGGCACCCGCTTGCTGACGCGCTGGCTGAATCGGCCGCTGCGTGACCTGAAGGTGCTTCTGGCACGACAAAGCTCCATCACGTGCCTGCTGGAGCGTTATCGCTTCGAGAGCTTGCAGCCGCAGCTCAAGGAAATCGGGGATATCGAGCGGATTCTCGCCCGCATCGGCCTGCGCAATGCGCGCCCCAGGGACTTGGCGCGCCTGCGTGATGCACTGAGCGCCCTGCCCGACCTGCAAGTGGCGATGACCGACCTGGAGGCGCCGCACCTGCAGCAGCTTGCTCAGACCGCCGGCACGTACCCGGAACTGGCGCACCTGCTGCAACGGGCAATCATCGACAACCCGCCCGCAGTCATTCGCGACGGTGGCGTATTGAAGACCGGCTACGACCCCGAACTGGATGAGTTGCAGTCATTAAGCGAAAACGCCGGACAGTTTCTGATCGATCTGGAAGCCCGCGAAAAAGCGCGTACCGGCCTGGCCAACCTGAAAGTCGGCTACAACCGGGTTCACGGTTATTTCATCGAGCTGCCGAGCAAGCAAGCCGAGCAGGCCCCCGCTGACTACATTCGCCGTCAGACGCTCAAAGGTGCCGAGCGGTTTATCACGCCGGAACTGAAAGAGTTCGAAGACAAGGCACTGTCGGCAAAAAGCCGTGCGCTGGCCCGGGAGAAAATGCTTTACGAGGCATTGCTGGAAGACCTGATTGGTCATCTTGCGGTACTTCAGGACACCGCAGCAGCATTGGCCGAGCTTGATGTATTGAGCAACCTGGCAGAGCGCGCCCTGAACCTTGACCTGAACTGCCCTCGGTTCGTTGACGAACCCTGCATGCGTATCGACCAAGGTCGGCATCCGGTGGTTGAGCAAGTCTTGTCCACCCCGTTCGTAGCCAATGATCTGGCACTGGATGACAGCACCCGGATGCTGGTCATTACCGGCCCGAACATGGGTGGTAAATCCACTTACATGCGCCAGACGGCTCTGATTGTCCTGCTGGCTCATATTGGGAGCTTTGTGCCTGCCGCCCGTTGCGAGTTGTCGCTGGTGGACAGGATTTTCACCCGGATCGGCTCCAGCGATGACCTCGCCGGAGGCCGTTCGACCTTCATGGTGGAGATGAGCGAAACCGCCAACATCCTGCACAACGCCACAGACCGCAGTCTGGTGCTGATGGACGAAGTGGGGCGTGGCACGAGCACGTTTGACGGTTTGTCGCTGGCCTGGGCTGCGGCAGAATGCCTCGCCCAACTGCGCGCCTACACCTTGTTCGCCACGCACTATTTCGAGCTGACAGTGCTGCCGGAAAATGAGCCGCTGGTGGCCAACGTGCATCTCAATGCGACCGAACACAACGAACGGATTGTCTTCCTGCACCGGGTGCTGCCGGGGCCGGCCAGTCAAAGCTATGGCCTGGCGGTGGCCCAGTTGGCGGGGGTTCCAGCCAAGGTCATCTCGCGCGCCAAGGAGCATTTGCACCGACTGGAAACCACCAGCCTGCCCCATGAACAGCCTTCCGCGAAGCCGGGCAAGGCGTCCGCGCCGATGCAAAGCGATCTGTTTGCCAGCCTGCCGCATCCTGTCCTGGACGAGCTTTCCAAAGTCAAAATCGATGACCTCACGCCGCGCCAGGCATTGGAAATGTTGTATACCTTACAAACGCGCATCTGACGTGAACGGTTACAAGCTGGTAGAATCCCGCGCGGTTTGGGATGCTGCCAGCTTTTAGCCTGGTTGAGCAGATAAGCCTGGCCGCGTGGAAACTTAGTGAACCCAGGGTTGGATGAAACGTGTGCAGTTGACCTGCAAATGAATCGTTCAGCCCATGCATTGTTTTCACAAGGCCGGGAACTTCCCGACCCTGGCAACCCTGTCTGGAAGGGCTCTGCTATCGCCGCCTGAGGAGAGAATTAGAAATGACCTTCGTCGTCACCGACAACTGCATCAAGTGCAAGTACACCGACTGCGTAGAAGTGTGTCCGGTGGACTGCTTCTACGAAGGCCCGAATTTCCTGGTGATTCACCCGGATGAGTGCATCGACTGCGCACTCTGCGAGCCAGAATGCCCTGCCAACGCCATTTTTTCCGAAGATGAAGTTCCGGCCGGTATGGAAAACTTCATAGCGCTGAACGCGGAGCTGGCGGATGTCTGGCCCAATATCACCGAGAAGAAAGACGCCTTGGCCGATGCGGAAGAGTGGGATGGCAAACCCGGCAAGTTAGCAGACCTGGAACGCTGATCTTTACCGATATACCGAAAAGGCCCTGACAGGCCTTTTTTTATGAGGCGGGATAAGTTTCAGTCATAAAAAAAGGGGCGGTATACACCGCCCCCCTTGTTTATTTATTCCTTGCAATCCTTGCGTCATCATCCTGATGAATCGCGTCCTGCGATGTCCTCGACTGTCATCCTTGACTGCCTGTGCCTCTCCGTTGGCACAGTTCTGATACTAGTGTTTTTTGCGCGCAGGGCAAGCCCGTAAAATCTTTCAAAAAATGCCAGAACCGAACAAGACAGAAAAATAACTCTTTTAATTTCAATAATTTAAGAAAAAACACACACAGATATGGGCTATCTATCGCGCTATTCGACAACATAAACTTACACACTGCGTGCGCAATAGCTTACAGGAAAAGCCCCTAAAAGCTGGCCACTCAGGGGAGCACGTAACTGAGGTAGCGTGTCATGGAAGTGAAACGTTTCAATTCCATGCGCAGTTAAAAACAGAAACGAAAACACCCCACAAGGGGGGTGTTTTGTTGTGCAGAAATCATAAGCGTTTCATTCATCACGAAACGCCGGGGTTACTTCTATTGAAACAATGACTCGCTGGATAAACCATTTTTCTCGAGAATTTCCCGAAGGCGCTTCAGGCCTTCGACCTGAATCTGGCGCACCCGCTCCCGGGTAAGGCCAATCTCCAGTCCGACGTCCTCCAGCGTACTGCTTTCATGGCCTCGCAAACCAAATCGGCGTATGACCACTTCACGTTGCTTATCCGTCAGTTCGGAAAGCCACTGATCGATGCTCTGTGAAAGATCATCATCCTGCAGCAGCTCGCAAGGGTCTGTCGGACGATCATCCGTCAGCGTATCGAGCAACGTCTTGTCGGAATCCGGGCCGAGGGAAACGTCCACGGAGGAAACCCGTTCATTAAGGCCCAGCATGCGCTTGACCTCCCCCACGGGCTTTTCGAGCAGGTGAGCGATTTCTTCAGCGGAGGGTTCATGATCAAGTTTCTGGGTCAGCTCACGGGCAGCCCGCAAGTAGACATTCAACTCTTTGACCACATGGATCGGCAGCCGGATTGTCCGGGTCTGATTCATGATGGCGCGCTCAATGGTCTGACGAATCCACCACGTAGCGTATGTCGAGAAACGAAAGCCACGCTCTGGATCGAATTTTTCGACAGCCCGGATCAACCCCAGGTTGCCTTCTTCGATAAGGTCGAGCAACGAGAGCCCCCGATTGACGTAGCGCCTGGCAATTTTTACCACCAGCCGCAGGTTGCTTTCGATCATGCGCTTGCGACCCGCCGGATCGCCACTTTGCGACAGGCGTGCAAAGTGAACTTCTTCTTCCGGGGACAACAGGGGGGAGAATCCGATTTCATTGAGGTACAGCTGGGTTGCATCGAGCGCCCGAGTGTAATCAATGTATTTGTGTTGCTTGAGAGAAGTGGAGTTTCTGGCCTTGGCGCGAACCGCAGCGGGCGCAGCTTTGTGCTGTTTTTTGCTCGGTTCAGATTCCAGGACGATGCTGGCTTCCATAAGGAGAACCTCATCGTCGATGTCAAACTCCGGCGCTTCGTTGCTGAGAGCCATTGTTATAGTCCTTTGGTGAGTTCGACCTCAAGCTCTAGCGACGCCTATTTCCGTGGCAACGCTTGAGCCTGTCCCTCTACGTCAGGAACAGGCTGGCAACAATCAGCGACGTGGCAAGAATTGCAGTGGATCTACAGGTTTACCCTGGCGGCGAATCTCAAAATGCAGTTTCACTCGGTCAGTTCCCGTTGACCCCATTTCGGCAATTGTCTGCCCTGCCTTGACCTGTTGCCCCTCCCGTACCATCAACCTGCGGTTATGACCGTAGGCGCTTACGTAGGTATCGCTGTGTTTGATGATGATCAATTCGCCGTAGCCCCGCAACCCACTCCCGGCGTAAACAACTGATCCATCAGACGCAGCCAAAACAGGCTGTCCCAAATCACCAGCGATATCAATTCCTTTATTCAAACTACCGTTTGAAGAAAATTTCCCTATCAAAACGCCATTAGACGGCCAGGTCCAGCCCGTCGGAGAACGTCCTGCGGGGCTTGTCTGTTTGTCATCGGAAGATGGTATAACCACCGGAACCACCGACACGGACTTGGACATTACAGTGGTCTTGACCGAACCGGAACTGCTGGTAGTGGTGGACGTGCTCGTGACAGCTCCCGGCCTCGCCGCTGTAGCGACAGACGATGAGCCGGAACGCCCGTCAAAACGAATCGTCTGGCCCGGCCGGATGGTGAAAGGCTCGGGAATGCGGTTCCGGGCGGCCAGCGCCTTGTAATCCCAGCCATAACGAAAGGCAATGGAATACAGCGTGTCACCGCGGCGCACCACGTACTGCCCGGTTGTCACAGTCGGGCGCGAGGGCGCGGCGTTTCGATCCACGACCCGGGCGCCGCCGGACGGAGTACTGGAGCAGCCGACCAAAAGCACACTGAGAACAATGCCAGTCAACAGCCGTTGGAAACACTTTGAAAACATACGCTGCCGAATGACTGTGCGACTCACCCGCCACTCCCTTTACTGAAAACTGAATTTAAGCCGCCTATTGTGCCGTAATAAAGGCGGCGGCTACTGCATTAACTTTTGTGCACATACTGCGCAGTGTTTCAGCTCGCCGGACGATAGACCGGACCGAGCCGCTGCGACAGGTGATAGACCCAAGGCGATGGTGAGAATTCAGTAACCGCCCCAAGGTTCTCAGGCCAATGGGCCATTGAGCAAGGGGACGAAACGCACAGCCCCCAGCACATGCCGGGAAAAACCGTTCTCTTCACGAATGATCAGCATCAGTTGCTGGACCTCCCCGGAACCTACCGGAATCACCAGCCGCCCACCCGGTGCCAATTGATCGAGCAACGCCTGCGGCACGTCGGTCGCAACCGCCGTGACAATGATGCCGTTATAGGGTGCGAGCGCTGGCCAGCCTTCCCAGCCATCCCCCCAGCGAAACACCACGTTGCGCAGATTCAACTCCACCAGGCGCTCTTTGGCGCGGTCCTGCAGAACCTTGATGCGCTCCACCGAGAAGACGCGCTCCACCAGTTGCGCCAGTACCGCCGTTTGATAGCCTGAACCGGTGCCGATCTCCAGTACTTTGTCCAGTGGCCCCGCCGCGAGCAGCAGCTCGCTCATGCGCGCTACCATGTACGGCTGGGAGATGGTCTGGTTATGTCCGATCGGCAGGGCGGTGTCTTCATAGGCGCGATGGGCCAGCGCCTCATCGACAAACATATGCCGGGGCGTCTTGCGGATGACGTCCAGCACTTGAACGTTGGACAACCCCTCGTCATACAGACGCTGAATCAGCCGCTCACGGGTGCGCTGGGATGTCATCCCGATTCCACGACGCAACAGATCATCTTGTTCGCGTGACATCAGAGAAGGCCCTCCAGCCATTTGTTCAGGCTGTTGAAGCCGTCCTGATAAGTACGGTCCAGTTGCAGCGGGGTAATGGACACGTACCCTTGCATGACCGCATGAAAATCGGTGCCCGCACCGCCGTCTTCAGCGTCACCGGCCGCCGCAATCCAGTAACCCGAACGACCACGCGGATCCACCACCTTGATCGGTGCCGCCGCCCGGGCACGATGCCCCAGGCGTGTCAGCTGGATGCCGCGAATATGCTCCAGCGGCAGGTTCGGAATGTTCACGTTCAATACGGTACGCGGCGGCAGATCAAGTTGCTCGTGGGATTCCACCAGCAGGCGCGCGTAATGCGCCGCCGTTGCCAGATTTTCCGGTTGCCGTGACAAAAACGAAAACGCAAAGGAAGGCCGTTGCAGAAAGCGGCCCTCCAGTGCTGCGGCCACGGTGCCGGAGTACAGAACGTCATCCCCCAGATTGGCGCCCAGGTTGATCCCGGACACCACCATGTCGGGCGGGGTCTCCAGAAGACCGTTGAGCCCCAGGTGAACGCAGTCAGTGGGCGTGCCGTTAACGCTGATAAAGCCGTTCGGCAGGGTATGAGGGTGCAAAGGACGGTCGAGCGTCAGCGAGCTGCTGGCGCCGCTTTTGTCCTGGTCGGGGGCGATAACCACGCACTCGCTGTAGTCGGTCAGTGCTGCATACAACGCAGCAAGACCGGGCGCGGTTACCCCATCATCGTTCGAAATCAGAATACGCATGAGCTGTCCGTCTGCCCTACCGGTACCAGATCGACGAGTTCGCGCACCAACGCAGTGGCGAAGCATCCAGCCGGGAGGACGAATTCCAGTTGCAGAATGTCAGGCTCGGGATAATGCCACGTCAACCCGCCAATGGGCAGCCGCAGGATGCGCCGTTCGTGTTCCATTCCGGCTCGAATCAGCCAATCGCGCAAGGCGGCTTCGCGGTTGGCAATGTCATTCTCCAGCGTAGCCGTTGCACCCGACGCCGGCGAAGGGCCTTCGCCCCATTGCGGTCCGGTCGGGTGCAGATCGAGAATCGCCAGACGCGGATCGCTGCATTCGTCCACACCGGCCGGGAAAAAACTGCGGCTGTCAGTGAATGCCAGCAGGTCGCCGACCTGTGCCCGTTGCCAACTGCCGTCGGCTACACGCGCCGCCAACACCTGGTTGAACAAATAGCTACGGGCCGTGGACAGTAGACGCGAGCGTACCGCCCGCTGCTCTGGCAACGCCTGACGCCCGGCGTAATCACGGGCTTCACCCAGGTTGCCGCCTTCATGACCGAAGCGCTGGGCACCGAAGTAGTTGGGAATTCCCGAATGGGCAATGTGCTCGAGGCGCTTTTGCAGCGCGTCCTTGTCGCCCGTAAATTGCGTCAGGCGCAGCGTGAACCCATTGGCGGCATGGGCACCGCGTTGCAGCTTGCGCTTATGGCGAGTCATTTTCAGGATGTTGAGGGTGTCGTCCTGAGCCGCCGTCAGGTCCGGGTCCGCCTTGCCTGGCAACTGGATGCTGAACCATTGACGGGTCAGGGCCTGACGGTCCTTGAGCCCCGCATAGCTGACCGTCCTGAGGGGAACGCCAGCCGCGCGAGCCAGCCGACGAGCGGCTTCTTCGGTATTGAGGCCCCGCTTCTCGACCCACAGCCAAAGATGCTCGCCATCGCCAGAAAGCGGGATGTCCAGCACTTCATCGACCTGAAAGTCTTCCGCTGTGGCCTTGAGCACAGCGCTGCCCAGCACATCACCATAAGCGCGCGGGCCCAACAGTTCCAGTTCCGTCATGCGGACAACAACAGGGCAACGGCGTGAACCGCGATCCCCTCTTCCCGACCCACGAAACCGAGTTTTTCCGTGGTAGTAGCCTTTACGTTCACTTGATCCAACTCAACCTGAAGATCTGCGGCGATCAAAGCACGCATGGAATCGATATGCGGGGCCATTTTCGGGGCCTGGGCAACGATGGTGGCGTCGACATTGCCGACTTTCCAGCCTTTGCCTTGCACCAGCGCCAGCACATGGCGCAGCAGTGCGCGGCTGTCAGCGCCTTTGAACTGTGGGTCGGTGTCCGGGAAATGTTTACCGATATCACCCAGCGCAGCAGCCCCCAGCAAGGCATCACTCAGGGCGTGCAACAGCACATCGCCATCGGAATGGGCCAGCAAGCCGAACTCGTGTGCGATCCGCACGCCGCCCAAGGTAATGAAATCGCCTTCAGCGAAACGGTGCACATCATAGCCATGGCCAATACGCATAAAAAACGCCCTGAAAAAAGTCAGGGCGTGATTCTACCTGCTTTGACGACCGTTAGCTGTTCAAGGCGTCGCCATGATGCCGCAAGTGGTCTTCGATGAAGCTGGCGATGAAGAAATAGCTGTGGTCGTAGCCGGGCTGCATACGCAGCGTCAGCGGATGCCCGGCAGATTTCGCAGCCTGGACGAGCGTTTCGGGCTTGAGTTGGTGGGCCAGAAAATCATCACGATCACCTTGATCCACGAGTATTGGCAGCTTCTCCGACGCCTCGGCGATCAGTACGCTGGCATCCCATTCGCGCCAACGAGAACGCTCTTCACCCAGATAACGGGAAAATGCTTTCTGACCCCAAGGGCAATCCATGGGGTTGCTGATGGGCGAAAATGCCGATACCGACTTGTACCGACCCGGATTTCGCAAGGCGCAGACCAAAGCACCATGCCCCCCCATGGAGTGCCCGCTGATGCCCCGGGCCTGGGAGGCGGGAAAGTGCGCCTCGACCAATGCAGGCAGCTCTTTCACCACGTAATCATGCATCTGGTAATGCCTGGCCCATGGCTGCTGTGTGGCATTGAGATAGAAACCGGCGCCCAGGCCGAAATCCCACGCCCCGTCCGGGTCACCGGGAACGTCAGCGCCACGGGGGCTGGTGTCGGGCGCCACGATGATCAAGCCAAGCTCTGCCGCGACTCGCAGGGCACCGGCCTTGTGCATGAAGTTCTCGTCGGTACAGGTCAGCCCCGACAACCAATACACCACCGGCAACTTGCCGCCCTGCTCGGCCTGAGGCGGCAGGTAAACCGCGAATACCATGTCGCAGCCGAGCACGTCAGAGTGATGTTTATAGCGTTTATGCCAGCCGCCGAAGCTTTTCTGGCAGGAAAGGTTTTCCAGGCTCATGGAGGACTCCTCCAGTTGCAAACCGCAAGCTACAGGCGACAAGAAGGAGCAGGTCCTTCTTGTCGCGTGAGGCTCAAGCGTGCAGCTGCTTCTCAGAAATGAATGACGGTGCGAATGCTTTTGCCTTCGTGCATCAAATCGAACGCCTTGTTGATATCTTCCAGGCCCATGGTGTGGGTGATGAAAGTATCCAGCGGGATTTCGCCTGTTTGAGCCTTTTCGACATAGCTCGGTAGCTCGGTACGGCCACGCACGCCGCCAAATGCCGAACCGCGCCAGACGCGACCGGTCACCAACTGGAACGGACGGGTCGAGATTTCCTGACCCGACGGGGCCACACCAATGATTACCGATTCGCCCCAGCCTTTGTGACAGCACTCCAGCGCAGCACGCATGAGGTTCACGTTACCGATGCATTCGAAGCTGTAATCCACGCCGCCATCGGTCATTTCTACGATTACGTCCTGGATCGGTTTTTCGTGATCTTTTGGATTGATAAAGTCGGTGGCACCCAACTCACGGGCCACGTCGAATTTCGCCGGGTTGATGTCGATCGCGATGATGCGTGAGGCCTTGGCCATTTTCGCGCCGATGATCGCCGCCAGACCGATACCACCCAGACCGAAGATGGCGACAGTGGCACCCTCTTCCACTTTGGCCGTATTAAGCACAGCTCCGATGCCGGTGGTGACACCGCAGCCCAGCAGACAGACTTTTTCCAGAGGGGCTTCCTTGGGAATCTTCGCCAGAGAAATTTCCGGCACCACGGTGTACTCGGAGAACGTCGAACAGCCCATGTAGTGATAGACCGGCTGGCCGTTGTAGCTGAACCGGGTGGTGCCATCAGGCATCAGGCCCTTGCCTTGGGTGGCGCGCACCTTCTGGCACAGGTTGGTCTTGCCGGACAGACAGAATTTGCACTCACGGCATTCAGCGGTGTAAAGCGGAATCACGTGGTCGCCCACTGCCAGGGAAGTCACGCCCTCACCAATCGCCTCGACAATCCCGCCTCCCTCATGACCCAGGATGCAGGGGAATACACCTTCGGAATCGGCGCCGGACAAGGTGTAGGCGTCGGTATGGCAAACGCCGGAGGCAACGGTGCGAATCAACACTTCACCGGCCTTTGGCGCTTCGACGTCGACTTCGACAATTTGCAGCGGTTCGTTAGGGGCAAAGGCAACAGCCGCGCGTGACTTGATCATCAATCTTCTCCAGCGAAGTTAAAACAAGCCGTCGAGTGTAAAGCAGTGCCGATTGGTTAATAATCCAGTCGAAAGCAAAACATTATTGCTGTACAGGGACAATCAATGTACGCCAACCGCTGGGAAGGTCTGGACGAGTTCGTCGCTGTCGCCGAATGCGGCCAGTTCACCGCTGCCGCAGAGCGCCTTGGGGTTTCCTCGTCCCATATCAGCCGACAGATCGCCCGTCTGGAAGAGCGCCTGCAAACCCGTCTGCTGTACCGAAGCACACGCCGGGTGGCGCTGACCGAAGCGGGCCAGACGTTCTTACACCACTGCCAGCGCCTGCAGGACGGTCGAGAGGAAGCCCTGCGTGCCGTGGGCGACCTGACCAGCGAACCCAAAGGGTTGTTGCGAATGACCTGCGCGGTGGCTTACGGCGAGCGCTTCATCACGCCGCTGGTGACCCGGTTCATTGATCTGTATCCGCAATTGCGGGTGGATATCGAACTCAGCAATCGCACGCTGGACATGGTTCACGAAGGGTTGGACCTGGCCATTCGCCTGGGTCGTCTACAGGATTCCCGCCTGGTTGCCACCCGCCTCGCGCCGCGCCGCATGTACCTGTGCGCATCGCCGTCCTACCTTGAACGGTATGGCCGCCCACACAGTCTGTCGGAATTGAGTCGGCATAACTGCCTGATCGGCAGCAGCGACACCTGGCTACTGCAACACAATGGTCGAGAGTTTTCGCAACGAGTTCAGGGCAACTGGCGCTGCAACAGCGGACAGGCCGTTCTGGACGCTGCACTGCACGGCGTCGGGTTATGTCAGCTTCCGGACTACTACGTGCTGGAACATCTGCACAGCGGCGCGTTGATTTCCCTGCTCGAAGCCCATCAGCCGCCCAATACCGCCGTCTGGGCGCTTTACCCCCAGCAACGACACCTGTCGCCCAAAGTGCGCAAGCTGGTGGATTTCCTGAAAGAGGGATTGGCGATGCGGGATGAGTATCGAGCGTGAAAAGCGATTCGCTGGAGCGGGGGCTGAAAGGCAGCCTTCCCGGCTAAAGCCGGGAAGGGGCCGGCCTGATCACTGGATACTCACCTGACACCGCTCGGCTTCAGAGCTGAAGCCTTCGCGAATAAATGCGCTCCCTCAGTGCGAAGCGTTTATTGCGACTGATCAAACTGACCGCGTCGCTGGCGCAGCCACTCCAGGTCCTCGGGGCGCGTGACCTTGATGTTGTCGGCGCGACCTTCAATCAACCTGGGCGACTGCCCTGCCCATTCGATAGCCGAAGCTTCGTCGGTGATACTGACATTCGACACCAGGCCGTCAGCCAACGCCCTGTGCAATGCGCCCAGGCGAAACATCTGGGGCGTGTAGGCCTGCCAGATAAGGCTGCGATCCACGGTTTCGGTGACGCGGCCATTGCTGTCGGCGCGCTTCAATGTGTCCCGGGCAGGCACAGCCAACAAACCGCCCACCGGATCATCCGCCAGTTCGCGCAGCAAGTTGTCCAGATCCGAGCGTGCCAGATTAGGCCGCGCCGCATCATGCACCAACACCCAATCGTCATCATCCGCACCGTGGGCATGCAGGTGCAGCAGGGCATTGAGTACCGAGTCGGCGCGCTCCTTGCCACCGGCAACCCGCTCGATTCGCGAGTCAAGGGCGCAGGGCAATGTCGGCCAGTAAGGATCGTCCACAGCCAGACTGATCACCAGACCCTTGAGCCGTGGGTGATCGAGGAAACAAAGCAGGCTGTGTTCAAGAATTGTGAGGCCGCCCAATTGCAGGTACTGCTTGGGACGGTCCGCTGCCATACGAGCACCAACGCCCGCAGCAGGTATGACTGCCCAGAAGGCAGGAAGAAAATCACTCATTGTGCCAACTGATAAAGCGTTTCGCCGTCCTTGACCATGCCCAGTTCATGGCGGGCACGCTCTTCGACAGTTTCCATCCCTTTTTTCAGTTCCAGCACTTCCGCATCCATCACGCGGTTGCGCTCCAGCAGCGCGTCATTTTCGGCATGCTGATCGGCAATCTGCTGAGTGAGACTGGCCACTTGCGCCAGGCTTCCATTACCAACCCACAGGCGATATTGCAGGCCCGCAAGCATCAGGAGCAAGACGACGAACAACCAGTTTGGACTGCGCATTGAATATCAGGTACCCAGTGAAAAAAGACAGCAGAGCCAACAACATGAACAAACGACTGAGGGCATTGAGCCTGGCAAGCCAGGCTCAATAGCGGAAAACCGCTTCAGCGCTGAGGAATCATCCGCAAAGCGGAATGTTCTTACAACACCGGCTGTCTTTTTTCCATCTCAGAATCAGCCGCGAAACTCGGCGCGACCACGATACGGAGCCTTGGCGCCCAATTGCTCTTCGATACGCAGCAGTTGGTTGTACTTGGCAATACGATCGGAACGGCTCAGGGAACCGGTCTTGATCTGGCCTGCCGACGTGCCCACGGCCAGATCGGCAATGGTGGAGTCTTCGGTTTCGCCAGAGCGGTGCGAGATGACGGCGGTGTAACCGGCAGCCTGGGCCATCTGGATGGCTTCCAGTGTTTCGGTCAGGGTGCCAATCTGGTTGAACTTGATCAGGATGGAGTTACCGATCTTTTTATCGATACCTTCCTTCAGAATCTTGGTGTTGGTCACGAACAGGTCGTCACCTACCAACTGCACCTTGTCGCCGATCTTGTCGGTGAGGATTTTCCAGCCCGCCCAATCAGACTCATCCAGACCGTCTTCGATGGAGATGATCGGATGCTTGCTGACCAGATCAGCCAGGTAGTCAGCGAAAGCGGCAGAGTCATACTCGCCTTCTTCGCTCAGGGTGTATTTGCCGTTCTTGTAGAACTCGCTGGCCGCGCAGTCCAAAGCCAGGGTGACGTCCGTACCCAGCTTGTAACCGGCGTTGGCCACGGCTTCAGCGATAGCGTCCAGCGCATCGGCGTTGGAGGCCAGATCAGGCGCGAAACCACCTTCATCGCCCACAGCAGTGTTCAAGCCACGGGCTTTGAGTACGGCTTTGAGGTGGTGGAAAATTTCGGTGCCCCAGCGCAGGCCTTCAGAGAAGGTCTTGGCGCCGACCGGCTGAATCATGAATTCCTGGATGTCAATGTTGTTATCAGCGTGCTCACCGCCGTTGATGATGTTCATCATCGGCACCGGCATCGAGTAAACACCCGGTGTGCCGTTGAGGTTGGCGATGTGCGCGTACAGCGGCAGGTCCTGATCCTGGGCAGCAGCCTTCGCCGCGGCCAGAGACACAGCCAGGATTGCGTTGGCACCCAGGCTGGCTTTGTTTTCAGTGCCGTCCAGCGCAATCATGGCGTGGTCCAGGGCCTTCTGGTCAACAGGGTCCTTGCCCAGCAACAGGTCGCGGATCGGGCCGTTGATGTTGGCGACGGCCTTGAGTACGCCCTTGCCCATGTAACGGCTCTTGTCGCCATCACGCAGCTCAAGCGCCTCGCGCGAGCCGGTTGAAGCACCCGACGGCGCGCAGGCGCTGCCGATGATGCCGTTGTCGAGGAGCACATCTGCTTCCACGGTGGGATTGCCACGGGAGTCGAGAACTTCACGACCTTTGATGTCGACGATTTTTGCCATTGTTGTAAACACTCCAAGATTGGACGAGAACGACGCAGCTGGGAAACGCTTACCGCTCCGAGGCTCTATACAGGGCAGGCCTCAGGGCGATAAACCCCCGATGAAACATCGGGAAAAACGATCGAGCGGCACTTTACCGGAGGGTGCCTGACCGGAGAAGCGTGATTTAAGCGGTTTCTACTGCCGGGAAACTTTTTACCAGCTCATCCAAGGCCTTGAGCTGAGCCAGGAACGGCTCAAGCTTGTCCAGACGCAACGCACAAGGACCGTCACATTTGGCGCTATCCGGATCGGGATGCGCTTCGAGGAACAGCCCGGCGAGGTTTTGACTGATGCCGGCCTTCGCGAGTTCCAATACCTGTGCACGTCGGCCACCGGCCGAATCAGCACGACCGCCCGGCATTTGCAGGGAATGGGTCACGTCGAAAAATACCGGGTACTCGAACTGCTTCATGATGCCGAAGCCCAGCATGTCCACGACCAGGTTGTTATAGCCGAAACTGGACCCGCGCTCACAAAGGATCAACTGATCGTTACCCGCTTCTTCACACTTGCTCAGGATGTGTTTCATCTCCTGAGGTGCGAGGAACTGAGCTTTCTTGATGTTGATCACCGCTCCGGTACGGGCCATGGCCACCACCAGATCCGTCTGCCGCGACAGAAACGCCGGCAACTGGATGATGTCGCAGACTTCGGCGACGATCGCAGCCTGGGCTGGCTCGTGAACGTCGGTGATCAGTGGAACATTGAAGGTTTTCTTGATCTCTTCAAAAATCCGCATGCCCTCTTCCAGGCCTGGGCCACGGTAAGAGTGCATGGACGAACGGTTGGCTTTGTCGAAGCTGGCCTTGAACACGTAGGGGATACCGAGTTTCTCGGTAACCCGTACGTATTCTTCGCAGACCTTCATGGCCATGTCCCGGGATTCGAGGACATTCATCCCGCCGAACAAGACCATGGGCTTGTCGTTGGCGATCTCTATCGAACCTACGCGGATTGTTTTCTGAACCATGTTCTGGGTATCCCGAATCAAGCGTTTTTCTGATGTTGAACCAGCGCCGCCTTGACGAAGCCGGTGAACAGCGGATGACCATCGCGTGGCGTGGAAGTGAACTCAGGGTGGAACTGGCAAGCCACAAACCACGGATGATCCGGTGCTTCAACCACTTCTACCAGCGCGCCGTCACCGGAGCGACCCGAAACCTTCAGGCCCGCTTCCATTAACTGCGGCAGCAGCTTGTTGTTCACTTCATAGCGATGGCGATGACGCTCGACAATCACGTCCTTGGCATAACAATCATGAACCAGTGAACCCGGTTCCAGCTGGCAATCCTGAGCACCCAGACGCATGGTGCCGCCCAGATCGGAGCTCTCGGTTCGGGTTTCCACCGCGCCGGTGGCGTCTTCCCATTCGGTGATCAGACCCACCACGGAGTGCGCGCTGCTGCGGTCAAACTCGGTGGAGTTGGCGTCTTTCCAGCCCAGCACGTTGCGAGCATATTCAATGACCGCCACTTGCATGCCCAGGCAGATGCCGAGGTAGGGAACCTTGTTTTCGCGTGCGAACTGGACGGCAGTGATCTTGCCCTCCACACCGCGCAGACCAAAACCGCCCGGCACCAGAATGGCGTCGACACCTTCGAGCAGCGCAGTGCCCTGATTCTCGATGTCTTCGGAATCGATGTAGCGCAGGTTGACCTTGGTGCGGTTGGAGATGCCGGCGTGACTCATCGCTTCGATCAGCGACTTGTAGGCGTCGAGCAGCTCCATGTACTTGCCGACCATGGCGATGGTGACTTCGTGCTCGGGATTGAGCTTGGCGTCGACCACCTTTTCCCACTCGGAAAGATCCGCGCCACCGCACTGCAGACCGAAACGCTCGACAACGAAATCATCCAGACCCTGGGAATGCAGAATGCCCGGGATCTTGTAGATGGTGTCGGCGTCTTCCAGCGCGATCACCGCACGTTCTTCAACGTTGGTGAACTGCGCGATCTTGCGACGCGAGGAGATGTCGATGGGGTGATCGGAGCGGCAAACCAGCACGTCCGGCTGCAGGCCGATGGAGCGCAGCTCCTTGACCGAGTGCTGGGTTGGCTTGGTTTTGGTTTCACCCGCTGTGGCGATGTACGGCACCAGCGTCAAGTGCATCAGCATCGCGCGCTTGGCGCCGACTTCGAAGCGCAGCTGACGAATGGCTTCCAGAAACGGTTGCGATTCGATGTCACCCACGGTCCCGCCGATCTCGACCATCGCGACGTCGGCATCGCCAGCGCCCTTGATGATCCGGCGTTTGATTTCGTCGGTGATGTGCGGAATGACCTGAATGGTCGCGCCCAGATAATCACCACGGCGCTCTTTGCGCAGGACGTGTTCGTACACACGGCCAGTGGTGAAGTTGTTGTTCTGGGTCATGGTGGTGCGGATGAACCGCTCATAGTGGCCAAGGTCCAGGTCGGTTTCGGCGCCGTCATGGGTGACGAACACTTCACCGTGCTGGAACGGGCTCATGGTGCCCGGGTCCACGTTGATATAGGGGTCAAGCTTGAGCATGGTGACCTTAAGTCCCCGCGCCTCCAGGATGGCCGCCAATGAAGCCGAGGCAATGCCTTTCCCCAATGAAGAAACAACACCGCCCGTGACGAAGATGTAGCGCGTCATGAAAAACCCTAGAAGTCTGCGTTAAAGCGGTCAGAGCCGCCGGGGAAAGCGAAGGAAGGCCGAAGCCCCCGATTACCGACATCATTCACGGTGCACTCCCGAACTGCTGCGTTGAAACGGACCGGCTCTGAAAGCCTGTCAATTGCGCGCCACATTTAAGAATTACCCAGCAAAAACGGGTTGGTAACCGGCAACTCCTGTCGATTAAAAAACAATCCACAGAAGCTCTATCAAGAAGGGAGCGTAGTCTACCGGAAATGGCCTTTCAGCTCAAACTTTGGTCATTCGTCGGCGCCTGCCAGTGCAAACGCCAGTCGCCACGGCCGTAAGCGTTGAGTTCGGGCAGATTGGCGACGGCCCACAGCTCGCCATTGCGATACAACAGCGGCAATCGGCCGCGAATAAATAAGGGAATACCGTATTCATTCAGCAGACGCTTCAGGTCCCGATGGCCGCGACCCGGTAAATGCAGGATTTCGCCACCCTGGCGATAACGCACCTCGAACATCCCGGCCGGGACATCGCCGTCAATACACAGCTGGCCGTTGCCAGGCAGCGTCAAGGGTCGATGCAGATCGGGCCAGGTCGAGACAACCTTGAGCGGCTCCAGAAAATCCCCCGCCAGCCACCAGATACGGCCTTGCGCGCGGTGCAATTCTCCGTCGGCCAGGCGCCAGACCGGCCGACCGTCGGAATTCGCATCACGCAGGTCTTCCCATCCGCGCCAGTGGTCGCTGTCCGGCAAGCGGGTCAAGGGCGACAGCCAGTGGCGCAGTGCGTTACGTTGCCGGGCTGCAGACAAGCCGACCAGCGGTGCCAGCGCCAACGAAGGGACGACCACCCACGGCAACCGGTTGCCGGCTCGCGCCGCTCCCAGGTCCTGCTCCGCCAGCTCGTTCAGCAACTGTTGCGCTTCATCCAGATGACCGGCGGTGCGCGCCAGGTTGGCCGCCGCTTGCGGCCAGCGCGAGGTGAGCGTGGGCAGCACTTGATTGCGCAGGTAGTTACGGGAAAAGCGTGGGTCGTCGTTGCTCGGGTCTTCTATCCACGTCAGTTCGTGTTCCCGAGCGTAGGCGTCAAGGTCAGCACGAGACACCCCCAGCAGCGGCCGCAACAGACTGCCCTGCCCCAATGCTCGACTGACAGGCATCGCCGCCAACCCACGCAACCCCGCCCCCCGCAGCAAGCGAAACAACAGGGTTTCGGCCTGATCGTCCTGATGCTGCGCAGTCATCAGCACCTCGCCCGATTTCAAGGCGGCACTGAAGGCGGCATATCGGGCATCCCGCGCCGCCTGTTCCAGACTGGCCTGCGCTTTGACCTGCACGCTGATCACCTGCAACGACACACCCAGCGCATCGCATACCTTCCGGCAATGCGCAGGCCAGGCATCGGCAGCAGCCTGAAGTCCGTGATGGACATGGATGGCGTAGATGGGCGGCAGCGTTTCACGGCGGGCCAGATCAGCCAGCACATGCAGCAAAACGGTGGAATCGAGGCCGCCGGAGAACCCGACATGCCAGGCTGGCGCCTGACGCCAAGGGGCCAGGGCTGGGGCAAGCCTGGCGGGGAGATCGTGAGGGTGTTTGTGTGTAGTCATCGAGAACACATGGCCAGCTGACATGAACATCTGTTGGAGCGAGCGGGCGGCGTTCCGACTTGCCCGCGAAGGCGTCATCCCAGGCAGGACATATGCCCGACTGGAATTCCGATTCGCGGGCAAGCCTCGCTCCCACAGGTCATTCGATTATCGTGCAGCCCGCAGTTCCATCAGAGACCGTAACTCATCAACCGCTCGTAACGACGCGCCAACAGTGCGTCGTTGTCGAACTTCTTGAGCATCTGCAACTGACCACTCAATTCCTGACGAATCGCCTCGGCAGCACCCGCCGGGTCGCGATGTGCGCCGCCCAGAGGCTCACCGATAACCTTGTCAACGATACCCAGCCCCTTGAGGCGATCAGCGGTAATGCCCATGGCTTCGGCCGCGTCAGGAGCCTTGTCGGCGGTCTTCCACAGAATCGACGCGCAGCCTTCCGGAGAAATCACCGCATAGGTGGAATACTGGAGCATGTTCAACTGGTCGCAGACGCCGATGGCCAATGCACCGCCGGAACCACCCTCACCGATAACCGTCGCAATGATCGGCGTTTTCAAACGGGCCATGACCCGCAGGTTCCAGGCAATCGCTTCGCTCTGGTTACGCTCTTCAGCGTCAATCCCTGGGTAAGCACCCGGCGTGTCGATGAACGTCAGAATCGGCATCTTGAAGCGCTCGGCCATTTCCATCAGACGGCAGGCCTTGCGGTAGCCTTCAGGACGCGGCATGCCGAAGTTACGGCGGACTTTCTCGCGAACTTCGCGGCCCTTCTGATGACCGATGACCATGACCGGCTGGCCTTCAAGGCGCGCAACGCCACCGACAATGGCGGCGTCGTCGGAGAAGTGACGGTCACCGTGCAGTTCATCGAACTCGGTAAAGATGTGCTGGATGTAGTCCAGGGTGTACGGACGACGCGGATGACGCGCCATGCGCGCGATCTGCCAACTGGTCAGGTTGCCGAAAATGCTTTCGGTCAGCGTGTTGCTTTTCTCTTGCAGACGCGAGATTTCGTCGCCAATGTTCAGCGAGTTGTCATTACCCACCAAGCGCAGTTCTTCGATCTTGGCTTGCAGGTCAGCGATCGGCTGTTCGAAATCAAGAAAATTCGGGTTCATAGGCATCCGTCTTGGGTCGACGGCCAAGAGGCCGGCCGGTTGATCCGTGAGCGCCATACCTTACGGGAACTGGCGCATTCAGGTCGAGATTAAAAATTCAGGCTGAGTTCAGCGATACTGCAGGAAGACGTTCTCACGCCCGAACTGGTCACGCAGCGCTTGAATCAAGCTGTCTGCGGGATCAATTCGCCATGCTTCGCCAAACTGCAACAACGCCTTGGCATCCAGCCCGGTGTAATCAAGGGTGATGGGGCACGCGCCGCGATGCTTTTTGCACAGGTCGCCCAGCCAGCGCAGCCGGTCGCCCTTGAGCGCTTCGGCATGCACGGTCAGACGCAGGCTTTCGGCAAGATTGGTGCGCGCATCTTCAATGCTCATCACCCGCTTGGCGCGTAAACGCAGGCCGCCGGAGAAATCGTCGTTGCTGACCTCCCCTTCCACCACCACCATTGCATCCGTCTGCAGCAATGACTGCGCCGAATGGAATGCTTCGGCAAACAATGAAGCTTCGATACGTGCGGACCGGTCGTCCAGCGTGATGAAGCCCATCTTGTCGCCTTTCTTGTTCTTCATGACCCGCAGCGCGATGATCAAGCCCGCCACCGTTTGGGTATCCCGTGCAGGCTTGAGGTCGATAATCCGCTGCCGGGCAAACCGGCGAATCTCGCCTTCGTATTCGTCGATGGGGTGGCCGGTCAAGTACAGCCCGAGGGTTTCTTTCTCGCCTCGCAGGCGATCCTTGAGCGTCCCTTCCTTGGCCTTGCGATGGTTAGCATAGACGTCGGTGTCTTCCTCGACGAACAAACCGCCGAACAGGTCCGCGTGCCCGCTGTCATGGCTGCGCGCGGTCTGCTCGGCCGCCTGAATGGCTTCAGACAGGGCCGCCAGCAACACGGCACGGTTGCGGTCGATATTGGCTTGATAGGCTTTGGGTTCGCTTTCGAAATAAGGCCCGAGGCGATCCAGCGCACCGCTGCGAATCAAGCCGTCCAGGGTCCGTTTGTTGACGCGCTTGAGGTCAACCCGGGCGCAGAAATCGAACAGATCCATAAAAGGTCCCGCCTCACGCGCTTCGGTGATGGCTTCCACCGGACTCTCGCCAACGCCCTTGATAGCACCAAGACCATAAAGAATGCGGCCGTCGTCACTGACCGTGAACTTGAACTCCGAGGTGTTCACGTCCGGCGCATCAAGGCGCAGCTTCATGGTGCGCACTTCTTCGATCAAGGTCACGACCTTGTCGGTGTTGTGCATATCCGCCGACAGCACCGCCGCCATGAAAGGCGCCGGGTAGTGAGTCTTCAGCCAGGCGGTCTGGTACGACACCAGGCCATAGGCGGCTGAGTGAGATTTGTTGAAGCCATAACCGGCGAATTTCTCCACCAGGTCGAAAATGTTACCGGCCAGGTCCGGGTCGATATTGTTGTTCTTGCAGCCGTCGATGAAGCCGCCGCGCTGCTTGGCCATTTCTTCGGGCTTCTTCTTACCCATGGCCCGACGCAGCATGTCCGCACCCCCGAGGGTGTAACCGGCCATGACCTGGGCAATCTGCATCACCTGTTCCTGATACAGGATGATGCCGTAGGTCGGGGCGAGTACGGGCTTGAGGCCTTCGTACTGATAGTCGACGTGGGGGTACGACAGCTCGGCGCGACCGTGCTTACGGTTGATGAAGTCGTCCACCATGCCTGATTGCAGCGGCCCCGGACGGAACAACGCCACCAATGCGATCAGGTCTTCCAGGCAGTCGGGCTTGAGCTTTTTGATCAGCTCCTTCATGCCCCGGGACTCAAGCTGGAACACCGCCGTGGTTTCGGCTTTCTGCAACAGCTGGTAAGTCGGCGCGTCATCCAGCGGAATGAACGCGATATCCAGCGGCGGCTCATCAACCTTGGCGCGGTCGCGGTTGATGGTCTTCAGCGCCCAGTCGATGATCGTCAGCGTTCGCAGACCGAGGAAGTCGAACTTCACCAGACCTGCCGCTTCCACATCGTCCTTGTCGAACTGGGTCACCAGACCGTCACCGACTTCATCGCAATAGATCGGCGAAAAGTCAGTCAGCTTGGTGGGCGCGATCACCACGCCGCCCGCGTGCTTGCCGACGTTACGCACGATGCCTTCGAGCTTGCGCGCCATTTCCCAGATTTCAGCCGCTTCCTCATCGACCTTGAGGAAGTCGCGCAGGATTTCTTCCTGCTCGTAGGCTTTTTCCAGCGTCATGCCGACTTCGAAGGGGATCATCTTCGACAGGCGATCCGCCAGGCCGTAGGACTTGCCCTGCACCCGCGCAACGTCCCGAACCACAGCCTTGGCGGCCATGGAGCCGAAGGTGATGATCTGGCTTACCGCGTTGCGCCCGTACTTCTGCGCCACGTAATCAATCACGCGGTCCCGGCCATCCATGCAAAAGTCGACGTCAAAGTCGGGCATGGAGACCCGTTCCGGGTTCAGGAAGCGTTCGAACAGCAGGTCATATTCCAGTGGATCGAGATCGGTAATCTTCTGAACGTAAGCCACCAGCGAGCCCGCACCCGACCCACGACCCGGCCCCACTGGAACGCCATTGCTCTTGGCCCACTGGATGAAGTCCATCACGATCAGGAAGTAACCGGGGAACCCCATCTGGATGATGATATCCAGCTCGAAATTCAGCCGATCGACGTACACCTGGCGCTTGGCGTCGTAGTCCTCGGTGGTGTCCTTGGGCAGCAACACGGCCAGACGTTCTTCCAGCCCGTCAAAGGAGACTTTGCGGAAATATTCGTCGATGGTCATGCCATCGGGAATCGGGAAGTTGGGCAGGAAGTGAGTGCCCAGCTTCACGTCAATGTTGCAGCGCTTGGCGATTTCAACCGTGTTTTCCAGCGCCTCGGGCAAGTCACTGAACAGCTCGGCCATTTCCTCGGCGCTTTTCAGGTACTGCTGGTCGCTGTAATTGTGCGAGCGGCGTGGGTCGTCCAGTGCGCGCCCTTCACCGATGCACACGCGGGTTTCGTGGGCTTCGAAGTCTTCCTGCTTGATGAAGCGCACGTCGTTGGTGGCCACCAGGGGCGCGCCATGACGGCCCGCCAGGGCAACGGCGGCATGCAGATGTTCTTCGTCGTTGGGACGATTGGTGCGCTGCACCTCAACGTAAAAGCGGTCTGGAAATACCGCCATCCATTCGCGGAGCAATGTGTCGGCTTCGTCGGGATTGTTACCCAACAGCGCCATGCCGATCTCGCCTTCTTTGGCCGCCGACAGCGCAATGAGGCCTTCACTGGCCTGGGCAACCCATTCACGCTCGATGATCACCTGGCCGTTACGCTGGCCTTCGATGAAGCCCCGGGAGATCAGTTCGGTCAGGTTGCGATAACCCTGAGCGTTCATCACCAGCAGGCTGATACGACTGAGCGCGGCGTCTTCGTCCTTGTTCGACAGCCACAGGTCCGCGCCACAGATGGGCTTGATACCGGCCCCCATGGACGCTTTATAGAATTTGACCAACGAACACATGTTGTTCTGATCGGTCACCGCCACCGCAGGCATGTTCATGGCGGCCAGGGTCTTGACCAGCGGCTTGACCCGTACCAGGCCGTCGACCAGCGAGTACTCGGTGTGCAGGCGTAGATGAACGAAAGAAGCCGGCATGGTGATCCTATAGCGCTAGAACAAAAAACGAAGGCCCGGATTGTACCGGGCCTTTGGCAAAACATCAGCCCACTGTCAGTCCAGCGGGAATACCGAGAACGATTGCGCGGTGTTCATCATCGCCATGTCCCGTGCTTCGTATGCCGCACGTACCGGCGCAAAGGAACGGCGATGAATCGGCGTCGGCCCGAGGCGCGCCAATGCTTCCAGATGAACGGGGGTGGGATAGCCCTTGTGCCCGCCCATGCCGTAGCCTGGGTAGATCAGCTCCAATGCAGCCATTTCCCGATCCCGACTGACCTTGGCCAGAATCGACGCCGCAGCAATCGCGGGAACTCGTGCGTCGCCCTGAACCACAGGCGCACAGGGCACGGACAGTTGCGGGCAGCGATTGCCGTCGATCAGCGCCAGTTTCGGCGTGATGATCAAGCCCTCGACGGCACGCTTCATGGCCAGCATGGTGGCATGCAGAATGTTCAGTTTGTCGATTTCCTCGACTTCCGCCCGAGCGATATACCAGCACAAGGCTTTCTCGCAAATCTCGTCGTAGAGTTTTTCGCGCTTGGCTTCGGTGAGCTTCTTGGAGTCATTCAACCCCAGAATCGGGCGACGCGGATCGAGAATCACGGCGGCGGTGACGACCGCGCCGCACAACGGACCGCGACCCACTTCATCGACGCCTGCGACCAGTTCTTCCACCAGATTGAAATCCAGACCCATTTGCATCGTTCGAGCACTCACAATGAAGGCGCACGCCCAATCAGGCTCAATACCGCTTCGGCGGCCTGATTGGAGGCATCGCGACGCAAGGTCCGGTGTATTTCGTCAAACCCTGAAGTCTGCTCCTGGCCACCTTCAAGCAGCGGCAGCAGGGTCTGCGCCAGCGCCTGGGCAGTCGCGGCATCCTGCAGAAGTTCCGGCACCAACAGGCGCTGAGCCAGCAGGTTCGGCAGGGAGACGTACGGGCTTTTTACCAGACGCTTGAGTATCCAGAAAGTAATCGGTGCCATTCGATAGGCAACGACCATGGGTCGTTTATACAACAAGGCTTCGAGAGTGGCCGTGCCGGACGCAATCAAGACCGCATCACAGGCCGCCAAGGCCAGATGGGAGCCGCCATCCAGAAGGGTCACGGGCAAATCGCGATTCTGAAGCAGTTGTTCGAGTTGAGCACGACGCTGAGGGCTGGCACAAGGCAACACGAAACGCAGTTGCGGCCGTTCCTTAAGCAGCAACTCGGCGGCGTCGAAAAACAGACTGCCCAGACGACTGACTTCACCGCCACGGCTACCCGGCATCAACGCGACAACAGGACCGTCATCCAGACGCAACTCGGCGCGCGCCGCAGCGCGATCAGCCTCAAGCGGAATAGTGTCGGCCAGAGGATGCCCGACAAACTTGACCGGCACGCCCTTCTCTTCGTAGAACCGCGCCTCGAACGGCAGCAGCGTCAGCATCAGATCGCACCCTTCACGAATCTTCAGCACGCGCTTTTGCCGCCAGGCCCAGACCGACGGGCTGACATAGTGAACGGTCTTGATGCCGGCGCGACGTAACTGAAGTTCGATATTGAGGGTGAAATCAGGCGCGTCGATGCCGATAAAAACGTCCGGCTTTTCCAGGATCAGGGCCTGGACCAATGCCTTGCGCTTGGCAAGCAACTCGCGAAGACGGCCCAGAACCTCCACCAGCCCCATCACGGAAAGGCGTTCCATGGGGAAGCTGGAAACCATTCCTTCAGCCTCCATCAACGGCCCGCCCACCCCGATGAACTGGGCATCAGGGTGACGTGCCTTGATGGCGCGCATCAGCCCGGAACCGAGAATATCGCCGGACGCTTCGCCGGCTACCATCGCGATACGTAATACGCCCACCATGGTTAGCGAGTAATGCCGCGAGTCGACGACTGGATGGATTCCAGAAACACCGCCACTTCCGGATACTGAGCAGCCGGCTCTGCGAGCTGGGCGATTGCCTGATCGACCGTCAAGCCCTGGCGATACACGACTTTGTAAGCCCGACGCAGCGCGTGAATGGCTTCCTCGGTGAAACCCCGACGGCGCATGCCTTCGAAGTTCATGCTCCGCGCCTCGGCGGGGTTGCCAAAAACCGTCACGAACGCAGGAACATCCTTGCCGATCGCGGTGCCCATTCCGGAAAAACTATGGGCGCCGATGTGGCAGTACTGATGCACAAGGGTAAAACCGGACAAAATTGCCCAGTCATCAACGTGCACATGCCCCGCCAACGCAGTGTTGTTGACCAGAATGCAGTTGTTACCGATGACACTGTCATGACCGATGTGGGCGTAAGCCATGATCAGGTTGTGATCACCCAGCGTGGTCTCGGCGCGATCCTGCACGGTGCCACGATGAATCGTCACACCTTCGCGAATCACGTTGTGATCGCCGATGACCAGACGAGTCGCTTCGCCTTTGTACTTTAGATCGGGCGTGTCTTCGCCTACCGAGGAAAACTGGTAGATACGATTGTGTTTGCCGATCCGGGTCGGACCACGCAGGATCACGTGAGGCCCGACCACTGTACCCTCGCCAATTTCCACACCGGCTCCGATGATCGACCACGGGCCGACCTCAACATCATCAGCCAGAATGGCTGTCGGATCGATGATTGCGCGAGAGTCAATCAAACTCATAGTTTACGTTCCGCACATATGATTTCTGCGGAGCATACCGGCTTGCCGTCAACAGAAGCCTGGCATTCGAATTTCCAGATTTGACGCTTGCAGCTGATGAACTTCGCTTCAAGAATCAACTGGTCGCCCGGCAGCACTGGCTGACGAAAACGCAGCTTGTCGGAGCCCACGAAATAGTAAAGCGTGCCATCGGCAGGCTTTACGTCAAGCATTTTAAAACCAAGGATACCGGCTGCCTGGGCCATCGCTTCGATAATCAACACGCCCGGCATGATTGGATGCGCAGGAAAGTGACCATTGAAGAACGGCTCATTGATGCTGACATTCTTATAGGCACGAATGCTCTTGCTCTCAACATTCAGATCCACCACGCGATCCACCAGCAGGAACGGGTAGCGGTGAGGCAGGTATTCGCGAATTTCGTTGATGTCCATCATTTCGAGGGGAAGCCTGTAGTAAAGATTGGGAGTGCGCGACGAGTGCGCAGCACTCCTCAGCAGATCAAGGAGGCAATTTATCGGTCATGCACGCTTGATATGAAAAAGGTGTCAGCCATCAGATGAAGCATTAACGCCTGAGGTCACGGCCTCGACCATCTTTTCCAGCTTTTGCAGCCTGCGCGCCATGTCATCGATCTTGCGAATGCGGGCTGCGCTTTTACGCCATTCAGCGGCCGGCTGCATCGCCGTACCGGAGGAATAGGCACCTGGTTCGGTGATCGAATGCGTCACCATGGTCATGCCGGTGATGAATACGCCGTCGCAGATTTCGATATGCCCCACCAGGCCAACACCGCCGGCCAGTGTGCAATGCTTACCAATCTTCGTGCTTCCGGAAATCCCCACGCAGGCGGCCATGGCGGTGTGATCACCAATCTGCACGTTGTGGGCGATCTGGATCTGGTTGTCCAGCTTCACACCATTACCGATCCGGGTATCAGCCAGCGCGCCACGGTCAATGGCGGTATTTACGCCAATTTCCACGTCATCGCCCACAAGAACACCGCCAATTTGGGCGATCTTGCGCCAGATCCCTTTTTCGTTGGCAAAGCCGAAGCCTTCACCCCCCAGCACCGCGCCCGACTGGATAACCACGCGCTCGCCGATGCGCACATCGTGATAAAGCGTGACCCGCGGGGCAAGCCAGCCATCTTCACCGATTTCGCAGCGCTCACCAATGAAGCAATGAGCACCGATGGTGACCCCCGCTGAAATCCGCGCACCGCTTTCAATGACGGCAAATGCTCCGACACTGGCAGCAGGATCGACGAATGCATCCTGCGCAACAATGGCTGTCGGATGCACACCAGGGACAGCCTTGGGCTTGGGATCGAACAGATGGGAAATCCGGGCATAGGCCAGGTAAGGGTCTGGCACCAGCAACGCATTCCCAGCGAACAACTCCGCATCCGCGGGCTTGAGCAGCACGGCACACGCCTGAGTGTCGGCGAGAAACTTACGGTATTGCGGGTTTGCCAGGAAGCTGACATGACCAGGGCCGGCCTCTTGCAAAGTGGCCAGCCCGGTTATTTCTTTATCCTCGGCGCCACGCAAGGTGGCACCCAGGACCTCGGCCAATTGACCGAGCTTGATGGATACAGTCATGACTTACTTCAGCTGATTCATGCGCTCGATGACCTGGCGAGTCACGTCGTATTGTGGCTTGACGTCAATCACAGCGCCGCGTTCGAAGACCAGGTCATATGCACCCTTCTTGATCACTTCTTCCACGGCCTTGTCCAGCTTCGGCTTGAGCTGCTTGAGCATCTCGCGGTCGGCGACGGCTTTGGCTTCGTTCAGTTCTTTGGACTGGAACTGGAAGTCACGGGCCTTTTGCTTGAATTCAAGCTCCAGACGCTCGCGTTCAGGCTGGGCCATTTTGTCGCCGCCGCTCACGAGACGGTCTTGAATACCTTTGGCGCTGCTTTCCAGGGACTTGAGTTTGGTCAGTTGCGGACCGAACTTCTTCTCCGCGTCAACGGCGTATTTCTTCGCCGCGTCCGATTCCAGCAATGCCATCTGATAGTTCAGCACGGCAATTTTCATTTCGGCAAACGCCGGGCTTGCAACCAGAACGGTTGCCAGCAGTACCAATTGAGTCAACTTACGCACGATCTACTCCTACGGAATTCGTTGTCATGAGCTAAGACCAGACCCTTAAAAGGTCTGACCAAGGGAGAACTGGAATACTTGAGTTTCGGTGTTGTCGTCCGGTTTCTTGATCGGCATCGCCAGAGCAAAGCTCAATGGGCCAAGCGCGGTGATCCAGGTGACACCCACACCAACGGAGCTTGCCAGACCGGAAAGATCGACGTTGTTGCATTCGACTTTTTTACCATTGAGCGTCTTGGAGGACTCGCAATTACTGTCGAAAACGTTACCCACGTCCCAGAACACGGAGGTCCGCAGAGAACGCTGATCCTTGATGAATGGCAGCGGGAACATCAGCTCGACACCGCCCTGAACCAGCACGTTGCCCCCGAACGGCAGTGGATCCTGATCCGGGTCCTTCAGGGTCCCGGGCCGACCTACTCCGGTCACAGGATCTACACCCTGACTAGGCGTACTGCGCGGACCCAGCGTGCTGTCCTTGAAACCGCGAACCGAGTTGAAGCCACCGGCGTAGTAGTTCTCGTAGAACGGCAGACCGGAGGTCGAACCGTAGCCATCGCCATAACCCAGCTCGGTGTGCAGACGCAGGGTGTAGTTGTCGCTGAGGGGGTGGAAATACTGACCACGGTAATCAAGCTTGAAGAACGACAGGTCGCTGCCTGGCAGCGTGGATTCCAGCACCAGACTTTGCGAATGACCGCGAGTCGCCAGCACACCTTTGTTCAAGGTGGACTCGGACCAGCCAGCAGACGCCTTGAAGTTCAGGTACTTGTCGCCTTCCTTGTCAACGAAATCGAAAATCTCGTCAACCGTGTAGGTACCGGTCTTGATTTCATCCTGCTGCGCAGTCAGGCCAAAGGTCAGACGCGATGTCTCACTGATCGGGTAGCCCATGCTGACGCCAGCACCCAGGCTGTCCACCGCATAGCTTGCCACGTCGACGTCGAGGTCATCGTAGTCGGTGGTGCGGTAGAACGCGTTGTAACCCAGGCTCACACCATCGGCGGTCCAGTACGGATCGACGTAGCTGAAGTTGTAGCGGCTCTGGTATTCGCTTCGGGTCAGACCGATGCTGACCTTGTTACCGGTACCGAGGAAGTTGTTCTGGCTGATCGAACCACCCAGGATCAGGCCGGCGCTCTGCGCGAAGCCGACACTGGCGGTGATCGAACCGGAAGCCTGCTCTTCAACGGCGTAGTTGACATCTACCTGGTCGTCGGTGCCTGGAACAGGCGGTGTTTCGACGTTGACTTCCTTGAAGAAGCCCAAGCGGTCAAGACGGGTTTTCGATTGGTCGATCAGGTAGGTCGATGCCCAGCCACCTTCCATCTGACGCATCTCGCGACGCAGCACGTCGTCAGCGGACTTGGTGTTGCCGCGGAAGTTGATGCGGTTCACGTAAGCACGCTTGCCAGGGTCCACCACGAAGGTGATATCAACCGTGTGATCTTCGTCATTGGGCGTGGGCACACCGTTGACGTTGGCGAAGGTATAGCCCTCGTTACCCAGTCGGCGGGTGATCAGTTCGGAAGTCGTGGTCATGACCTTGCGGGAGAAGACCTGACCCGGCTTGACCAGCAGCAGGGATTTGACCTGGTCTTCCGGCACCTTGAGGTCACCGCTGAGCTTGACGGACTTGACGCTGTATTTCTGGCCTTCGTTGACGTTGACCGTGATGTAGACGTGTTTCTTGTCAGGCGTGATGGATACCTGGGTCGAAGCGATATCCATATTGATATAGCCGCGATCGAGGTAATAGGAACGCAGACGTTCGAGGTCGCCGGAGAGTTTCTCACGGGCGTACTTGTCGTCGTTCTTGAAAAACGAAAGCCAGTTGGTGGTCTTGAGTTCGAAAAGACCGATCAGGTCTTCATCAGGGAAGACGGTATTACCCACCACGTTGATGTGCTGGATAGAGGCGACCGTGCCTTCGTTGATGTTGATCTTCAAGCCGACACGGTTGCGCGGCTGAGGGATGACTTCGGTCGCCACTTCAGCCGAGTAACGGCCCTGGGCAACGTACTGACGCTGCAGTTCATTACGCACACCTTCAAGGGTTGCGCGCTGAAAAATCTCACCTTCAGCCAGACCTGACTGTTTGAGACCTTTCATCAGGTCTTCGGTGGAAATTGCCTTGTTGCCTTCGATCTCGATGCTCGCCACGGACGGGCGCTCGACAACACTGATAACCAGCACATTCCCATCACGACCCAACTGGATATCCTGAAAGAATCCGGTTTTGAACAGTGAGCGAGTGGCTTCGACCAGACTACCATCATCCACTTGCTCGCCAACGTTCAGCGGCAGCGCGCCAAACACACTGCCGGCGGAAACCCGCTGCAGGCCGTTGACACGGATATCGGAGATGGTGAAGGACTCAGCGTGAACTTCGGCGATCATCAGTGCGGAAAGAACCGCAGTTAGCAGCAGACGTTTCATGAAGTCCTTTCTTATTCCAACTGGCAATAAACAAACTGCCGCAAAATGCGGCAGATTCGCAACTCAGCGAAGCTTTACAGTCGGCCCAGATCGTTGACCAGCGCGAGCAACATAACACCCACCACCAGACTGATACCGATCTGAACCCCCCAACCTTGAACCTTTTCCGAAAGGGGACGACCACGCGCCCACTCGATCAGATAAAACAGCAGATGCCCCCCGTCCAACACTGGAATGGGCAGCAAATTAAGAACACCCAGGCTTATGCTCAGATAAGCAAGGAAATTCAAGAAGTCACCCATGCCCGACTGGGCCGAAGCGCCCGCCACTTTAGCAATGGTTATCGGTCCACTCAAGTTTTTTACAGAGAGCTCGCCGAACAACATTTTCTTGAGGGAGTCGAGGGTCAGCACACTCATGGTCCAGGTGCGTCTCGCGCCCTCGCCCACAGCGGCTATCGGGCCGTAACTGACCTCGCGCAACATCTCCGGCGGCCAGTCGATGCCTTTGACGCCGGCACCCAGATACCCCGTGGCCTCCTTGCCTTCACCGCGCGCGGCCAGGGTCAGAGGAACATCCATTTGTGTGCCATCGCGCTCGACGCGCACTGTAATCTTCGCTTCAGGGCGTTCGCGCACGCGATCAACGACCTGCTGCCATTCGGTCAGCGGCTGACCATCCAGTGCCAGCAAGCGATCACCGGTCTTGAGGCCGGCAGCCTGTGCAGGGCCCTTGGGGTCCAACTCCGCCAATACCGGCGGCAGCGCCGGACGCCACGGACGAATGCCCAGGGATTTGATTGGATCCGGCTCGGCTGCGCCTTTAAGCCAGTTATGCAGCGTCAATTGGCGCGACGAATCAACCGTGGAACCCTGCTCGCGTACCTTGAGCTCGATCGTCCCGCTCTCACCCAGACGCCGCACGAGCTGAAGATTGACGGCCGACCAACCCGTCGTAGGCTCGCCGTCCACACCGACAATTTCCTGACCGGCACTCAACCCGGCCTGCTGGGCAATGCTGCCCGGCTCGACCGCACCGATAACAGGGCGCACTTGTTGGCTACCCAGCATTGCCAGCGCCCAGAAAAACACGATAGCCAAGAGAAAGTTGGCGGCCGGGCCAGCAATAACGATGGCGATACGCTGGTATACGGTTTTACGGTTGAACGCCTGATCCGCAAGTTCCGGCGGGACATCGCCCTCACGCTCGTCGAGCATCTTCACGTAACCGCCCAGCGGGATCGCGGCCACCACAAACTCGGTGCCTTGGCGATCGTGCCACCGGACCAGCGGCGTACCGAAGCCCACGGAGAAACGCAAAACCTTGACGCCACAACGCCGCGCCACCCAAAAGTGGCCAAATTCGTGAAAGGTCACCAGCACGCCCAGTGCAACCAGGGTGCCAACAATCATATAGAGCGCGCTCATCAACCTTCTCCAGTCGCGGACTCGGCAGGCGTTTCAGGCCCGCGCGTGAATGCGTACTTTCTTGCGTGTGCTGTTTATCGCCCGTTGCGGCTGAGCCACTGCTCAGCCAGAACGCGCGCTTTGGCGTCAACTTCGAACACTGCAGCGAGGTCTTTGACCTCCACAACAGGTTCAAGACTCAAAACCTCATCGATCATACTCGCGATCTCGGGATAACGGATGCGCCGATCAAGAAATGCAGCGACGGCGACTTCGTTTGCCGCGTTGAGCATTGCCGGGGCACTGTTGCCCGCCTGAGCGGCGAGACGCGCCAGACGCAGACAAGGGAAACGATCCTCGTCAGGGGCCTGGAAATCCAGGCGCGCGATACTGAACAGGTCCAACGGTGCTACACCCGACGCAATTCTGTCCGGCCACGCCAACGCATGGGCAATAGGCGTGCGCATATCCGGATTACCCAGCTGAGCAACCACCGAACCGTCGACATAGTCGACCATGGAATGGATCACGCTCTGCGGATGGATGACCACCTCGATCTGGTCGGGGCGCGCGTCGAACAGCCAGCATGCCTCGATCAGCTCCAGCCCCTTGTTCATCATGCTCGCAGAGTCTACGGAAATTTTACGTCCCATCGACCAATTCGGATGAGCGCACGCCTGTTCAGGCGAGACATCATGCAGTTCGGCCAGCGGCGTTTCACGAAACGGACCGCCGGAAGCCGTCAGCAGAATACGTCGAACGCCTACGGACTCCAGGCCACGGGCATAATCAACCGGCAAACACTGGAAAATCGCATTGTGTTCGCTGTCGATGGGCAACAGCACCGCGCCACTTTGCCGCACCGCCTGCATGAACAGAGCGCCGGACATCACCAACGCTTCCTTGTTGGCCAGCAGGACTTTCTTGCCCGACTCAACGGCTGCCAGGGTGGGCCGCAAACCCGCCGCACCGACAATGGCGGCCATCACCGTGTCCACCTGAGGATGGGATGCCACCTCGCACAGGCCGCGCTCCCCTACCAGAACACGCGTATCCAGACCGGCAGCAGCCAGGTCATCCTGTAACTTGCGGGCCGCATCCTGGGTCGGCAACACGGCAAAACGTGGCGTATGCCTGAGGCACAAAGCCAGCAATTCACGGGTGCGACTGAAGCCGGTCAACGCGAATACCTGATAGCGATCAGGATGACGCGCTATGACGTCGAGTGTACTCAGGCCAATCGATCCGGTTGCGCCAAGAATCGTAATCAGTTGCGGACCACTCACAGAACGCCCCACTCAGCAGCCCAGAGCAGCGCAGCGAAAACAGGGATTGCAGCCGTCAGGCTGTCGATACGATCGAGGACGCCACCATGCCCGGGCAAAAGATTGCTGCTGTCCTTGATACCGGACTCACGCTTGAACATGCTTTCGGTCAAATCGCCAACAACGGAAATAAACACGACGATGGCCGCTCCCAGCAGGCCGAATACGAACCCGGAGGCCGACCAGTCGCGAAACACGCCGACGACGGCAGTGATGACGAGGCTCAGCAGCAACCCGCCATAGACACCCTCCCAACTTTTGCCGGGACTGACCTTTGGCGCCAGCTTGCGCTTGCCGAATGCCTTGCCGGAAAAGTAGGCACCGATATCAGCCCCCCACACCAGGACCATCACCGAAAGGATCAGCCAATTGCCCAGCTCCCACTGCTTGATCAGCACCAGTCCCTGCCAAGCCGGCAGCAGGATCAACAGGCCGATCACCAATTTGCAGGCGGCGCTGGCCCAGTGCTCGCTTGAGGCGGGATAGGTCAACACCAGATACGTCGCCACCCCCCACCAGATCACGGCTGCGACCAGCACCCACGGCGCCAGCCCAGGCATCAGGTAAAGCAGAAACAGCAAGGCTGCCACAAAAGTGGCGTACGCCACCCGCGCGGACTGCTCGGCGAAGCCTGCCAGACGCGCCCACTCCCAGGCCCCCAACGTCACGACCAGACCAATGAACAGCGCGAAACCCGCGCCCTCAAGGAGGAAGAATCCACAGAGTGCGATTGGCAGCAGAATAAGCGCCGTGATGATCCGTTGTTTCAGCATTAAGCCCGGGCTCCAGCTTCTACCTGCTCGCTCGTTTTACCGAAGCGACGCTGGCGCGAAGCGAAATCGGCCAGCGCAGCGCGCATGGCATCGTGTTTGAAGTCCGGCCAGAAGAGGTCGGAGAAGTACAGCTCGGCGTAAGCCAGCTGCCAAAGCAGAAAATTACTGATGCGATGCTCGCCACCGGTGCGGATGCACAGGTCGGGAAGGGGCAGATCGCCCGTTGCCAGACAGGTTTGCAATAGCTCCGGGGTTATCTCCTCAGGCCGCAGATGCCCGGCCTGAACCTCGCGAGCCAGGTGCTGGGCGGCTTGGGCGATGTCCCACTGACCACCGTAATTGGCAGCGATCTGCAGGACAAAGCGATCATTGCCTGCCGTGCTCAATTCAGCTTCCCGCATGGCCGCTTGAAGCTCTGGATGGAATCGAGAACGGTCACCGATGATGCGCAAGCTGATGGCGTTTTCATTGAGACGCCGCGTTTCACGGCGCAGCGCCGTGAAAAACAGCTCCATCAAGGCACCCACTTCTTCCGCCGGCCGCTGCCAGTTCTCGCTGGAAAACGCGAAAAGGGTCAGCACTTCAACCTTGGCTTCGGCACACACCTCGATGACCGCACGAACGGCATCAACGCCCGCTTTGTGACCGGCAACACCCGGCAACAGACGCTTCCTGGCCCAGCGATTATTTCCATCCATGATGATCGCTACATGGCGCGGCACCGATGACGGTCCGGCCAGCTTAGTCTTTTCCATGAAAGCCCCGAACCCTTATACAGCCATCAGGTCAGCTTCTTTCTGCTTCACGGCGACTTCAATTTCAGCGACGAATTTATCGGTCAGCTTCTGAACGTCATCAGCGGCGCGACGCTCTTCGTCTTCGCTGATTTCTTTCTCTTTAACCAGATCCTTGAGTTGACTCAGCGCGTCGCGGCGGATGTTGCGCACGGCCACGCGGGCATCTTCTGCGGCGTCGCGAGCCTGCTTGGTGAAGCCCTTGCGGGTTTCTTCAGTCAGCGCGGGCATGGAGATCAGCAACAGCTCGCCCAGGTTGGTCGGGTTAAAACCCAGACCGGAGCTCTGGATCGCCTTGTCCACTGCAGCCAGCATGTTGCGCTCGAAAGCCACGACCTGCAGCGTGCGGGAGTCTTTGACGGTCACGTTGGCGACCTGGTTGAGCGGAGTGTCTGCGCCGTAGTACGGCACCATGACGCCACCGAGAATGCTTGGGTGCGCCTGGCCGGTACGAATCCGGCTGAACGCATGCGCCAGGGACTCTACAGATTTGTGCATACGCGCCTGAGCGTCTTTTTTGATTTCGTTGATCATTGTTGGCCTTCCTCGATCAGGGTTCCCTCAGCGCCGCCATGGACGATATTCAGCAGGGCGCCGGGCTTGTTCATGTTGAAGACACGCAGTGGCATCTTGTGGTCGCGGCACAGGCAAATGGCCGTCAGATCCATAACACCCAGTTTGCGATCCAGCACTTCATCGTAAGTCAGATGATCGAACTTCTCTGCATGAGGGTCTTTGAACGGATCCGCGGTGTAGACACCATCAACCTTGGTCGCCTTGAGGACGACGTCGGCGTCGATTTCGATCGCACGCAAGCAAGCGGCCGAATCGGTGGTGAAAAACGGATTGCCAGTGCCGGCGGCGAAGATTACTACTTCTTTGGCGTTCAGGTGACGCATGGCCTTGCGACGGTCGTAATGGTCGGTCACGCCCACCATGGAAATCGCCGACATCACGATAGCCGAGATATTGGCCCGCTCCAACGCATCGCGCATGGCCAGGGCATTCATCACAGTGGCCAGCATGCCCATGTGATCGCCTGTAACACGATCCATACCCGCGGCACTCAGGGCCGCACCGCGAAACAGATTACCACCACCAATCACCAGTCCGACCTGAACGCCGATGCCGACCAATTGGCCGACTTCCAGCGCCATGCGATCCAGAACCTTGGGATCGATGCCGAACTCTTCCGACCCCATGAGGGCCTCGCCGCTAAGCTTGAGTAGAATGCGTTTATAGCGAGCCTGATAACCACTGCCCTGCTGAGCCATTGCGAATCTCTCCTGCGGCGTCTTCTGAAAAAAAATCTGTGCAGGCACTTTAAGCCTGCGCTAACTCTAGCTCGACGCTGCGACAGCGTCGGAAGAATGCAGCCTTGTAAGCCACTTCTCCAAGGAAAACAAATACCTTTTCCTTTTTGCTTTTGACAAAGAGGCTGCGCGCGTGAGCGGGCAGCCTCTTTGGGGCGACAGTTGAAAAACCGTCTTACTGCTTGGCAGCAGCCAGTTGTGCAGCCACTTCGTCAGCGAAGTTATCAACTGGCTTCTCGATGCCGTCGCCTACCTTGAAGTAGGTGAAGGAAACGATTTCAGCACCGGCTTTCTTGGCCAGTTCACCGACCTTGACTTCCGGGTTCTTGACGAAGGCTTGCTCAACCAGGCTGGCTTCTGCCAGGAACTTGGTGATACGGCCGCCAACCATTTTTTCAACGATTTCGGCTGGCTTGCCTTTGATCTTGTCTTCGTTCAGCTGCATGAAGACCGCTTTTTCGCGCTCGATCGCTTCGGCAGAAACTTCCGAAGGCAGCAGGAACTCAGGATTGCTTGCCGCTACGTGCATGGCGATGTCTTTAGCCAGCTCGACGTTGCCGCCCTTGAGGGTCACCACTACGCCGATCTTGTTGCCGTGCAGGTAAGAACCTACAACGTCGCCTTCGATGTGGGCCAGACGACGAATATTGACGTTTTCGCCAACCTTGCCGACCAGTACCAGACGCGCCGCTTCCTGAGCTTCGATCAGAGGAGCTACGTCAGTCATCTTGTCAGCGAATGCTTTCTCAACGCTGTCAGCCACGAACGCCTTGAAGTCGTCCTGCAAAGCCAGGAAGTCGGTCTGCGAGTTGACTTCGATGATAACGGCAGTCTTGCCGTCGTCCTTGATTGCGATAGCGCCTTCAGCAGCAACGTTGCCTGCTTTCTTGGCTGCCTTGATGGCGCCGGAAGCACGCATGTCATCAATAGCTTTTTCGATGTCGCCGCCAGCCTTGGTCAAGGCCTTTTTGCAATCCATCATGCCTTCGCCGGTACGCTCGCGCAGTTCTTTAACCAACGCTGCAGTAATCTCTGCCATTTCAAAATCCTCTTGGATAGGTCTTAAACCATTCCACCCGACGGGTCGGGCGTACAAAATTCTTGAAAACACAGGGTGATGACCGAACATGACAACTGCGCCATGGCCACGTCAACACAGGGTTCTCGAGGTGGCAAAAAGGGGGCCAAGCCCCCTTTTTGCGTACTGAGTCAACGCCTGGCGTTAGTTACTCAGCCTTCAACCACGGCTGCTGCTGGAGCTTCTTCGACGAAAACGTCGGTGCCGCCAGCAACATTGTTACGACCACGGATTACAGCATCAGCCATCGAACCCATGTACAGCTGGATAGCGCGGATTGCGTCATCGTTGCCCGGGATGATGTAGTCAACGCCTTCAGGGCTGCTGTTGGTATCGACTACGCCGATAACAGGGATGCCCAGCTTGTTGGCTTCGGTGATTGCGATGCGCTCGTGATCAACGTCGATAACGAACAGCGCGTCTGGCAGACCGCCCATGTCCTTGATACCACCCAGGCTACGATCCAGCTTTTCCAGATCGCGAGTGCGCATCAGCGCTTCTTTCTTGGTCAGCTTGGCGAACGTACCGTCTTCAGCCTGGATTTCAAGGTCACGCAGACGCTTGATGGACTGACGAATGGTTTTGAAGTTGGTCAGCATGCCGCCCAACCAGCGGTGGTCGACGTACGGCGAACCGCAACGTGCTGCTTCTTCAGCAACGATCTTGCCAGCCGAACGCTTGGTGCCAACGAACAGAATCTTGTTTTTGCCCGAAGCCAGGCGCTCAACGAAAGTCAGCGCTTCGTTGAACATTGGCAGGGTTTTTTCAAGGTTGATGATGTGAATCTTGTTACGCGCGCCGAAAATGTATTTACCCATTTTCGGGTTCCAGTAACGGGTTTGGTGACCGAAGTGCACACCGGCCTTCAGCATATCGCGCATATTGACTTGGGACATGATAGTTCCTTGATAAGTCGGGTTAGGCCTCCACGTATCCCAATGACCAACCAGCGGCTTCAGGCCGAAGGCACCCAGGTCATCGTGTCGACACGTGTGTGGGTTTGAGCTTGCGGGGTATACCCCGGAAAGCGGCGCATTTTATACCACAAAACTCCAGATAACGAAACCCGGATTAAGCGCTTGTTCTCACACACTTTTATTGACGGGTTCGCGCCCCTATATAAGGAAGCCATGATCACCCGGCCTGTGACGGTCTGATAGAATCGCCGCTTTCCGTATTAGCTGCGCGCCTGTCGCGCCGAGAGAGTTCTTATGACAGTCACCATCAAAACCCCTGAAGACATCGAGAAGATGCGTATCGCCGGCCGTCTGGCTGCCGACGTTCTGGAAATGATCGGTGAACACGTCAAACCTGGCGTCACGACCGAAGAGCTGGACCGCATCTGCCATGACTATATCGTCAACGAGCAAAAGGCCATTCCTGCGCCCTTGAATTACAAGGGCTACCCGAAGTCGATCTGCACGTCGATCAATCACGTGGTCTGCCACGGCATCCCCAATGACAAACCGCTGAAGAACGGCGACGTGCTGAACATCGACGTGACCGTCATCAAGGATGGCTACCACGGCGACACCAGCAAAATGTTTCATGTCGGCAAGGTGCCGGAATGGGCAGAGCGCTTGTCGAAGATCACTCAGGAATGCCTGTATAAAGGCATTGAAATCGTCCGTCCCGGCACTCGCCTGGGTGATATCGGCGAAGTCATCCAGAAGCATGCCGAGAAAAGCGGCTTTTCCGTGGTGCGCGAATACTGCGGGCACGGCATCGGCAAAGTCTTCCATGAAGAGCCGCAGGTGCTGCATTACGGCAAGGCCGGCGATGGTATGGAGCTGGTAGAAGGCATGACCTTCACCATCGAGCCGATGATCAATCAGGGCCGCGCGGAAACGCGTCTGCTGGGCGATGGCTGGACCGCAATCACCAAAGACCGAAAACTGTCCGCACAGTGGGAGCATACGATCCTGGTGACCGCTGATGGCTATGAAATCTTTACCTTGCGCAGCGACGACACCATCGCCCGCACATCAGCCGGGGCCTGATTTCAAGTCTGACCCGTTGGCTCGCACGATCCCGATATAGCCCGATATAAACAGAAGGAAAGCAGTTCCATGCCGCAGGTGGATCCCGATTTGTTCGATCGCGGCCAGTTCCAGGCCGAACTGGCCTTGAAGGCAAGCCCTATCGCCGCTTTCAAGAAAGCCATCCGCAATGCGCGGGAAGTGCTGGATGCACGCTTCAAGTCGGGTCGGGACATCCGGCGGCTGATCGAAGATCGGGCCTGGTTTGTCGATAACATTCTGCAACAGGCCTGGGATCACTTTGACTGGAGCGAAGAAGCCGACATCGCCTTGCTGGCTGTCGGCGGCTACGGGCGCGGGGAACTGCACCCGTATTCAGACATCGACCTGCTGATTCTGCTGGACAGCGCCGACCATGAAGTCTTCCGCGAGTCCATCGAACGCTTTCTGACGTTGTTGTGGGACATTGGCCTGGAAGTGGGTCAGAGCGTGCGCTCGGTGGACGAATGTGCTCAGGAAGGCCGCGCGGATCTGACGGTGATCACCAACCTGATGGAAAGCCGCACGATTGCCGGGCCGGAACGACTGCGCCAGCGCATGCTGGAAGTCACCAGCCCGAAAGAGATGTGGCCGAGCAAGGAGTTCTTCCTCGCCAAACGTGCCGAGCAGAAAAACCGGCACCACAAGTACAACGACACCGAGTACAACCTGGAGCCCAATGTAAAAGGCTCTCCCGGTGGCCTGCGTGATATCCAGACCATTTTGTGGGTTGCCCGCCGCCAGTACGGCACGCTCAATCTGCATGCATTGGCGGGGGAAGGTTTCCTGCTGGAAAGCGAGAACAATCTGCTGGCGTCTTCACAGGAGTTCCTGTGGAAGGTCCGTTATGCGCTGCACATGCTGGCCGGGCGCTCTGAAGATCGCCTGCTGTTCGACTATCAGAGCAGCATCGCCGCCTTGCTGGGTTATCAGGACAGCGACGCGAAGCTGGCCATCGAGCGCTTCATGCAGAAGTACTACCGCGTGGTCATGAGCATCGCGGAGCTGAGCGATCTGATCATCCAGCATTTCGAAGAAGTCATTCTGGTGGAAGATGAAGGCGCAGTGACGCAGCCGATCAACTCACGCTTCCAGCTGCACGACGGCTATATCGAAGCAACCCGGCCCAACGTATTCAAACGCACGCCATTTGCCATGATCGAAATCTTCGTGCTCATGGCCCAGCATCCGGAAATAAAAGGCGTGCGCGCCGACACCATCCGGTTGCTGCGTGAGCACCGACACCTGATCAACGATGATTTTCGCCATGACATTCGCAACACCAGCCTGTTCATTGAGCTGTTCAAGTGCGAAATCGGCATTCATCGCAACCTGAGGCGCATGAACCGTTACGGCATTCTAGGGCTGTATTTGCCGGAGTTCGGGCATATTATCGGGCAAATGCAGCACGATCTTTTCCACATCTACACGGTCGATGCGCACACCCTGAACCTCATCAAACATCTGCGTAAATTGCAGTACGCGCAGGTTTCCGAGAAATTTCCGCTGGCCAGCAAGATCATGGGCAAGCTGCCCAAGCCTGAGCTGATCTATCTGGCCGGTTTGTATCACGACATCGGCAAAGGCCGCGGCGGCGATCACTCGGAGCTGGGTGCTGTGGACGCCGAGGCGTTTTGCGTGCGCCATCAACTGCCCACCTGGGACACCCGCCTGATCGTCTGGCTGGTGAGCCATCACCTGGTGATGTCCACCACCGCCCAGCGCAAAGACCTGTCCGACCCGCAAGTGATCCATGATTTCGCCCAGTTCGTGGGCGACGAAATCCATCTGGACTACCTCTACGTACTGACGGTGGCCGACATCAACGCGACCAACCCGACGCTGTGGAATTCATGGCGCGCCAGCCTGTTGCGCCAGCTGTACACCGAGACCAAGCGTGCGCTGCGGCGCGGCCTGGAAAACCCGGTGGACCGCGAAGAGCAGATTCGCCGCACCCAGACCGCCGCGCTGGACATCCTGGTGCGCAGCGGCACCGACCCGGACGACGTGGAACAACTCTGGTCGCAACTGGGCGACGACTATTTCCTGCGCCATACCGCGGGGGACGTCGCCTGGCACAGCGATGCCATCCTGCAACAGCCGGTCAACGGTGGACCGCTGGTATTGATCAAGGAAACCACCCAGCGGGAATTCGAGGGCGGCACGCAGATCTTCATCTATGCGCCGGATCAGCACGACTTCTTCGCGGTTACCGTGGCCGCGATGGATCAGTTGAACCTGAACATTCACGATGCCCGGGTCATTACCTCCAGCAGCCAGTTCACGCTGGACACCTACATCGTGCTCGACAACGATGGCGGTTCCATTGGCAACAATCCGGAGCGCATCAAGCAGATTCGCGACGGCCTGACTGACGCCCTGCGCAATCCGGACGATTACCCGACGATCATCAAACGTCGCGTGCCGCGCCAGCTCAAGCACTTCGCCTTTGCTCCGCAGGTCACTATCCATAATGACGCCCAGCGACCGGTCACCGTCCTGGAACTGTCTGCCCCGGACCGCCCGGGCCTGCTGGCGCGTATCGGCAAGATATTCCTGGAGTTCGACCTCTCGTTGCAGAACGCCAAGATCGCCACCTTGGGCGAACGGGTGGAAGACGTGTTCTTCATCACCGATGAAAACAACCAGCCGCTGTCCGATCCGCAACTGTGCCGGCAATTGCAGGACGCAATCGTCGAGCAACTCAGCGTCGATCAGGAACCCACGGGCGAATGGCGCCTCAGTATCTGATCCCCTTTTCTGACGAATCGATCAAACCGCGCTCGCTACATCGAACGCTTAGCTTTTGAGAACAGACCCATGAACAATGCGATGCAACTGCTTCAGCCCTACCCGTTCGAGAAGCTCCGCGCCCTGCTCGGCAGTGTGACGCCCAATCCGCACAAGCGTCCGGTCGCGCTGTCCATCGGCGAACCCAAACATCGCTCCCCGGATTTCGTCGCCAAGGCACTGGCCGACAATCTGGACCAGATGGCGGTCTATCCGACCACGCTGGGCATCCCGGCATTGCGCGAATCCATTGCGGGCTGGTGCGACCGGCGCTTCGGCGTGCCGGACGGCTGGCTGGACCCGGCGCGTAACGTGCTGCCGGTCAACGGCACCCGCGAAGCGCTGTTCGCCTTCACTCAGACAGTGGTCAATCGTGGCGACGATGCGCTGGTGGTCAGCCCGAACCCGTTCTATCAGATCTATGAAGGCGCCGCGTTCCTGGCCGGCGCGCAACCGCACTACCTGCCATGCCTGAGCGAAAATGGTTTCAACCCGGATTTCGACGCCGTCACGGCCGATATCTGGAAGCGCTGCCAGATCCTGTTTCTGTGCTCCCCCGGCAACCCGACCGGCGCACTGATTCCACTGGAGACGCTGAAAAAGCTGATCGCCCTCGCCGACGAGCATGACTTCGTGATCGCTGCCGATGAGTGCTACAGCGAGCTGTATTTCGACGAACAAACACCGCCAGCGGGCCTTCTCAGCGCCTGCGTGGCCCTGGGTCGCCAGGACTTCAAGCGTTGCGTCGTGTTTCACAGCCTGTCCAAGCGCTCCAACCTGCCGGGCCTGCGTTCAGGTTTTGTCGCCGGTGATGCGGACATTCTCAAGGCGTTCCTGCTGTATCGCACCTATCACGGCTGCGCGATGCCTGTGCAAACCCAATTGGCGAGTATTGCTGCGTGGAACGACGAGGAACACGTGCGCGCCAACCGTGCGTTGTACCGGGAGAAGTTCGACGCTGTGCTGGAAATTCTTGCGCCGGTCATGGACGTTCAGCGGCCGGACGGCGGCTTCTATTTGTGGCCGAATGTGGGCACCGATGACGCGGCGTTCTGCCGTGACCTGTTCATCGAGCAGCATGTCACGGTAGTGCCGGGCTCGTATCTGTCACGGGAAGTGAACGGTTTCAACCCGGGTGCCGGGCGTGTGCGGATGGCACTGGTCGCACCGCTGGCGGAGTGCGTCGAAGCCGCTGAGCGGATTCGCGATTTCGTTAGCCGCTAACGGCTTTGTGAAACAAAAACGCCGGGGCAAGCCCGGCGTTTTTAATGGTTACAACTTAGCGACCGTATACAACAGACTGCATCCGGCGTTGCGCCTCTTGCACTTGTTTAGCCTGAGCGTTCAGGTCTTGCAGCATGCCATTCAATTCCGCTTGCACTTTCGGATCACTCACGGCGACCTGCACACCCGAGACATCGATCTGCGCTTTGTGAGCATTGATGTAATCAGCGATCTTCACGCCGCTATCCAGCGTGCTGTTCACTTGCGGCACCACTTCAAGCAATGCGGTGGCGGGCAAGGTCACGGTCCTTTCATAGGCCTTGTCATAGACCACTTTCAACTCTGCTGGCTGCTTGAGCTGAGCGTGGGCAGCATCCGCCTTTGCCTGCTCGGTGGAGAGTTGCGCCACCATGTCGGTCAAGCCGACCTGCGCCGCCTTGATCTCATCACGCCGGGCAAGGACGTCATTGACCGAGCGGATTGCGCCTTTTTGAATCAACCCTTCGAGCGGCTTGGTTGCAGAGTCCATGCCTGAGTTGAAATCCGTGATGATCGCGTAGTGACCCGCGTAATCACCGAACGATTTGCTCTCATCCGGTGTCAGTTTCGGGACGTGAACGCCAGGCTTGTCGACGATGCGCGTTTGCAGAAATTGCGTGAACGCAGCACGCTGCTCGGGCTCTTTATCACCGCACGCGGCCAGCGCAAGCGGAAGAACCAATGCCAAAAGCAAGTGACGATGAAACAAGAACTTCATGTAATTAATCTCCAATGTGCACATCGATCGCCCCACGCACTTGCGTCGGCGCAGGGAGTTTAAGGGCTGAACCTGCGGGAAGCTACCCGCTGTCGCACTACATGGATGACGGGGCAGTACCCATCGACAATAATCGGGTCGAAAACCAGATCCGGCCTTGGGCTCCTGGACGCAAGAATCGGCTCTTCGCAGGATCGCTAAGTAACAGAAAATTGACGGCGGCGATTATAGGGTTGATCCAGTCTGCAAGGCTGATGGCATGATCGTTACGCTTATCTACAGGATATTCTCACGCGCCTGCCGACGCCGCGGGCGAGTGAAATCAATCCGTTGCTGCCGCATAAGTGGCAAGCGGTTTGATTACGCAAGGTATGAGGGCAGGACAGATACGTGCTTGCGCGGTACGGAAACTGCATTACCACGGCTAACCGCCAATTTGACGACGCCTAAATGAAGCTTGTTCCATTTATTTCAGCAAGATTGACACCTAAAGCGCTATCTAATTCGCTAATAGCGTTCATTGTTTTAGTCTGTGCTCTGTTGGTGCTCTCTACCGCCTGGCAGATGAAGCAGTCGGCAGATGAACGAGTGAACGCTGCTAAAATTTCTGTTTCGAACATTGTCCTTGCAGCCGAACAGCTCGCGCGTGACACGATGCTGCAGGCGGACAATACCCTGCGCGATATTGCTGAACGCGTGGCGCATGACGGTATCGTCGCTGATCAGCAGACTCGATTGGCGACATTGTTAGCCCGGCAGGTCGAAAGCATTGACGGGATTCAGGGCCTGTTCATATTCGGTGCTCAAGGCAATTGGGTAGCGAACTCTTTTTCTCATGGCTTACAGACCAAAAATAATAGTGACCGCGCCTACTTCATTTATCATCGTGACAACACTAGCCAAGCCATTCATATTGGATCCATTGTTGAGAGCAGGACGACGGGTGATATGGTAATCCCCATCAGCCGCCGTATTGACGCTTCTGACGGAACATTTGCAGGCGTAGCGCTAGCCACCGTTCCTGTAGCGTATTTCCAAAGCTTTTTTAAACGAGTGGATGTCGACAATGAGGGGGTCATCTTTCTCGCACTCGACGACGGCGAATTGCTGGCGCGGCGTCCGACCGTAGCTGCGTTGATGACAACCAATATTTCGAAGGGGGAAATTTTCAGTCGCTATCTACCGCACAGTGATAGCGGCACGGCGATCATTAAGTCGGTCGTAGATGGCGTAGAGCGGATATATGCCTATCGTCGTCTATCAGGCCTACCCGTAGTCGCTGCCGCTGGCGTTTCGTACCGTCAGGTGTTCGCGCCGTGGTGGTCGGATGTTTACCGGTCAATGACCGTAGTGGGCGTAATTATTTTAGCGTTAGCATTTCTAGGAGGATGGTTGTACCGCCAAATCCAGCAATTGCTAGTTGCAGAAAATGAGCTGAACTTTGCTCGTAACAAGCTGGAGGTTATTGCGATGACCGACAGCTTAACGTTATTGGCGAACAGACGGAGTTTCGATATCGCTTTGCAAAGAGAATGGGGGCGCGCCGTCAGAAACCAGTCAAGCCTGGCGGTGATTCTACTGGACATAGACTGGTTCAAACAATATAACGATCATTATGGCCATTTAATGGGAGATGATTGCCTCATTCAAATAGCCAACCTTATTGCGCAGAATGTCAGCAGAACATGCGATGTTGCTGCTCGTTACGGCGGTGAAGAATTTGTAATTTTGCTCCCCGACACGGAGCTTGCGGGTGCCCTCGTAGTGGCTGAGAAGGTCAGATTATCTATAGTGCAAGCGCAGATTCAACATTTAGCAAGCCCGCTTGGCATCATTACAATCAGCTCAGGCGTAGTTGCAATGTGCCCGCTTAAAGAAGAAACCTACAAAGATGCTCTGGCCGAGGCTGATCGTCTCCTTTACTGCGCCAAGTCTAAAGGGCGCAATTGCATAGAAGCCGATTTATCCAATCGCGACACATGGCTGATTTGCAACCGAGAGATATAGGTGAGGTGGCCACATAGTTTTCGCAATGCTGTCGGTGAATGTGGCGACGGGCAGCACCAGGCAATCGCACAGGCGTGGTTGGGCTTGCACGCCGAAATCAAGTCGTGCGACAAGGAGGAGGCATGGCGCACACTTGAATATGCCCAGTACGCGGAAGAAATTGACCACGACGGGCTAAGACGGGCGCCAGACTCCGGATCAGTAAAAAAGCTGCGTCTGGAGTGCCTCGACCTGGAGCCGGGCAATGTAATAAAGCAATGCCGTAACCGTGTTCTGTCACAACACTTAATACATCATAGCCGCACGATCAGTCGCGCGAGGGCGGGAATGCCAGTGGTGCTCGACACCCTGAGCAAGGAGTTTTCCACACCAGGGATCGAGCCGCAGCAGCAATGGGCGTGAGACTGCCCACCTTTATGAAAAGCGCTCACTTGCTGCAAGGCTACACACAGCCCCGGGAGTCGCGACCCGCAAATACTGCTCGGGCACCGGTCTGCCAGATGACTGACCTCTACCGATACAGCCGAGGCAAGGAGTGGTTCGACGTGGCATAATCATGGGCTGATTTTCCGGGGGATACCGGGGAAGCGTTGGAAATCACACAAGGGACTCTTATCAATCAATGACTTACACCTTATTTGGCATCAAAGCCTGCGACACCATGAAAAAGGCTCGCACCTGGCTCGATGAAAAAGCCGTGAGTTACGATTTCCACGACTATAAAGCTGTCGGCATCGACCGTGAGCACCTGACCCGATGGTGCAATGAACACGGCTGGCAGGTTGTGTTGAACAGAGCCGGGACTACCTTTCGCAAGCTCGATGACGGACAGAAGGCCGATCTCGACCAGGCCAAAGCGATAGAACTGATGCTGGCACAACCGTCGATGATCAAGCGCCCAGTGCTCGATCTCGGTGACAAAACCCTGATTGGTTTCAAACCCGACTTGTATGCAGCGGCCATCCGATAAGCCAAAGCGCTATCGATGGTCCTTTAATCAGTAAAGAGGTATTTGCATGTCCACTACCCTGTTCAGCGTGGCCTTTGGCGTCGGCACTCAAAATCGTCAAGGCACGTGGCTGGAAGTCTTCTACGCCCAACCACTGATCAACCCGTCCGACGAGCTGGTCGCGGCCGTGTCCCCGATTCTGAGCTACACCGGTGGCAACCAGGCCATCGCGTTCAACACCGACACCGCCCTGAAGCTGGCTGACGCTCTGAAATCCGTCAACAGCACCCAAGCCGCCTTGCTGACCCGCCTGGCCGAAAGCCACAACCCGCTGGTCGCGACCCTGCTTGCCGAGGATGCGCCGCTGACCTCGACACCCGAGGCCTACCTCAAACTGCACCTGCTGTCCCACCGTCTGGCCAAGCCACATGGCTTGAACCTGACCGGGATTTTCCCGCTGTTGCCCAACGTGGCCTGGACCAGCCAAGGCGCTGTCGACCTGAGTGAGCTGGCCGAACGTCAGCTGGAAGCGCGCCTCAAAGGCGAAGTGCTGGAAGTGTTCTCGGTGGACAAGTTCCCGAAAATGACCGACTACGTCGTGCCGAGCGGCGTGCGTATCGCCGACAGCGCTCGCGTGCGTCTGGGTGCCTACATTGGTGAAGGCACCACTGTCATGCATGAAGGCTTCGTCAACTTCAACGGCGGAACCGAAGGCCCGGGCATGATCGAAGGCCGTGTTTCGGCAGGTGTCTTTGTTGGCAAAGGTTCGGATCTGGGCGGTGGTTGCTCCACCATGGGCACGTTGTCCGGTGGTGGCAACATCGTGATCAAGGTCGGCGAAGGCTGCCTGATCGGCGCCAACGCCGGTATCGGTATCCCGTTGGGCGACCGCAACACCGTTGAATCCGGCCTGTACGTCACTGCGGGCACCAAGGTGGCGCTGCTGGACGACAAGAACCAGTTGGTCAAAATCGTGAAAGCCCGCGACCTTGCCGGTCAGCCAGACCTGCTGTTCCGCCGCAACTCGCAAACCGGCGCCGTGGAATGCAAAACCCACAAGTCGGCCATCGAGCTGAACGAAGCGCTGCACGCTCACAACTGAGTGATACTGCGTCCGGGTTCGCGCCTGCTCTGCGGGCAGGCCGAACCCGATTCACCGAGCTTAAACCATGCCTTTCTCCTCCCCCTGGCGCGCTGACTTTCCTGCCATCGCCGCTCTGCAACGGCAAGGCCAGACCTATCTGGACAGCGCCGCCACTGCCCAAAAGCCACAAGCATTGCTTGATGCCCTGAATCACTACTACGCCAACGGCGCCGCCAATGTTCATCGCGCTCAACACTTACCGGGCGCACAGGCCACCCAGGCGTTCGAGGACAGCCGCAGCAACGTCTCGCGCTGGCTCAATGCGGGTGAATCCGGGCAGATCATCTTCACTCACGGCGCAACCTCAGCCCTCAACCTGCTGGCCTACGGGCTGGAGCACGGGTTTGAAGCAGGTGACGAGATTGTCATCAGCGCGCTGGAGCATCACGCCAACCTGTTGCCGTGGCAGCAATTGGCCCTGCGGCGGGATTTGAAGCTGGTTATTTTGCCGCTGGCAGACAATGGCTTGATCGATCTTGACGCTGCGGCTGAACTGATCGGCCCACGCACCCGACTGCTGGCGGTCAGCCAGCTGTCCAACGTGTTGGGCGCCTGGCAGCCGTTGCCTGAATTGCTGGCGCTGGCCAAGGCACGCAATGCGCTGACCGTCGTGGATGGCGCGCAAGGCGTGGTGCATGGTCGCCACGATGTTCAGTCGCTGGGCTGTGACTTCTACGTTTTCTCCAGCCATAAACTGTACGGCCCGGAAGGCCTTGGCGTGCTGTATGGACGCCACGCCGCATTGCCGCGCCTGAACCATTGGCAGTTTGGCGGCGAAATGGTCCTGACAACCGATTATCAGCAGGCCAGGTTTCGCCCTGCCCCGCTGGGTTTCGAGGCCGGGACGCCGCCGATCGCCAGTGTCATCGGCCTGGGCGCGACGCTTGAGTACCTGCAAGGCCTTGATCCTGCGGCCGTGGTCGACCACGAAGCGCGCCTGCACACCCTGTTGCTGGAAGGCTTGCGCCAAAGGGACGGTATTCGGGTGCTGGGCGAGCCGCAACTGGCGCTGGCCAGCTTCGTTGTCGAAGGCGTGCATAACGCTGATCTGGCGCACATGCTGACCGAGCAAGGCATCGCCGTGCGGGCCGGTCATCATTGCGCCATGCCGCTGCTCAAAAGCATGGGCCTGCCGGGTGCGATCCGCGTCTCTCTGGGGCTGTACAACGACTCGGACGATCTGGAGCGCTTTTTCAACGCCCTGGATCAGGCGCTGGAGCTGCTGCGATGACCTTGCCCGCCGACGCACAAATGGCACTGGACGTTTTCACTGGCCAACAAGGGTGGGAACAGCGCGCGCGATTGCTGATGCAATGGGGCGAACGCCTGCCGACACTGACTGACGACGAGAAAACCGACGAACACCTGGTTCATGGTTGCGAAAGCAAGGTCTGGCTGGTGGGTGATAAGACCGCAGGCCACTGGCAGTTTCGTGCCTCCAGCGACGCCAGGGTCATTCGCGGTCTGGTTGCAGTGTTGCTGGCGCGGGTCAACGGCCTTTCAGCGCCGGAATTACGGGGCGTAGACCTTGCAGACTGGTTCGATCAACTTGGATTGAGCCGCCAACTGTCGGCCTCTCGCAGCAATGGCTTGAACGCCGTGCTTCAGAAGATGCATCAAATCGCTGCCGTTTCTGACTGAGGAGGCGGCACAGACACAGGCTTGGCACGCTCCGACGGGCGGCGCGTCCCGGCAACGATCTTGTCCACAGCCTTGGTCGCCGCGACCATGCCGAACGTTGCCGTGACCATCATCACGGCACCAAAACCACCGGCACAATCGAGTTTGACGCCATCGCCGACAAAGCTCTTTTGCAGGCAGATGCTGCCGTCGGGTTTGGGGTAGCGCAGCTGTTCGGAGGAAAACACGCACGGCACGCTGTAATGGCGGGTCACCGTGCGGGAGAATCCATAGTCCCGGCGCAAGGTTGAACGCACCTTGGACGCGAGTGGATCATTGAAGGTGCGGTTCAGGTCGCAGACCTGAATCTGCGTCGGATCGATCTGCCCACCGGCCCCGCCGGTGGTAATGATCTGAATCTTGCGGCGCTTGCACCAGGCGATCAGTGCCGCCTTGGCATTAACGCTGTCGATGCAGTCCAGCACGCAGTCCAGATCAGAGGTGATGTAGTCGGCCATGGTGTCGCGGGTCACGAAATCCGCCACCGCGTGCACGGTGCAATCGGGATTGATGGCCCGCAGACGCTCCGCCATGACCTCGACCTTGGCCCGGCCCACGGTGCTGTCCAGGGCGTGCAACTGACGATTGGTATTGCTGACGCAGACGTCGTCCATGTCGAACAGGGAAATTTCGCCGACCCCACATCGGGCCATGGCTTCCGCCGCCCAGGAGCCAACGCCACCAATGCCGACGACCGCCACATGAGCCGCGCGCAGCCGTTCCAGGCCCTCGATGCCATACAAACGGGCGACGCCTGCGAAACGTGGATCTTCTGTGTTCATGACCAATACCCCGAAAACCGGCGCGCATTATAGGGCGTTGCGCCAGCCGGGGCATCCATATGGCGAGCGATTGGTCAGAAAGGCCCGAGCGCCCTGCTGCCTGAGCCACGGCTTGACATAAATTCCGGGCATGACTAAACGGCGGCCTCTGATCGCCGTTTTGCTTTAAGATAAGCGCCTTTTTCGCGTTCAAAGCCTTGCCACCGGAGTCCTGTACATGACGGCCCCAGCCGACCTCTCGCCCACGCTTCAACTTGCCTGCGACCTGATTCGTCGTCCTTCGGTAACGCCTATCGATGCCGATTGCCAGGCCGTGATGATGCAACGCCTGGGCGCTGCCGGCTTCAAGCTGGAGCCCATGCGCATTGAGGACGTGGACAATTTTTGGGCCAGCCATGGCAACCACGAAGGGCCGGTGCTGTGTTTTGCCGGGCATACCGACGTGGTGCCTACCGGACCGTTACAAGCCTGGCAGAACGATCCGTTCGACGCCTTGATCGACGCCGACGGCATGCTATGCGGACGTGGCGCCGCAGACATGAAAGGCAGCCTTGCCGCCATGCTGGTGGCGGCCGAACGATTTGTCGGTGATTACCCCGATCACAAAGGCTCCATTGCCTTTCTGATCACCAGCGACGAAGAAGGCCCGGCGCACCATGGCACCAAAGCCGTGGTGGAAATCCTCAAGGCCCGCAACGAGCGCATGGACTGGTGCATCGTTGGCGAGCCTTCGAGCACCACGCTGGTGGGCGATGTGGTGAAAAACGGCCGTCGCGGCTCCCTGGGCGCCACCCTGACCGTGCGCGGCAAGCAAGGCCACGTGGCCTATCCGCACCTGGCGCGCAACCCGATCCATCTGGCCGCACCGGCACTGGCCGAACTGACGGCCGAGCACTGGGATGAAGGCAATGCGTTCTTCCCGCCCACCAGTTTCCAGATTTCCAACCTGAACGCCGGCACCGGCGCCACGAATGTGATTCCTGGCGAGCTGGTTGCGGTCTTCAATTTCCGTTTCTCGACCGAGTCGACCGTCGAAGGCTTGAAGCAGCGGGTCACGACGATTCTCGACAAGCATGGTCTGGACTGGCACGTGGACTGGGCGCTGTCCGGCCTGCCATTCCTGACCGAGCCCGGCGACCTGCTGGACGCCGTGTCGGACAGCATTCGGAGGGTCACCGGTCGAGAGACCAAGGCGTCCACCAGCGGCGGCACGTCCGACGGTCGATTCATCGCCACCATGGGCACTCAGGTGGTTGAGTTGGGGCCAGTCAACGCGACGATTCACCAGGTCAACGAACGTGTGCTGGCCAGCGACCTCGACGTGCTGACCGACATTTACTATCAGACCCTGGTAAAACTCCTCGCATGATGCTCACTTGCCCGATTTGCTCGGCGCCGCTCAGTGCGGTGGACAACGGCGTTGCCTGCCCGGCAAATCATCGATTCGACCGCGCTCGCCAGGGTTATCTGAACCTGTTGCCGGTGCAACACAAGAACAGCCGCGACCCGGGTGACAATCAGGCCATGGTCGAAGCACGGCGCGACTTTCTCAACGCCGGGCACTACGCCCCGGTGGCTCGACGTCTGGCGGAACTGGCCGCGCAACGGGCGCCCATGCGCTGGCTGGACATCGGTTGTGGCGAGGGTTACTACACCGCGCAAATCGCCGAAGCCCTGCCCCAGGCCGACGGTTACGCACTGGACATTTCCCGCGAGGCGGTCAAACGCGCCTGCCGACGCAACCCGCAACTGACGTGGTTGATCGCCAGCATGGCGCGCATCCCGCTGCCGGATCAAAGCTGCCAGTTCCTGGCCAGCGTCTTCAGCCCGCTGGACTGGAACGAAGCAAAGCGTTTGTTGACGCCGGGCGGCGGGCTGATGCGAGTCGGTCCGACCCGCGAGCACTTGATGGAACTGCGCGAACGTCTGTACGACGAAGTGCGCGACTACGCCGATGACAAGCATCTGGCGCTGGTGCCCGAGGGCATGCAACTGGATCACAGCGAAACCCTGCGCTTTCAGCTCAGGCTTGTGGACGGCCAGGCTCGCGCCAACCTGCTGGCCATGACACCCCACGGCTGGCGGGCCAGCGCAGAGCGTCGGGCCGCAGTCATCGAACAGGCCGAGCCGTTCGAGGTCACGGTTTCCATGCGCTACGATTATTTCGTGCGCCAATAACTACCTGAATGAAGCGGCTTGGCGCATGCCAGGCCCTCCACTGAATCCGCGAATGGATTTTTCCACTTTCTGACGAGGCATCCATGCGCCAACCCGATATCGAAATTTACCTGAAAGACGCTGACGTCGATTACAAAGCCATCGCCGGTTGGCTCAGTAGCGCCATCGGCCCGTGCAGCGACTGGGTACAGAAAGGCCAGACCTGGAAGTGCAAGGCGGGCAACGTGCCCGTGACGTGGCTGCCCAAGGCTGTGGGCAAGTGGAACAGCCTGTACCTGGAAAGCGACCAGACGCCCTGGGAAGACGACATTGCCTGCGGCCGTGCGGCCTTCGCCGCCCTGAACGTCGAAGTACGCTGCGCCCCCGGTACCTGGGTCGAAGAAGAAAGCGACGAAACCGCTGACCGCTGGATACGCATCAGTGAAGAGGGTGAAGAAGAGATTACCTGGCGCACGGCGTGAGCTGAGCCGAGTGTCCAGGCCTGGATTTGCAGCTTGGACGGTGAGCGCGTTAATCCAGTAGCGGCGGTGCCGCACAGTCAGCTTTACGCTTTTACGGCGGCTTCTAAAACAAAAAGCCACTTTGTCCGGCCCTGCGTCGCAGGAGTTTTCCCGCCTCACTCCGTTGGAGCGAGGCTTGCCCGCGAATAGGCCGGTACATTCACCGGCTTCTTCGAACCTGAAACATCGCGTTCGCGGACAAGTCGGAACGCCGCCCGTTCGTTCCAACGAACCGAGGCCCATCTAAAAACTCGCTTCGGTTGTTGGTCCTGGCTTCTTCGTGCCTCGATTTCGCAGACACCGCCAAACGCGCGTCGGGACGCTAAGCGCAGGTGTCGTGGGGTTGGGTCGACCGGCAGGACGGAACGTCCAGACGCAGCACCGCCAAAACCATTGCCACCATCCGATCCGTAACCCACCCTCAACAAAAACATGCCAGACGAACCAGCGCTGGCGACCTACAAAGGACAGCGATCCGCCGTACTCACGATGGCGCCAGGTCAGCCGACAGACCCACCGCATGACACCGCCCTATCGCGAACCTGCTCATTCCTACAGACCCTGTGTGCAACCCCCACAACCTCTCTTTTGCCCTACCCCGCCAGATACGGCAAACTGGCGCCCTCGTGGGCTCCGCCCCTTTCTTCAGCAGATGCCGTATGACCCGTTCTCCGTTCCGCCGTTTTGTGTTCGGCACGCTGCGCCGATTGCTGTATCTCTGGGTGCGCTCCGAGACCATCAACCAATCCTCGTTCACCCTAAACCTGGACCGCAGTCGGCCGGTGTTCTACGCCTTGCAGTCGCCTTCATTGAGCGATCTGGCGGTGATCGACACCGAGTGCCGCAAGGCCGGGCTGCCACGGCCGGTGTTGTCGGTGTCTGTAGGCGAGTTGATCGAGCCTGCCGCGTTCTTTTACCTGACACCGGCACCCGACTGGTTGGGCCGTCAGGACAAACGCGGCGCGCCGCCAGCGCTGGAACGGCTGGTCAGCGCCGTGAGCCAGAACGCCACCGAAGATGCGCAGATCATCCCGGTCAGTGTGTTCTGGGGGCAGTCGCCTGACCGAGAGTCGAGCCCGTGGAAACTGTTGTTTGCCGACAGCTGGGCGGTGACCGGGCGTCTTCGGCGACTGGTCAGCATTCTGATTCTGGGTCGCAAGACAAGGGTGCAGTTTTCGGCGCCCATTCATCTGCGCGATCTGATCAATGAAAACAAGGGTTATGAACTGACCCTGCGCATGACCCGGCGTCTGCTGCGGACGCACTTCCGCAACCTGAAGACTGCGGTCATCGGCCCCGACGTGTCTCACCGCCGCAATCTGGTCAAGGGATTGCTGGACGAGCCGCTGGTCAAGCAGGCCATCCGGGAAGAAGCCGAGCGCGAGAAAATCCCTGAAGCGAAGGCACGAGAGCAAGCCCTGCGATACGGCAATGAAATTGCCTCGGACTACACCTACTCGGCCATCCGTTTTCTGGAAGTGGTGCTGAGCTGGTTCTGGAACAAGATCTACGATGGGGTCAAGGTCAGCCATATCGAAGGCGTACAGGAGGTCGCTCAAGGCCATGAAGTCATCTATGTACCCTGCCATCGCAGCCACATCGACTACCTGCTCCTTTCCTACCTGCTGTTCCGCAACGGCTTGACGCCGCCCCATGTCGCCGCCGGGATCAACCTGAACATGCCGGTCATCGGTAGCCTGCTGCGCCGTGGCGGAGCGTTTTTCATGCGCCGCACGTTCAAGGGCAATCCGCTGTATACGTCGGTCTTCAACGAGTACATGCACACCCTGTTCACCAAAGGTTTTCCGGTGGAGTACTTCGTCGAAGGCGGACGTTCCCGTACCGGGCGCATGCTGCAGCCCAAGACCGGCATGCTGGCGATCACCTTGCGCAGCTTCCTGCGCAACTCACGGATGCCTATCGTCTTCGTGCCGGTGTACATTGGCTACGAACGGGTACTCGAAGGTCGCACGTATCTGGGTGAACTGAGGGGTGCCACGAAGAAGAAAGAGTCGATTCTGGACATCTTCAAGGTCATCGGCGCGTTGAAGCAACGCTTTGGCCAGGTGTCGGTCAACTTCGGGGAACCCATCAAGCTGGCGCAATTTCTCGATTCGGAACAACCTGACTGGCGCCAGCAAGAGCTGGGGCCACAGTTCCGCCCCGCATGGCTGAACGAAACCACCAATCGCCTGGGTGAGCGTGTTGCCCAGCGCCTGAACGAAGCCGCGGCCATCAACCCGGTGAATCTGGTGGCGCTGGCTTTGCTGTCGACACAACGACTGGCCCTGGATGATCAGGCCATGGCGCGGATCCTGGACCTTTACCTGACACTGCTGCGCCGCGTGCCCTATTCGCCGCACACCACGCTACCCGACGGTGATGGCCGAGCCCTGATCGAACACGTGAAAGCCATGGACCTGCTGTCCGAACAAAAGGACGCGCTGGGCAAGATTCTGTATCTGGACGAACAGAACGCGGTCCTGATGACCTATTACCGCAACAACGTTCTGCATATCTTCGCCCTGCCCTCGTTACTGGCCAGCTTCTTCCAGAGCTCGTCGCGCATGAGCCGCGACCAGATCCTGCGTTACACCCGTGCGCTGTATCCGTACCTGCAATCTGAGCTCTTCATTCGCTGGCCCCTCGAAGAACTGGATGCGGTCGTCGATCAATGGCTGGAAGCGTTCGTCGAACAGGGCCTGCTGCGCTTCGAAAACGACGTGTTTCTGCGCCCTGCGCCCAGCTCCCGTGCGTTCGTGCTGCTGACGCTACTGTCCCGGGCCATTGCCCAGACGTTACAACGCTTCTACATGGCTATTGCATTGCTGCTCAACAGCGGCCAGAACACCCTGAGCGCTGAAGAGCTGGAAGACCTCTGCACGGTGATGGCGCAACGGTTGTCGATCCTGCATGGCCTGAACGCACCGGAGTTCTTCGACAAGAGCCTGTTCCGCCATTTCATTCAGACGCTTCTGGATCTGGGCGTCTTGCGCAAGGACGCGGGCGGCAAGCTCAGTTATCACCCCCTGCTGGGTGAACTGGCCGAAGGCGCCGCCAAACGGGTACTTCCAGCGGAGATTCGCCTGTCGATTCGTCAGGTCGCCCTGCATCGCAATGAAGATGTAACAGAAGCTGACCCGATCGAAGAAGTCCGCTAAATTCCGCGCACCTGGCGCCGGGACCGGACCGGCGCCAACCGATACATCGATACGGAGATCCGTGATGAAAAAACTGACGCTCTTTCTCATGACCGCCTTGCTCGGGGCGTGCAGCAGCTTTCAACCCGCCAGCCATGCCAGCCTCGACGGCGAAGTGTTCTACCTGCAGCGCATCGCCCTGCCACCTTCGGCAACCCTGAGTGTCGTCCTGCAGGACGTCTCACTGGCTGACGCGCCCGCCGTGGTGCTGGCGCGACAAAGCGGCCCGGTCAAAGGTCAGGTGCCTCTGCCCTTTCATCTGCAATACGACAGCAAGCAGATTCAACCCGGACACCGTTATGCCGTCAGCGCACGCATCGAGTCCGAGGGTCAGCTGTTGTTCATCAGCACCGAGCACTACAGCGTCAAGCTGGACGGCAGTGATCCACAGCCGCTGCGCATCCGTCTGAATCCGTCACGCTGAGTTCCTGATACCCTCACTCGCCGAGCGTCGACGTTAGAGCGGCGCGATTTCCAGGTTTTCTTAGAAAAGGATGCTGCCATGCTCCGCTCCCCGTTTACCGTTGCCAGCCTGTGCGCGGGTTTGCTGTTGTCGGCCAATGTGTTTGCCGCCTCCTTGAACGATCTGTCCCAGGCGGATGCGACAGGCGGCCTCAAGGACGCGCTGACCCAAGGCGCACAGATCGCCGTCAAGCAACTGGGCAAACCCGGCGGTTTCAATAACAACCCGGACGTGCGTATCGAACTGCCGGGCAGCCTGGGGAAAGTCGCCAAGAAAATGAAAAAATTCGGCATGGGCGCTCAGGTCGATCAACTGGAAGCAAGCATGAACCAGGCAGCAGAGGCGGCCATGCCGCAAGCCCAGGCGCTGCTCGTGGACGCCGTGAAAAAAATGACCGTGGCCGACGCCAAAGGCATCCTCAGCGGCGGCAAGGACTCTGCCACGCAATACCTGAGCAGCAGCAGTCGCGAACAGATTCGTATCAAGTTTCTGCCTATCGTCAAGCAGGCCACCGACAAGGTCGGGCTGGCCCAGAAATACAATGCGTTTGCCGGTCAGGCAGCGGCTTTAGGCGTTCTGGACACCAAAAGCGCGAATATCGAAGGCTACGTCACCGAACAGGCGCTTAACGGTCTTTTCGGAATGATCGCCAAACAGGAAGAAACCATCCGGGCCAACCCGGCAGCGGCGGCGACGAGCCTGGCGAAAAAGGTATTCGGGACGTTGTAAGCATGCCTGTGGGACCGGATTCATCCGAGGAGGCGTCGGTACAGCCGCTTCGATTGCGGCGTTTGTACCGGCCCTTTCGCGAATGAATTCGCCCCCACACACTCTACCCAATTGCGTTCTGGTCACTCTGCCTTCTTCACCCTGAACCACGCCGCATACAGGGCAGGCAAGAACAACAACGTCAGGGCCGTGGCGACGATCAGGCCGCCCATGATCGCCACCGCCATCGGGCCGAAGAACACGCTGCGTGACAAGGGGATCATGGCCAGCACTGCCGCCAGCGCAGTCAGCACGATGGGCCGGAAACGTCGCACCGTGGCCTCGACGATTGCCTGCCATTGATCCAGCCCGGCGGCGATGTCCTGTTCGATCTGGTCGACCAGAATCACCGAGTTGCGCATGATCATCCCCGACAAGGCGATGGTGCCCAGCATGGCCACGAAACCGAAAGGCTGATTGAACACCAGCAGAAACAGCGTCACGCCGATCAGCCCCAGAGGCGCAGTGAGAAATACCATGAACATTCGCGAGAAACTGCGGAGCTGGATCATCAGCAGGGTCAGCACCACCACAATGAACAGCGGCACACCGGCCTTGACCGAATTCTGTCCACGCGCCGAATCTTCTACGGTTCCGCCCACCTCCAACAGGTAACCGTCCGGCAGTTCATCGCGTACGCCTTGCAACGTCGGCATGATTTGCTGGACCAGCGTCGCCGGTTGCTCCTTGCCATAGATATCGGCACGCACGGTGACGGTGGGCAGGCGGTTGCGGTGCCAGATGATGCCTTCTTCGAAGCCGTACTCCAACGTCGCCACCTGGGATAACGCCACACTCGCGCCGTTATCGGTGGGCACTGCCAGGCTCGCCAGTGCGCCCAACTGCTGGCGCTCGTCGGCGGTGCCGCGCAGCAGGATTTCGATCAACTCGTCGTCCTCGCGGTACTGACTCACACTGGAGCCGGTCAGCGAGCTTCGCAGAAAACTCGACAGGCTCGCCGTTGTCACGCCAAGCGCCCTAGCGCGATCCTGATCGATATTAAGGAACACCACTTTACTGGGTTCTTCCCAGTCCAGATGCACGTTGGCCACATGGACGTTTTCCCGCACCTTGGCCGCGACCTGGCGGGCCAAGGTCCGAACCTCATCAATGTGCTCGCCGCTGATCCGAAACTGTATCGGATACCCCACAGGCGGCCCGTTCTCCAGGCGCGTCACCCGTGAGCGCAAGGTCGGGAACTGCTCGTTGAGGGTGCTGATCAGCCAGGTCCGCACGCTCTCGCGGTCCTCGATGGAGTTGGCCAGGACCACAAACTGGGCAAAACTCGCGGCCGGCAGTTGCTGGTCCAGTGGCAGGTAGAAACGTGGCGAGCCGGTGCCCACGTAAGAAACATAATTGTCGATGCCGTCGTGATCCTTGAGCATCTGCTCCAGACGCTTGACCTGTTCGGTGGTGTTGTTCAGCGACGCGCCTTCGGTGAGTTTCAGATCGATCATCAACTCGAGCCGACCGGAAGCCGGAAAAAACTGCTGGGGTACGAACTTGAACATCAGCACGGACAATACGAACAGCCCTGCCGTCAAAACGATCACGGTCTTGCGACGCCTGACGCACCAGCCCACAAGGCCGCGAACCCGCTTATAAAACGGCGTGCCATAAGGGTCCGGCTCACCCGCGCCGTGTTTGCGGGCATGGATTTTCGCCACGTCCGGCAACAGCCGCTCGCCCAGATAAGGCACAAACACCACGGCAGCCACCCAGGACGCGATCAAGGCGATGGTGACCACCTGGAAAATCGAACGCGTGTATTCACCCGTGCTGGATTGCGCCGTGGCAATCGGCAGGAAGCCCGCGGCCGTGATCAAGGTCCCGGTCAGCATCGGGAACGCCGTGCTGGTCCAGGCGAAGCTCGCTGCCCGGATGCGGTCATAACCCTGCTCCATTTTGATCGCCATCATTTCCACGGCGATAATGGCGTCATCCACCAGCAGGCCCAGCGCCAGCACCAGCGCGCCCAGGGATATCTTGTGCAGGCCGATCCCCAGGTAATACATGCAGGCAAAGGTCATCGCCAAAACCAGCGGGATCGTCAGCGCCACAACCATGCCGGTACGCATACCCAGAGAGAAGAAACTCACCAGCAAAACGATACCGAGCGCCTCGGCCAGCACCCGGACGAACTCGCCCACGCTGGTCTTTACGGCCGCTGGCTGATCGGACACCTTGCGCAGTTCCATGCCCGCAGGCAGGTTCTTCTGAATGCGGGAAAACTCGCTTTCCAGCGCCTTGCCCAACACCAGGATGTCGCCCCCGTCTTTCATGGCGACTGCCAGCCCCAAGGCGTCTTCGCCCATGAAGCGCATGCGCGGCGCCGGTGGGTCGTTGAAACCGCGATGCACCTCGGCAATATCGCTGATGCGCAGCGTACGGTCGCCTACGCGAATCGCAAAAGCGCGGATCTCTTCGACAGTCTGGAAGCGCCCGCTGACGCGCAGTTGAATCCGCTCGGAGGGTGTTTCGAAGAAACTGGTGGCGGCGACCGCGTTCTGCGCCTCAAGGGCCTGCTGCACGGCCGCCAGCGGCAGCCCAAGGGTCGCGAGCTTGACGTTGGACAGTTCGATCCAGATTTTCTCGTCCTGCAAGCCGATGAGCTCGACCTTCCCGACATCCTTGACCCGCTGAAGCTGCAACTGGATACGGTCGGCGTAGTCCCGGAGCACGGCGTAATCAAAACCCTTGCCTGTCAGGGCGTAGATGTTGCCGAACGTAGTCCCGAATTCGTCGTTGAAAAAAGGCCCCTGGATTCCAGGTGGCAGGCTCTGGCGGATGTCACCGATTTTCTTGCGGATCTGGTAGAACAGTTCGGGCAAATAAGCCGAAAACATGGCGTCCCGGGTCACGAACGTCACGGTGGATTCACCGGGGCGCGAGAACGAAACGATGCGTTCGTATTCCCCGGTCTCCATCAGCTTTTTTTCGATTCGGTCCGTGACCTGCAGCGCCACTTCTTCGGCACTGGCACCCGGCCAGCTCGTGCGGATGACCATGGCCTTGAAGGTAAACGGCGGGTCTTCACTTTGCCCCAGCTTGGTGTAGGACAGCGCGCCGACAACCGCCAGGACAATCATCAGGTACAGGACGATGTGCCGATTGCGCAACGCCCATTCGGAAAGATTGAAACGCATCCGTGCTTACTCCTTCGCCGCCAGTTTGACCGCGCGGTTTTCACGGTCCACCGGTCGTACCTGTTCACCTTCGTGCAGCACATGCACGCCTGCGGCCACAATCCAGTCACTGGCAACCAACCCTTCAAGCACAGGCACCGACTCTTGCCTGTAAGCCCCAAGCTTGACCGGCACGCGCTTGAGCCTGTTGTCTGCCTCGACACGCCAGACGTAATGGACGCCATTCTCGGAACTCACCGACGACAGCGGCACCGCCAGCGGGACGGCCTGTTCGGCCTGGATAAACACCTGGGCGCTCTGCCCCAGTTCCGCGGGCACCTTGCCACCGGCAAAGGCAATCCGCGCAGCAAAGGTGCGTGAGCGGGGATCGGCAGCGGGTGACAGTTCACGAATGCGGCCCGGGAAACGCTGCTCGCGCTGAGTCCACAGTTCCACCGCCACCGGCTGGCCGATCTTGAAACGAGAGAAATTCTGTTCGGGCAGGCTGATCAGCACTTCGCGCTCGCCATCGGCCGCCAGGGTAAAGACCGTCTGTCCCGCCGCAACCACCTGGCCAACCTCCACCAGACGCTTTGCGACCACGCCATCCTGAGGCGCGCGCAGCACGGCATAGCCGGTCTGGTTGTCGGCAACGGTCAGCTCGGCCCGGACCTGCTTGAGCCGCGCTTCGCCGGAGCGGTAGAGGTTTTCGGCGTTGTCGAACTGGGAATGGCTGACCATCTGCCGATCCATCAGTGTCTTGTAGCGATCACGCTCGGAGCGCACCAGCCGCAGGTTGGCTTCGGCCGCTGCAACCTGAGCGCGGATGGCTTCAAGCTGCAGGCGAACATCCTGGGCATCCAGCTCGGCCAAGGGCTCATTGGCCTTTACCCGCTGCCCCTCTTCGACCCAGCGCTTGCTGACCTTGCCAGCGATGCGAAACGCCAGCTCCGGCTCGAACCGCGCCCGGACTTCGCCGGGGTAGCTGTCCATGGACTGGGACGATGGCAGCGGTTGCACCACCATGGCCGGACGAACGGTCACCGGCTTGGCGACCTCTTGCCCACAGGCAGCAAGCAGCGCAATCAAACCGACAGGCAGCGTGAGGGTAAGCAAGAAAGACAGGGCCCTGCGTGACATGGTGGCAACACCTTCGCAATTGAGGCTTGGAATAATTGTACTGGCGAGTATATTAAAAATTATCAAACTCACCAGTACATTATTAAACCACCCATGCCCAACCGTTTATTACCGCACTCCGGCCCCGGCCGCCCCAAGGATCTAGCCAAGCGCCAGGCGATTCTCGACGCGGCGAAAAATCTGTTCATCCGCAAGGGTTATGTCAGTACCAGTATGGATGCTGTCGCCGCAGAGGCGGGCGTGTCCAAACTCACGGTCTACAGCCACTTCAACGACAAGGAGACACTGTTCTCTGCGGCGGTGGTGGCGCGCTGCGAAGAGCAGATGCCGGAGTTGTTCTTTGATCAGCACAGCGAGTTGCCCGTCCAGACCCTGCTATTGAACATCGCCCGCAGTTTCCAGGCGCTGATCAACAGCCCGGAGTCCATCGAGCTGCACCGTCTGATGGTGACGTTGGGCACCCAGGATCCAGCGTTGTCGAAAATCTTCTTCGAAGCCGGGCCTCAGCGGATCCTTCAGGAAACCGAACGCTTCCTCGGACGCCTGGAAAAAACCGGGGAGCTGCAATTCGATTCAGCGAGGACGGCGGCCGAGCATTTTCTCAGCCTGATCAAAGGCGCCTGCAACTTCCGCCTGATGGTGGGCTGCGGCGAGATGCCCGACGCGGCCAGCGCCGAGCAACATGTGCGGGATGTCGTGGAGTTGTTCATGCGGGCTTACCGGATTTGATTGCCCATTGCGTTGGGTGCAAACGCAGTCATTCGTCCGGTTTGGCAGCCGCCTTCAAGGCCTTTTTCGGGTAAATGTCGTACCGGCTGGATTTACCGTCCAGCGCATAACCCGGCTTCGGACCGTCGATACACGGCGCCTTGCGCGGACGCTTGACCACGACCCGATGGGTCGCCAATGCCAGCGCAGCCTCAAGCAAAGCCGGGGCATCCATGTCGTCGCCCACCAAAGGCCGGAACAGGCGCATCTCTTTTTTTACCAGAGCGGTTTTCTCCCGATGCGGGAACATCGGATCAAGGTAGATCACCTGCGGCGGCTCGCCTTCCCAGCTGCGAATCAGCTCAATGGCGTTGCCCGTCAGCAGGCGCATCTGGCCAATGATCGAACCCACTTCCCGGTCTTGTCGCCCACGCTGCAGTCCATCTTCAAGCAACGCCGCAATGATCGGCTGGCGCTCGATCAGGCTCATTTCACAGCCCAGACTGGCCAGGACAAATGCGTCTTTGCCCAACCCTGCCGTGGCATCCAGCACCCGGGGTCGAACGCCGGGCTGAATGCCCACCGCCTTGGCGATCATCTGCCCGCTGCCACCGCCGAACAAGCGCCGATGGGCCACAGCACCTTCGACAAAGTCCACGCGCACCGGCCCCGGCGCGTCATCGCCCAACTGCTGCAACTGCAAACCCTCATCGGTGACTTGCAGGGCGAAATCAGCCTCGGCGTCCTGTAACGGCAAACCCAGGCGCTGCGCCCATTGCACAGCCTGATCCTGCCCATTGCTTGCCAGGGCCTGGACCCGAATGCGGCTGCCCGCTGGTTGCTCACTCATTGCGTCCACACACTCAAAAATTGTTAATGATCGGCAGAATCGGCCGATAACGAAGTATCAGGCATTTTGCCAGACCCACGACGTGTACTGATCGCTATGTCAGATATTCCGCAAACATCCATAGGCTACTTATCCCACACGGGTGACTTTAGCCTGCGTAATTCCCGAGCACTGGGTAGCGTTACCCAGCTCTGGTCGGATGCATTTGCCCGTGCGATGGCTGAACAGATCGGTGACATCCCTGATGCCCCTGCAGAATCCACCGCCCTTGTCACGGATATCGCCACGGGCGAACCCGTTGGCGGGGCCCGCACGCTGGGCAAGATCGTCGAGCAGCGGGCCTGCCCGGTTGCCGAAGTCCAGCGCAAGCCGCCTGAGCCGCTGTTCCTGCCCATTGCCGAATTTGAGCTGGATTTGCTGCCGCCGCCCAACGAGCCTTTCAGCGTTGACGAACTGATTGCTCAGCAACGCCACTTCGAGTTCGACAGCAACTGGGTCCGCCCGACCGTGCTCAACCCTTACAACGACAGCGTCATTCCAGGCCCTGGCCCGGAGCCACGCCCACTGCACTTGCCTATCGCCGAGTTCGAATGGGATCTGGCCGACAAACCGACGTTGCCGCTGGACGAAGCCACGGTGATTGCGCAACAGCGTCAGTTTGACTACGAAAATGGCTGGGCACGCCCGATTGTGCTGCAAAATCTGCGCATGGCCGCCTAACGGCAGACACTCCACCGCCCCATATCCAGATGGAAGTGATTGCGATGGGCGGCATTGTAGTCCGGTCCTAACACCGTATTGAAATTCCGGCAGGCGCCGTCGCGTACCTGGCGCAAAAACCGACCTTTATCCCCCGCGTCGTTCCAGTCCGCCACCACACTGATCCGCCGACCATCGGCCAGACGAAATCCGGCAATGTCCAGCGCATCGGCCGTGGCGTGCTGGCTCAAGCGACCTTCGCTGCGGTTGTAGACATTGCGGCACGCGAAGCTGCCCAGGTGATCGATGCGCGCCACTTTCTGCCCGAAGACGGCCTGAGCGGCGGGCTGCAAGGTGTGTACATCAAACAGCGCGTAGGCCACCGCCAGACGGCAACTGGCGAGAAAGCTGTTACTCAGGGCCACGTCACCGCCCTGCACGCGCACCGCATTTTGCAGCGGGCAGGCCGCAGACGGATTGCTGTCGGCCTGGCGGCTGAACTGCAGGCTTGACGTGCTCAGCGCCTGCTCACACAACTGCGGATCATTCCGAACACGTGACAGCTTGTACGGCGTCAGGAAGTTCGGTTCGGCGCGGATGTCCAACGGCGCCCATGGGTTGTAAGCGTTCGGCACTTCAATCCAGCCACGCCACACGGCCGCCACCGCCGCGCCACACACCAACAGCACCATGAGCAAGATCGCCGAGCCACGCATCATTAGCCTTTGAATAACGCGTTGAGCTGATCGAACGGCATCGCCTGATCGGCATAGCTGAACGTGCCTAACGTGCGAATCTCTTCTGCCGCCCGATACAGCCCGCCAAAGGCCGCACGGGCCAGGGAAGAGCCGACACTGATGCGCCGCACTCCGCAGTCGCTGAGCTCTTGAACGCTAAGGGTCACGCCACTCAAGCCCATCAAGACGTTGACCGGACGCGGGGCAACGGCACGCACCACCGCGATGACCTGTTCACGGCTGCGCAGGCCTGGCGCATACAGCACGTCCGCGCCAGCATCGGCATAAGCTTCGAGCCGTCGTAACGTGTCGGCAAAATCCAACCGGCCGTTGAGAAGGTTCTCGGCGCGGGCGGTAAGCATGAACGGGAACGGTAAACCGCGGACCGCCTCAGCGGCCGCCCTGACCCGCTCGACCGCCAGGTCGAAATCGTAGATTGGATTGTCCGGGTTGCCGCTGGCGTCTTCGATGGAACCACCCACGATACCGGTCTGCGCCGCTTTGAGCAGGGTTTCAGCGCACCCTTGCGGGCTGTCGGCAAAGCAGTTTTCCAGGTCGGCCGCCACGGGCAGATCCGTCGCGGCAGCGATGGAGCGAATGTTTTCCAGCGCCTCATCACGGCTGATCGCGCCTTCGGCGTCGGCCCGCCCTAGCGCAAAGGCCAGCCCGGCACTGGTGGACGCAAGGGCTTCGAAGCCCATGGACGCCAACAGCTTCGCGGAGCCTGCGTCCCAGGGATTAGGGATGACAAAAGCGCTGTCGCGCTCATGCAATGACTTGAACATCAGGGCGCGTCGCACTTGATCGGCATCCATGGGCATGTCCTGCTCAGGTTGATTGTCGAGGCCGTCATAAGCCCACATCTTCAGACCTTAAAGCAAGCCCAGTTGCTGCACCGGCGGTGCGCGATCCAGCTCCGGAAGGCTCGGCAAGCCTGGCAGACGCGCCATCAACCGTTGATGAAAGCGCTGGGCCAGCAATGGCGCCTGGATATTGTCCGGCGTGTGCAGAAACACGTAAGGCGTGCGGCCCTCTTCAATCCAGCCAGCGACTTTCTCGACCCACTGCAGCAGAAACGGTTCGTTGGCATCCAGCACAGGATGGCCGATCAGGCGCACTTGCGGGAATTGAGTCAAGGCCGCAGGCCGGGGCGGCACCTTGGGCTTTTTCGACTGAGCATGCAGGACGGCCGGATCGGTGGAAACGCAGCTGAACAGCGGGCGTGAATCCAGGCAAATGCGCTCCACGCCGCGATCCAGCAATAAACGATTGAGCGCGCGCTCATCCTCGCCCCTGTCGAAAAAACCGTGATTGCGCACTTCCACCGCCAGCGGGCATTGCATCTCATCAATGAAGGTTGCCAGTTCACCCAGCCGCCCGGGTGTAAAGCTCGACGACAACTGCAACCAGAACGGCTCAATGCGCTGCCCTAGGGGCGCCATCAGCCGAATGAAATCCTCGGCGGCGCGCAGGTGCAGGCGCAAATCGCCCTCATGGCTGATGTCCCGGGGAAACTTGGCGGTAAAGCGAAAGTGCTCGGGCAAGACGTCAGCCCAGCGCTGCACAGTGGCTGCTGCAGGGCGCGCATAGAATGTGGTGTTGCCTTCTACCGCGTTGAAGACCTGTGCATACAGCCCAAGCAGTTCATTGGGGCGGGCATCTTCCGGGTACAGGAATTCGCGCCAGGCGTTTTCACTCCAGGACGGGCAACCAAGGTAGTAAGGCGGGTGGGGAACGTTCAAACGTGCAGATCGAGGCCCGAGACTTCAAGATCCCATTCGACAAAACTCGCGGTGGTCAGGTAACTGGCCAGGGCATTGGCAACGCGGCTGCTCATGGAGCGCGGGAAGATGATGTCTTGTGGACGAGCCGGGACGTTGGCGGTGGAACCGGTTTGCGCCCCGCCTGCCGATTTTGCAGTGTTTTGCTCTGGCTTTTGCGGAACATCAATATCGCCTTCCACTTCTTCGAAGGTGCCCTCAACCGTCGCGGGCGTTTTCTGCGGCCTGCGCTTGATGGGGGTGGAGCGATATGAGGGTCCGTCTACGCGCATGTGTGCTTACTCGGCATCTTATAGTGGCAATTTAACGTTACGAACAAGCACTTAGCAAATGTCCGAATGTTAACTAGACCACACATATTCTAAAAGTTTGGCACCTGCGGGCGGTTTGAGGGATCTAGGCGATGAAAGGTGCAAACCGTTTTTCTGACGCCATAGACTTGGCGAAAGACCCGGTGAAATCCGTCCAATAACTAACTCTAACGTGCCTTGGGCGTCGCCACTTTGTCACGCAGGTAAACCGGCTGGGCCTCGTCAGCGATGATGGCTTCACCGCGATGCCAGGCGAAGGTGGCCAGGGTCAGCAGGTCTTGGGCATGGGGCAGCAGACTGGCGTCGTGACCGATCAGTTGCACAGGAATGCGTTGTGCGTAGCCCCAGCCCGTACCCGACCCGAACCACTCGCCGCTGGCATCGGGCGGCAAGGCCGCGAGCTCCGGCGCCAGTACGGCTTCGCTGCCGAGCAGACGCATTTCACCCGCCACTTCCCGATAGCAACCCCAGTACACCTCGTCCATGCGGGCATCGATGGCTGATGCCACCTGACGGGCGCCCTGTTCGCGCAACGCCCGTTGCGCCAGCACGGCGAGATTGGAAACCGGCAATACCGGACGATCCAGCGCAAAGGCCAGCCCCTGGACCACACCAATGGCGATCCTGACACCGGTGAACGCGCCCGGCCCACGTCCGAATGCGATAGCGTCCAGTGCCGACAGGCCGATCCCGGCCTCAGCCAGCAAGGTCTTGATCATGGGCAACAGGCGCTGGGCATGCAGGCGCGGAATCACCTCGTAGTGGCTCAGTACCTTGCCGTCATGCAGCAAAGCAACCGAGCAGGCTTCAGTGGCGGTGTCCAGGGCCAGCAAGGTGGTCATCGGTGTATCCGTCGTGGGAAAAAAGTGGCGCATTATAAACGACAAACGGCCCGCAAGCGGGCCGTTGTTGACTCAAGGACGCTATCAGCTCAGAGCAGCGAGCACCTTGGCGGTGATCTCTTCTACAGAACCGACACCTTCGATACGGCTGCACTTGGGCTTGCCGTTTTTGGCTTCGAGATTGCTGTAGAACTCCACCAGCGGCTTGGTCTGCTCGTGATACACGCTCAGGCGATGACGCACGGTCTCTTCAATGTCGTCCTTGCGTTGCAGCAAAGGCTCGCCGGTGACGTCGTCGATACCTTCGACCTTTGGCGGATTGAAGATAGTGTGGTAAATGCGGCCCGAACCTTCGTGAACGCGGCGACCGGACATGCGCTTGACGATTTCTTCGTCATCAACCGCGATTTCCAGGACGGCGTCGATTTCCAGACCCGCCGCCAGCAAGGCTTCAGCTTGCGGAATGGTGCGCGGGAAACCGTCAAACAGTACGCCATTGGCGCAGTCAGGCTCGGACAGACGATCCTTGATCAGGCCGATGATCAGGTCATCGGAGACCAGACCGCCGCTGTCCATGACGCTTTTGGCTTTCAAACCCAGCTCAGTGCCGGCCTTGACCGCTGCGCGCAGCATGTCGCCTGTCGAAACTTGCGGGATACCGAATTTTTCGGTGATGAATTTTGCCTGAGTACCTTTACCGGCCCCGGGAGCTCCCAGCAGAATCACGCGCATCGATGTGCTCCTCAAATTTTTTATATGGAATCGTCGGATTCGCCACTACAGGACCAATCTCTAAAAAGTGTTTAAAGCCGAAGAATGGCCAAAGGCTGATCAAGATACACAGCCGACACAGGTGGCACAAGCCGCCGAAAGTAGCAGTAACCCTCGTCCCGATGGCGGTTGCAAGTGGCTGCGCCAAGCCGTGCGGGCATGCGTAACCGCAGGCTCGCAACGCTTGTCGCCATGGGCTGCACAGGCAATCGCCGGCAGCCCACCCCGCTAAAAAACATCAACCGGTATTGCGCAGACCGGCCGCAATACCGGCTACAGACACCAGCAGTGCTTGCTCCAGAGGACTGTCCAGGCTCGCCTCGCGGCTACGCGAACGGGCCAGCAGTTCGGCTTGCAGCAAATGCAGCGGGTCCAGATAGGTGTTACGCAGGCTGATGAATTCCAGCGTGGCCGGGCTGTGCGCCAATAACCGGGACTGCCCCGTCAGGCCCAGTACCACCGCACACGCCTGCGACAATAGGTCGCGTAAATGCGTACCCAAATGTTGCAACCCCGGCTCCACCAGACGCTCGTCGTACAGCCGGGCGATGTCGCTGTCGGCTTTGGCCAGGACCATTTCCAGCATGTCGATGCGCGTCCGGAAGAACGGCCAATGCTCGCGCATCTGCGCCAACACGTCGCCCTCGCCCCGCTCCAGCGCTTTGCTCAAGGCCGATTCCCAGCCCAGCCAGGCCGGCAGCATCAGTCGGGTCTGGGTCCAGGCAAAGATCCACGGAATGGCGCGCAGGCTCTCCACGCCGCCGGCACGCCGCTTGGCGGGACGGCTGCCCAGCGGCAAGCGGCCCAATTCCTGTTCGGGCGTCGCCTGGCGGAAGTACTCGACGAATTCAGGGTTTTCGCGCACCACCGCGCGGTAGGCTTTGACGCCATCATCCGCCAGGTGATCCATCATCGTGCGCCACGCGGGTTCCGGCGGCGGCGGTGGCTGCAAGGTCGCTTCCAGCACGGCGGCCAGGTACAGATTAAGGTTTTGCTCGGCGATCCCCGGCAGACCGAACTTGAAGCGAATCATCTCGCCCTGTTCGGTGGTGCGGAATCTACCGGCAACCGATCCCGGTGGCTGAGACAGAATGGCCGCGTGGGCCGGTCCGCCGCCGCGCCCGACGGTGCCGCCACGGCCGTGGAACAGCAGCAGTTCGACTTGTTGCTCCCGGCAGATATCCACCAGTTTTTCCTGGGCCCGGTACTGCGCCCAGGCGGACGCCGTCGTGCCTGCGTCCTTGGCGGAGTCGGAATACCCGATCATGACTTCCTGCGGCCCGTGCAGGCGGGCACGGTAGCCGGGCAGGCTCAGCAGTTGCTCGATCACCGGGCCGGCGTTATCCAGATCCGCCAGGGTCTCGAACAGGGGCACCACGCGCATTGGCCGCAACAGTCCCGCTTCCTTGAGCAGCAACTGCACGGCGAGCACATCAGAAGCCGCACCGGCCATGGATATCACGTAGGACCCTAAAGACGCCGCTGGCGCCGCGGCCACTTCCCGGCAGGTGGCAAGGACTTCGGCGGTGTCCGCGGCCGGTTTGAAATGGCTGGGTAGCAGCGGGCGACGATTATTCAACTCCCGCAGCAGAAACTCGATACGGGCGTTCTCATCCCAGTCCTGATAACGGCCCAGGCCCAGATAATCGGTGATTTCCGTCATCGCGGCGGTGTGTCGACTGGAATCCTGACGCACATCCAGACGCACCAGAAACAACCCGAAGGTCACCGCGCGACGCAAACAATCGAGCAGCGGGCCGTCAGCAATCACGCCCATGCCGCACTCATGCAGCGATTGATAGCAGAGCAGCAATGGATCCAGCAGCTCACGGTTGTCGCTCAGCACGGTATCCGGAATCGGCTGGGTGACGTGCAGCGATGCCTGGGCCCAGTTGCGGGTCGCCCGCAGGCGATCACGCAATTGTTTGAGCACCGCCCGGTAAGGTTCGGCGTTGTCCCCCGCATGCGCGTGCAGAGCGTCGCTGGCCTGTTGCATGGAGAGCTCGGCCGCCAACTGGTCGATGTCACGCAGGTACAGGTCTGCCGCCATCCAGCGCGCCAGCAAGAGAACTTCGCGGGTGATCGCCGCCGTGACATTCGGATTGCCATCGCGGTCGCCGCCCATCCATGAGGCGAAGCGGATCGGCGCGGCCTCCAGCGGCAGGTGCAGGCCGGTGGCAGCCTGCAAGGCATGGTCGGCCTTGCGCAGGTAATTGGGCACGGCTTGCCACAACGAATGCTCGATGACCGCAAAGCCCCATTTCGCCTCGTCCACGGGCGTCGGTCGGGTGCGACGGATTTCTTCGGTGTGCCAGGCCTCGGCGATCAAGCGTTGCAAGCGCGATGTGATCTGCTCGCGCTCTTGGCTATTGAGGTCGCGGTGATCCAGTGACGCGAGTTGCGCGGCGATGGCGTCGTACTTCTGGATGAGCGTGCGGCGGGCGACTTCGGTCGGGTGCGCGGTCAGGACCAGTTCGATCTCCAGTTTGCCCAATTGCCGCGCCAGGGCTTCCGGGGAATGGCCAGCGCCTTTCAAACGGTCAAGCAGCTCTGGCAGCACCCGAGACTCAAACGGTTGCGGCTGGGCGTCGTCACGGCGGCGGATCAACTGGTATTGCTCAGCGATGTTGGCCAGGTTGAGAAACTGGTTGAAGGCCCGCGCCACCGGAAGCAGTTCATCCTCCTCCAGGGCGTTCACACTGGCGTTCAGCTGTTCGGCACCCGCTGCGGAGCCGCGTCGACCCGCCTTGGCGCCTTTACGAATGCGTTCGATCGTGTCGAGAAACTCCGCGCCACGCTGCTCGCGAATCGTGTTGCCCAAAAGCTCACCCAGCAGGTGAACGTCCTCGCGCAAACGTGCATCGATATCGGCCATCGTTCCCTCTCCCAGCGTTTTTGTATGGGCGTTGTCCAGCTCGCTACCGTCACAACCGAACACGCGTGCAGAAATCTGATGGGCCAACAGTGCACCAAAACCCTGTGACTCGACAAACCCCAGATACGCAACAACCGTTTGCCAGGATCCAGCTAATCTCAACGGAGAGCCATCTGCTAAGGGCTCGTTATTCGATCATGCCTGCCCACACAGGCCAATGAAGGGGTCTCTATGAAAATCCGTGAGCTCGCCAGCCACTGGGAACAAAACGCCAAAGGCCGCCTGACCAAAACCCGCTATGCGATCCACCTGGACGTGGAGTCCGCTGCGCGGTTGGCGGCCCTGACCGAGATGTACCCAAAGCGCCAACCCGAAGAGCTGCTGGGCGAACTCATCGGCGCGGCGCTGGAAGAACTGGAAACCAGTTTTCCCTACGTGAAGGGCCAGCATGTGGTGGCGACCGACGAAGAGGGCAATCCGCTCTACGAAGATGTCGGGCCCACGCCACGCTTCCTTACGCTGTCCCGCCGCTACCTGCATAACCTTGACGACCCACTCGCTGAACCGTCCTGATTTCATCTTTATTTTCCACCCTCCAACTCGTCCACAGCCCTTCGCCGATACCGCCTGTCGGTGCTTTTGGGTGCCTTATAAACACCGTCAGTTTTCAGGCACTCGTTAAAAAAACCTGAACTATTCAAAAACTGCATGGGTCCGAGCCATTAGCCATTACAGAAAAAGCTTACGGATAGCAGATGGCTTGGCCACCGCTACCTCGCGCGCTTCAGTCTTAAGCATCACTGTCGTGGAAACCAAGTTTTCAGGAGTTACACAATGGAGTCGCATACCATGAATACCCTTACTGCCAAATCCAAGTTCAAAGGTTTGAAACTGGCCGCATTGGCCCTCGGCGCAAGCTTCGTGCTCGCCGGTTGCGCAGGCAACCCGCCTAGCGAGCAGTACGCAGTCACTCAGTCAGCCGTTAACAGCGCCGTCAGCGCAGGCGGTACTGAGTACGCAGCGGTTGAAATGAAGTCGGCCCAGGACAAGCTCAAGCAGGCTGAACTTGCCATGCAGGAACAGAAGTACGACGAGGCACGCCGTCTGGCTGAGCAGGCCGAATGGGACGCACGAGTAGCCGAGCGCAAGGCTCAGGCCGCTAAAGCTGAAAAAGCCGTTCAGGATGCTCGTCAGGGCGTTAACGAACTACGTGAAGAAGGCATGCGCCAAGTGCAACCGGCACCGGCTCAATAACACCTGCTTTTCATGCATTTCGAATCGATTTAAAGGACGAGACTACTATGCGCAAACAATTGATGATCCCTGCCCTGCTGGCCATGAGCGTTGCTCTCGCTGCTTGCTCCACGCCGCCTAACCCTAATCTGGAACAGGCGCGTACCAATTTCTCCGCGCTGCAAAGCAATCCGAAGGCTACCCAGGTCGCAGCCCTTGAAACCAAGGACGCCAGTGACTGGCTGGACAAAGCTGAAGCCGCCTATCGCAACAAAGATAACGAGAAGAAAGTCGATCAACTGGCTTATCTGACCAATCAGCGCGTTGAAGTCGCCAAGCAGACCATCGCCCTGCGCACCGCTGAAGAAAATCTGAAGGGTGCCGCTGCCGCGCGCGCCCAGGCTCGCCTGGATGCCCGTGACGCCCAGATCAAGGCCCTGCAAAACAGCCTGAACGCCAAGCAGACCGAACGCGGTACCCTGGTGACGTTCGGCGACGTGTTGTTTGACCTGAACAAAGCCGAGCTGAAAACCAGCGGCCTGACCAACGTCAGCCAACTGGCCAAGTTCCTGCAGGACAACCCGGATCGTAAAGTGATTGTCGAGGGCTATACCGACAGTTCGGGTTCGGCTGCGTACAACCAGTCGCTGTCCGAGCGCCGTGCCAACTCCGTGCGCATGGCTCTGGTACAGATGGGTGTTGATCCAGCGCGCATCGTCGCTCAGGGTTACGGCAAGGAATACCCGGTTGCCGACAATACCAGCGCTTCGGGCCGTGCCCAGAACCGTCGCGTGGAAGTGACCATTTCCAACGATAACCAGCCGGTAGCTCCTCGCTCGTCGATGAAGTAAACCGCTGACGCAACACCGAAAAAGCCCGGCCTGGGATTACAGGTCGGGCTTTTTTTGTGCGTCCTGATTGGCCTCGGCTCGTGAGCGGCCTGCCTGACACACCGCTTCGCGAGCGTCGTAACCTCCGTGAGCTCCTCTATCCAGGCACCTGTCATCAAGGCTGCAACTGCTGCGGCGTCTCCTCGCCGGCACAGCGCACGGCCTGTTTCTTGTCATTGATCAGCACACCCGACAGACCTTTCTGCGCGGTATCGAACAGAACCAGCACGCCGTCGATGCACTGTGCGACCTGAGTGGCCGGGGTGACGGATATCTTGTAATCCTCGCCCGGCACGGTCTTGAGCATGGTGAACTGGTCGAGTAGCAAGGCGTCTTCCGGCTTGGCGAAATGCAGATAGCCGTAGTACCAGAGGGTGCCGACAGTGCCGATGATGCAGCAGATGCCCGTGATGATCATCGGGATGGCGTTACGTTCTTCGTTCATTGGGGTTTCTCAGACTCGTCAGTGATCGGATTCGATGCAGGGCTGCGATAGTTCGGCACTTCTGCCAGGCGCCGCAGGCCATTGAAATGCAGTGGGTCTTCCAGGTAGCGCAACATGACCTTGCGCCACGTGGGGTCGGAAAAGGTCTGCACGTGACCGCCCCGGGTCAGCTGCAGCACACGGGGCAGCGGCGCAGCCTTGTACAGGCTGATGCCGTTGGCCAGGGGCACAAGGGTGTCGTCCATGCTCTGAAAAATAAGCATCGGCGTGCCCGACAATTGCGGCAAGCCATTGATGGCGCTGTCTGTGTCGGGAATCAGCCATGACAACGGTGTCTGCACGGGCCAGGTCAACCATGACGTGCTCAAGGTGTAGCGCGCCACCTGGCGATAACTCGCTGGCGTACCGTCCAGCACCAGCGCCCTGAGCCGGGCCCGTTGCGCGGGGTGTTCGGCCAGGTAATGCACGCCCAGCGCGCCGCCGATGCTTTGCCCAAGCACTATCAACGGTTTGCCTTTCACCTCGGGTGCCTGATCGAGCCAGCTAAAAGCGGCGTCTATGTCCTGATAAATGGCTGGCAGACTCGGTTCGCCTTGAGACAGGCCGTAGCCGCGATAGTCCAGCAGCAATACTTGATACCCCTGCTCCGGCAGCCACCAGCTCCCCCCCAGATGCCAGGCCAGATTGCCGCCGTTGCCGTGAAGATGCAGCACCGTGCCCTTGACCGGCACGCCTTCTTTGGCCGGCAACCACCAGCCATGCAGGCGCGTGCCATCGGCAGCGGTCAAGATGACGTCGCGGTATTGCAGGTGGGCTTTTTCCGGGGTGAACGGCAGGCCCGGTTCCGGGTAGAACAGCATGGAGCTGCAGCCGGAAAGGGTGAACAGCAGCGCAAGGGTGGTCAGCAACTTCAAGCGGGATTCCTTTTGCCTGTTGGAGCGAGGCTTGCCCGCGAAGGCGATTTCTCTCGCTCAGAAATGTGCAAACCTGCCAACCTCTTCGCGGGCAAGCCTCGCTCCAACGGAGTCAATCCCTCTACAAAATATTGGCGTAGTCCGCTTCGATCCGGTCCAGGCTCAGATGATTGAGGAAGTTCGAGAAGCACATCCACGCCGACAATGCGTTCATGTCGCGAAACTGTTCAGGCAGGTACTTGGGCGGAACCACCAACCCCTCATCCACCAGTTGACGCAGGGTGCGCATGTCTTCAAGGGTGGTCTTGCCGCAGAACAGCAGCGGCACTTGTTCCAGCTTGCCTTTGCGAACCGCCAGCTGAATATAGTTGTAAACCATGATGAAGCCCTTGAGGTAGGACAAGTCTTTGGTAAACGGCAGGCCGTTGGGCACGGACCCACGGAACACCCGGCTGGCGTTGCCATAGCTCTCGGACATGCCGAAGCCCTGCTCACGGTAGAACTCGAACACCTGCAGGAAGTCGGCGCCCTCCTCGGCCATGTGGATGGCGCGGGTGCGGTTGGTGAGCTTGCGCAGTCGGCTCGGATAAGACGCAAAGGCGATGACTTCCATGAGAATCGCCAAGCCTTCCTGAGTCACGGTGGATGAAGGCGGCCCCTTGGAGAGGAAGGTGCAGATGGGCTGGTTCTGGCCGTTAAGGGTCGTGCCCACATGCACCAGCCCTTCATGAACCTCCAGGGCACGCACGTCCCGCTCGTTGAACATGGCGTCGGTGCGGATTTTGATGTAGTCGGCACCGGCGGCAGCGTCGGCGACGATGCCATCGGACTCAAATACCCGGATGGTTTCCTCTGCCTCGCCAAACACCTTGTTCAGGCGACTTTGCAGCATGGCCACGGCGTCCTGGGCGGAAAGTGTCTTGGCTTCGTCCTTGAGATCGCCGCGGCCGTCGATGTTGTTCAGGTAGTCCGACAGCATCAGCCCCAGATCAGACAGCGTCGGATCGCCGGCATGAAAGGCATCCGACGCCGCGCCGTAAAGCTCCTGGGAGATCAAGCCGAAATCCGGCGTGCCGCGAGCTTCGAGCATGCGGATCACCATGCGGTATTCCTTGCACATGCGCCGCATGATCTGCCCGACCGGATTGAACTGCCCCAGCTGACGAGTGATGTCGCGCTCGATGTTCTGAAACTCCAGCTTCACCGCACCGGAATCGAAGCTCAGAGGGCGATTTTCATAGTAGGCGCGGTCTACGGCAGGCATGGCCTTGCCCTTGGCTGCGAGGAAATCCTTGCGAACGGTGTCGTCCCATTTCACCGCATCCAGAACACGAATCGGCGTTTGCGCCAAGACGATACGATCCGACAACGTACGAATAGTCTGCTGGTACTCGTCCACCCGGTACTCCTTGGTTGGTTAGGCGTATAGCCCTACTGGGGCATGCGCTGGTAGCGCGCAACCTCGAGGAACACATCAGAATTGGCTGGATCGTCAAGGTACCCGAACACTGTGGTCAGCGGACTGGTAATCAACACCCCATCGCCCTTTTCGGTTTCCTGCATTTGCCCGTCAAGAAGCTTTTGCTCCACCCACTGCCTGAAATAATCCAGATCCAGGTTATAGACCACCAGTTCATCGGCTTGCGTCACTTCAAACCCGGCAATCACGAAATGCGCGCCATATTGCTCAGGCAAGCCCGCCGACAGATACCAGCGGCTGCCATGCCGGACAACGGTAAAACCGTACTCATCGCGGTGCTTGCGGTCGCCTTTACGGTAGCTGATCGCCCTGTACTGGTGGTTACCGGCGGATTTGATCTCCAGTTCCAGAGGTTCACCCCAGGCGTTCCTGCTTGTCCAGGTACCCAACAGCTGCGATGGCGCTGCATCGTGGGCCGGTATAGGGTCCTCGAACGTCACCAGACAGCCGCTCAGCAGCAGGAACGACATCACAAAGGCCAGACGCCAGACTTTCATGAGGGGCTCCCGAGAGAGACGTCTCACTCGCCAGCAGGATTCGCTGTGCCCAGCACCAAGTGCAGCTGGCGAGTCAGAATGCCGAGGTTTTCTTCGTCCGCGTCGGGCTGCGGGCCGTGAAGCAGAGCCTGATATTCCATCCGGCACATGATCCCCGTCAACACCTGAGCGTCCTGAAGCGGTCGAGCCGAGCCCATGACCTGCAAAAACTGACAGGTGCCTTGCAGCAGGATTTCCTGGTGCGCGCTGACCAGACGGGCCAGGCGCGGGTTGATCAGGGCTTCATGATGGAACGCGTGTTCGGCGATCAGATAGTCCCGACGGGTCTGCAATTGATGACGGATGTACTCCATGGCCATACCGGCGATTTCATCCGCCAGACGTGAACGCGCCGCTGCCGTGCCGTCATTCTGCGCCACCATGTCGCGCAACACCGCTTCGGTATTTTCCCAGAGCCTGGCCATGTAAGCGGCGCTGCGCTCGACGTATTGGGAGAAGGCATCGGTGAGCAGATCGTTGATGTCTTTGAAATAGTACGTAGTGGCAGAAAGCGGCACGTTGGCCTCGGCTGCAACCGCTCGATGCCGCACCCCGCGCACGCCATCGCGCACAACGATGCGCATGGCGGCGTCGAGAATGTCCTGCCGACGCTGTTCGCTGCCCTGCCGACTCGCCTTGCGGCCTTGATACTCGACACTTAACGCCACGGCGGTGGCGGCCTCTGCGGCTCCATTTTGTGCGATCGAACGGGTCACGACGGGGGTTTCCTTTGATAAATATAGCCGCAGCCAAACGCAGACTCTGCTGGAGCGAGCGCGGCAGCGGCTCAACCGCCAGCAGACATAAAAAAGCCGCCCATCGAAGGCGGCTTGTTTTCACGGCATTTACGCCTGCGGGCGCATGTGCGGGAACAGGATCACGTCGCGAATCGACGGGGCGTTGGTGAGCAGCATCACCAGCCGGTCGATGCCGATACCTTCACCGGCTGTGGGCGGCATGCCGTATTCCAGCGCACGCACGAAGTCGGCGTCGTAATGCATGGCTTCGTCGTCACCGGCGTCCTTGTCGGCCACCTGAGCCATGAAGCGCTCGGCCTGGTCTTCCGCGTCATTCAACTCGGAATAGGCGTTGGCGATTTCGCGACCACCGATGAACAACTCGAAGCGATCAGTCACATTCGGGTTGTCGTCGTTGCGACGAGCCAGCGGCGACACTTCGAACGGGTACTGCGTGATGAAGTGCGGCTGCTCCAGCTTGTGCTCCACCAACTCTTCGAAAATCATCACCTGCAGTTTGCCCAGACCTTCGAAGCCCAGCACCTTGGCGCCGGCGTTCTTGGCGATCGCACGAGCCTTGTCGATATCTTCCAGGTCGGCGGCGGTGAGTTCCGGGTTGTACTTGAGGATCGAATCGAACACCGACAGGCGCGCGAACGGCTCACCGAAATGGAACACCTTGTCGCCGTAGGGCACGTCGGTGCTGCCCAGAACCAGCTGCGCCAGCTCACGGAACAGTTCTTCGGTGAGGTCCATGTTGTCTTCGTAGTCCGCGTACGCCTGATAGAACTCAAGCATCGTGAACTCAGGGTTGTGACGGGTCGAGACGCCTTCGTTACGGAAGTTGCGGTTGATCTCGAAGACCTTTTCAAAACCACCTACCACCAGACGCTTGAGGTACAGCTCCGGCGCGATGCGCAGGAACATGTCCATGTCCAGAGCGTTGTGATGGGTTTCAAACGGCTTGGCCGCTGCGCCACCCGGAATGGTTTGCAGCATCGGCGTTTCGACTTCCAGGAAGTCGCGCTTCATCAGGAAGCTGCGAATGTGCGCGATCACTTGTGAACGCACGCGGAAGGTCTGACGCACGTCATCGTTGACGATCAGGTCGACGTAACGCTGGCGATAGCGGGTTTCGGTGTCGGTCAGACCGTGGTGCTTGTCAGGCAGCGGACGCAGCGACTTGGTCAGCAGGCGCACGTGGGTCATTTCCACATACAGGTCGCCCTTGCCGGAACGCGCCAGGGTGCCTTCGGCCGCAATGATGTCGCCCAGGTCCCAGGTCTTGACGGCGGCGAGGGTTTCCTCGGACAGCGTCTTGCGGTTGACGTAGACCTGAATGCGCCCGGACATGTCCTGGATGACCATGAACGAACCACGATTGAGCATGAGACGACCGGCCACCTTAACCGGGATCGCCGCTTCAGCCAGCTCTTCCTTGGTTTTGTCGGCGTACTGCTTCTGCAAGTCTTCACAGTAGCTGTCGCGGCGGAAGTCATTCGGGAAGGCCTGACCCTTGGCGCGCTCGGCAGCAAGCTTTTCCTTGCGCAGGGCGATCAGGGTGTTTTCTTCCTGTTGCAGGGCTTGCGGGTCGAGTTGTTGGTCGCTCATGTCTTTAGATATTCCATCACAGGTTCGTTGTCCCCCGCCTGCGGCAGGGGATCGCGGGCAAGCCACGCGCCGGCAAGGCCGGGGTGGCTGCGCGTGGTTACAGCCCTTGTTTGAGGCTTGCGATCAGGTATTCGTCGATGTCGCCGTCGAGCACCTTGTCGCAGTCGCTGCGTTCGATGTTGGTGCGCAGATCCTTGATCCGCGAGGCATCCAGAACATAGGAGCGGATCTGGTGACCCCAGCCGATGTCGGACTTGGTGTCTTCCACGGCCTGGGAAGCGGCGTTGCGCTTCTGGATTTCCTGCTCGTACAGACGTGCCCGCAACATCTTCATCGCCGTGTCTTTGTTGGCGTGCTGGGAACGCTCGTTCTGGCAGCTGACCACGGTATTGGTCGGAACGTGGGTGATACGTACCGCCGAGTCGGTGGTGTTTACGTGCTGACCACCAGCGCCCGAGGAGCGGTAGGTGTCGATGCGCAGGTCCGACGGGTTGATGTCGATTTCGATGTTGTCATCGATTTCCGGCGACACAAACACGGCCGAGAACGAGGTGTGACGACGGTTACCGGAGTCGAACGGGCTTTTACGCACCAGACGGTGTACACCGATTTCGGTCTTGAGCCAGCCAAAGGCGTATTCGCCCTTGATGTGCACGGTAGCGCCCTTGATACCGGCGACTTCACCGGCCGACAGCTCCATGATGATCGCTTCAAAGCCGCGTTTGTCGGCCCAGCGCAGGTACATGCGCAGCAGGATGTTGGCCCAGTCCTGCGCTTCGGTGCCGCCGGAACCGGCCTGGATGTCGAGGTAGGCGTTGTTCTGGTCCATGTCGCCGCTGAACATGCGACGGAACTCCAGCTTTTCCAGCGCTTCGCGCAGGCGCTCGACTTCAGCGGCCACGTCGTCCACGGCAGCCTGGTCTTCTTCTTCGGCGGACATCAGCAGCAGGTCCTTGGCGTCGACCAACCCGGTGGACATTTCGTCCAGGGTATCGACGATCTGCGACAGCAAGGCACGCTCGCGGCCCAGGCTCTGTGCGTATTCGGGTTTGTTCCAGACGTTCGGATCTTCGAGCTCGCGGTTAACTTCGGTCAGACGATCATGTTTGTGATCGTAGTCAAAGATACCCCCGAATGGTTTCGGAGCGCTCGGACAGGTCCTTGATGCTGTTTAGGATCGGGTTGATTTCCATGGTAGGCAGCACTCGCAGGCGAAATTTTCAAAGCCGACGAGTATACACCGGTGGGTGCCACGAAGGCAGCCCGTTGGGCAGTGTATTCAGCCAGCCCATGCAATTCCCGTTGGAGCGAGCGGGCGGCGTTCCGACTTGCCCGCGAACGCACGGCTTCGTTGGAGCGTGGCTTGCCCGCGAAGGCGATATTTCTGACGCAAGATCTGTATCAAAGGCTCCGTCCTCTTCGCGGGCAAGCTTCGCTCCAACAGGTTTTTTTCACCCCACCGAAACCTGATTGCGCCCATTGTGTTTGGCGGCATAAAGCCCCTTGTCGGCCTCCTGAATCAACTGTCGGCTGTTGCTGCCCACTGACGGGATCATGGTCGCCACCCCGACACTGATGGTCAGGCTCGAACCGGGTACAGGTGCGATGTGCGGGATGTTCATGCCCGCCACGGTCATGCGCAGCTTTTCGGCCAACAGGCGTGCGCCACCGGGGGAAGTATTGGGCAAGACCAACGCAAACTCTTCGCCGCCATAACGCGCCGGCAAGTCCGAGGGGCGCGAGCAGCCTGCACGAATCGCCTTGGCAACCTGACGTAGCGCTTCGTCGCCCTCCAGATGGCCGAAGCTGTCGTTGTAGGCCTTGAAGAAGTCCACATCAATCATCATCAGCGATAGCTGGCTTTGCTCCCGGGTCGCCCGGCGCCATTCCAGTTCCAGGTATTCGTCGAAATGACGCCGATTGGACAATCCGGTCAAGCCATCGGAGTTCATCAGGCGTTGCAGCACCAGATTGGTGTCCAGCAACTGTTGCTGGCTGACGCGCAAGGCGCGGTAGGCCTCGTCACGCTGCAACAGCGTCATGTAGGAGCGCGAGTGATAACGAATGCGCGCCACCAGTTCGATGGTGTCCGGCAACTTGACCAGATAGTCGTTGGCGCCGGCCGCGAACGCCGCGCTCTTGATCAGCGGATCTTCCTTGGTGGAAAGCACAATGATCGGGATGTCTTTGGTCATTGGGTTGTTGCGGTACTCACGCACCAGCGTCAGACCGTCCAGGCCCGGCATCACCAGATCCTGCAGGATGACCGTCGGTTTGATCAGGATCGCCTGGGCGATGGCCTGATGAGGATCGGCGCAAAAGTGAAAGTCGATGTTGTCCTGTTCGGCCAGCCCGCGACGTACCGCTTCGCCGATCATGGCCTGGTCATCGACCAGCAAAACCATGGCTGCATTTTCATCCGAGGACTTGAAACCGTCCATCTGCAGGTCATTCATTAGGGGAACTCCTAAGCACCCGTTGGCTGTGAATCCAACCGGAGCTTCATTGGGCAAAAACCTCTCTCAAGCGAGGTGCGATGGTGTCCAGCGCACGAACCTCGACAGCGGCATCAATGTCGGCGGCAGCCTTGGGCATGCCATACACCGCGCAGGACTGCTGGTCCTGAGCGATGGTCAAATAACCTTGCTGGCGCATTGTCTTGAGTCCTTGAGCGCCATCGCGCCCCATTCCAGTCAGCAATACGCCCACGGCGTCACCGTTCCAGTAATGGGCCACACTCTCGAAAAAAACATCGATTGAGGGGCGATAGATTTCGTTTACCGGCTCTGCCGTGTAGGCCAGCGTGCCGTTCTTCAACAGGCGGATATGGTGGTTGGTCCCCGCCAGCAGAACCGTGCCGCTGCGCGGGGGTTCACCTTGTCGGGCCAGACGTACCGGCAGACCGCAGGCACTGCTTAACCACTCAGCCATGCCCGCGGCAAATATCTGGTCGACATGCTGGACCAGCACGATGGCGGCGGGGAAATTCACCGGAAGCCCCTTCAACAGGAGTTCAAGTGCAGCCGGACCGCCCGCCGAAGAGCCAATGGCGACCAGCCCTTGACGCTGCGCAGTGGCGCGTATCGGCGTGGCGACCGCAGGCTCCCGCGTGCCGCGTTGCCCGATCAGCCAGCCTATGTTGAGAATCTTGCGCAGCAGGGGCGCCGCCGCTTCCCTGGGGTTGCCGCCACCGATGGCGGGCGTGTCCACCACATCCAGCGCGCCGTGACCCATGGCCTCAAATACGCGGTGGACGTTTTGCTCGCGGTCGACGGTTACCACGACAATGGCGCAGGGCGTCGACGCCATGATCTGTCGCGTAGCCTCGACGCCGTCCATGACCGGCATGATCAGGTCCATGAGGATCAGGTCCGGCGTCAGTTCCGCGCACCGCCGAACCGCTTCGGCACCGTCGGACGCGACCCAGACCACCTGATGCGCGGGTTCGAAGGCAAGCGCCCGGCGCAGTGCTTCGATTGCCATGGGCATGTCGTTGACGATTGCAATTTTCATCCTTGAGCATCCCCGATCAATTCGGCAACGGCATCGAGCAGCGCGTCGTCATGAAAGCTGGCCTTGGCCAGGTAATAATCAGCGCCGGCATCCAGACCTCGGCGCCGGTCCTCTTCGCGATCCTTGTACGAAACCACCATCACCGGCAACGACTGCAAGCGCGTGTCCCGGCGCAGCAGCGTGACCAGCTCGATACCGTCCATGCGCGGCATGTCGATATCCGTTATCAGCAGATCGAAATCTTCGCCACGCAGGGCGTTCCAGCCATCCATGCCGTCCACGGCAACCGCCACCTCGTAGCCGCGATTGACCAGCAACTTGCGCTGCAGCTCACGCACGGTCAACGAGTCATCCACCACCAGCACCCGCTTGCGAGTGACGGCATCGGCCCGCTGATCACGCCGATCAATGCGTTCCAGACGCCCGGTATTGAGGAGCTTTTCCACCGAGCGCAGCATGTCTTCGACATCGATGATCAGCACCGCTGAACCATCGTCCAGCAACGCCCCCGCAGAGATGTCCTGAACTTTGCCCAGACGCGGATCAAGGGGCAGGACCACCAGTGTCCTCTCCCCGATAAAGCGCTCAACCGCCACGCCATAAACGGCATCGCGCTCGCGGATCACCACCACCTTGAGTATGCCGTCAGCGTGTTGGCCGGGCGGGCGCTGCAGCAACTGGCTGGCGGAGACCAGCCCCACATGGCGGCCTTCGTGCCAGAAATGCTGGAGGCCTTCCAGCTGGACGATGTCCTCGGAGGCCACGTCGCTCATGCGTTCAATGTGCGCCAACGGGAAGGCGTAGGCTTCACCCCCCACCTCCACCACCAGGCTGCGCACCACCGAAAGGGTCAACGGCACTTCCAGCAAGAACCGGCTACCTCGGCCCGCCGCCTGCTCAAGTTCGACCCCGCCGCGCAACTGTCGCACCATGTCATGGACGGCATCGAGGCCGACGCCCCGCCCCGATATCTCGGTCACGGTGTCGCGCAGGGTGAACCCCGGCAGAAACAGAAAGCTGAGCAGTTCTTCCTCGCTCAACTGGGCGACGGTCTCTGCGGGAGACAACTGCCGTTTGATGACCGCACTGCGCAGCCGTTCAAGGTCGACGCCATTCCCATCATCACTGAGTTCTACCCGCAATTGACCGGCCTGATGCGAAGCCTTGAGACGGATGAGCCCCTCGGCAGGCTTGCCTGCGGCGATACGCTGTTCGGGAAGCTCGATGCCATGGTCAACGGCATTGCGCAGTAAATGAGTCAGTGGCGCTTCAAGTTTTTCCAGCACATCACGATCAACCTGGGTTTTTTCGCCCTCGATTTCCAGCCGTACCTGCTTGCCCAGCTCGCGCCCAAGGTCGCGGACCATTCGCGCCTGACCACCGAGCACGTCCGCGAACGGCCGCATCCGGCAGGCCAATGCCATGTCGTAAAGCTGCTGGGAGCGCTGCGCCGCCAGCCAACCGAACTCATCCAGTTCGACCGTCTGCTGGATCAGCATCTGTTGTGCCTCAGCCAACATCCGCCGCGCTTCGTCCAGGGCTTTGCGCGCCTCGGGCGTCATGCCGGTTTCACCAAACCCGGACTCCAGATCATCCAGCGCCCGCTGGCTGTTGCCCTGCAGACGCTTGAGCCGTTGCATATGAGTGAGAAACGGCTTGAGCCGTTGAGTCTCCACCAGGGACTTGCTGGACATGTCCAGCAAGCCATTCAAACGCTCGGCAGTGACCCGCAATACCCGCTCGCCCCCATCGCTGGCCCTTCTGTTGCGGCGCGGAGCGGCGGCGGGGCTCGGCTGAGGTGGGGGCGGTGCGGGCACATCATCGACGACAGATTGAGATGATGGCGTGGGTTGAACGTCAACAAGGAGTGCCGCCGCGTCGGCCAGCAACGTCGCACTGGCCAGCAGGGCCGAGTCTGCATCGGGCTCTGCCGCAGGCGATGACGTAGAACCGCGCAGCTTGCCCGCACTCTGGGTCAACAAGGTATTCATGCGCGCCACATAGGCGTCGATGTCCGTCTGGCCTACGTCGTTCACGCCAGGTGTGGCAATGCGCATCAGCAAGTCGGTGCCCTGCAGCAAGGCGTCGATGTGTTCAGCCTGCAGATACAACCGGCCTTCCTGGGCGCTGACCAGGCAGTCCTCCATGACGTGGGAAACACTGACACCGAAATCGACCCCGACAATACGCGCCGCGCCCTTGAGCGAGTGGGCGGCGCGCATGCAGGATTCCAGGTACTCGGCCTGGGTCGGATTGCGCTCGAGGGCCAGCAAGCCGGCGCTCAATATCTGCGTCTGGGCTTCAGCCTCCAGCGTAAACAGCTCGAACAGGGATGCATCGCGCATTTGATCCGGGGTCATGTCAGGCTCCGATTGATCGCCGAGATCAACTGCTCTTCATCCAGCAGGCGCAGGCTGTAGGTTTTCCATTGCAATACGCCCCGGGTGAATCGGGCGTTGGCGTGGCTTCCAGAGGCTGACGCCGAGTCCAGTACGGTTTCATCGATGCTGTGGACGCCATCCACTTCATCAACCGGCACCACCACTGAACCACCCTGGGCCGCGATAATCAGCATGCGCGGCACGACGCGAATCGACCGGGCAAGCCCCGGGACCGGGTCCAGCCCCAGTAACTCCACCAACGACAGGCAGGCTACCAACGCACCGCGCACGTTGGCTACGCCGAGCAACGCCCGGGAGCGCTGGTGGGGCAGCGAGTGAATGGCCTGCAACGGCGCAATCTCCACCAGGCAACGCGTCGGCAAGGCCAGCCATTCGTCTCCGAGGCGAAAAACCAGGATCGAGCGCGTCTTGATGTCGACCTGCATCTCGCTGCTGAGGGAATAGTCGTGGTCTGCACGAGCCAAGGCATAACGGTCGAGCAAGCGCGTGGCCGCGGCCGAGTAGACCGGGCAATTGCGACAGTGAATGTGCTCGATCAGCAACGGGCATGAACGGTCACCGTGGATACCCATGCCATTCCAGCAGTCGTCGATGGCCTGAGCGTCTTCGTGAGTCAAACTCGAATAGTCGTAATTGCCGCTCATTGCCCGCCTCCTTTTCTACTCGCGCCCCGAGCGGCGCGCTCCTGCAAGCGGCGCGCACCGCTCCGGTCGCCCTGGGCCTCAAGCAACGCGGCAAGTTGCGCCAGGGTTTCGGCGTGCTGGGGGTCCAGATACAGCGCCTTGCGGTAAAACCCCTGGGCCAGCGCGGCATTGCCCTCGACTTCGCTGAGCAGTCCCAGCCAATAGAAAATCTGCGCGACCGGCTCGTGGTGTTGCAGGAAGCGCTCACACGCCGTTCGCGCTTCGGCGCTTCGGCCCTCATTGGCGAGGCTCGCGATGGTGGCGAGCAAGGTTGCAACATTGTCGCCTCCGACAGGTGAAGCGGGCGCCGGGATAAGGGTCGGTCGCACGGCAAACGATGCGGGTGTAGCCAGGCGCGGAAATGCCCGGACCGGCATGCGCACCGGCGGCGCGACGCTTGTACCCGGCATGCTGCGCGCAAGACCGGAAAGCGGCAAAGGTGCCTGGATGACAGAGACAGGCTGGGGGGCTTCAACGCAGTGACTGAATGCAAATGTCTGCGGGATGCCGATGGAGCGCATCCCCATTCGCGTCAGCAGGCTGCCCTCCGCAGGTCCGATAAACAGCACGCCCTCCTCGTGCGTCAGCCGTTTAAGCACTTCAAACACTTGCTTCTGGGTGACCTGATCGAAATAGATCAGCACGTTGCGACAGAACACAAAATCATAGGGTGTCTGGGTCAGCAGCGCGGGGTCCAGCAGGTTCGCCGGACGAAAACGGACGCAATCACGCACCCGTTTATCCACCAGAAAGCCGTCGTCAAGGGGAATGAAGTAGCGCTCGCGAAACAGCGTGTCCGCACCACGAAATGAATTCTTGCCGTACACGCCCCGCTCGGCACGAGCGATGGATACCGGGCTGATGTCCATCGCGTCGATCTGAAACAGCTGCACGCCGACGGGCGCATCCAGCAACGCCATGGCGATGGAATAAGGCTCTTCACCTGTGGAGCACGGCAGGCTGAGAATGCGTACCGGTCGGGCGCCTTTCAGCGCCGCCACGCGCTCGCGAACCAGTTTGCTCAAGGAGGCAAAGGATTCCGGGTAACGGAAGAACCAGGTTTCAGGCACGATCACCGCTTCGATCAAGGCCTGCTGTTCGCTGGTCGAGGACTGCAGCAATGTCCAGTAACTGTGCGTATCCGGCGAATGCGATACGGTGCAGCGATGGCGCAGCGCACGCTCGATGGTTGCCTCGCCGACGGAGGCGACGTCCAGGCCGATGCGTTCTCTAAGGAAATCGAAAAAGTGCGCAAGTTCACTCATTGCGCCTCCTCGATCACAGCAGGCGGCTGCGGGTACAACAACGCCCGAACCTCATCGCTGAGCAAGTCCTGCACGTGAATCAACTGCAACAGGCCCGACTCGTCCTCCCGCACCGGCCCCAGATAGCGGGCGTCAGGGTTATCCAGGCCATAGGCTTTGAACTCGCCGGGCGAGCAGCGCAACGTATCAGTGGCTTGTTCCAGGATCAGTCCGAGCAATTGCGGGGCGGCGGTGTCGACGCGATAATTGACCAACACCAGGCGGGTACTGGTGCGCACCTTGGCAGGCTGGCCGAACGTCAGGGCACACAGATCGATGACCGGCACCATGGCGCCGCGATGGGCAAGGATTCCCGCGACCCAATGGGGCGCACGGGCCACGGATTTGAGTTGCAGGCGCGGCAGTATTTCAGCAATTTCCATCGCTTCCAGCGCGTAGCGTTCCTCACCGATGTGAAACATCAGATACAACTTGTTGCTGCACGCCGGATGGCTGCCGCGCTTGGCCGGATGTTCGCTCATCGAAGGGGCTCAGACCTTGAAACGCGAAACGCCGCCGCGCAGCCCCACCGCGACCTGACTGAGCTCGTCGATGGCAAAGCTGGCCTGGCGCAGGGACTCCACGGTCTGACTACTGGCATCACCCAACTGGACAAGCGCCTGGTTGATCTGTTCTGCACCGGTGGCCTGGGCCTGCATCCCCTCGTTGACCATCAGCACGCGAGGCGCAAGGGCCTGCACCTGATGAATGATCTGCGACAATTGCTCGCCCACCTGCGCCACTTCGAACATGCCCCGGCGCACCTCTTCGGAGAACTTGTCCATGCCCATGACACCTGCCGACACCGCCGACTGGATCTCCCGGACCATTTGCTCGATGTCATAGGTGGCCACGGCGGTCTGGTCAGCCAGACGCCGCACCTCGGTGGCGACTACCGAGAAGCCTCGGCCGTACTCACCGGCTTTTTCAGCTTCGATGGCGGCATTGAGCGACAACAGGTTGGTCTGATCAGCCACCTTGACGATGGTGACGACCACTTGATTAATGTTGCCGGCCTTTTCATTGAGAATCGCCAGTTTGGCATTGACCAGGTCGGCGGCCCCCATCACCGAGTGCATGGTGTCTTCCATCCGCGCCAGGCCTTGCTGACCGGAGTCGGCCAACACGGAAGCCTGGTCCGCAGCGGACGTCACCTCGGTCATCGTGCGCACCAGATCACGAGAGGTCGCAGCGATTTCACGGCTGGTTGCGCCAATTTCAGTAGTTGTGGCGGCGGTTTCGGTGGCTGTCGCTTGCTGTTGCTTGGAGGTGGCAGCGATTTCCGTCACCGACGTCGTGACCTGAACCGAAGACCGCTGGGCCTGGGAGACCAGCCCGGTCAGCTCGGTCATCATGGCGTTGAAGCCGGTTTCCACGGCACCGAACTCGTCCTTGCGGTCAAGATTGAGCCGCTTGCTCAGGTCTCCGGTGCGCATGATGTCAAGGATGCTGACAATACGTTGCATGGGCGACATGATCGAGCGCATCAGCAAAAGACCGCACAGGCCGGCCGCAATCACCGCCACAATGAACGAAATGACCATGCTGATCTTGGCAGTTTTCACGACCGAGGCGATGTGGTTAGTGGCATCGTCAGCAATTTTTTTGTTGACCATGATAATGTCATTCAGCCGCTCGCGCCCCTCGGACCACACTGGCCGGACTTCGTCGTAGAACGTCCCACGGGCGGTCGCGTAATCGCCGTTTTGATAGGCTTGGTCTACTTCAGCCAGAAGCCGGGAATAAGTGGCGCGAAGCTTCTCGAATTCGTTGAAGTTGGATTGATCCGGCTCACCCAGCGTAGCCCGTTTGTAATTATCGACCTGCGCCTGCAGAACGCGCTCAAACTCCTTGAAATGAGCCTTTTCCGGAGCGGTCAGTTCACGCCCTTTGCCCTCGCCGATCAGTTCCAGGGTACGAATGTAGCTTTCGCCCCAGGCGCTGCGCAGCAAGGTACTGAAGTACACGCCGGGAAGCGCATGAACGCGAACCTGTTCCTCACTGGACTCAATCGCCTGCAGACGCGAGTAAGACATGACAACCATCAGCAGCATGATGGCGATGATTACAGAGAAACTCGCCAGAATCCGTTGGCGCAAGGTCCAGTTCTTCACAGTCAGCCCTCAAGAGTTCAACATCGGCGCAGTCACCGAGTTCAAGAAGCGGACCGACAGACGGCCCAAAGCGGCCTGAGTATAGCCCAGAGCCCTGCCTATTAAGGCGATGTTTCACAGATAGTTAAAGCGTTATCCCCTTGAGATCCCCGAAATTTCCTACACAACCGATGCTGATTGATGGGTTGAACGCTGTTTTTTCTCCGCTCAAACAGCCCCAGCAAAAAGGCCCTTCCCGGTGTCGGGAAGGGCCTTGGCAAACGGATTGAGTGGCGACGAAGCGTGGCTTACTGCGCGTTTCGGACCTGCGCTTCCAGTTCGGCCTTGAGCCCTGGTTCAAGCTTCAATTGCCGGGCCAGTTCATCGAGGTAGGCGCGCTCCATGAAATGTTCTTGATCCACGAGCATGACGCTGGCGATGTACATTTCGGCGGCCATTTCCGGTGTCGCGGCAGCACGGGCGACTTCTGCGGGGTCCAGTGGTTTGTTCAGCTCGGCATGGAGCCAGTGTTGCAACTCATTGTCGTTGGTCAACTTGGTGAACTCGCCTTCGATCAGCTCGCGCTCGCGCTCGTCGACGTGGCCATCGGACTTGGCCGCCGCCACAAGGGCCCGCAGGATCGCCTGGCTGTGTTCCTCAACCTGAGCCGGTGGCAGACGGTCAATGGTTTGCGGCTCGCTTTGTGGGGCAGTGCCCTGGCTGGCCTGCCAGTTACCGTAAGCCTTGTAGGCCAGCACACCGAGCGCCGCCAGACCGCCGTAAGTCAGCACTTTGCCGCCCACATTGCGTGCGCCTTTATTGCCCATCAACAGCCCCATTGCACCAGCCGCCAGCGCGCCGCCGCCAGCGCCCGACAACAGGCTGCCCAAACCGCCCTTGCCAGCGCCCCCCAGCAAGTCGCTGAGGCCACCTGATGAAGATTTGTTAGCCGGTCGAGCACTGCCCGCTTTGTCTTGCAGCATTTGCTGGCCGGACTTGAGAAGTTGGTCGAGTAAGCCACGTGTGTTCATGGAAAGCCTCCGTAAACCCTGTCAGACAGTTCAATGGCTGGCAGATTAGATCGAAGTGTGTCGAGTCTGGCATTCGGTGTGCTTCTGAATGTTGCAAGGCAACCGGCGCTGCTGCACATTGTGATCATTCCAATGTCCAAAAATGTCGCTTCACGTCGTCGTATCACTGCTGTTGATAACTGCCCCGAACATAACTATAGAAGAGGGAACCTTGATGTCAGCACATAAAACCGCACTATTGAGCCTACTCATCAACGGTCTGTTCGCCAGCGTCAGCGTGCAGGCAGCCGAAATGCCCAGCGCCGTCGGTGACGGCGAAGGTCAGCTGGATATCGTCGCCTGGCCGGGCTATATCGAACGGGGTGAAAGCGACAAAGCCTACGACTGGGTGACGGGTTTCGAGCAGGAAACCGGTTGCAAGGTCAACGTCAAGACGGCTGCCACTTCCGACGAAATGGTCAGCCTGATGACCAAAGGCGGCTATGACCTGGTGACAGCTTCAGGCGATGCTTCGCTTCGACTGATTGCCGGCAAACGCGTACAGCCCATCAATACCGCGCTGATTCCCAACTGGAAAAACCTCGACCCGCGCCTCAAGGGTGGCCCGTGGTACGTGGTTGACCAGCAGACGTACGGCACGCCTTATCAATGGGGGCCAAACGTCTTGATGTACAACACCACGGTTTTCCCGGTGCCACCGGTCAGCTGGAGCGTGGTATTCGAAGCTCAGGATTTCCCCGATGGCAAGCCCAACAAAGGCCGGATACAGGCGTACGACGGCCCGATCTATATCGCGGACGCGGCGCTGTATCTCAAGTCCGCCAAGCCGGAACTGGGCATCACCGACCCTTACCAACTGACCGAAACCCAGTACGCGGCCGTGCTGGAACTGCTGCGTAAACAGCAACCGCTGATCCATCGCTACTGGCACGACGCGACGGTGCAAATGAGCGACATGAAAAATGAAGGCGTGGCCGCCACCAGCTCATGGGGGTACATGGTCAATGGTTTGCAGGCCGACAAGCAGCCAATCGCCTCGACCATCCCCAAGGAAGGCGCCACCGGCTGGGCCGACACCACCATGCTGCATGCCGATGCCAAGCATCCGAACTGCGCCTACAAGTGGATGGACTGGTCACTGCAGCCGAAAGTCCAGGGCGACGTGGCCGCCTGGTTCGGTTCGCTGCCGGCGGTACCCGAAGCCTGCAAAACCAACGAATTGCTGGGCCCTCAGGGTTGCGCCACCAATGGCTTCGATCAGTTCGAGCACATCGCCTTCTGGAAAACCCCGCAGTCTGAAGGCGGAAAGTTCGTGCCTTACAGCCGCTGGACTCAGGATTATATTGCGATCATGGGTGGGCGCTGATAACGCATAAACATCGGCAGGAGTGAACGTGTTCGAGCCTCGAACGACGTGGGACCGGCTTTAGCCGGGAAGACGGCATTGCTCGCGACGAGCTTGCAGTGGCTGTACCGGCCTCTTCCCGGCTAAAGCCGGTCCCACGAGATATCCGTCGGTGGAAATCCAGGACGGCGAGTCCTTCTCCATGCTCGGGCCGTCACTGACAAGGAACACCAAGACGAGTGACCGCTGGCTGTTTTTTCGTGGGACCGGCTTTAGCCGGGAAGACGGCATTGCTCGCGACGAGCTTGCAGCGGCTATACCGGCCTCTTCCCGGCTAAAGCCGGTCCCACAGAGTCGAGAGACCCACCGGACCCTGTCACCCGATGAAGACTCGATCGCAGCAAGCCTCCATCGGGGGCACCATGCAGCGACCTTGCGGAGCAAGAAGCGATGCCTTTAGCCGTCCAGTTCACCCATGTTTCCCGTGCGTTTGGCGAGGTGAAAGCCGTTGATGATGTGTCGGTGGAAATCCAGGACGGCGAGTTTTTCTCCATGCTCGGGCCTTCAGGTTCGGGCAAGACCACGTGCCTGCGGTTGATCGCCGGATTTGAACAACCCAGCACTGGTTCTATCCGCATTCATGGGGAAGAAGCGGCAGGCTTACCGCCCTATCAACGCGATGTGAATACGGTGTTTCAAGACTACGCGCTGTTCCCGCACATGGACGTGCGGGACAACGTTGCCTACGGGCTGAAGGTCAAGGGTGTCGGCAAGGCCGAGCGTTACACCCGGGCGGACGAAGCCCTGGCCATGGTGGCCCTGGACGGTTACGGCCAGCGCAAGCCCGTGCAGTTGTCCGGCGGGCAGCGTCAGCGAGTCGCCCTGGCCAGGGCGTTGGTCAATCGCCCTCGGGTTCTGCTGCTGGACGAGCCGCTGGGCGCGCTGGACCTCAAGCTGCGGGAGCAAATGCAGGTTGAGCTGAAAAAACTGCAACGCCAACTGGGCATCACCTTCATTTTCGTCACCCATGACCAGACCGAGGCGCTGTCCATGTCGGATCGGGTCGCGGTGTTCAACAAGGGGCGCATCGAGCAGGTGGACACCCCGCGCAACCTGTACATGAAGCCTGCCACGACCTTTGTGGCCGAGTTCGTCGGCACCTCGAACGTGATCCGTGGCGAACTGGCTCATCAACTGAGCGGTAACGCCCAGCCGTTTTCCATTCGCCCGGAACATATCCGCTTCGCCGCAGGCCCCTTGGCCAGCCACGAAATCGAGGTCAGCGGCCAGCTTCACGACGTGCAATACCAGGGCAGTTCCACCCGTTACGAACTGGCCCTGGACGGCGGCCAGTTGCTGAGTATCAGCCAGGCCAATACACAATGGCTGGACGACAGCGGCCAACACGTGCCGGGCCAGCGCATGACGATCCGCTGGGCGAAAGAAGCCATGGTCGCGCTGCGGGATGCGCCCCAGGGCAATACCCCGGAAGCAGAGGGCCCATGACATGAGCCAGGTGCTTGTCCCGGCGTCGCGGCCAGACTCATCGACGCTGCGCCGGGTGTGCGATCTGTTGTACACGCGGCCGAATCTGTACTTGTCGCTGTTGCTGATCCCGCCATTGTTCTGGTTTGGCGCGGTCTATTTCGGTTCGCTGCTGAGCCTGATCTGGCAAGGCTTTTACACGTTCGACGACTTCACCATGGCCGTTACGCCAGACCTGACACTGGCCAACTTCGCCGCGCTGTTGCAGCCCGCAAACTTCGACGTCATCAAACGTACGCTGATCATGGCTGTCGCCGTGTCCATTGCGAGTGCGGTGGTTGCCTTTCCGATTGCCTACTACATGGCACGCTATACCCGAGGCAACACCAAGGCATTCTTTTACATCGCGGTGATGCTGCCCATGTGGGCCAGTTATATCGTCAAGGCGTATGCCTGGACGTTGCTGCTGGCCAAAGGCGGAGTCGCCTATTGGTTCGTGCAGCATCTTGGGCTTGAGCCCTTGTTGCAGTTCATTCTCGAGATACCCGGATTGGGCGGCAGTACCTTGTCGACCTCCTGGCTGGGCCGCTTTCTGGTGTTCGTTTATATCTGGCTGCCGTTCATGATCCTGCCCATCCAGGCGTCCCTGGAAAGACTGCCGCCCTCGCTGCTGCAAGCGTCGGCAGACTTGGGCGCCAGGCCTCGACAGACGTTCATGCAGGTGATTCTGCCGCTGTCGATTCCCGGTATCGCCGCTGGCTCGATCTTCACGTTTTCCCTGACCCTGGGGGATTTCATCGTGCCGCAGCTGATCGGTCCGCCGGGGTACTTCATCGGCAGCATGGTCTACGCCCAGCAAGGCGCGATTGGCAATATGCCCATGGCGGCAGCGTTTACCTTGGTGCCCATCGTGCTGATCGCGATTTATCTGTCCATCGTCAAACGTCTGGGGGCTTTCGATGCGCTTTAAACCTGCACCTCAAGCAGACAAAGCCTCCCTCGGCCTGCGCATTGCCGCCTGGGGCGGGCTGGTGTTTCTGCATTTTCCGATCCTGATCATCTTCCTGTACGCCTTCAACACTCAGGACGCCGCCTTCAGCTTCCCCCCTCAAGGCTTCACCCTGAAGTGGTTCAGCGTGGCGTTCTCAAGACCGGATGTTCTGGACGCGATCAAGCTTTCCCTGCAAATCGCCTGCGTCGCCACCCTGATCGCCATGGTGCTGGGCACGCTCGCGTCTGCGGCGCTTTATCGGCGGGACTTTTTTGGCAAGGACGCGATCTCGCTGATGCTGATCCTGCCCATCGCCCTGCCCGGCATCATCACCGGGCTGGCGTTGCTGGCGGCGTTCAAGACGCTGGGCATCGAGCCCGGCATGTTCACCATCATCGTCGGCCACGCCACGTTTTGTGTGGTCATCGTCTATAACAATGTCATCGCCCGACTGCGCCGCACGTCCCATAGTCTTATCGAAGCCTCGATGGATCTGGGCGCGGACGGCTGGCAAACCTTTCGCTACATCATCATGCCCAATCTGGGCTCGGCGCTGCTGGCCGGGGGCATGCTGGCGTTTGCCTTGTCGTTCGACGAAATCATCGTCACCACGTTTACCGCGGGTCACGAACGCACGCTGCCCATCTGGCTGCTCAACCAGCTCAGTCGACCGCGAGACGTTCCGGTCACCAACGTCGTGGCGATGCTGGTCATGCTGGTGACCATGTTGCCGATTCTGGGCGCGTACTACCTGACACGCAGCGGCGAAAGCGTGGCGGGCAGTGGTGGTAAATAACCTGAGGCTTCATTGAGGAAACAACCATGCAAACCAAACTGCTGATCAACGGTCAGCTGGTGGCGGGTGAAGGCCCGAGCCAGGCCGTGTTCAACCCGGCTTTGGGCCGAGTGCTCGTGGAAATCAAGGAAGCCAGCGAAGCTCAGGTGGATGCCGCCGTGCGCGCCGCCGATGCAGCCTTCGAAAGCTGGTCGCAAACCCCGCCCAAGGATCGGTCACTGTTGTTGCTCCAACTCGCCGACGCCATCCAGGCCCACGGCGAAGAGCTGGCCAAGCTGGAATCGGACAACTGCGGTAAGCCTTACAGCGCGGCCTTGAACGATGAGATTCCGGCGATTGCCGATGTTTTCCGCTTCTTCGCCGGGACCAGTCGTTGCATGAGCGGTTCGGCGGCGGGCGAATACCTGCCAGGGCATACGTCGATGATCCGGCGCGATCCCATTGGCGTCATCGCGTCCATTGCGCCGTGGAACTACCCGCTGATGATGGTCGCCTGGAAAATCGCTCCAGCGCTGGCCGCTGGCAACACCGTGGTGCTCAAACCGTCCGAGCTGACGCCGCTGACGGCCTTGCGCCTGATGGAACTGGCGATGGATATTTTCCCTGCCGGGGTGCCGAACCTGGTCTTCGGACGGGGCTCAACCGTTGGCAACGCCTTGGTGACCCATGCGAAGGTGCGCATGGTTTCCCTGACCGGCTCCGTCGCCACCGGCTCGCACATCATTTCCAGCACCGCAGGTACGGTTAAACGCACGCACATGGAACTGGGCGGCAAGGCACCAGTGATCATCTTCGATGACGCTGATATCGACGCGGCGGTGGAAGGGATTCGTACCTTTGGTTTCTACAATGCCGGCCAGGACTGCACCGCCGCATGCCGGATTTATGCGCAAAAAGGTATCTACGACCGGTTCGTGGAAAAACTCGGGCAAGCCGTCAGCAGCCTCAAACACGGCCTGCAAGGCGACCCGCAAACCGAGCTGGGGCCATTGATCAGCGCCCAGCATCGAGACCGCGTCGCCGGTTTTGTCGAGCGCGCGCTTGCCCAGTCCCACACCCGCCTGATCACCGGTGGCAAAGCCGTGGACGGCAATGGCTTTTTCTTCGAGCCCACCGTCATCGCCGATGTTCTGCAGGATGACGAAATCGTGCGGCGCGAGGTATTCGGGCCTGTGGTGTCCGTGACGAAGTTTGATGACGAAGCCCAGGTACTGCGCTGGGCCAATGAATCCGATTACGGCCTGGCGTCGTCCGTATGGACCCAGGACATCGGACGCGCCCATCGACTGGCCGCGCGCCTGCAATATGGCTGCACCTGGGTGAACACCCACTTCATGCTGGTCAGCGAAATGCCCCATGGCGGTCAGAAACTGTCCGGCTATGGCAAGGACATGTCGATGTATGGCCTGGAGGACTACACCACGGTGAGGCATGTGATGTTCAAGCATTGATGGGGGATGTCGCGGTTCCTTGCTCCCGGTGCGCGATCGCGTATCTGTAGATACTCTGTTGCAGAGTATTGGAATCGCAAGCATATCCAGCAGCGGAGGCGACGCACAGTCGCCTTTGCGCCCTTACGGCTGCCTATAAAACAAAAAGCCACTTTGTCTTGGCAAAGTAAAAACCGTTCGCTCCTTTGTTCAGTCAAAGCCTGCGAAGCAGGGACCGGACGTCGGCGCAAACGGTTTTCGTCTATTTTGCCACGACAAAATGGACCCGGCCGTCAGGACGGAACCTCAGTGCGCAACGCTGAACGTACTCGATCAGTCCCGCAAATCAGACTCATGAATCGGCTGATCACGATGCGTGGCGCGCTGATATTGCGCAGGCCAGGTTGCCAGGCGTCCGCCCAGATCGTCATCGGCGTGCAGCGGCCAGTACGGATCGCGCAGCAACTCGCGGGCCAGCAGAATGATGTCGGCCTGGCCGGTGCGCAGGATGTGCTCGGCCTGAGCCGGTTCGGTGATCATGCCCACCGTGCCCGTGGCCATTTCCGACTCTTTGCGTACGCGCTCGGCAAAGCGCGTCTGATAGCCGGGGCCTACGGGAATCTCGGCGTTGGCTGCAGTGCCGCCGGAGGAAACATCAATCAGGTCCACACCCAGAACCTTGAGACGTCGTGCGAGTTCAACCGTCTCGTCCGGGTTCCAGCCGTCTTCAACCCAATCCGTTGCCGACACGCGAACGAACAGCGGCAGTTCTTCGGGCCAGACCGCGCGGACCGCTTCAGTCACTTGCAGGGTCAGTCGAATACGATTCTCGAACGAACCGCCGTATTGATCCCGGCGTTGGTTGCTCAGGGGAGAGAGGAATTGATGCAGCAGGTAACCATGGGCGGCGTGGACTTCCACAACCTTGAACCCGGCGGTCAGTGCACGCTTGGCTGCATCGACGAACGCCTGGATCAGCTCCTGGATCTGCGCTTCACTCAACTGCACCGGCGCGGTGTGTTTGGGATCGAAGGCAATCGGCGATGGGCCCCACGGCGTCCAGCCGCCCTCTTCCACCTTGATGCTGCCGGACTTGCCCAGCCATGGCCGCCATGTGCTGGCCTTGCGTCCGGCGTGCGCGAGCTGAATGCCGGCAACCGCGCCCTGGGCCGTAATGAAACGGGTGATGCGTTGCAGGGGTTCGATCTGCTCGTCACTCCAGAGGCCAAGGTCTTCGGGAGTGATACGGCCATCCTTCGTGACTGCCACCGCCTCGGAAAAAACCAGCCCGGCGCCGCCAACGGCTCGGCTACCGAGGTGAACCAGATGCCAGTCATTGGCCAGGCCATCCACTGAGGAATACTGGCACATCGGCGACACGGCAATGCGATTGCGCAGGGTCAACTGGCGCAAGGTGTAGGGTTCTAGCAGCAGGCTCATGGGCACCTCTCAGGATCAATAATGTCGTTCCGGCAGGGTGTAAAACCGTACCAAGAGACTAGTCGACAATCCGATCCAACCGAGGGTTCCTGTCGGTATCTAGCGGGGGGCGATGTGCGCCACCAGCAACTGCACCGTTTCATTGCCACGAAACTCGTTGAGGTCCAGCTTGTACGCCAGCTCGACCCAGCGAATATTCGGGTTAGGCCAGATATCACGATCCACGCCAAACGCGATGGCATCCAGCTTGACCGTGCCGCACTCGCTCTTGAGCACCATTTTCAAATGCCGCTCGCCCACCACCCGCTGCTCCACCAACTGGAACACGCCATGGAACAACGGCTCGGGGAAGTGCTGGCCCCACGGGCCGGCATTGCGCAGGGCACGGGCCAGTTCCAGATGAAATTCCTCGACCGCCAGCGCGCCGTCAGACAGCAAGCGACCGGTCAAATCGTCTTCATTGAGCTGACGCCGAACTTCGGTGTCAAACGCCTCGGCAAACGCCGGGAAGTTGGCCTCAGGCAACGACAGGCCCGCCGCCATGGCGTGGCCACCGAATTTACTGATCAGTTCGGGATGTCGCGCCGCCACCGCATCCAGCGCATCACGGATATGAAAACCCGGCACCGAACGCGCCGAACCCTTGAGCACACCGTCGCCTGCGCTGGCAAACGCAATCGTTGGCCGGTGATAGCGCTCTTTGAGGCGCGAAGCGAGGATGCCGATCACGCCCTGATGCCAGTCCGGTTCGAACAGGCACAGACCGAACGGCATGGATTCCAGCGGCAGATCCTTGAGCTGGGCCAACGCTTCGCGCTGCATGCCTTGTTCGATGGATTTACGGTCCTGATTCAACTCATCCAGCTGCACGGCCATTTCCCGCGCCAGGGTTTCGTCCTCGCAGAGCAGGCATTCAATGCCCAGGCTCATGTCGTCCAGACGCCCTGCTGCGTTGAGGCGCGGACCGATAATAAAACCCAGGTCAGTGGAGGTAATGCGCGACGCTTCACGTCGGGCAACTTCAAGAATGGCCTTGAGGCCCGGACGCGCGCGCCCTGCCCGGATGCGCATCAGCCCTTGATGCACCAGGATGCGGTTATTGGCGTCCAGCGGCACCACGTCAGCCACGCTGCCCAACGCCACCAGGTCCAGCAGCTCGCCCAGATTGGGTTGCGTGCGTTGATTGGCTTCGAACCAGCCGGTGTCCCGCAGCCGCGCACGCAGCGCCATCAACACATAGAAAATCACGCCGACACCGGCCAACGCCTTGCTCGGGAACGTACAGCCAGGCTGGTTGGGATTGACGATGGCATCCGCCGCTGGAAGCTCGTGGCCCGGCAAGTGGTGATCGGTAACCAACACCCGCAGGCCCGCCGCCTTGGCCGCAGCCACGCCTTCAACGCTGGAAATCCCGTTGTCTACGGTCATCAGCAATTGCGGCTTGCGTTCCAGAGCGACGGCGACGATTTCCGGCGTCAGGCCGTAGCCGTACTCAAAGCGATTAGGGACCAGATAATCCACATGGGCCGCGCCCAGCACTCGCAAACCGAGCACGCCGACGGTACTGGCGGTGGCGCCGTCCGCGTCGAAGTCACCCACGATCAGGATACGCTGGCGCTCGTTGAGCGCCGTCACCAGCAGGTCCACCGCCGCATCAATGCCCTTGAGCTGTTCATAAGGGATCAGCCGCGCCAGGCTCTTGTCCAGTTCAGCTTCAGACAATACCCCCCGTGACGCGTACAACCGGGTGAGTAATGGCGGTAAATCGCCAAGAAAAGGCAGGGTTTCCGGCAACAGACGAGGTTCGATGCGCATGCAGTTTTCGCTGGTTCTCTGAGGTGAACGATTGTAAAGCGTGGGGCCAGACGATCAGCCGCGTTCGCCCGTGAGCCATTGCAACTGGACTTCATGCTGGCCACGGTCATCGGTCACGAAGATCGTGCCTTCGCTGATCATGACGTCCCACTTGATGACCCGAGGCATGTCCTTGGCCAGGACTTCCAGGATCTCTTGCGGTACCGAGGCGATGTTGACGTTCTTCAGGTTCTTGACCGCCGGGATGACTTTGCCTTCCCATACACGCAAACTGCCGTAGGCCAGCAGACTGGTGCGCTCGGTGCGGCGCGAACACCAGGTCAGACGATCAGCATCAGGCTGACCGACTTCAATCCAGTGCAGGACACGGTCATCCAGGCTCTTTTCCCAAAGCGCCGGCTCGTCGACTTCCGACAAACCACGACCGAAGGACAACTGCTCGTTGTACCAGAACGCATAGGCCAGCAGACGCACCGTCATGCGTTCTTCGGTTTCGGAAGGATGACGGGCTATGGTTTGCTTAACACTCTCGTACACCCCACGATCCAGGTCGGTGAGGTTAAGTTCGAATTTGTAGGTCGTGGACGGCTGGGCCATGAACGGGCTTCTAGATGCGGAGAAAGGCGCCAAGTCTACCCGATGCAGCCCCTTTGAACGACCAAAGCTGGCCGATCAGCAGGCGACGGCGCTACAGCGCGCCAGGTCGTCAATCTGTCACCCAAGGTTCGCACAATGGTTCAAAAGGTACTCTTTGGTCTCAAGGCTTTGATATTCAATCAAAAAAAACGATATTCTCGTCGCCAGCCAGGCATTGTTGCTGGATATGTCTGTTTCAGCCGCTGATGACGTCAGTTGTCTTTTCGACGTCCTTTACTCAGCCATTAACAGGGAAGACATTCGCGAATGCCTTATCGCACCTCGCCGTCCGCCTGGTCCTGCCGGGCTTCGCTACTGGCCTTGTTAACGCTCTGCGTCCTCCCGTCCATTGGCCAGGGGAAGGAAACATTGATCTGGCTGTTGCGCGATATACCGCCCCTGACGATTTTTTCCGGGCCGCAACAGGGTCAGGGCGCAATCGACAGGCTGATGCCGTTGCTCATTGCCCGAATGCCTGAATACGACCATCTGCTGATGCGCGTCAATCGCGCCCGAGGCATGCAGATGCTGATGGATGACACGTCCTTTACCTGTGATCCGATGCTGCTGTGGACGGCCGAGCGAGCGAAAAATGTCATTTTTTCGATTCCCGTCTATGCCGTGCGCGGAAATGGCCTGGTGGTGCGTCGCGACAGCATGGACACCTTCAAGCCCTTCATGTCCGGCAATCAGATCGATCTTTCGGCATTGCTCAAGAGCGACACCATAAAACTGGGCGTGGTTGCCGGACGCAGCTATGGTCCGGTCATCGACAGGATTGTGCAGGACACTCCCGAGCAGGAACTCAGCCTGCACTACGGCAACGACGCCATCGGCAGCCTGTTGCAAATGGAACGTCTCGACCGTTTGCAAGCGTTGATCAGTTACTGGCCCGAGGCGCTGTATCAGGCTCACCAACAAGGTCTCGCTCCGGAGGAGCTCGAGTTTCTGCCCGTCAAGGACACGCCCAAATATCAATTTACGCATATCGGATGTTCGGACTCGCCGCGAGGACGGCAGGCCATGGCAATCATCAATCGGGAGATGCGGGCGCTGCGCAGGACTCCTCTGATTGATCTCTTCGCGAAATGGCTGCCTAGCGGGCAACGTGAAGAATATCTTCAGGACGCCAAGGCGTTCTTCGAGGATGATCAGCGATAAAAGGCTGGCAGACAGCACGCGTTTGCAGGGGCTGAAAAAAAGAAACCCCGAGCAGCGGGGAGACTACTCGGGGTAAACCGTGGTTCATCAGAACCAGTACGGCAGGCATCAATCACCGGAGCACAATGATTGAACCTGCCGTAATTAATCAGAGCATACGGCCAACATAAGGTTCCCGGGCCGTTAAACAAAAGCAGGGGAAGAGATAAACGGACGACTCAGCGCTGCATGGCGCATTGCGGCAATGACCGAAGGCTCGATTCGCCCTTCGGCCACCATCAAGTCACGACGCAGGCCATCGACTACATCCCGCAACTGACGCTTGTCGCAGAGTTCGCCGGCACCGAACACCCGTTCGGTCACCACCACTCCGGCTGCATCCTTGAGCGAGACCAAGCGCTCACCATGAGGTCCGGCCGGACCAAGGTTCGCTTGGTAAGGGGCCAGAGCCTGGCTTAGCAGTAAGCTGATATTTTCCATCTAGATCACCACTCAACAGTTTGAATGCAAAGGTGCTTATCAATGACCCTCGCGGTCATCAGAAAGTTCTTATTGCAAGACCGGGTGTTGTGACAACCCGGGTTATCGAGGATGCCAGCTGGATGTGACAGCGAAAAAACACGCGCCCGTCAATACACCCAGGCTCTCGCACTGACCATCACCCCCAGCTCGTTAACCACCAGACGCGCGCTGTAGCCGCGCTTTGTAGGAAAACTCAACAACAATCACGCCTTTTTCCCACACCCATCCTTCTTTGCAAACAGCACCCTCCGGGCGAGCACGGGTATGTAATCCAGACGAGGACCGCGCAGCCTCCGCCTTTACGGAGCATGCGTTCAATACGCACCATCGAATGGGACCCACATTTTGAGCGCTTTCGCCAAGAAACCCCTTAGCGTCATCCTGGCCGACGACCATCCCGTCTTCCTGATCGGTTTGCGGGTGGTCCTGGAACAGGACAACGGCATCGAGATCATCGCCCAGGCCAGTTCGCCGGACGAGTTGCTGGCCGTTCTGAAACAGCATCAGAGTGATGTGTTGGTCACAGACTTCATGATGCCCGGCAAACCTCACAACGATGGCCTGCGCTTGCTCCAGAGGGTGCGCCAGGACTTTCCTGGTCTGCCCATTATCGTGGTCACCATGCTCAACAACGCCGGCCTGTTTCGAGCAATTCTCGAGCTGAAGGTGCAAGGGTTGCTCAGCAAGGCCGGCGTTGCCAGCGAGCTGCCAGCCGCCATCGCCAGCGTGCGGCGCAGGCACGTCTATATAGCTGACTCGGTGCGCAGGATCATGCTCGAAGCCGCCGCACATGACCTCTCAAGAAAGGTGAGGCCGCTATCCCCACGGGAACTGGAAGTCCTGAGGCTTCTCGCGACAGGCATGACCGTCAGCGAAATCGCCACGCAACTGAGTCGCAGCAAACAGACCGTGAGCGCGCAGAAAATCAACGCGATGCGCAAACTGGGTTTGAATAACGAGGCCGCGCTGTTCATTTATTTGCAGGAGAACGGGCTAGGCTAAGGCGTGTTGGTCGACCGCCCTGGTTGGGCCTGTCGGCGCTCATGGGCAGCAATCCAGGGCAGCACATGGTTCGCCAGCAACGGACGGGCAATGAAATAACCCTGTAAGGATGCATTGCCCAGCTCCATCACCGAATAATAATCGTCAAGGGTCTCCACCCCCTCGACCACCACGTCCAGTGACATGCGCCGGGCGATCAACATGGCTCCGGCAACCACGGCGCTTTTGCGCGAGTCTTGTGCCATGCCGCGTATGAATTCCGCCGGGATCTTGAGTTCGCTGAAAGGCAGTTGCAACAGACGCTGAATGTTCGAAGCCCCCGTACCAAAATCATCGATAGACAACGTGCAGCCATGCACACGCAATCGCAGCAAGCCTTCCAACTGCCAGGTTTCAGGCTCGGGCGCCGCCTGTTCGACGATTTCCAGAGTCAGAATCCGCGCGGGTAATTCCAGACGCGCCAGCCTGGCGAGTACCTGTTCGGCAAAGTCGGGTTGTTCGAGCAGCTGCGGCGCAATATTGACCGCGACAGGTAGCGCCTCACCCCGCTCACGCAGCGCATCCACCGACAGACTCAGCGCCAGCTCAAGCACTCGCCAGGTCAACGGTGCTATCAACCCGACACCTTCCAGGGCAGGCATGAAGCGGTTGGGCGTCAGCAGCCCGTATTCCGGGTGCTGCCAGCGCACCAATGCCTCTACGCCAAGGACCTCACCCAGCAGGCTGACCTTGGGTTGAAAACAGGCCACCCACTGCGTGGCCAACGCCGACACGTCGATGGGCCCGGGCCGGGCGTGCGGGCACAGCTCATTGAAACTCAGCACCGAGCAGGGTGTAGAAAAGGGATCGTCGGGGAGCTCGTGCTGCGTTTCGTAGCTGTCCAGCAGCTTGCCGAGGGCAGCCGCTGACGCTGGCTTTTGCAGACAGCCCAACACCGTGATGCCCTGCTGGCGCGCCAGTTGCGCGACGCTTTCCTGAATACTGTGCGCGGCGCTGCTGAGGATAATCACCGCCCGCGCCTGACCGCTGAGCGCCAGGTGACGGATCAGTTCCAGACCATCAGGCCCTTCCATCAGCAGATCACAGATAGCGACATCCACCCCGCCGCGCTTGTCCAGAGACTGTCGCGCCTGAGCGACGCCGGGGGCGGCCAGCACATCGAAGATCTGATTGGCGTTGAGCATCTGGTGCAACGCCATCAGTTGGAAAGGGTTGTCTTCAAGTATCAGCACTGTAAGTGAGCGCACAATCTTCTTCCTGCTTCCTGCTTCAGGCCGGCTGGCCGGATACCTGTACTTTAACCATCCGCCTGTTCGGCCCCTATAGGACAAGTCTTAAAACGGAGGCGGGTCCAGTTCGGCGAAAATCCCGGCTTTCAACCTGACCATCGACCGTTGAAGGATCGGCCAGTCGTCAACAAAGGCCGCGTCGGACTCAACGCGCAGACTGGCATCAAAGGCCGCGCACGCCTTGGCCATTTCGACAGCATCAACAAGGCACGCAGCGCCCTTCAGTCGGTGCGTGGCAGCGATCAACATGTCCCGGTCACGTTCTTCTACCGCGCGCTGCATGGCTGCGTGTTCTTGCGCCAGATTTCTCCAGAGTTCGGCAAGCATGCGCTGCATCTGTTCTTCATTGGCCTGAGTCAGGCGGCGCAGGGCATCCATGTCGAAGGTCGAGGGCGGCGCAAGCCTGTCCAGAACCTGGGCCAGCCCTTCAAGCGAAACGGGTTTGACGATGACCGAATCCATTCCCGCCGCGATGCAGCGCTTGTCCTCCCCCACAAGGGCATTGGCGGTACAACCAATGATCGGGCAACGGCGGCGCTGCGCCTTGTCCTCCAGCGACCGAATCGCCTCAGCCAGTTGATAGCCCGTCATGCCGGGCATGTTGCAGTCCGTTATGACCCCATCAAACGCTTGCTCGCCCCAGAGCCTCAGCGCTGACGCAGCGTCGTCGACCGCCACGACCTGATGACCGAGAAGCTCAAGTTGTTGAGTCAGCACCAGACGATTGGCCGACAGGTCATCGACCACCAGCAGACGCAAGCTGCGTTCTGCGGGCGGGCGGATACCGGTCGAGCCCGATGCGTCCGCTGCCTCGCTGCTCCGCAAGGCCGGCACCTCGGCGATGACCTCAGTACCTCCACCCGCCCCCGCCGCCGAATCGCTGCGCAACCGGATTGTTCCGCCCATCAACTCAACCAGTTGCTTGCAGATGCTCAGCCCCAGCCCCGTTCCGCCATGAGTGCCGGCAGTGTTTGCACTGGCCTGGACAAACGGCTGAAACAGCGCCGCTTGTTGTTCGGGGCTGATGCCCACGCCCGAGTCCTTGACGCTGATCCGAATCTGCGTCGACTCGGCATCAACGGCCGTCGCATCAATGCTCAGAACCACGGTCCCGTGATCCGTGAACTTCAACGCATTGACAAGCAGGTTCTGCACAATCTGCCGCAGGCGCAGCGGGTCCAGTTGATAGATGCCGTCAGCCCGATCAGCGAAATCCAGTCGCAGGTTCAATCCTTTTTCGCTGGCCTGGCTCTCGAAGAGCTGCATGACGCCTTCCATGAATGACCGCAAAGGCACGCCGGTCAGGTTCAATTGCAGGCTGCCGGCCTCGATCTTTGCCAGATCAAGACTCTCGCCAATCAGTTCCACCAGCTCCTTCGCCGATCGATAGGCGACTTCAATGCCCTGGGAGGGCTCCTGTCCAGCACGAATCGCTGTCTCGCGTTCCAGTTCCAGCATGCCGATGATTGCGCCCATGGGCGTGCGAATCTCATGACTCATGCTGGCCAAAAACGCACTCTTGGCTTCGCTGGCCCGGTCAGCCTCCTGCCGGGCTTCCTGCAACTGGCATTCCAGCTGCTTGCGATCGGTAATGTCGATCCACCCACCCAATAGCCCCTGGAGCTGCCCGTCCGCCCGAAAAAACGGCACGGTCCATTGCCGGGCATCAATCTGCTTGCCAAAGAGCTGCAGGCTGCGGTCAACGAAAACCGGTTCGCGGGTTTCCAGCAGTTTCAGGTAATCGGCATGCAGTTGTGCCGCACTTTCCCTGGGGATCACGTCAACATCGATCAGGCGCCGACCGTTCATCTGCTCAAAGCTGATGCCGAAGCTTTCTTCATAGCTGCGGTTGCAGGAGACCAGCCGGCCCATCATGTCCCGGACGTAAATCGGGTGAGGGATGCCGTTAAGCAGCGCGTGCTTGAACGCCAGTTGATCGTTGAGCGCCTCTTCCGCCTTTTGGCGTTGATTGATCTGAATCTTGAGACGGCCGTTCCAGATCAGCGACACCATGCCAATCACCAGCGCAAGGACCAGAACCCAGTAAACCCAGCCGGGAACACGATTCCAGATTGACGGTTGGGGGACCATCGCACCGAGCCATTTCAAGCGAATGGCGCGCATTTCGGGCACCGGAAACTCTTCAAGGGCCTTGTTCAGAATGCTCAGCAATTCAGGTTGGGTCTTGATCACCGAAAAGCGGTCCGGCGACCAACGGCCATCCACGCTGCGTCCTACCTTGAGCTCGTCAGGCAGGTGCAGATAAGCGCCCGCTTCATTCTGAATGGTGGCGTCGGCCTGCCCACTGATCACCCACTGGCGCGCCTCTTCGTAGTTCGATGCCGGGCGCACCTTGATGCCGGGGTACTCGCGGCGCACCACTTCCTCAAGCGCATGCCGCGCAGGCAATGCGAGCGTACGACCGACCAGATCCTGCAGGGACGCGGGCGGTTCGCCGTCTGCCCGCACGACAAATACCCAGTTGTTCCCACCGAAGGCATAGGTAAAGTCGAGGATTTTTCTGCGCTCGTTATTCTCCGCGAGGGTGGTATTCATATCGGCTTGAGCGCTTTGGAGCAGCTTCAAGGTCGCCTGGGTTGAAGACACTTCCTTATGCTCGAACTGCAGGCCGGTCAGCCGCGAGAGTCTTGCCAGAATGTCGACATTCAAACCGACCCATTGGCCGTTAGCGTCTTTGTAGATATAGGGTGGATGCTGACTGGTGGCCACCGTGACACTGGGGTGTTTGCGAATCCAGTTTCTTTCGGCACTGCTCAGGGTTATCCGCTGACTGTTGATATCGGACCCTATGCCCAGTGTCCATCGGCCAAGAATTTCACGGCTCAGACCGGGGCCGAGGCTGAGCAGCGCCTTGTCGATCATCGCCAGCAGCCGCGTCTGCGTGTCACGAACGGCAAAGGCAAACCCAACGGGAGGAAGCGCGCTCTCGGACTTGATCTGAAAGTTCATGTACGGGTGCAACGCGATGTAGGAGCGCACGATCACTTCGTTGCCAATGAACGCGTCAGCCTCACCGTGGCTCAACGCTTCCAGGGCACTGAACAGATTCGGGGCCAGAATGACCTCGCTGTCGGGATACACCGTGTGCACCACGTGGTCGTCTGCATAGCCATCGAGCAATACGATTTTGCGTCCGGCCAGATCGGCGGGCAGCTCCGTGTCGGAACCGCGTCCGATGACCAGCGAGCGGTCGGGCATGTAATCACTCGAAAAAGCCAGTCCGCTTAGACCGCGCTCATAGCCGTTGGCGCTGGTCAGGATGTCAATCGTGCCATTGCGCAGCGCCGTCACGGCCTCATCCCGTTTTGCAAAACCCACGACTTCGATCGGTGTTTCGAGCTTGCTGCCGATCAGGCTCAGGTAATCCGCGCTGATCCCCTGGTAACGGTTGTGGTCACTGGTGATGTCGATGGGTTCATAGTCGGCAATGGAAATACCGACACGCAATTTTTTGTGCTGCGTCAGCCACTGGCGATCCTGAGCATCAAGCGGCAGAGGCTCAAGCGCCACAAAGGGAGCGACCAGATTGAACGGCAGGCTCTGAGCGGCGTAGACCCAATGGCTCAATAGCAGCGATACCAGCAACAAGGGCAGCGCATACCCGATCCGCCTGTTCGGTGCTCTTCCATGTGCTCTGAAAGCACTTCCAACGTTTGTTTCTTTCACTAAACCTGACTCATCCGCAAGATTTTCAACCCCTGAAGTTTGGCATGCGGAAATGAGAAGGCCCGCCGGGTGGCGGGCCTAAAGTTGTTACACAACGATACCGTTACAACGGTTTACCGCGATTGCCATGCTGGCTGACGAAGGCCTGTATGGCTTTGAGGTCATTGGGCAGTACGGTGCAGCGTTCGTCGCGCTCGAATAAATCAGACAAATGTGTAGGTAGCTCAAGCGCTTTTCCTACACCGGCTTTCTCCACTGCCTCGGGAAACTTGACCGGATGAGCCGTGCCAAGGATCACCATCGGCGTGTCCAGGCTGCGACGACAGGCACGCGCTGCCTTGACGCCGATGGCGGTATGCGGGTCCAGCAACTCACCGGTTTGCGCAAAGACTTCGGCGATGGTTTCGCAGGTCTGCTCGTCGCTCACGGCCAACGAATCGAAAAGCTTGCGGGTCTCGGTCCAGCGCTCTTCTTCGACGCTGAAGCCGCCGCCCTGCTTGAACGTATTCATCAGGCCGGCGATGGCGGCGCCGTTGCGACCGTGCATGTCGAACAGCAGACGCTCGAAGTTCGACGACACCATGATGTCCATTGAAGGCGACAGCGTGGCGTGCAGGGTTTCCTTGACGTACTGGTTGCCGCTCATGAAGCGGTGCAGGATGTCGTTGCGGTTGGTGGCGACGATCAGTTGATTGATCGGCAGCCCCATGTTGCGGGCCAGATAACCGGCGAAGATGTCGCCGAAGTTACCGGTCGGCACCGAGAACGACACGGAACGCGCCGGGCCACCCAGTTGCAGCGCCGCATGGAAGTAGTAGACGATCTGGGCCATGATCCGCGCCCAGTTGATCGAGTTGACGGCTACCAGACGAGTGCCCTTGAGAAAAGCCTGATCAGCGAAGCTGTTCTTGACCATTTCCTGGCAGTCGTCGAAGTTGCCTTCGACAGCGATGTTATGGATGTTGTCGCCGAAGATCGTGGTCATCTGCCGACGCTGAACGTCCGAAACCCGATTGTTGGGGTGCAGAATGAAGATGTCGACGTTGTCGCAACGACGGCAGCCTTCGATGGCCGCAGAACCGGTATCGCCGGAGGTCGCGCCCAGGATCACGACACGCTCGCCGCGCTTGGCCAGCACGTAATCCAGCAGACGACCCAGCAGTTGCAGGGCAAAGTCCTTGAATGCCAGGGTCGGGCCGTGAAACAGCTCCAACACCCACTCATTGCCGTTCAGCTGGCGCAGGGGCGCCACGGCACTGTGGGCAAATACGCCGTAGGTTTCTTCGAGAATCTTCTTGAAATCGGCATCCGGAATGCTGCCGGTCACGAATGGGCGCATCACCCGGAAGGCCAGCTCGTGATAAGGCAGGCCGGCCCAGGAAGCGATTTCTTCCTGAGTGAAGCGCGGCAGGTTTTCCGGCACATAGAGGCCGCCATCGCTGGCCAGACCAGTGAGCAGCACGTCTTCGAAATTCAGGGCGGGCGCTTGGCCGCGGGTACTGATGTAACGCATGGAATCAAACCTTCGGTTTGAGCTGAAAGCCTCAGGCTTCAAGCCGCAAGTCTGAAGCATTGTGCTTCTGACTTGCAGCGTGCGGCCGACGGCTTGCAACTGATGTTAATTGAGATGTTCGACTCGGATCCGGACAACCGGCCCTACCACATCCTGCAACGCTTCCAGCGCATGGATTGCGTCATTCATGCGCTGTTCAACCACGCGATGGGTCAACAGAATCATCGGCACCAGGCCGTCATGCTCTTCGACTTCCTTCTGCATGATCGATTCGATGTTAATGCCGCGCTCCGACAGAATGCTCGCCACCTGGGCCAGCACGCCCGGATGATCCTTGGCCTGGATGCGCAAGTAGTACGCGCTTTCGCAGGCTTCGATGGGCAGGATCGGATGGGCGGACAGCGAGTCCGGCTGGAACGCCAGGTGCGGCACGCGGTTCTCTGGATCGGAAGTCATGGCGCGCACGACGTCCACCAGGTCAGCGATGACCGACGAAGCGGTAGGCTCCATGCCCGCACCCGCGCCATAGAACAGGGTCGAACCGGCCGCATCGCCGTTCACCATCACGGCGTTCATCACACCGTTGACGTTAGCGATCAGGCGGTCAGCCGGAATCAGCGTCGGATGAACGCGCAACTCGATGCCCGCTTCGGTACTGCGCGCTACACCCAGGTGCTTGATGCGATAACCCAGCGCTTCGGCATAATTCACGTCAGCGGTGGTCAGCCGGGTAATGCCTTCGGTGTAGGCCTTGTCGAACTGCAAAGGGATGCCGAACGCAATGGAAGCCAGAATCGTCAGCTTGTGCGCGGCATCGATGCCCTCGACGTCGAAGGTCGGATCGGCTTCGGCATAACCCAGGGCCTGAGCTTCGGCCAGCACGTCCGGGAACGTACGACCTTTCTCACGCATTTCAGTGAGGATAAAGTTGCCCGTACCGTTGATGATCCCGGCCACCCAGTTGATACGGTTCGCCGACAGACCTTCACGGATCGCCTTGATCACCGGAATACCGCCCGCCACCGCAGCTTCGAATGCGACGATGACGCCCTTCTCGCGCGCCTTGGCGAAAATCTCGTTACCGTGCACGGCAATCAGCGCCTTGTTGGCAGTGACAACGTGCTTGCCGTTTTCAATGGCTTTGAGGACCAGATCGCGGGCAATGGTGTAGCCGCCGATCAGTTCTATGACGATATCGATTTCAGGGTTGGTCGCCACCTCGAAAACATCCGGGGTGGTCGGGGTACCGGTGATCTGGCAGTTGGGGTTCGGCGTACGCATGGCAATGTGTGCCACTTCGATTCCACGCCCGGCGCGACGGGCAATTTCCTCGGCGTTACGTTGAAGTACGTTGAAGGTACCGCCACCGACAGTACCTAGCCCACAGATGCCTACTTTGACCGGTTTCACTATGAACTCCCCGTAAAACGGCCAACTCGAGACTGGCCGTGGAAAACAGTCGCACGTTGCCATGCAACTCTCTATTTAAGGGGGCAACATCGACATCCGCCGCCCCAAGGCCGTCAAGGAAACCTTGATGACGCAGATTATTCGGCGCTGAGCGCCAGTTTGGCCACTTGCGCCGCAGGCTGGTAACCCGGGATCAGTTGACCGTCAGCCAGGACGATGGCCGGTGTGCCGTTGACACCGATCGACTGGCCCATTTCGAATTGCTTGGTCACAGGGTTGGCGCATTTGGGCGCCTTGATGTCTTTGCCATCCACCATGCGGTCCATGGCGCCCTTGCGGTCCTTGGAGCACCAGACCGCCTGCAGTTGCTCGTCACCGGCAGAACCCAGGCCCTGGCGCGGGAAAGCCACGTAACGCACTTCGATGCCCATTTTGTTCAACTGCGGCACTTCAGCGTGCAGTTTGTGGCAATAGGGGCATGTGGTGTCGGTGAACACGGTGATGTGGGATTTGGTTTCGCCAATCGCCGGGTAAACCACCATTTCAGCGGTCGGGATGCCGTTGATGGTTTTGGCGATGGCCAGACGCTCGGTTTTTTCCGTCAGGTTGACGGGTTTGCCGTCCTGAATCTGAAACAGGTAACCCTGCATGACGAACTGCCCGTCAGCGCTGGCATACAGCACGCGGCCACCCTTGAGCTTGACCTCGTAGAGACCGTTCATGGGGCTGGTGGCGATGCTTTCCACCGGCAACTCCAGGTTGAGCGAATCCAGGGTCTTGCGAATGGCTTGTTCGGCGGGAGCATCAGCCTGAGCGAACAGACTGAAGGTACTGGCCAGCGCAATGACTGCGGCGGCGAAAAGGGGGGACACGCGCATGAAAACTCCTCGGGCGGTGGGCAAATGGGAGACTTGAAAAATGCAGACGTCAGCGTCCATTTGCGAAACCGCCAAAGCCTATCACATAAGCCCTCTAACACCGACCCGGACTGACACCCTGCATCGGGCATTTTTCGGATATTTAATGCCTTCAGCCCCGCGGGTGATGTTTGGCGTGCATGTCCTGCAGGCGGGCACGGGCAACATGGGTGTAAATCTGCGTGGTGGACAGGTCACTGTGGCCCAACAGCATTTGTACGACCCGCAAGTCTGCACCGTGGTTGAGCAAATGCGTGGCGAACGCATGACGCAGCGTATGGGGCGACAGTGATTTGCCGATGCCTGCAACAGCGGCCTGGTGCTTGATCCGGTGCCAGAACGTTTGACGGGTCATCTGCTCGCCCCGCAAGCTGGGGAACAACACATCGCTGGGCCGCCCGGCCAGCAGCTCATCACGCGCCCCCCGCATGTAACGCTCGATCCAGACGATAGCCTCTTCACCCATGGGCACCAGCCGCTCCTTGCTGCCCTTGCCCATGACTCGCAACACGCCCTGGCGCAGGTTGACCTGCTCCAGCGTGAGGCTGATCAATTCGGTGACGCGAAGCCCGCATGCGTACAGGACTTCGAGCATGGCCCGGTCTCGCTGGCCAATGGCTTCGCTCAGATCAGGGGCCGCCAGCAAGGCTTCGACATCGGCTTCCGACAGCGATTTGGGTAGAGGCCTGCCCAACTGCGGCATATCGACCTGCAGCGTCGGGTCAATGAAAATCAGCTTCTCGCGCAGCAGATAACGGTAAAAACCCCGCGCCCCCGACAGAAAGCGCGCCGTCGAGCGTGGCTTGTAGGCCTGGTCTACACGCCAGGACAGATGATCGAGGATCGCGTCACGCCCGACACTGATCAGGTCCACGCCTCGCTCCTCAAGCCAGCCGTTGAACAGAGCCAGATCGCTGCGATAGGCGTCGCGGGTATTGTCCGAAAGGCCTTTCTCCAGCCACAGGGCATCGAGGAAACGGTCGATCAGCGGATGGTCGATGGCGGACATAGTAATGGGTACTTAGGCTGTTTCGCGAAACCGCTGGTTAAAGACGGACAATAAAGTTGCGGACACAAAAAAGCAGCCCGAAGGCTGCTTTTTTTGCATCGGATGACTGACTTAAGCCAGTTTTTCCTTGATGCGCGCTGCTTTACCGGACAGGTCACGCAGGTAGTACAGTTTGGCTTTGCGAACGTCACCGCGACGTTTCACAGCCAGGCTGTCGATTTGCGGGCTGTAAGTCTGGAAAGTACGCTCAACGCCAACACCGTTGGAGATTTTACGAACAGTGAAAGCACTGTTCACGCCACGGTTACGCTTGGCAATTACTACGCCCTCGAACGCCTGCAGACGCGCACGGTCGCCTTCCTTCACTTTCACCTGAACGACAACAGTGTCGCCCGGGGCAAAGGTAGGGATCTCTTTGGTCATCTGCTCTGCTTCGAGTGCAAGAATGATTTTGTTAGTCATGCTGTGCTCCTAAGGTGATCCATCTGGATCGACCATCGATACGTTAACTATCGTCCCGCTCGCGGATGTATTCCGCCAGCAGCTTCTTCTCTTCTCCAGAAAGCGAGCGGCTTTCCAGAAGATCGGCGCGTCGTTCGTAGGTCCGCCCAAGGGACTGCTGTAAACGCCAACGCCGGATATGTGCGTGATTGCCACTTAGCAACACGTCGGGAACACGCTGATCCACATACACCTCCGGTCGGGTGTAATGCGGGCAATCCAGCAGACCATCCGTGAAGGAATCTTCCTCCGCAGAGTCCGCATGCCCTAAAGCTCCAGGCAGCAGTCGTGTAACCGCGTCGATCAGCACCATCGCTGGCAGCTCGCCACCAGACAGTACATAGTCACCAATCGACCACTCTTCATCGACATGAGCTTCAATAAAACGCTCGTCAATGCCTTCATAACGACCGGCGATGAGGATAATCGCTTCCTCCCGTGCCAGTTCGCGAACAGCAGACTGATTCAGTTGGCGGCCTTGTGGCGACAGGTAAATTACCTTCGCCGCTTCCCCTGCCGCTTGCCTGGCGTGAACCAGAGCATCTTCAAGGGGCTTGATCTTCATCACCATGCCGGGACCGCCGCCAAACGGGCGATCATCCACAGTGTGATGCCGATCCGTGGTGTAGTCCCGCGGATTCCAACAAGTGAGCTGCAACAGCCCTTTTTTCACCGCACGGCTGGTTATGCCGTAGTCGCTGATGGCGGAAAACATCTCGGGGAACAGACTGATCACTTCTATACGCAGGCTAGCCATGGCGTCTAGAAGTCCGCATCCCAATCCACCTTCATCTCGCCGGCATTCAGGTCGATTGCCAACACGCATTGCTCTGTATAGGGCAACAGGCGTTCGCGATCATCCAGGCTGCCTGCGCAGGGCTTGACCACCATTACATCATTCGAGCCGGTTTCAAGAAGGTGGTCGATTTTCCCGAACAATTGCCCAAGAGTATCGATAACCTTCAAACCTTCCAGCTGGTACCAGTAGTACTCGCCGTCGGTCAGATCAGGGAACAGGCTGCGCGGCACGCAGATTTCGTAACCGGAGAGAAGACGGGCTTCTTCACGATCATCGAGACCTTTGAGCTTTGCGACCAGGAACTTGTTTTGCAAGCGTCCGCTGACCAGCTCTACCTGTTTAACGCTGCCTTCGCGCCGAAGCGTCCAGGTTTTGTAATCCAACAGGTTTCCAATCGGATCAGTAAAGGAAAAGACCTTCACTTCGCCGCGAACGCCATGAACCGAGTAGATCTTGCCAATGACGATCAAATCGTCGGCAGTCGTTGGCGCCGCGTTCATATTGCTCAGGCCGCGACCTTGGTCTTGGCTTGTTCTTTCAACAGCGAAGCAACGCGCTCGGATGTTTGTGCACCCACGCTCAGCCAGTAGGCCAGACGCTCTTCGTTCACGGACAAACGAACTTCCTGACCACGGGCAACCGGGTTGAAGAAGCCAATCTGCTCTTTGTGTGAACCATCGCGCGCATTGCGGCTATCGGTCACGGTGAGGTGGTAAAACGGGCGCTTTTTGGAGCCGCCAAGGGCAAGACGGATGGTTAGCATTGAACATCGTTCCTGTAGTCGGTGCTGCAAATCTAAGATGCACAGCGGGCATAGGTGCCCGAAAGGCCGCATATTCTAAGGAATATCCGGACTTTTGCAAATGTCTTTTTCCGGCGCCTATCGGCATGCCATCAAGATTTGCTATGGAGCCGCCAGTTTTGACGGCCGGTGTACACCCGCAAAGCGGGTGTTTTGCTGAGGGTCACCCCTCAGCGAGGTGGCGCGCAAACGAACTTGCGCGCGACGTAATCACATCTTTGGCATGCCGCCGCCGGGCAACATTCCGCCCATGCCGCGCATCATTTTGGCCATTCCGCCTTTTGCGGAGAACTTCTTCATCATCTTCTGCATCTGCTTGTGCTGCTTTATCAGACGCCCGATGTCCTGAACCTGCGTACCCGACCCCATGGCGATGCGACGCTTGCGCGAGCCGCTGATCAGTTCCGGATCGCGACGTTCGGCCGGGGTCATCGAGTTGATGATGGCTTCCATCTGCTTGAACTGTTTTTCTGCCGCGCCCTGGGCATTGCCCATTTGCGCAAGGTTTACCCCGCCGATGCTCGGCAGTTTGTCCATGAGGCCACCCAGGCCACCCATGTTCTTCATTTGTTGCAGCTGATCGCGGAAGTCTTCGAGATCAAAGCCCTTGCCTTTTTTCAGCTTCTTGGCCAGCTTGTCGGCCTTGTCCTTGTCGAGGGTCTGTTCGGCCTGCTCGATGAGGCTGAGCACATCACCCATGCCCAGGATTCGCGAAGCAATGCGATCAGGGTGGAACGGCTCGAGCGCGTCGCTCTTCTCGCCCATGCCGATGAACTTGATCGGCTTGCCGGTGATTGCCCGAACCGATAGCGCAGCGCCACCACGAGCATCACCGTCGACCTTGGTCAGGATCACGCCAGTCAACGGCAACGCATCGCCGAAAGCCTTGGCCGTGTTGGCAGCGTCCTGGCCGGTCATGGCATCGACCACGAACAGCGTTTCTGCCGGCTTGACCGCAGCGTGCAACGCCTGAATCTCGCCCATCATCTCGACATCGACGTGCAGACGACCGGCGGTGTCGACGATCACGACATCAATGAACTTCAGCTTGGCTTCCTTAATGGCCGCCTGAGCGATGTCCACCGGCTTCTGGCTGATGTCGGACGGGAAGAACGTCACGCCGATATCGTTGGCCAGGGTTTCCAGCTGCTTGATGGCTGCGGGACGATACACGTCCACCGAGACCACCATGACGGTTTTCTTCTTGCGTTCCTTGAGGAACCTGGCCAGTTTGCCTGCGGTGGTGGTTTTACCCGCCCCTTGCAAACCTGCCATCAGGATCACGGCGGGAGGCGTGACGGCAAGGCTGAGCTCTTCATTGGCCGCCCCCATCATGTCTTCCAGCTCGGCCTGGACAATTTTCACGAACGCCTGGCCCGGCGTCAGGCTGCGCGACACTTCGGTGCCGACAGCGCGTTCCTTGACCTTGTTGACGAAGTCTTTGACCACCGACAAGGCGACGTCGGCTTCGAGCAAAGCCATGCGCACTTCGCGCAGGGTGTCTTTGATGTTGTCCTCGGTCAGCTTGGCCTTGCCAGTTACGTGGCGCAGCGTCTGCGAGAGGCGGTCGGTAAGGTTTTCAAACATGCGCGATCCTTTCAGGCTCTCGTCGAACCCCGGTTGATGCGGCCCGGCCCGTATTGAAGAAAATGGCGCTCGGCGAGCCTGCGGCTTGAGCAGGTCGCGGATTATAGCGAAGACTCCGCCCCGAGTCTGCTTCTGTGGTCTTTCGTGAGTTGTGGGTTCTATGCGAAACTCAGCGCCTTTCAGGCCCGCCCGTCAGGATTTATGTTCCCTTTGCCACCCAGCCTGCTACCCAGCCTCGCCGCCGCCTGCCTTTATGCCGCTGCGACCATCTATCAGGGCCTTCGCCTGAGCCAGGGCACCAAGGCCGACAAACGGCTGCTTTGCCTGCTCGGCACCCTTGCGGTCATTGCGCATGCCATCGGGCTTTTTTCCCAGTTGGTGCGACCTATCGGGCTTGGCCTGGACTTTTTCAGCGCCGCCAGCCTGATTGCCGTCGCCGTGATCGCCCTGACGCTGGTCGCCACCCTGCGCATTCCGGTAGAAAACCTGCTGATGCTGCTGTTCCCGATGGGACTGACCACGGTACTGCTTGCGCAGTTCGCGCCGGTCGGCACCGTGCAGCCTATCGACGAAGAGCCGGGGATTCTCAGCCATATCCTGCTGTCGATCATGGCCTACGGCATGTTCACCATCGCGATGTTTCAGGCGCTGCTGCTGCTCGTTCAGGATTATCACCTCAAGCACAAGCACCCTTCCGGCCTGATCAAGAACTTCCCGCCACTTCAGACCATGGAAAGCCTGCTGTTCGGCTTCTTGTGGGCGGGCTGGTCGCTGTTATCGCTTTCGCTGATTTCCGGCTGGCTGTTCGTTGAAAACCTGTTTGCCCAACACCTGGTGCACAAGACGCTACTGGCGTGTCTGGCCTGGATCGTCTTCAGTGTTCTGCTGTGGGGCCGCAATCGTCTGGGCTGGCGTGGACACAAGGCAATTCGATGGACTCTGGGCGGCTTTTGCCTGCTGATGCTGGCGTATTTCGGCAGCAAGCTGGTACGTGAATTCATTCTGCATATCTGACGGCCACTGAATTAATGGATAACTTGCCCACTGGCCCACTGCTTGGTGTGTTGGCACTGCTGATCCTCTGGTCAGCCCTGTTTACCGCCATCGAGGCCGCCTGTCACCGCGTCAAGGCGTTGCGACTCGGCACGCGTCAGACCGATCCGGTCAAGCCCAGGCTCGGATTCGAACTGGACAGCCTGATCCTGACCAACACACTGGTCAAAACCCTGACCGTAGTGATCGCCACGCTGCTGTCCATGCACTTCTGGTATTACAACGGGCCGACTATTGCCTGGCTTGCCGTCACCGCCCTGTTACTGGTATTCGGCGAGTACATCCCCCGTCGATTGGCTGCACGGTATCCACTGGCGATTGTACAAATGGCCAACGGCATGCTGCGTATCCCGATGAAAATCATCTGGCCGCTGGCATGGTTATTCAGCTCCATCGTGACAGTGCTCCTGCTGCCCCTGGGCACCCGCAACAAGCCTACGCCTCAGCGCGAAGACGACTTCGACGCTTTGACGAGCCCCCATCAGGAAGGCGTTCACGAACACCATCCGGGCCGTTCGCCGGTGCTGTCCGGGATCCACGCGCTGGACAGCATCACCGTCAACGACATTCTGGTGCCGCGCAGCGATGTTGACGGGGTCAATCTGGATGACTCCATCGAACACATCATTGAACGCCTGATTATTTCCCGTCATACCCGCCTGCCGGTGTATCACAACGATATCAATCAGGTTCAGGGCGTCCTGAATACGCGCCAGATCAGCCACCTGCTGCCTAAAGCCGAGCTGACCAAGGAACAACTGCTGGCCGCCTGCTATGAGCCGTACTTCGTGCCGGAAAGCACCCCTTTGCAACTGCAACTGCTGAACTTTCATAAACAGCAGCGTCGCCTGGGCGTGGTGGTGGATGAATACGGCGAAGTGCTGGGCATCGTCAGCCTTGAAGACATCCTCGAAGAGATCGTTGGCGAGTTCGAGAACGAGCAGACCCTGGACAATCCACACATTCATCCTCAGGCCGATGGTCGCCTGGTGGTGGATGGCGCCGCGTCGATTCGCGACCTGAACCGGAGTCTGGGCTGGCATCTGCCGTCCGATGGCCCCAAGACGCTGAACGGTCTGGTGACCGAGGCGCTGGAAACCATCCCGGAAAGCTCGGTCTGCCTGAAAATAGGGCCGTATCGCCTGGAAATCCTGCAGACCGAAGACAATCGCGTGACCCGCGTGCTGATGTGGCAAAACTCCACAACCCGCGCCGTCAATTAATGCCCGGGCGCGTGCAGAACCTGCTTGTCCTGCACGCAAAGGCGTTTCTATAATCGAGCCGCTTATCCAGCCTCGCGGATCCGCGTGCTACCCGCACCCGGCGTGATCCGCCAGTCCTTCAGCCTGAAATGTTTCGCACTCCTCTGGTATTGCCTCCACCCCTTGGGCATTGCCACGCCTCTTGCCCACATCCGGGCTAACCTGATCAGCGCTGCACCCACAATAACGAATGTTTGCCGCCGCCTATCGCCGACCCAAGCGATGATCGACAGGCAAGATGACTGTCAGGGATATCCGCATGACTACTACTTCCGCCTTGCGCGAGCACCACGCTGCTCCGGCGCGTCCAGCCAACTCCGCGACACGGGTCGCCACGGCCAGCTTCATTGGTACGGCGATCGAGTTCTACGACTTCTACGTCTATGCGACTGCCGCCGCGCTGGTGATCGGGCCAGTGTTCTTTCCCCAGACCTCCGGCACCGCACAGATGCTGTCGGCGTTTCTGACGTTTGGTATCGCCTTCCTCGCACGTCCTTTGGGTTCAGCCCTGTTCGGCCATTTCGGCGACCGCATTGGTCGTAAATCGACGCTGGTCGCTTCGCTGCTGCTGATGGGTGTTTGCACCACGCTGATCGGTGTGTTGCCCAGCTACGCGACCATCGGGGCCTGGGCACCGATTCTTTTGTGCGTTTTGCGTTTCGGGCAAGGCCTGGGGCTAGGCGGTGAATGGGGCGGCGCGGCGTTGCTGGCCACGGAAAACGCCCCGCCGGGTAAACGCGCCTGGTTCGGCATGTTCCCCCAATTGGGCCCATCTATCGGCTTCCTCGCCGCCAACGGGCTGTTCCTGACCCTGGCAATGACCCTGGACGACGAACAATTTCGCTCCTGGGGATGGAGGATCCCCTTCCTGCTCAGCGCTGTACTGGTGATGGTGGGCCTGTATGTCCGGTTGAAGCTGGAAGAAACGCCCATTTTCGCTAACGCCATTGCTCGCCACGAACGCGTCAAGATGCCCATCGCAGAGCTGTTCAGCCAATACTGGGCACCGATGCTGTTGGGCGCAGCCTCCATGGTGGTCTGCTACGCGCTGTTCTATATTTCGACCGTGTTCTCCCTGAGTTACGGGGTTTCGACCCTGGGTTACAGCCGCGAAACATTCCTGGGCCTTCTGTGCTTCGCCGTGCTGTTCATGGCGGCAGCCACGCCACTGGCCGCCTGGGCAAGTGATCGCTTCGGGCGACGTCCGGTGCTTCTGATCGGCGGGTTTCTGGCGATTCTGTCCGGCTTCACTATGGAGCCCCTGCTGACTCACGGCACGACGTGGGCGGTGGCGCTGTTTCTGTGTATCGAGCTGTTCCTGATGGGCATCACCTTTGCGCCAATGGGTGCCATGCTGCCGGAACTGTTTCCCACGCGCGTGCGTTACACCGGCGCGTCAGCGGCCTACAACCTGGGAGGCATCGTCGGCGCCTCTGTCGCCCCCTTCTTTGCCCAGAAGCTGGTGGTGATGGGCGGTTTAAGCTGGGTGGGCGGGTATGTATCCGCTGCCGCATTGCTGAGCGTGATAGCAGTGTTGTGCCTGAAGGAAACACGGGAAGTAAATCTGGACAAAGTCGCCTGATCCATCCGGGTGATCGCCAGGACTGATGGCTTGCAGCAACCCTGCAAGTCATCTGGCGATTCACTACTGGAATCAGCAGCTACCCTTAGTCGTAACCCACAATAAGAGCCTTGCGACACGCTCGCACAAGACCTCACGACCTATCGAGGGCAGCCTCGCGACACGTCCACGGCTTTGCTTAGCCAGAGCGCTCAACATGATCAATACACTCGGCGTCATGCAGCCTTACTTCTTCCCTTATTTGGGTTATTTCCAACTGATCGCGGCGGTGGAACGGGGGGTGATTTTCGACACGGCGCAGTACGGCCGCAAAAGCTGGATGAACCGTAACCGAGTGCTTGATGGCAAAGGCGGTTGGCAATATATCAATGTGCCCGTCAGCAGCACCCTGGGCACTTCGATCAAGGCGACCACGGTGATAGATCACTCGATGGCGCTGCAACGCATCCTCGGTCAACTGGAGCATTATCGTGGCAAGGCGCCCCACTACCAGAAAACCCGCGAGCTGGTCAGAAGCGCGTTTGCCTTGCCCCAGGACACCAGCATCAGCGAATTGAATACCCGGTCACTGCGGGTGACCTGTGATTATCTGGGCCTGACGTTCGGCTGGACGCCCTTTTCTGCAATGGAACGGGAGCTGCAACTGCCCCCCATCCAACACCCCGGTCAGTGGGCGCTGGAGATCAGCAGCACGCTGGGTGCACGCCGGTACATCAATGCTCCCGGTGGACGGGATATATTCATCGCCAGCGAATGGCAGGAGCGCGGGATAGAACTGCGGTTTCTCGATCTGACGCCGTTTGTCTACAGCACCGGGCCCTATCCCTTCATCGAAAACCTTTCGATCCTGGATGTGCTGATGTGGAACCCGCCGGATGACGTTGCTGCGTATATTCGCGAGAACACCCGGCTGGCTTGCTGACCGCCGCAGTTGCAATCACACAACTGCGGCAAGCCCTGCACAGGCCTTAGAGCTGGACCTTGACCGCCCGCGAAGCGCGGGTCGCCTTGGCGCGGGCAGCCTCGATGGACTCATCCCGAGCCAGCGCCACACCCATGCGGCGCTGGCCGTCGACTTCAGGTTTGCCAAACAGACGCAGCGCTGTGTCAGGTTCGCTAAGCGCCTGGCCCAGGTTGGCAAACGCCGTCTGGGTGGATTTCCCCTCGACCAGAATCACCGCCGAAGCCGATGGCCCGAACTGGCGAATCAACGGAATCGGCAAGCCGAGAATGGCACGGGCATGCAGGGCAAATTGCGACAGGTCCTGAGAAATCAGCGTGACCAGACCCGTATCGTGCGGACGCGGCGAGACTTCGCTGAACCAGACCTGATCACCTTTGATGAACAGCTCGACACCAAACAACCCGCGACCGCCCAACGCCTCGGTCACGGCCTTGGCGACGCGCTCGGATTCAGCCAAAGCAACCGGGCTCATGGCTTGTGGCTGCCATGACTCCTGATAGTCACCTTTCTCCTGGCGATGACCGACCGGCGCGCAGAACGTGGTGCCACCTACATGGCGCACTGTCAGCAAGGTAATTTCGTAGTCGAAGTCGATAAAGCCTTCGATGATCACCCGACCTTTGCCGGCACGCCCGCCCTCCTGGGCGTAATCCCAGGCTTTCTGGACGTCATCGGCAGTCTTGAGCAGGCTCTGGCCTTTGCCCGAAGAGCTCATCACCGGCTTGACGACGCAGGGGAATCCCAGGTCCTCAACGGCCTTGCGATAGTCTTCAACGGTGTCGGCAAAGTGATAAGGCGAAGTAGGCAGATCCAGCTCTTCAGCGGCCAGACGACGAATACCTTCACGGTTCATGGTCAACTGCGCGGCGCGAGCCGTCGGGATCACGGTGAAACCTTCGGACTCAAGCTCCACCAGCGTCGCCGTGGCAATGGCCTCGATTTCCGGCACGATGAAGTGTGGTTTTTCGGCTTCGATCACGGCACGCAGGGCAGCGCCGTCGAGCATGTTGATCACGTGGCTACGGTGGGCGACCTGCATGGCCGGGGCATTGGCATAGCGGTCGACGGCGATCACTTCAACGCCAAGGCGTTGCAGCTCGATCACGACTTCCTTGCCCAGCTCGCCGCAACCGCAGAGCAATACGCGGGTCGCGGTAGGCGACAGTGGAGTTCCGATTTGAGTCATCTCAGGTCCTCGTGGAGCAGATGTCGAAGGCAGCCCGCCACATGCGAGCGACCGCTATCAATAAAGGCGCGCAATTTACCACGAAGGTCCTGTGAATTGGACCTCAACCCGCGCAAGCATGCTTGCGCGCGCGCCACGCCATGATCAGCCAGACAGCGGTCACACCGGCAAATTTGGAGACCAGCGCCGTCAGGATCACCGGCGTGGTCATGGCGTCAATCATGCCGAAGAAGATAAAGGTGTCCAGCGGGATACTGAGCGCCGAGCTGAGCCACAGACGATCATGCAAAGGGCGCTTGGTGAGGGTGAACACCAGCCAGTCAATGCATTCGGACACGGCGAACGCCGTGGCACTGGCCAGCGCGATGGTGGGGTCGGAGGTCACATAAGACAACACCAGCGCGGCGAGCATGGCGAGGATCGCGCCGTGGCCGAAACGGGTCTGCACCATGTCGCGCAGCACAAACACCAGGCCACCCCAGGCTGACCACACGATATCGAGATGCGGCGCAGTGGAGAACGCGAAGTTGATCAGCACGACACTGCCGATGTAGGTGATCAGGTAGATCATGGGTAAGGCTTATGTGACTGGAAAGTGAAGCCATGGTATCAGCCAGGGCAACCCTATAGGACGTGGCCGGAACTGGCAGAGGGTGATATCCACTGAACGGCCCCCCCAAAGTCTGGGCAGGTGTGCAATTTGGGGGGGTGCAGCTCAAACCGTGAGACCGGCTTCGGGTAGAGGCAAGCCGCTCCACAGAGGTTGCTCTGAAACGGCACTCAGGACATCTTCCAGATCAACCCGCTCGCCTCTGCCCGCTCATGGCACAACATCAGCACCGCACGGCGCTGATCATTGTCCAGGGCGTGCCAGTCCGTGATTTCCCTGACGGTGCGCTGGCAACCCATGCAGACATCATCGTTATCCAGCGCACAAATGCTCACACAAGGGGACGGAACGCGTCGCTCGGTCTGCATCATCAATCTTCCTGGGGCTGCAGATCCCGGGCGTAGCGCCGGGCGTTATAAACGTAATGCGCAGCGCTGGCTTCAAGCATCTTCTTCTGAGCCTCTGTCAGCTCCCGCACGATTTTACCCGGCGAACCCATGACCAACGAGCCATCAGGGATGACCTTGCCTTCGCCGATCAGGGAGTTGGCGCCGATGATGCAGTACTTACCGATCTTCGCGCCATTGAGGATCACCGAATTGATGCCGATCAGGCTGTAATCGTCAACGCTGCAGCCATGGAGCATGACGTTATGACCGATGGTCACGCCTTTGCCGAGGGTCAGCGGCGAGCCCATGTCGGTGTGCATGACCGTGCCGTCCTGCACGTTACTGTTCTCGCCGACATGAATCAGCTCGTTGTCGCCCCGCAGCACCGCGTTGAACCAGACGCTGGCTCCCGCCTCCAGCTTGACCTTGCCGATCAGCACAGCATTGGGTGCCACCCAGCTCTCTGGATCGGTTTCGACGCGGGAGTCACCCAGACGGTATTTCATGATTCGTTCCTCAAGGCTCTGCGGCCGATTGATCAAGCGCGGGTCACGGAATGTTCAGGGGGCTGGTGCAGGCTGATGTTGCTGTCGTACAGCACATTGATCAGTTCGACGATCATGATTGCCGTCAGCCCCCAGATCTTGAACTCGCCGTAACGGTAGCTTGGCACGTACCAACTGCGCCCCTGATAGTCGATACGGTGGGTGTGCTCCCGGACATCCTGGCGAAAAAACTCCAGCGGCACACTGAAAACCGCTGCTATCTCTGCGTCGTTGGGGCGATATTCAACGAAATCAGGGATCAGTCCTACATAGGGCGTGACCTTAATGCCGTGCTTGGAGACCAGCGGACTGAGCGGGCCTATGATTTCGACCAATCCCGGTGGCAGCCCGATTTCTTCTTCGGCCTCACGCAAGGCTGTGAACACCAGATCCACATCATCCGGGTCACGACGCCCGCCGGGGAAAGCCACTTCGCCACCATGGGTCGACAGCCCACTGGCGCGCAGGGTCAGGATCAACTCCGGTTCGTCACTGCGGGTAATGGGCAATAACACCGCCGCCTCGGGAAAACGTCGATCCGTCTCTAGAGTGCTCGGCGTATGACTGCTTACACGGCGAAGTAGCTCGTCCAGCATGGGAAATCTCGATCTGTTGCCTACCCGGCATCATGCACCAAAGCGGCTGACTGCCCAACCCCTTGTAAGACAAGCGATCTCATTACCCTGGGCAGCTTGCCGAGCGGGCGCACCACACGCCAAGATAGCGACTGAACTCAGCAATCGAATGACGCCATGAAATTCTGCAGCCAGTGCGGCAACCCGGTCATACAGCGTGTTCCCGAGGGCGACAGCCGTCTGCGCTTCGTCTGTGAACACTGTGACACCGTTCACTATCAGAACCCGAACATCGTCGCCGGCTGCCTTCCCCTGTACGGCGACAAAGTCCTGCTGTGTCGGCGCGCCATCGAGCCCCGCATGGGTTTCTGGACCCTCCCTGCGGGCTTTATGGAAAACGGCGAAACCATCGAGCAGGCCGCGCGCCGCGAAACCCATGAAGAGGCCTGCGCAACGCTGAGCGATCTGCACCTGTACATGCTGATTGATGTCCCGCATATCAATCAGGTCCATGTGTTTTATCGCGCCGAAATGGCGACCCCGGCGTTTGCGGCGGGCATCGAAAGCCTGGAAGTCGGTCTGTTCGACGAAGCGGATATTCCTTGGTCCGAGCTGGCTTTCATGACGGTCAGACGTACTCTAGAATGCTTCTTCGCCGACCGGCGCCAGCAGCTTTATCCTGTGCGAACCGACGCGTTGCCGCCGTCACGGCCCATTCAGGACACTTAATTACATAACCGGCGCCAATGGGCGCCGTTTCAGGGAAATCGTTTCGATGCGTTGGTTGCTTGCTGTCTTGTGCTTTTCATTCGTTCCGGTGTCCCAGGCCACGTTTACGCAAACCATCGTACCCAAGGGTAGCGAGCAGAAAATCGTCGGCAACAAGGTGATCAACACCGAGAACATCGCCGACCGCAAAATCGAAAAGGTCCTGGTCCTCAAGTCAGCCCGCCAGTTGCAACTGATCAGCGGTGGCGAAGCGCTCAAGACTTACCGTATATCCCTGGGCAAGCAGCCCAAAGGCACCAAGCTGCAAGAAGGCGACCAGCGCACCCCGGAAGGCTTCTATTGGCTGGACTGGCGCAAGACCAGCACCAACTACAACCTGTCGATGCACATTTCCTACCCGAACATCACCGACTCGGCCCGTTCCCGGCGCGAAGGCGTCAACCCGGGCAGCATGATCATGATCCACGGCACGCCTGTGGATGAGGAATATCCCGAGTGGTATTTCCATACCCTGGACTGGACCAACGGCTGCATCGCGCTGAAGAACAACGATATGCGCGAGGTGTGGGAATTGGTGAAGGACGGCACGATGATCGAGATCAGGCCGTAGAGGGCAGAACTGCAGGACCGACCGGGCGGAGTTCCGCGTTAGCCGGGTGGGGTTGACTCCGGCCCCCGCATCCACTGACGCACAGACCTGCCCCGGGTGAATCCAGCCCCACGGACCCGCGTCACCCGCGGACCCTCAGTGTTTAGAAATCTTCCAGCCGCCAGACCTCATAGGCGGGCGTTTCATAGGGATGGCTCTGCTTGAGAGCCTCCACTACTTGCTGAATCAAGTCGTCCGACACGACCAGCTCGACTTTCCATTCCTCCACGCTTTCGGCCACGCCCGCTTGCCCAATGAACGGCTTGCTGCCGTCCAGTGGGCGGAACTGACCCTGGCCAAGCGTCTGCCATGCGCAACAGTCGTAAGCCCCGATTCGCCCTCCCCCAGCGGCGAATACGGCGTGCTTGACGACCTCTACATGGCTCGGCGAAACAAAGAAAGCCAGCTTGTACACCTTAGTCTGCCCAGACACGCGCGTTACGGAACATCCGCATCCACGCGCCGTCTTCGTTCCAGTCTTCCGGACGCCATGAGTTCTGCACCGCGCGGAATACCCGCTCAGGGTGCGGCATCATGATGGTCACGCGACCGTCGCGACTGGTGAGACCACCGATCCCTTGCGGCGAACCGTTCGGGTTGGCCGGGTAGGCTTCAGTGACCTTGCCGTGGTTGTCGACAAAGCGCAGCGCCACCGTGCCGGACACATCGGCAGCCACCAGCGCTTCATCACTGGCGAATTCCGCATGACCTTCGCCGTGAGCGATGGCAATGGGCATCCGTGAACCGGCCATGCCTTGCAGGAAGATCGAAGGCGATTCCTGGATCTGCACCATGGCGACACGCGCTTCGAACTGCTCGGAGCGGTTACGCACGAAATGCGGCCAGAATTCGGTGCCCGGGATCAGCTCGTGAAGGTTGGACAGCATCTGGCAACCGTTGCACACGCCCAGGGTGAAGCTGTCCTGGCGCTCGAAAAAGCCCTGGAAGGCATCGCGGGCACGTGCGTTGAACAGCGCGGACTTGGCCCAGCCTTCACCGGCACCCAGCACGTCGCCGTAGGAGAAGCCGCCGCAGGCAACCATACCCTTGAAGTCATTCAGGTCGACGCGACCGGCCAGAATATCGCTCATGTGGACGTCGATGGCGTTGAAGCCGGCACGGTCGAACGCTGCCGCCATTTCCACCTGACCGTTGACGCCCTGCTCACGCAGGACGGCCACTTGCGGGCGGATACCTGTCTTGATGTACGGTGCAGCGATGTCTTCGTTGACGTCGAAACCCAGCTTCACACTCAGGCCCGGATTGTCTTCTTCCAGCAGCGCGTCGAACTCTTGATCGGCGCACGCGGCGTTGTCGCGCAGACGCTGGATCTGGTAGCTGGTTTCGGCCCACTGACGCTGCAGCAAGCGGCGCTGACCGCTAAACACGGATTCACCATTGAAGCTGATCACGACTTCGTCGTTGTTCACCGGCTGACCGATGACTGAAACGCAGTCTTCAAGACCGGCAGCGCTGAACTGGGAAAGCACCAGCGGCGTGGCGTCCTGGCGAACCTGGATAACAGCGCCCAGCTCTTCGTTGAACAGAATCGCCGGCAGCTCGCTGGCAGTGTCCGCCAGGCCGTCCATGTGCAGGTCCAGACCGCAATGACCGGCAAAGGCCATTTCCAGTGCCGTCACCAGCACGCCGCCGTCGGAACGGTCGTGATAGGCCAGCAGGTGACCGTCGGCATTCAGGCCCTGGATCACCGCAAAGAACGCCTTGAGGTCTTCGGAATCGTCTACATCCGGTGCCACACGGCCAAGCTTGCCGTGCGTCTGAGCCAGAATCGAGGCCCCCATACGGTTCTGGCCGCGACCCAGATCGATCAGGATCAAGTCAGTGATGCCCTTGTCCATGCGCAGTTCGGGCGTCAGGGTCTGGCGGATATCCAGCACCGGCGCGAAACCGGTGACGATCAGCGACATCGGCGAAGTAACGGTCTTCTCGGCCCCTTCATCGCTCCAACGGGTTTTCATGGACATCGAGTCCTTGCCCACTGGAATGGTAATGCCCAGCGCCGGGCACAACTCCATGCCGACCGCTTTGACCGTGTCGTACAGACGCGCGTCTTCACCCGGATGGCCGGCAGCGGACATCCAGTTGGCCGACAGTTTGATATCGGAAATCTTGCCGATGCGGGACGCGGCGATGTTGGTCAGTGTCTCGCCGATGGCCATGCGACCGGACGCCGGAGCATCAAGCAGCGCCAGCGGGGTACGTTCGCCCATGGCCATGGCTTCGCCGGTGTTCACGTCGAAGCTGGTGGCGGTCACGGCGCAATCGGCAACCGGGACTTGCCAAGGGCCGACCATCTGATCACGGGCGACCAGCCCGGTGATGCTGCGGTCGCCAATGGTGATCAGGAAGCTTTTGCTGGCCACGGCCGGGTGATGCAGAACGCGCTGCACACTTTCTTCGATATCCAGTGTGCCCGGATCGAAGTCATCACCCAGTTCGGTTTCGCGATCAGCCGAACGGTGCATGCGTGGCGCCTTGCCCAGCAACACTTCCAGCGGCATATCCACCGGGTTGTTGCCGAAATGGCTGTCCGTCACGGTCAGTTGCGGTTCGGCAGTGGCTTCACCGACAACCGCGAACGGGCAACGCTCGCGCTCGCAGATGGCTTTGAAGCGCTCGAAGTCTTCGGCACCGACCGCCATGACGTAACGTTCCTGGGACTCGTTGCTCCAGATTTCCAGCGGGGCCATGCCCGGCTCGTCGTTAGGCACGTTGCGCAATTCGAAACGACCGCCGCGACCGCCATCGTTCACCAGTTCCGGGAAGGCGTTGGACAAGCCGCCGGCACCCACGTCGTGGATGAAGCTGATGGGGTTCTTGTCGCCCAACTGCCAGCAGCGGTCGATCACTTCCTGACAGCGCCGTTCCATTTCAGGGTTTTCACGCTGGACCGAAGCGAAGTCCAGGTCAGCAGAGCTGGTGCCGGTCGCCATCGACGAAGCCGCACCGCCGCCCAGGCCGATCAACATCGCCGGGCCACCCAGCACGATCAGCTTGGAGCCAACGGTGATTTCACCTTTCTGCACGTGTTCGGCACGAATGTTACCCATGCCGCCCGCCAGCATGATCGGCTTGTGGTAACCGCGAACTTCATCACCGTGAGGCGTGGCGATGGACTGCTCGAAGGTACGGAAATAGCCGGTCAGCGCCGGACGGCCGAATTCATTGTTGAATGCCGCGCCACCCAGGGGGCCTTCGAGCATGATGTCCAGCGCGGTGACGATGCGCTCGGGTTTGCCGTAAGGCACTTCCCAAGGCTGCTCGAAACCAGGGATCTGCAAGTTGGAAACGGTGAAACCGGTCAGGCCAGCCTTGGGCTTGGCACCGCGCCCGGTGGCGCCTTCGTCACGGATTTCGCCACCCGAACCTGTGGACGCACCCGGGAACGGGGCAATCGCCGTCGGGTGGTTATGGGTCTCGACCTTCATCAGAATGTGCACCGGCTCCTGCACCGCGCCGTACTGGCGGGTTTCAGGGTCCGGGAAAAAGCGACCGGCGACACTGCCGACGATGACCGAAGCGTTGTCCTTGTAAGCAGAAAGAACACCTTCGCTATGCATCACGTAGGTGTTCTTGATCATGCCGAACAGGCTTTTTTCCTGACTCTCGCCATCAATGTCCCAACTCGCGTTGAAGATCTTGTGGCGGCAGTGCTCGGAGTTCGCCTGGGCGAACATCATCAGCTCGATGTCGTGCGGGTTGCGACCCAGAGCGGCAAAGCTGGTGACCAGATAATCGATTTCGTCTTCGGCCAGTGCCAGGCCCAACTCGATGTTGGCCTTCTCCAGCGCGGCGCGACCACCGCCCAGGACGTCCACCGCCGTCAGCGGCTTGGGCTCGGCGTGAGTGAACAGGCCTTCGGCTTCCTGCACCGAGCCCAGCACCATCTGCGTCATGCGGTCATGCAGGCAACCGGCGATGACTTGCGCCTCGGCCTCGCTGAACTCACCTTCGACATAGAAGGTGATGCCACGCTCCAGACGCTGGATTTTCGACAGGCCGCAGTTACGGGCAATATCGCTGGCCTTGCTTGACCACGGCGAAATCGTGCCGAAGCGAGGCAATATCAGGAACAACCGGCCGCTGGGCTCTTGAACCGGCACGCTCGGGCCGTATTTCAAGATGCGAACGAGAACTTCCTGTTCCTCGCCAGTCAGATCGCCATCTATCTCAGCAAAGTGGGCGAATTCGGCATACAAGCCACCGACAGCTGAAACTTTTTGTTTCAGTTGTTCAAGTAATTTGCTGTGGCGAAAGGCAGAAAGGGCAGGAGCACCGCGCAGGATCAACATCTTCGGGACAGCCTCGGGAAGGGGGTGTGCTTTGAGGCCGTGCATTCTAGCCTAAACCGACCCTTTGAGCACCCGAAACGGCCAATTTGCCCCTACCCGAACGTCGGCGGGCTCCCCGGAGTGATCCAGCGCCAGCTCTATCAGACGCAGACTTCGCTGTCGAGATATGGCGGCAGGTGTCCTTTGCGTATACTGCACCGATGTTTTCCCAATCAGATTTCCGCCCTCGTTGTGCCAAATGGCTCATCGCAACCGGACTCTTCCTGATGCTCAGCGCCTGTGTGGACAAACCCACCACACTGGAGCGAGTCAAGGAGGATGGCGTTTTGCGCGTCGTCACTCGCAACAGTCCAGCGACCTATTTTCAGGATCGCAACGGTGAAACCGGTTTCGAGTACGAATTAGTCAAGCGTTTCGCCGAAGATTTGGGTGTTGAGCTCAAAATCGAAACGTCAGACAACATGGACGAGTTGTTTGATGAGATGCAAAAGCCGGGCGGCCCGGTCCTTGCCGCCGCCGGATTGATCGACACCGAAAACCGAAGAAAACAGGTGCGTTTTTCCCGCCCGTACCTGGATGTCACGCCACAAGTCATCTACCGCAACGGCCAATCGCGCCCCACTGATGCCAATGATCTGGTCGGTAAACGCATCATGGTGCTCAAGGGCAGCAGCCACGCCGAGCAACTCGCCGCGCTGAAACTGAAAAATCCTGCCATAGAATATGAAGAATCCGACGCCGTCGAAGTCGTCGATCTGTTACGCATGGTGGATGAAGGCCAGATCGACCTGACGCTGGTGGACTCCAACGAACTGGCGATGAATCAGGTGTACTTCCCTAATGTGCGGGTTGCTTTCGATCTCGGGGAAGGACGCCAACAGCGCTGGGCCGTGGCGCTGGGCGAAGACAACAGCCTGCTCAATGAAATCAACTCATTCCTCGACAAGGTGCAGAAGAACGGCACCCTGCAACGCCTCAAGGACCGGTATTACGGCCATGTGGACGTACTCGGCTATGTGGGCGCCTACACCTTCGCCCAGCACCTTCAGGAACGTTTGCCCAAGTACGAGAAATACTTCCAGACATCGGCCAAAAAAGAACAGGTGGACTGGCGTCTGCTCGCCGCGATTGGCTATCAGGAATCGTTGTGGCAGCCCAGCGTGACCTCCAAGACCGGGGTGCGCGGGTTGATGATGCTGACGCAAAACACCGCACAGGCCATGGGCGTAACCAACCGGCTGGATGCCAAACAGAGCATTCAGGGCGGGGCGAAGTACTTTGCCTACGTTAAGGATCAGCTAGACGACAAGATAAAAGAGCCCGATCGCACATGGTTTGCTCTCGCTTCCTACAACATAGGTAGCGGTCATCTGGAAGATGCGCGCAAATTGGCGGACAACGAGGGCCTTGATCCTAATAAATGGCTCGACGTGAAAAAAATGTTGCCCCGTCTGTCGCAGAAAAAATGGTACAGCAAGACGCGCTACGGCTATGCTCGAGGCGGTGAACCGGTGAGCTTTGTCGCCAACATTCGCCGCTATTACGACATTCTGACCTGGGTGACCCAGCCGCAACTGGAAGGCAGTCAGATTGCCGAAAGCAACCTGCACGTACCGGGCGTGAACAAGGTCAAACCGCCGGAAGAAAGCCCGCCGCTTTGATACTTCGGTCGCGTACGTCTCGTTGGAGCGAGGCTTGCCCGCGAATCAGGCACCTCGTTTTTTGAACTGCACCCCAAAAGTTGCGCACCTGCCCAGATTTTGGAGTGCAGTTCATTTCCAGAACCACCGCGTTTTCGTTCTTCGCGGGCAAGCCTCGCTCCAACGGGATCAGTGAGGTGCCGATTCGCTATAACGCGCTTTTCGTTCAACCCGTTACGCCGCCCTTCCCCCGCCGCATCCTGAAAAACTCGCTGAGCATCGCGCCGCACTCCTCGCCCAGAACGCCGCCCTCAAACAGAACCCGATGATTCAAAAACCCTTGGGAAAAGAATTGCCCCTGGCTTTGCACGATGCCAGCCTTGGGCTCAAGGGCGCCATAAACCACCCGCGCGACCCGGGAATGGACGATCAAGCCGGCGCACATGCTGCACGGTTCCAGGGTCACGTACAGTGTGCTGCCCGGTAGCCGGTAGTTACTCACGGCCTGGGCGGCAGCGCGGATGGCGACCATTTCCGCATGGGCGCTGGGATCGCTGCCACTGATGGGACGGTTGAACCCCCGACCGATAACCACCCCGTCCTGAACCAGCACCGCTCCGACGGGCACCTCGCCCAACAACGCACCTTCGGCCGCCAGGGCCAGTGCCTCTCGCATGAAGTACTGATCGCGGCTGCGATCAATGATTTGCGGTTGCTGCATTACGAAACCTCAATGGCTGCCATAAGCCCCGTTTCCATGTGATCAATCACATGGCAGTGGAACATCCACACGCCGGGATTATCCGCCACCAGCGCCACGCGCGCGCGCTCGTTCTTGCCCAACAGGAAAGTGTCGGTGAAATACGGCGTGATTTTTCGACGATTGGAGGCCAGCACCTTGAAGCTCATGCCATGCAAATGGATAGGGTGCTGATACTGAGTCATGTTTTTCAGCTCGAATATATAGCTCTTGCCCAGTTCCAGTTTTGCGATGGGGCGATCAACACAGGTCTTGTCGGTGATGTCCCATGCCTGACCGTTGATCTGCCAGAGGCTCGGCGGTTTACCGTTATCGACATTGACGGAGACCGAGCCCACCCATTCGAAGTTGAAATTGAGCTTCTCGGCGTTTTCCAGATCGGGTTCAGCGACGGGGTTTGCCGGCAACTGCGGCGGCCACTGCGTTGGCGCATCGCTGTTGGCCACTGAACGGAACGTCCCCAGCCGTACCGGCCCATTGCGCAACGACAGTTCCTGGCCCGCAGGCGGTGCCTTGATGGCCAGACAAATGCGCATCCCAGGGCCGAGCCAGTAACCCTTGCCCAGCGGTCGCGGCGTGATCGGGTTGCCGTCCAGCGCGTAGATCTGCGCTTCGACGCCAGGAATATTGAGGCGGTAGGTGACGGTGTTGTCGAGATTGAGCAGGCGCACGCGGACAATCTGGCCGGCAGGCAGATCAATCACCGCCTGAGGCACGCCATTGAGCGTCGAAAGCCGCCCCACGGTTCCTTCGCGCGCCGCTTCCCGGATGACGCTGAATTCAGTGAACGCGCCCACTTCGTCCACATGCCAGTTTTTCAGGCTCACCGTGCGCTCGTACTTGAAGCCGGTGGGTTCGCGCTCTTCGACGATCAGCGGACCGACCAGCCCGCGCCCCAGCTCTTCGCTGCTGCTGACGTGAGGGTGATACCAATAGCTGCCAGCATCGGGAACACGGAATTTATAGTCGAAATATTCGCCCGGTTTCACCGGCAATTGAGACAGATAAGGGACGCCGTCCATTTCCAGCGGCAATCGAATGCCGTGCCAGTGAATAGTGGTTTCAACCGGCAAGTGGTTGATGAAACGCAAACGCAGCCATTCGCCCTGACGCACGCGCAACTCCGTGCCCGGTGCCGAGCCGCCGAACGCCCAGGCCGGGGTCTGATGGCCGGGCACGAGTTCTACATCCAGCGGCGCAGCAATCAGCTCGAAATCGTGCCCCTCCCCCGGGCCACGTCGGCCCAGCCAATAACGCGATGCCCCGCCAGCCCCTAAACCAACCACGGCAAGACCGGCCAGACCTCCGAGTATTTGTCGACGGGTAAAGGACATAGACACACAAACCTCTGGAAGAAAACGAGCGCACCTGAGAGTCGATGCGAGGGGCGAATACGATACACCTGCATTTGGCAAAAAATAAGGGCGCCGATGTCGCACTATCTACGTATTCGCCACGGCGGCGATCGGCATCTTCCTCGGCACGCTCGCCCGCACCATGGCGCAGTTCGCCCTGATGATGATCATGACCGTGATGCCCATGATGATGCTTTCGGGCGGCATGTCGCCAATCGAGAGTCAGCCACAATGGGTCCAGTACGTGACGTGGTTTTTCCCGTCACGGCACTATGTGAGCTTCACGCAGGCGATCGTTTATAGAGGTGCGGACCTCGGCATCGTCTGGAAAGAGTTCCTGACGGTGCTGGTGATGGGCGTGACATTTCTCGCGGCAAGTCTGGTGCTGTTCCGCCGGTCCGTTGCAACCCTGCGATAGAGCCATGCACGGGAAAATCATCACGTCAGCGTCGTGTTGGCAGATAAACACGGAGGGGCCAAAGCCCTTCCACGCGCGGGTCAATCGTGCGGCAAGCGCGTCTTATCGCTGCGCGGCGTAAGAAAAGCCAGCACCGCCGCAACGATGAAAAGCGCGGGCACATCGCCAAATAAATGACCGAAATGGCGCTCTCCATCCATATCGACACCGAAGGACTGCACGGCCATGATCGCGCCATGCACGAGGCTCGACCATACCGTGAACCAGATCAGGCTCAGATGCTTCATCGGGTCCCGCGACGCCATCAGCAGGAACACGCCAAGCGTCGCGTAGATACCGACGATCATCAACGGATAGTAGGAATGCCCGCTGTGCCACGCCCAGCCGGATGGCCAGAGAATCATCAGCGGCCAGATCGCAAAAACGGCGATCAGACCTACAACGATCAAAACGATGCGCAAGACTGCGAGTCGTCGGGAGTCGTTCATGGTGCCTCTCGCCGTTACTGGATGCCCGTGAGTATAGAACCCTACTCAAACACACGCCCCAGCCACCGATACCGTCAGTCATCTGGACGGTATCGGACCAGGGTGTCGAGGAGAGGGTATTGATAATGCTGGCGGTATTGATGGTTAGGTTTGGGTTATTCCCACTCTATTATCAATTGACCAAAAAACTCTTATAAAACAGAGTTTTCAGACATTGGATAATTGAACAACCATGAAAAATGCCATGCACATTAAAACGTTCAAGAAGTCGGATTAGCCTCTCTCGTGGCAAAGGCTGCCGAGAGCTGACGCTTAGTGAAAATGGAAAAGCTTTAGGATCAGGCCCGAGGCCTTCTCACCGTCGGCCTCGTAGAGGCCGCGCAATGAAGCTTGATCGTTGAGTTTGTGCAGGTTGAAATGGTTATAGAACGCTTGGCCTAATCGCTGATGCTTGAAGCTCCCTATAGCCCAAAGCCGGATGAACTCCTCATAGGCGGCGCGTTCGATCTGCAACGAGAAATTGCTTTCCATCTTCAGGCAACCACAGTAAAGGGACTTAAGCGTACAAACGGTCTGTCAATCCTTCAAGCTCGACCCTTCACACGGACAGGCGCCTTTCGGCCGATTGTGTTGAAAAAGTCGGTTTTCCCAAAACACTCGACTATTGATGGATGAAAACACCTCTGTTGCGCGCTGCTACGTGAAATCCGAGTACTGAACCTTCTGCCAAAAATTCAGATTTCAATCTCAGGCGCGTACTTTTCTGGCGTGGAATTCGAAGCCGACTTTTTCAACAGAATCGGCCATAAGCGGTCGTCCAAGATTTCCGCCGCATCCCCGGGCCAGCTCACCGACGCCGAGGGAACGACTGGCGTCGATGAAACTGCGGTTTTGCTTGAGTACGAGGCCAGCGGCCCCGCCTTTGAATGGCGCCAGCTCGCAACCAACAACAGAAGCTGCTGACCTGCGCCGCTACGCGTCAGACTGTCCCAGGAAGCCATGCCCCTGGAAATCAATCTGACGCTTTACGCCACGTCGTCAGGGCCTAGCGGATCTTGTACAGCACCGCAGCCCCTGGCTTGGCTTCAAAAGCCGGCACGGTACGCTGCTCGAGGGGGCTACCCTTGGCGTCCCACACCAGGGTGTCCGATGGGTAATCGTCCTTACGGGTCATGGCGTCGATCTGCTTGACGATCACCGCCGAGCCTGCCGATACTTCGGGATTCCATTCAAACACGCCGACTCTGCCGTAGAACACGGCCGGCGCGTCGGCATCGAGGCGACGGTCGGGGCACATGACCAGACCGCGCTCGAGCATGACCCGCAACGCGCCGACCGGCACTGCCTTCACGGTAGGCGTGGTGCGCTCGGTGCTGTGGCCCGGGCACACATTGGCCGAGCGGGTCACCATGTCCTCGACCACTTCACGATCGGATTGGGCCTGCGCCGACAAGGCAACGGCAGACAGGGCGAGCAGGGCGAGATTTGACTTCCAGAGCATGTGAAAACTCCTATGGGACAAAATACTCCAACGTTGCGGACCGCTCACATGCAAGAGCATGTCCGTTGCCAGGGCCACATGGATGCTACCACAACGATATTTGGCAATTTGCGTCGACTGGCCCGCAGGGCCGCCGGGGCCACGTACGTACGAGTGCAATCACTGACTCCCGTTCCAGGAGCCGCCCAGGGCCGCTTGCAACTGGACGCTGGTCACCAACTGCGTGGCCACCAGGCTGAGCAAGGTCTGGCGCTCACTAAGGCTGGTGGCTTGGGTGGTGGCGACATCCAGGTAGTCAATGACCCCTGCTTCATATTGGTCACGGCTGACCGACGCCGACTCTTCGGCCGATTGCGCAGAATTACGCCGCGCTTCCAGTTCCGGCTGCAAGGTGCGCAGCTCCACCAGGTAATCCTCGACCTCACCCAACCCAGTCAATACAGTCTGGCGATAGGTCGCGACCTTGGCATCGTAGGCATAGCGGGACTGCTCCACCGCGGCTTTGGTGGCGCCAAAGTCGAAGATCGTGCCAGTCAGGCTCGGGCCAATGGACCAAAAGCGGTTGGGCAACGAGAACAGGTGGCCCATGCTCGATCCCTCGTAACCGCCACTGGCGCTCAGGCTCAGATCCGGGTAGTACGCGGCCGTCGACACTCCGACGGCCGCGTTGGCGGCAGCCATGTCGCGTTCGGCCGAGGCGATGTCCGGGCGGCGCTCCAACAGGCGGCTGGGCACGCCCAGTGGCACGGTGGGCACGTGGTACTGCCAGGCCGAGTCCACCGCCAGCGCGAAATCTGCCGGAGCCTTGCCGATCAACAGAGCAATGGCGTGCTCGTACTGGGCGCGCTGCCACTGCAGGTCGAGCATTGAAGCCTGGGCGCTTTGCAGCTGGGTCTTCCCGGTGGCCAAATCAGCCCGCGAGGAGATCTGCTCGTCGTATTTGTTCTGGATGACTTGCAGGTAGCGTTGGTAACCGGCAATGGTCTCCCGGTACAGGGCGATACGCTGATCGAGAATGCGCAACTGGAAATAATCCTGAGCCAGCGACGACTGTGCGCTCAGGGTGGCGTTGGCCAGGTCAGCAGCGCTGACCTGCGCGCTGGCGCGATTTTCCTCGACGGTGCGACGCAGCTTGCCCCAGATATCGGCTTCCCAACTCAGGCTTAGGGTCGCCGAGTAATCCTTGCTCACCCCGCTACTGTTAGTGCTGCTGGACGAAGAACCGGTGGCAGACTTGCTACGGGTATTCTCCAGCGTGCCGCTCAGGCTCGGTAACTGGTCGGCCCGGGACTCACGCACCAGCGCCAGGGCCTTACGGTACTGGGCAGCGTAGAGCGCAACGTTCTGGTTGTTGAGTTGCACCTGGGCCGCCAGCGTGTTCAGTTGCCGGTCCTGGTACAGCTCCCACCATGGCCCCTTGGGCAGTTCGTCCTGGGGGTTCGCCGCCTTCCAGCCTTCGGCCTCCTTGAAGGTGGTGGAGATCGGCGCAGTCGGCTTGTGGTAGTCGGGCCCGACCGTGCAGCCGCCCAGCAAACTGCTGGCCAGCAGCACGGCGATACAGAGGCGCGAAGGCAGTAGAGCGTTCATTCATTAACCCTTGTCAGTCAGCCAGGCACGTGAGTACGGCGTATACGTGTATGCCAGAAATGCCGGGAAGCACGGCTCAGGCGGTCAAGATAGAGGTACACCACAGGCGTGGTGAACAGCGTCAGCAGTTGGCTTACCACCAGGCCACCGGCAATGGCCACGCCCAGCGGCTTGCGCAGGTCGGCATCGCCGCCGCTGGCCAGGGCCAGGGGCAAGGCACCGAAGAAGGCCGCCAGGGTGGTCATCATGATGGGCCGGAAGCGCATGCGGCAGGCCTCGATGATGGCTTGTTCGGGCGTCAGCTTGCGGTCGCGCTCGGCCATCAGGGCGAAGTCGATCATCATGATGGCGTTCTTCTTTACGATACCAATCAGCAACAAAATGCCGATCAGGGCGATCACCGTCAGTTGCATGTTCACCACTTTGAGCAGCAACAGCGCTCCCACGCCCGCCGACGGCAACGTCGACAGAATGGTCAGCGGGTGGATGTAACTTTCGTACAGCACCCCCAACACGATGTACACCGCCAGCAAGGCCGCAGCGATCAACCACGGCATGCTCGCCGCCAGCGATGCGTAGGCCTGGGCGGTACCGGCGAAGCCGGACTGGACGTCCCGTGGCAGGCCGACCTTGTCGACGGCGCTGTTGATGGCCGCCGTGGCCTGTCCCAGCGACACCCCGTCCTGCAGGTTGAAAGCAATCGTGCTGGTGGCCGACTGGCCTTGGTGGGCCACTGCCAGTGGTGCGTTGTCCGGTTTGAAGGTAGCGAATGCGGTCAGGGGCACCTGCTGGTTATCGCTGTTGATCACGTACATGCGCTCGAGCATGGTCGAGTCACTGGTGTACACCGGGTCCAGGCCCATGACGACATGGTATTGGTTGAGCGTCTTGTACAGCGTCGCCACCTGGCGCTGGCTATAGGCATTGTTCAGCAGGTTGTCGATGTCGCTGACGCTCACCCCCAAACGGCTGGCGGCGGCGCGGTCGATGTCCAGCTTGATGGCCTGGCCACCTGTCTGGGAGTCGGAGTCGATACCGGTCAATTCCGGCAAGGCACGCAACGCAGCCTCGACCTTGGGCTCCCAGGCCCGTAGCAGGTCCAGGTCGTCCGCCTGCAGGCTGAACTGGAAGCTGGCATTGGCGCTGCGGCCGCCCACGCGAAGGTCTTCGGCCGGCATCAGGAATACCTGGATGCCCGCCACTTTGCTATTCGCCCTGGTCAACCGGTTCGCCACAACTGCCGCACTGCTGGTGCGCTGTTTGTAGTCCTTGAGGCGCACGAAGAAGTCACCGGTGTTGCGCGAGCCTGCGCGGCCGCTGCCAGTGGATGACATAACCGCCTCCACGTCGGGGTCGGCGGCCAGGTCGTGGGCAATCTGCATCAAGTGCGGCTTGAGTGCCTGGAACGAGATGTTCTGGTCGGCGCGCACGGCACCCATCAGCAGCCCGGTGTCCTGGGCCGGAAAGAAACCTTTCTGAACGGTGGCATACAGGTAGACGTTGAACGCGACAGTCAGCAACAGGCTGAACAGTGTCAGCAAACGGTGGCGCATGACCCAGGCCAACGCTATCAAATACGCCGCCTGCAAGCGCGCCAGAGCGGCTTCGATCCACTGGTACAGACGCGGCTCCCTGGCGTCGTGGGCCGGCTGGCGCAACAGCATGACGCACAGCACCGGCGTCAGGCTCAGGGACACGAGCATCGACAAGCCCAAGGCGATGCTCAAGGTCACCGCAAATTCGCGGAACAACCGGCCAACGATGTCCCCCATGAGCAAAATCGGAATGAACACCGCTATCAGCGACAAGGTCATGGACAGCACCGTGAAGCCGACCTCGCGGGTGCCCATCAGCGCCGCCCGCAGGGGACGCATGCCTTGCTCCTGGTAACGAGCGATGTTCTCGAGCACGACGATGGCGTCGTCCACCACAAAGCCGGTGCAGATGATCAGCGCCATCAGTGACAAGTTGTCGAGGCTATAGCCCAGCAGGTACATGATCGAACAGGTGCCAATCAGCGAGACCGGCAGCACCACCGCCGGAATCAACGTGGCACGCAGGTCGTGCCTCTGATTCTGATCACAAGGATGTGAAATGCCCGCGGACTCACGCTGCCCACTGCACAAGCCAAGCCCCTCTCGATATGTCGTGGGGCTGGCCCGCTTGTCGTCGATGAATGCAAGACACCTCGCGCTGACGGCGCTGGCAGTGTGGACACTTTTTACGACCGCCGCCGCTCAGGCTGCCGGGCCTGAAGAGGAATTACTGCGTCAGCAGGAGCGTGAGCGCGCGCTGCGTGATCAATTGGAATCGCGGCCCGATGTGCGGCTTCAGGCACCTGCGCTCGACGAAGGCGGCTCTCGTCTTCCTGTAAAAGAAGCGCCCTGCTTCGCCATTAAAGACATCCGCCTGATTGGCGACGCATCCGAGAAGTTTCAATGGGCGCTGAAGGCCGCCAACCCCGAGGACGACCCCGCCGTGGGGCGTTGCCTGGGTGGCGCGGGCATCAACATGACGATGAAGCGCATGCAGAATGCGATCATCCAGGAGGGATTTGTCACCACCCGCGTGCTTGCCGAAGCGCAGGACCTCAACAGCGGGATTCTGGTGCTGACAATCGTGCCGGGGCGCATCCGTGAAATCCGCTTTGCCGAAGGCACCAGCCGCCGCGCCAACCTGTGGAATGCGATGCCTGCCAACCCCGGCGACCTGCTTAACCTGCGCGATATCGAACAGGCGCTGGAAAACTTCAAGCGCGTGCCCACTGCCGACGCCGACATTCAGATCACCCCCACCCTTGCGGCTGATGCCAAGCCCGGCGAAAGCGATGTGGTGATCAAATGGAGCCAGCAGTTTCCGGCCCGCGTGAGCCTGTCCTTCGACAACTCGGGCAGCAAATCCACAGGCAAGTATCAGGGCAATGTGTCGCTGTCGCTGGACAACCTGCTGTCGCTCAACGACTTGTTCTACGCCAGCTTCAACCACGACCTGGGCGGCGGCGAGTCCGGCCGACACGGCTCCAATGGCAATACGCTCCACTACTCGCTGCCGATGGGTTACTGGCAACTGGCGTTCACCACCAGCGAGTACAACTACGAGCAGTCGGTCGCCGGCGCTACCCAGACGTACCAGTATCGAGGCGAAAGCCGTACCAACGATCTGCGCCTGTCGCGTCTGCTTTACCGCGATGCCGTGCGCAAGACCACGGCGTGGGGTGGCCTATGGACACGGTCTTCTGAAAACTTCATCGACGACACAGAGATCGGCAACCAGGATCGGCGCATGGCGGGCTGGCAGCTCGGCCTGGATCATCGGGAATTTATCGGCACCTCTATTCTGGACCTTGGCGTCGCCTACCGTCGCGGCACCGGCGCACATGATTCGTTGTCGGCGCCCGAAGAAGCCTCTGGAGCCGGCACATCCCGCTCGCAGATCATCACCGCCGACGCCCAGTTGCAAGTGCCCTTCGCCTTCAGCGACCAGCGTCTGCGCTATATCGGCAGTTGGAGGTCGCAATGGAACCGCACGCCGTTGGTGCCGCAGGACCGCTTCTCGATTGGCGGACGTTACAGCGTGCGCGGGTTTGACGGCGAAAACATTCTTTCTGCCGATCGCGGCTGGACACTGCGCAACGAAGTCGGCCTGGCGCTGGGGCAAACCGGCCAGGAGCTTTACACCGGTGTCGACTACGGCGAAGTCAGCGGTCAGGCCAGTAAGTTCCTGATTGGTAAACGGCTGGCGGGGGCTGTGGTGGGTGTGCGTGGTGGTTACAAGGGCCTGTCTTATGACTGGTCGGTAGGCACGCCGCTCAAGAAGCCCGATGGCTTCAAGACCGCCAACGTGACCAGCGACTTTACCGTCATCTGGTCGTTCTGAGGGGTAATGCCATGCGTTTTGAAACCCTGGACATCACGGCCCCCGGCCTGATCGACGAGCCTTGGAACGAGGCGGCGGTGCTGGGCTCGGTCACTTGGTTGTGGATGCATTCCAGCGCTCACCGGGATGCGCCACTGCACAGCTTACCGACACTTCTGCTGCCGGCGCTCAAGCATCGCCAATTCGTGCTGGGCAGCGAGCACGGCAAGCCGGTGTGCTACCTCTCTTGGCTTAACGTCGATGAGGCAGCGGAACAACGCTATTTGCAGCAATCACCGTTTACATTGAGCGACGCGGACTGGAATTGCGGCGAGCGCCTCTGGCTGAACGACTGGGTCGCGCCGTTTGGCCATACGGCCACCTTTACCCGAATCCTCCAGCGCCACCTGTTCGCCAACCGATGCGGTCGCGCGCTGTATCACCGGGGCGACGAGCGAGGCCTGCAAATCAAGACATTCCAGGGCATCGGTGTGATCCCTGAACAGGCCAGAGCCTGGTTTGCAGCTCACCCGGTTGCCACAGCACCGTAACTTCAACTTTTGTATCGCGGGCCGGCTCCGCAAATGGAATTGCTATGAACAAGCACCTGTACCGAATTGTTTTCAACAAGGCACGCGGGCTGTTGATGGTGGTGGCGGAGAACGTCACCAGCCAGGTCAAGGCGCCGGGCACTCGCGTCAGCCTCACCACCGCCGACGCGGGCTGCACGGCAACGCTCGGGCCGATGCGTTTTGCATTGATGATCGCGCTCGGGCTGGTGTCCTGGAGCGCTGTACCGGCGTGGGCGGCGGGCACGATTGTGGCCGATCCGACTGCCGCAGCCGGCCAGCGTCCGACGGTGATTCAAAGCGCCAACGGCACGCCGCAGGTGAATATTCAGGCGCCCAGCGCGGCCGGGGTTTCGCGTAACACCTACAATCAATTCGATGTCGACCCGCGCGGCGTCATCCTCAACAACAGCGGCGCCAACACCCAAACGCAACTGGGTGGCTGGATCGAAGGCAACGCAGCGATGGCCAAAGGCAGCGCGCGGGTCATCCTCAATGAGGTCAACGCCAGCAACCCCAGCCAGTTACGCGGCTATGTCGAAGTCGCCGGGCAACGCGCCCAAGTGGTCATCGCCAACCCGGCCGGCATTACCTGCGACGGTTGCGGCTTCATCAACGCCAACCGTGCGACCCTGAGCACCGGTCAGGTGCAGCTGGAGAACGGCAGCATCAGCGGCTACACCGTGAACGGCGGCACCCTGAACATTCAGGGCAAGGGCCTTGATAGCCGCGACGCCGATTACACCGACCTGATTGCCCGTACCGTGCAGGTCAATGCGGGTATCTGGGCCAATGACCTTAAGGTCACCGCCGGACGCAATCAGGTCAACGCCGACAACACCCAGGCCAAGCCTCAGGCCGGCGCCGACGGCGACAAGCCAGCCGTCGGCATCGACGTGGCGCAATTGGGCGGAATGTACGCCGGGAAGATCGTGCTGGTGGGGACCGAATCGGGTGTCGGCATGCGCAATGCCGGGCAAATTGGCGCCATGGCGGGTGAAGTGGTCGTCAACGCAGACGGCAAACTGCACAACATGGGCACAATCAGCGGCACCACGGCCACCCGTATCACTGCCACAAGCGTTGACAATAGCGGCTCGCTTTACGCCAAGGGCGATTTGAACCTCACCAGCTCAGGGGATATCGACAACAGCGGCACCATTGCCAGCCAGAATCAAACAACCCTCAGTGCCAAATCGATTCGTAGCACCCAGGGCTCAAGCCTGGCGGCGGGCGCAGGCGTGGACGGCAAACTGGGCAGCAGCGGCAACCTTGCGGTGCGCGCCACCCACGTCAAAGCGCAGGGTCAAAACCTGGCGGCAGGCGATGTCAGCATCCAGGCCGATGATCTGGACCTCAGCGGCAGCCAGACTCAAGGCCGCAATGTCACCCTGACCGCCAACAACGGCGATAGCAATCTCAGTGGCAGCCGCGTGGATGCCAGCCAGACCCTCGCGGCCAACGCGACAAAAACCCTGCGCACCGACAGCGCCAGCGTCAACGCCGACAACCTGCAACTGAACGCCAGTGATCTGTCCAACGTCGGCGGCGAGCTGGTGCAGACCGGCGTCGCCGACACCTCGATAAACGCCAGCGCGACCCTCGACAACCGCAGTGGACGCATTGCCTCCAACGCCAACAATGCACGGATCAGCGCCAGCCGCGTCGACAACAGCGGCGGCACCATCGAGCATGCCGGCAAGGGTTCGCTGGGCATTCAGGCCAACCAACTCGGCAGTACCAAAGGCAGCATTGCCAGTAATGGCAGCGTGTCGATCAAGGCTGACGACGTGGTGCTGGATGAAGGTCTGGCCCAGGGCCAACAGCTCACACTCCAGGCCCGCACCCTGTCCAATCAATACGGGCGCATTCTGCAAACGGGGCTGGAGCCTTTACAGATCAATGTCAGCGAGCAATTCAACAATCAGAACGGCCAGGTCAACAGCCCAGGCGCTGTGGCGATCAACGTTGGCACGCTGAATAATAAGAACGGCAAAGTTGTTGCAACCGACGGCGGCCTGCTGACGGTGACCGCCAGTGATCTGATCGACAACAGCGGCGGCACGCTGGCGGCCAGCGGCACCGCGCAACTGAACGGCGCACGCCTGGAAAATACCCAAGGCACCGTCAGCGCCGGTGGCGAGCTGCAAGCGCAGTTCAGCCAGTTGAACAACATCGGCGGCACGCTCGCGTCTACCCAGCGCATGGCGATCATCGCCGGGCAGTTCAACAACACCAATGGTGTGCTTGGCTCGGTGCAGTCCGGCCTTTCGGTCAACGTGACCAACGGCGCGCTGACCAACAATGGCGGGCGTCTGGAAGCCCAGGGTGACATCGCCGTTACAGCTCAGGGCCTGGATAACCGCAGTGGTGTGATCAGCGGTCAGGCATTGGACCTCAACAGCAACGGCGCTCTGGCCGACAACAGCGACGGTACACTCGACGCCCGCGCCACCCTCGACCTGCGCAGCGGCGAGTTGCGTAACGCGGCGGGCTTGATTCAGTCCACAGGCAAGCTGTTCATCGACACCGGCAGCCAGGCGCTGAACAACCTGCAATCCGGCACCACCAAAGGCATCAGCGGCCAGGATGCCGTGGAAATCCGTAGCGCCAGCCTCACCAACAACGCGGGCTTTTTGAGCGCCAAGGGCAACCTGTTGCTCAACGCCAGCGACGTGGCCAACACCGACGGTGGCCAGATCATTGGCGAGAAAACCGTCCACATCGAAGGCGCACAACTGGACAACCGTGGCGGCCAATTGCAAAGCCTCGGCGACGTTGAACTGGTGCTGGGTCAGACCCTTAACAATCAGGGCGGTCTGGTGCGCAGTGCCGGCGCATTGAGCCTGAGCACCGACGCGCTCGACAACACCTCCACGCAGGGCACCAACCAAGGCCTTGAAGGCCGCAGCATGAACCTGGCGGTCAACACCCTCAACAACCAGAGCGGTGCTTTACGCACCGATGAAGGTCTATTGCTGGGCGTGAGCCAGACGCTGAATAACCAGAACGGGCTGATCTCTTCGACCGGCGACCTGACGATCAGCGACCGCGATACCGCGCAGCGTCGCCAATCGGTGAATAACCTCGACGGCACGCTGATTGCGGGCAAGCTGCTGTCGCTCAACGCCGCGTATTACAGCGGCACGGGCCGGGCCCTGAGCCTGGGCGACATCAACTTCAGGGTGCAGAGCGGCCTTGATCTGAGCGGGCAGATTCAAGCCAACAACGGCGTTGATCTGAGCACCGCCGGAGCGCTCAACAACACCGGGCGTTTGCTGGCGGGCAAGTCCCTGCTAGTCAGCGCGCGGACGCTCGACAACAGCGCCAACGCCGAAATCAGCGCGGGCCAGGTGCGCCTGAACGCCGCCGACACCCTGACCAACCGCGGGCTGATCGACGGCCAGCAAGTCCGCGTGCAGGCAGCGACGCTGAATAACCTCGGCACCCGCGCCTGTATGGCGACCAACTGGCGATAGCCACCTCGACGTTGAACAACCTCGATGAAAATGGCACCGCAGCAACGATAGCAGCCCGTGAGTCACTGAATATCGGCACCGCAACCCTGAATAACCGCGAGCAATCGCTGATCTTCAGTGCCGGCGACCTCGCCATTGGCGGGACCTTGAGCACGCTCGACACCGCTGAGGGTCGCGCTCAATTGCTGACCAATGCCAGCGCGACCCTCGAAGCGCTTGGCGATCTGTCTTTGAACGTACAAAGCGTGCGCAACACCAACGAACATTTCAGCACGCGCGATGTTGAGGTCAGTCGAACACCCGAGCAGGAATTTCAACTCACCGGCTCGACCAACCGCTACCAAGCCAACGAGATCTCCCTGCGTCACGATGAGGTGAATTACCTGGTCACCCCCGAGGGCCAGCGCGACAACTGGAACCGCTACGACTACACCCGCGTCGTCAACGAAACCCAGATCGCCACCTCGGCCCCGGCGCAGATCCTGTCTGGCGGGACAATGCAGATCAGCGCTGGCGACGTGCTCAACGACAAGAGCCGCATCGCCGCCGGCGGACTATTGCAGGCAGACGTCACCAGCCTGACCAACACCGAAGTGTCGGGCCAGCGCACCACCGTCGACAGCGGCAGCGTCACCAACTTCTACCGCATCCAGCGCAAGGGCCGCGACCGGCAAGGCGCGAACACCGCAGCCTATACCCCTGCCCCGCTGATTCAGGATATTTCCCTGCAACCTACCGTCTTCGCGCAGAACACAGCGGTCAGCGGCACGGGCACCCAGATCAGCGCACGCGGTACTCAGGCCGTCGGCCAGCAGATCGCTTCCACCGGTACGGTCAGCGCTCCGGCCGCCCGTACCTTTCAAGTAGCTCCGATCGTTCAGGTTGCAGCGCAGACCACCCAGAACGCACAAGGCGTGGCCGAGCAAATTCGCACTGGGGGCCCGTCCCTGGAATTGCCGAATAACAGCCTGTTCACCACCCATCCGCAGACCACCAGCAATTACCTGGTCGAAACAGATCCGCGTTTCGCCAGCTATCGCACCTGGCTGTCGTCGGATTACATGCTGGAGCGTTTGCAAGTCGACCCTGCCTTGACCCAGCAGCGCCTCGGCGATGGCTTCTATGAGCAGAAACTGATTCGCGAACAGGTCGCGCAACTCACGGGTCGGCGCTTTCTCGACGGCTACGCCAACGACGAAGCGCAATACCGGGCGCTGATCGACAACGCCGTCACCCTGGCCAATCAATGGCAACTGGTGCCCGGCGTCGAGCTGTCCCCCGAGCAGATGGCTCAACTGACCAGCGACATCGTCTGGCTGGTACAAAAAAAGGTCACCCTCGCCAACGGCGAAACCCGCAACGTGCTGGTGCCACAGGTCTATGTGCGGGTGCAGGAAAGCGACCTCAACGGCTCTGGCTCGCTGATTGCCGGGCAACGCCTGAACCTGAACATTGCCGGTGATCTGGTCAACAGCGGCAGCCTGGCCGGGCGCAGCGTGATGGCGATTACCGCGCAGAACATCGAAAACCTCGGCGGCCGCATCCAGGCCGACAAGGTCTCGCTGACAGCACGGGAAAACCTCGACAACCTCGGCGGCCTGATCGGCGCGACAGACAGCCTCGCCATCAACGCCGGGCAAAACGTCAACGTTGTGTCCAGCAGTCGCGACAGCAGCAGTGCCCAGGGCACACGAACCAACCTGTCACGCGTGGCCGGCCTGTTCGTCAGCGGCGCTGACGGCACCATGGACGTCAACGCGGGCAAAGACCTCAGCCTGATCGGCGCTCAGGTGGTCAACGCAGGCGCCGGCGGCAGTACCTCGCTGCAAGCAGGCAACAACATCAACCTGACCACCGTTGGCGAAGCCCATCAGCAATCGGTTAACTGGAACGGCAGCAACTGGCGCAAAGACGCCAGCCAGACCGAAGTCGGCTCAACCATTCAAGGCCAAGGCGATGTGCGCCTCAGTGCCGGGCAGGACCTCAATGCCCGAGGCGCAAGCGTCACCAGTCAGCAAGGTGCAATCATCGCCGACGCCGGGCGCGACGTGAACCTGACCGCTGCGCAAAACACCCAGTTTGCCGATGAAGCGCACAAATTCAAAGGCAGCAACGGCCTGTTCTCCAGCAAGACCACCACCACACGCGACACCGTCAACCAGACCCAGGCGCAGGGCTCGACGCTGAGTGCCGAGAAAACCTATGTGCAGGCCGGTCGCGACATCAACGTCAGCGGCAGCAACGTGGTGTCCACCAACCAGACCGTCCTGGCGGCTGACAACAACATCAATATCGAAGCCGCGACGGAAAGCAGCAGCGAACGTCACGACAAGTCAGTCAAGAAAAGCGGCCTGTTCAGCGGCGGCGGCATCGCGGTCACGCTCGGCACCCAGCAGCAAACGGTCAAGGACCTCACCACCAGCCAGACCGCAGCGGCGAGTACCGTGGGCTCGACCAAGGGCGATGTGCTGATGGAAGCGGGCAAAGGCTACCGCCAGGTGGGCAGCCAGGTGAGCGCGCCCGAAGGCAGCGTCGATATCACCGGGCAAACCATCGATGTCGTTGAAGCCCGCAACACCAGCAAGCGCGAACGTGAAACCCTGTTCAAACAGACCGGGTTCACTCTGACGGTGACTAACCCTGTCATCAGTGCAATCCAGACCACCCAGCAGATGAAGCAGGCATCGGAGAAAACCGATGACGGGCGCATGAAGGCGCTGGCAGCGGCCACGGTCCTGCTGGCCGGTAACAACGCCGCCACGGCGGTGGCAATGGACCCTGGCGCGGCAGGCGGTATTAACATCAGCCTGTCGCTGGGCACCAAGAAGAACGAAAGCAAAACCACCCAGACCAGCGACAGCGCCGCCGGCTCGACCATCACCGCCGGTCAAGATGTGCGCCTGCGCGCGACCGGCGCAGGTGCAGACAGCAACATCACGGTCCAAGGCAGCCAGATCAAGGCCGGGCGTGACGCCAGCCTGATGGCCGACGGCGACATCAACCTGCTCGCCGCCAACAACACCAGCCAGCAAAACACCGACAGCAAAGGCAGCAGCGCCAGCATCGGTATCGGCCTCTCGCTGGGCGGTAGCAGAAACGGCTTTACCCTGGACCTGGGTGCCACCGGAAACCGGGGCCAGGCCGACGGCGACGAGCTGACCCATACCAATACCAAAGTGGAGGCTGGCAACCAGTTGCTGCTGTCATCCGGCGGCGACACGCAGCTTAAGGGGGCGGTGGCCAGTGGCAAAAAAGTAATCGCCGACATCGGCGGCGATCTTAATATCGAAAGCCTGCAAGACACCAACACGTACAAAGTCGATGAAAAGAGCCTGGGCATCGGCATCAGTCTTTGTATTCCACCGTTCTGCTACGGCATGAGCTCGATAAGCGGTGCCAGCGCAAACTTTGGCGCAACCAACATCGACTCCAACTATGCCAGCGTCACCGAGCAGTCAGGCATCAAGGCTGGCGATGACGGTTTCGACATCAACGTGCGGGGCAACACCGATTTGGTCGGCGGCGTGATCGCCAGCAGTGACAAGGCCGTGCAGGACGGTAACAACCGCCTCATCACCTCAAGCCTCACCAGCCGCGACATCAAGAACAAGGCGGATTACGACGCCAATACCGTCAGCCTGGGCGGCGGCTACAACGAAGTCGGCAAGGACCAGAAGGGCAACGCGCAGACTGGCGGCAAGGTTAACCCGGGCACCGACCTGGCCAAAAACGAGAACAACATCGGCGCCAACATGCCGATCGCCATCAGCGCCAGCGACAAGGCCAGCAGCGTGACGCGCAGCGGTATCAGTGGCGGTGCCGTCGTCATTACCGACGACGCCGAGCAACACAAGCGCACCGGTCAGACCGCAGAACAAACCGTCGCCAGCCTCAACCGTGATGTGTCCAGTGATCGCGATGGCAGCAACTCGCTAAAGCCGATCTTCGACGAAGACGAAGTCCGCGCCGGTTTCGAGATCGTCACCGCGTTTTCCAACGAAGCCAGCACCTTCCTCGCCAACAAGGCGCGGGAAGCGGACCTCAAGCGGCAACAGGCCAAAACGCTGCAGGCAGAAGCCGATAAAATCGACGGGCAGAACGATGCCGCACAGATGGCCCTGCAGATCCGTGCAAGGCAACTGTCGGCAGAAGCCAACGACATCTCCGAAAACTGGGGCGCAGGCGGCACCTACCGACAAATCACCACAGCCCTGATCGGTGCCGCAGGCGGCAACATCAGCGCCGGCAACGCCGCGTTCGTGCAAAGTCTGGTGGTCAATTACGTCCAGCAACGCGGCGCAGGCTACATCGGCGATTTGGTAGCGGACGGCGAACTCACGGAAGGCTCCCCACTGCACGCCGCCCTGCACGGCATCGTCGCCTGCGCGGGCGCCGCCGCCAGCAGCCAAAGCTGCGGCAGCGGTGCCGCAGGCGCAGCGGCGTCCAGCCTGCTGACCGGCCTGTTCTCGCAAAGCAGCCCAGACGAAAGCGAAGAACAACGCGAAGCCAAACGTAATTTGATCGTCAGCCTGGTGACGGGTTTGGCTGCGACCAGTGCTTCTATCGACCCGACTGCCGCGAATACGGCGGCGGGTGCGGCGGTGGATAACAACTGGTTGGCGACGCAGCAGATAGTGCAATACAAGAAGGAACTGGACGAAGCGAAGGGTACTGAAGTATTTACCGTTTTTGCAAAGTGGGCATTCATCAGCAGCAAGCAAGATGTCCTGACCCAGTTCGGCATTGGTAAAGGGCTGGCTAAATCGGGCTGGAATGATGTTGAAGGTCTGGCTCAGTTCGTGACGAATCCTATTGAAGGATTAAAGGGCCTCAAAGAGCTGATTGCAAATCCAGAGGTCCAGAAGCAGTTCAAAACCGAATTTCTAGCAGACGCAAACAAGAAGATTGACACGATCACAAACGCGCTGGAAGTAGGCGGTAGTCAGAACGCCGAGGACTTGGGCGTAGCGCTTGGAGAGATTGCCTGGCAGGTCGGTAGCATTGTCACCGGCGTGGGGGGCGTTGCGAAAGGCGGCGTCGCCCTGGCCAAAGCCGGGATCAAGGTGGGCACCGCAGAACTTGAAACGATGGCTGGTCTGGCTAGAATGGAGAAGCTCGCCAAAGCCGAAGCTGTACGCAACCGTGTTGTAGGCGCCATTGCAGATAGCCAGGAGGCAAGTGCTAGCTCCAAATTCGGGCAGCTTGCTAAAACTGAGGCTGAGCTTCGGGATGCTCAACGTGTAGATGGTGCAAAAGGACCGGGGCAGGTTATCCCTGATGAAATCAACCCTCCCAAGTTCAGCCGGATTGAAGACCTGTTTGGGCAGACATTTGAAAGTATCCCGCTGTCGCACCTTCCCAATTGGAAGACCGGTTCGCTTGTAAATGATGGGGTGTTGGGCGAGCAACTGGCCCTGCAAACCCTTAACGAGAAAACCGGCCTCAATTTCAAACCTCTGCAAAACAGTAGCAACCACGGCTGCGATGGCTGCGCGGTGGCGATCAATGGCGATACGATTACCGTGGTGGTGATGGATGCGAAGTCTTCGGTGAATGGCGTGAGTAAGGCAGGTACGCCGCATGGGGACCCGAGGACGCGGTTGGAGGGGTGGCTGAGTAATAGATCAATTGCCGACTCTGATCCTGCTTTACGCGATGCTTTGCAAGCGGCATTGGATTCAGGAAAAGCCAAGGTTCAAGGTGTAACAGTCAAAGTCGGTGTTCCCGCCCCCAGTAAAACAGGTGTAGCAGAATTTAAGGTGGAACCATGGACCAAGAAGTAATTCAGTGCGAGCGCTTGGGCGTAAACCCGAAGTGGCCCTCCTACAAAAGTGTGCTGGGGCGCATAGCCAAGGGGCCACACGTCTCAGATGAATACGAGTTGAATGGCATCCGTGAATATGTTGAGCGCGGCGATGCATTTGCGAAGCCATCAATGCCTGTACCGAATAGTGACAACGTTACGCGTAGTAGCTCCGAATGGATGGCCGTCACACGAGCCCACAAGGTATTGGCAACCGCACCAGATAATCCGCAATGGCTTCTGGAATTGGCCCATTGGCTGCGCTATTACCAAGTAGGAATTTGGCAGTTGTTCTTCTGGGCGGGCCAGTTCGACATTATTGCCAAAGCGGCAGGCAATGATCGACGACGCCAAAACTACAGCATCCAAACTGCCACCAATATGATGGCCGCCATGGCGATCCTAGGCTGGAAGGATGCCGTCATCCATCAGGGATATCTCACCCATGCGGCTCTCAACCGTGGGCATCAATTAGTGATTGAGTACGAAGAGCAACACCGCCGCGCCCAAGCCTTTATGCTGCGTGTGTTTGCCGATTGGGTGGGCGATGTCTCGCATCAATGGCCTGCTTATGCTTACGACGAACCCATCTACGAAGCCTTGTTGGCCAAGTGGCGCACTCCCAGCCCCGACGACCTGATGCCCTGCCTGTTGGCCGCGTGTGACCGCCACACTTGGCAAACGGGCAAAGAGAGCCAGAAGAATTCCTACGACTTCAATCAGGACTGGCACTTGGAGCGCGTTCCGGTGGAAATTCTCTATATCCTGCGCCTGCGCCAGTGGGAAGGTTTAGCCAATCCGCAGAAGATTGATCATCCGCTGCTGGCCGCGCCCTTTGACCAATTGCCGCCCGAGCAACCAGTGCCTGAGTTGGACGAGTTGATGCAAGGTGTGCTCAAACGCGCGAGGGAAGACTGGCCACAGTACGATGAAGTGTTGTCGTTGCCAGCACTGAGGAGTTGAATAGGCCCAAAAGGTGAGATGCGGCAATTAGTGACTTAGCCGCTAATCCAGCAAGCTCATTAAAACAAAGCAATGGGGGTTGCGTTCAATCCAAATCTACCTGCCCCTGTCGCTGGCCCTGCTGCCGTGAAACGGCTCGCCAGAGATGCTTTGCTAAACCCAATCCTCATCTTTTTCAAGTGGGGTTTGTGGCGCGGACACCGTCGAAAGTACTTTTTCTAAAGAACGGTGGGGGTTCCAGTTTTAAAGCGTAAGTAGTTAAAGCTTTGACCTTAAGTCAGAAATGTCGTTAAAGGAGTAATTTATGCTAACGGCATCTCTATAAGAGGGCGTGGAAATTGAGAGACGAATTTTTTCAATCATTGATCGATAATCTAGGCGAACCAAACTCGCGTCGAGAAGTGCCCAAGTCAAGTATTGACAAGTATCGTTCGATATTACCCAAGGCCCTGCTTGGTTATTGGCAGAATGAAGGTTGGTGCTCTTATGCTGATGGGCTGTTCTGGATTGTAGACCCGGAGCCATACAAGGCGACGCTCGATATGTGGCTGCAGGGCAGTGGCTTGGCAGAAGTCGACAACTATAATGTGATCGCCAGGGATGCATTTGGTTCGTTGTATGCATGGGGTGAGCGTTACCAGCGCAAAATTACAATATCAAGTCTAGCGGGCGGTATTGTTGCGCTGAAGAACCAATTGATTAAGCCCAACCCGGTCCCGGATAGAACGCTGGGTATATTCCTTGGTTCTACCAGTCGAGAAAGTCTCGACTTCGAGGACAATCAAGGCAAGCCGCTGTTCCAGCGCGCACTGGCAAAGCTTGGGCCGGTTGGCGCAGATGAGATGTACGCGTTCGAGCCCGCCCTTTGCATTGGAGGAAAGGCTGACCTGGAGCATATGAAAAAGGTGGACATCCATGTTCACCTGATGATTCTTGATCAATTACAACGTTGAATAAGATTAAATAAATAAAATAACTATTCCGTTCGCAACAGGATCAATTGTGGAATTAACGCCCCCCCATCATTGGCCTAAAGGAAAAGGGAGCGTGACCGCATCGAAGGGCTTGCCGTCGTCATCGTGCATCGACCGCTTGCTTCCGGCCGCAAGTAGCCGCGCCATATCGGGGCGGCTCCAGGGGCGTCCGTCGGGGCGGGCGCCGATCAATCCCCATTTCGTGAGCGCCGTCCAGTAGACATAGGCAGGCGGCTGGCTGATTGTACGAGGATAGACCTCACCACCGATCACGCCGTCGGGTTCCCCTTCACTACCCTTGAACTGAAGGCGCCCGGTCAGCTTATGCTCAAGATCAGTGAATGCGTGCCCGAAATCTTTTGGGGACGGCCGCTTCGCCCGCAAGCTCTGATATAGCCACGGAATGAGGAGCGCGTATCGGAGCCGGGTGTGCAGAACCGAGGTGCCCGGGAAGAAATGGTCTGCGTAACGTTGGTGAACAATTAGGAAGCCAACCTCATCGCGGACCCCGGAGCTGGCACCGAACATCATCTGCTCTGCCTGCCCAAGTGCCTTTCGCGAAAGAAACGTAAAGCCAAAAGATGACAAGAGGCTGCTCCCTATTAACTCTACAAATCAGATTGCTGCTTGATACCAGATAAAGTACCAGTTCCTCGACTCACAGTATTGACCTCGCACAGCGCCGTGATCAACCACATTATCCACGCATTAAGCGGCTGATCACGGTGATCCGGAAGCAGCGATATACCTCACAATCCACGGTATTCACATAGAGATGCAAGGAAGCTCATATATCGCAATTATTCCAGGCGAGGTTCCAACCTGCCGATTAAATCATTTATCGTTAAACTTATAGCTAATAGAGGCACTCTCCGAACTGACAATTACTACTGAATGCGCGTTAGTGCTGTTCTCGCCTGCCACTTCCAAATAATAAAGCTCGGGAGTTCTTAATAGCAGCTTCCCTTCAATGGCACTACCAGAAACAGATTTACCAAACCCTAACGGCTCGGTTAGCACAACAGGCATTCCTCCAACACGCATCTGAAACAGAGCGTTACCGGCAAGCGCAGCCGCATAGGAATGAAATATAACAGGAGTAACTAGTGCTATCCCTGAAAAAACCAACGGCACCCACCAGCGATTGATTTTCCCATCAATGCCATTAGAAATCCAAAAGAGTACATAGCCTCCTATCAAAAATGCGAAGAACAACGTTGCAACCAAGAGATCATAACTCTTAGCGTAATACGCAACACCCAGTAGTCCCACAGCAACCAGAAGCGCTGCCACAGTTGACAAAGCAACTAGAGGCCAAGGAGCTTTCGCCTTCCAAAATATAGCAGCCCCCATCAAAGACACAGACAAAACAATAAAATTAAATAGCACATTCAAACTAATAATGCGCATACCTCCCTGCTGGGAGCCAAAGATCTCGTAAGCAAAAAAACCATGCTGTCGCATATAAATTGACAGCAATAAACTAGGCAGCACGGACAACGTCATGGCGAGCAGTGCTGCAGAGCCAAGATATTTGATGAGGCCCCGTTTATTTTCGACCACTACCTTGAGCAGTTCCTTTTTTGCATCGCCACCCCTTTCCCAAAACAGCACACATAACATCAACAGTACAAAAAACATTTCCACTACAAAACCTCTCCCTATCAGCGAACAAAACAATATGCACCTACTGACTGCTACACACAGCAGGATCCATAGAAGCAGCGTGTATTCTTTTCGGCTAAAGCAGCAGAAACTTAAGCGTCGCACAAACAAAAGCCCGCGATTAGGCGGGCTTTTGGGGCATATGGAAAGAACTCACTCCCACTCAATAGTCGCCGGTGGCTTGCTCGACACGTCGTAGGTCACGCGGGAGATGCCTTCGATTTCGTTGATGATCCGCCCGCTGACTGTTTCCAGCAGCTCGTATGGCAGGTGTGCCCACCGTGCGGTCATGAAGTCGATGGTTTCTACCGCCCGCAGGGCAACGACCCACGCGTAACGGCGGCCGTCGCCGACCACGCCCACCGATTTGACTGGCTGGAAGACCACGAATGCCTGGCTGACTTTGTGGTACCAGTCGGCTTTACGCAGTTCTTCGATGAAGATGTGATCCGCACGGCGCAACAGGTCGGCGTATTCCTTTTTCACTTCACCGAGGATACGCACGCCCAGGCCCGGGCCCGGGAACGGGTGGCGGTAGACCATGTCGTACGGCAGGCCCAGCTCAAGACCAAGACGACGCACTTCGTCCTTGAACAGCTCGCGCAGTGGCTCGACCAGTTTGAGGTTCATTTCTTCCGGCAGGCCGCCCACGTTGTGGTGCGACTTGATCACATGGGCCTTGCCGCTTTTGGCGCCAGCCGATTCGATGACGTCCGGGTAGATCGTGCCTTGGGCCAGGAACTTGATGTTCTCCAGCTTGCAGGACTCGGCGTCGAACACGTCGATGAAGGTGCGGCCGATGATTTTGCGCTTCTTCTCCGGGTCGCTTTCGCCCGCCAGATTGTCGAGGAACTGGTCCTGGGCATTGGCGCGGATCACTTTGACACCCATGTTCTCGGCGAACATGGCCATCACTTGCTCGCCTTCGTGCAAACGCAGCAGACCGTTATCGACGAACACGCAGGTCAGTTGATCGCCAATGGCCTTATGCAGCAAAGCGGCAACCACGGAGGAGTCAACACCACCGGACAGCCCCAGCAGCACGTTGTCGGTGCCCACCTGGGCGCGAACCTGGGCGATGGCGTCTTCGGCGATGTGCGATGGCGTCCACAAGGCTTCACAGCCACAGATGTCGAGGATGAAGCGCGACAGGATGCGACCGCCCTGCTTGGTGTGGGTCACTTCCGGGTGGAACTGCACGCCGTAGTAGCCACGTGCGTCGTCCGCCATGCCGGCAATCGGGCAGCTCGGGGTGCTGGCCAGAATGTGGAAGCCTTCCGGGATCTCGGTGACTTTGTCACCGTGGCTCATCCACACATCCAGGCCGAAGACGCCGTCAGCATCGACGTGATCTTCAATGCCGTCCAGCGCGCGGCTCTTGCCGACGATATCTACGCGGGCATAGCCGAATTCACGGACGTCCGAACCCTGGACGCGGCCGCCCAGTTGTTCGGCCATGGTTTGCATGCCGTAGCAGATACCGAAAACCGGTACGTTCAGGTCGAACACGGCTTGCGGCGCACGGGGGCTGTTGGCTTCGTGTACGGATTCAGGACCGCCAGCGAGGATGATCCCGCGTGGGTTGAATGCGCGAATCGCTTCGTCGTCCATGTCGAACGGATGCAGCTCGCAGTACACGCCGATCTCACGCACGCGGCGGGCGATCAACTGGGTGTACTGGGAACCGAAGTCGAGGATCAGGATACGGTGGGCGTGAATGTCGAGGGCCATGACTCATTCTCGTCAAAAAACAGAAACGACACGGGGCTGCGTAACAGCCCCGGCTATAAAACTCGTTGGGTTGCAGCGCGGCGAACCACGCTGCAATCCGGATCAACCGACGCGGTAGTTAGGCGCTTCCTTGGTGATCTGCACGTCGTGGACGTGGGATTCAGCCATGCCGGCACCCGTGATGCGAACGAATTCAGGCTTGGTACGCATCTCTTCGATATTGGCACTGCCGGTGTAACCCATGGAAGAACGCAGGCCACCCATCAACTGATGAATGATCGCCGCCAGCGAGCCTTTATAGGCGACGCGGCCTTCGATGCCTTCCGGTACCAGCTTCTCGGCACCTTCCGAAGAATCCTGGAAGTAGCGGTCGGACGAGCCCTGGGCCTGGGACATTGCCCCCAGCGAACCCATGCCGCGATACGCCTTGTAGGAACGGCCCTGGAACAGTTCGATCTCGCCCGGCGCTTCTTCAGTACCGGCAAACATCGAACCCATCATCACGCAGCTCGCGCCCGCGACGATGGCCTTGGAGAGGTCACCCGAGAAACGGATGCCGCCGTCGGCGATCAACGGAACGCCGGTGCCTTCAAGGGCAGCGGAAACGTTGGCGATGGCGCTGATTTGCGGAACGCCCACACCCGCGACAATGCGCGTGGTGCAGATGGAGCCAGGACCGATACCGACCTTGACGGCATCGGCGCCTGCAGCAACCAGTGCCTTGGCGGCAGCGCCCGTGGCGATGTTGCCACCGATGACCTGCACTTCAGGGAAGTTCTCTTTAACCCAGCGCACGCGATCGATCACGCCTTTGGAGTGACCGTGAGCGGTGTCGACCACCACCACGTCAACCCCGGCAGCAACCAGTGCCGCAACGCGCTCGCCTGTGTCCTTGCCGGTGCCGACCGCAGCGCCGACACGCAGACGACCCTGGTCGTCCTTGCTGGCCAGCGGATACGCCTTGGCTTTTTCGATGTCCTTGACGGTCATCATGCCCTTGAGCGCGAACTTGTCGTCCACGATCAGAACTTTTTCCAGACGGTGCTTGTGCAGCAAATCGCGCACTTCGTATTTGTCGGCGCCTTCACGCACGGTGACCAGACGCTCTTTGGGCGTCATCACTTCGCGAACGGGAACATCCAGACGGTTTTCGAAGCGTACGTCACGGGACGTCACGATGCCGACCAGGTCGCCATTGTGCAGCACGGGTACACCGGAGATGTTGTGCAGACGGGTCAGTTCGAACAGGTCACGAACCGTGGCATCGGCCTCGATGGTGATCGGGTCCTTGACCACGCCGGCCTCGAATTTCTTGACCTTGCGCACTTCGGCAGCTTGCTGCTCGATGGTCATGTTCTTGTGGATCACACCGATACCGCCTTCCTGAGCCATGGCAATTGCCAGACGGGCTTCAGTCACGGTGTCCATTGCAGCGGAAACCAGAGGGATATTCAGTTCGATGCCACGGGTCAAACGGGTTTTCAGACTGACTTCATTAGGCAGTACCTCGGAATAACCGGGCACAAGGAGAATGTCGTCGAAAGTAAGTGCTTCTTGGCTGATACGCAGCATCGCGGGGGCTCCCGAGCGGGAAATTGGAAGCGCGCCATTATACCCAGACAGCCCGGTGGGCTCAATGTAAACCTCAGGGTATTATCAAGGGGATTTATAGCCGGACTTTGACGAACGACAGCGGACGATCCAGACGTTCGGCGAAGTCATCCAGAAAGCTCTGTTTGAACGACGCCTCCAACCAATTGTTAAAGATGAATCCCAGATTGGAAAAACCACAGGGTTGCAGGAACAGGAAGCCATTGATGTCGTCTTCGTGCCCGCATTCCGGGCAGATGAAGTTATCGGTGTGGCCGGGCATCCACTCTTCCAGGCTGTCGAACAAGGCTTCACCGATTTCCTTGCGACACTCAGGGCAACCGGCCTCTTCTGCAAAGTCATTGAGCGGCGTGAAGATGCAGCGCTTGGTGACGATCTCCAGGCCATTGACGGGATGACCGAACGGCAAGGCTTCGGGGTTTTCCACCACTGCACGGGCACCGGGGGCGATGGCATAGGCCATTTTGCTGTCAGTGCGGCCGCAGGTGGTCAGTTCCTGTTCGACCACATTGAGTTTGACCAGCCAGCGCAGGATCAACCGCGCCCTGGCCTCACGCCCGGGGAAGCCGGAAATTTGGGGGACAAGTATGCTTTGGTTGTTCATGGCAGGTGTTCACAAGCAGCTTATCGAGTGCGGCAGCTTAATCCCCCGACGCCTCAGGTCAAGTGCAGCGGTCAGCCGGCGATATAACGACCGATCAGCGCGATGCCGCTGACCAGCACCAGCCAGGTCACCAGGCGCACAAACGTTTCACGGGACAAGCGCATGATCAGCGCCCGGCCGATCCATGAGCCTGTCGCCATCGCAGGCAGGAGGCATAGCGCCAGAATCAGCAACGAAATCTGCGCGTAGACACCGGCAATAAGGAAGAGGCTCAAACGCACGATGGTGCTGCAACTGATCAGGGCGCTTTGGGTCGCACGCGCCTGTTCTTTGGACGTCAGTCGGCTATTTAGGTAGATCGCGTACAGAAATCCCCCACTGCCGAACAGCGCCCCGAACAGCCCGCCCACGGTGCCCATGGGAATCGCCCAGCCCGCCGCCAGTTGTGTCGGCCGCACCTTCACCGCCAGGCTGTACACCGCGTAGGCGGTGATGAACACACCCATCAATAGAAGCAGGACATCCGATTTAAGGTTGAGCAGGAACAGCACGCCTAATGTGCAGCCCACCGCCATACAGGGCAGCAGCCGCAATAATTCAGATTTGACCACCGATTGCCGGGAAGGTAGTAGATTGCCGAACGCGGCGATGAAATCCAGCATCACCAGCAGCGGGATGATGCGCGACAACGGCATGAAGTTGATCAGAATCGGCCCGGCCACCAGTGCCGTGCCAAAACCGGCAATGCCAAACACTATATAGGCAGCAATCACCCCCAGTTCGATCAGCAGCCAGTCGAGAGGCGTGAATCCTAGTTGCATAAATGCAGCGATGATGTCGATATTGCCCATTGCACTCTTCTTCCTTAAAGATCTGCGCGACGCGAACTTTAGCAAATGGCGCGAATTTCGCGGCTTAATTCGTTGGAGCGAGGCTTGCCCGCGAACGGGACGCATCGATCCAATTTCCGAATCTGAAATACGGCCTTCGCGGGCAAGCCTCGCTCCAACAGGTCCGTGCGCTTGACCGGCATTGCCATTATGATGCCCACCATGATCAAAGACCCCTTCGCAAGACTCGGCCTCGACCGGGAAATCCTTACTGTCAGCCAACTCAACGGCCGCGCTCGGGTGTTGCTGGAAGACGTGTTCAGCAATATCTGGGTCGAGGGCGAGATTTCCAATCTGTCGCGCCCGGCATCCGGCCACGTCTATTTCACCCTCAAGGACTCCGGCGCGCAGGTGCGTTGCGCGCTGTTTCGGCAGAGTGCGGCGCGGGTTCGTCAGGCGCTCAAGGACGGTTTGCAGGTCAAGGTGCGCGGCAAGGTTTCGCTGTTCGAAGGGCGCGGCGATTATCAGTTGATCCTCGACACCGTGGAGCCTGCAGGCGACGGCGCGTTGCGCCTGGCTTTCGACGCCCTGAAAGAAAAGCTCAGCGCCGAGGGGCTGTTCAGTGCCGAACGCAAGGTCGCGCTGCCGCTTCATCCGCAACGCATCGGCATCATCAGTTCCCCTACCGGCGCGGTGATTCGCGACATCATCAGCGTGTTCCGCCGTCGCGCGCCCCGCGTGCAATTGACGCTGATCCCCACCGCCGTACAAGGCCGCGATGCCATTGCGCAGATCGTGCGCGCATTGAAACTGGCGGACTCCCGTGGGTTCGACGCGCTGATCCTGGCCCGTGGCGGCGGCTCGCTGGAAGACTTGTGGTGCTTTAACGAAGAAGCCGTGGCGCGTGCCATAGATGCTTGCGTGACGCCGATTGTGAGTGCCGTGGGTCATGAAACCGATGTGTCCATCAGCGATTTCGTGGCCGACGTTCGTGCGCCGACACCCTCCGCCGCCGCAGAGCTGTTGGCGCCCGACTCCAGTGACTTGCATCGCCGCGTGGACAGCCTGCATCGCCGTCTGATCAGTCGCATGCAGGACAAGCTCATGCGCGAGCGATTGCGTCTGGAAGGTATTTCCCGCCGCCTGCGCCACCCCGGCGAACGTCTGCGACAACAGGCGCAGCGCCTGGATGATCTGGACATGCGCATGCGCCGTGCTTTCGAGCAGCAGATGCACACGCGAAGGGTGCGCATCGCCCACCTGGAAAGCCGCCTTGCCGCCCAACATCCGGGGCGCGCCCTGGCGTTCTTGCGTCAACGTCTGGACGTCCTGGCCGCCCGCTTGCCCAAAGCCATGCGCGACAGCCTCAAGACCCGCCACCTTCAATTGCAAAGCCAGGTGCAAACCCTGAACGTGGTCAGCCCGCTGGCCACGCTGGGGCGCGGTTACAGCATCTTGCTTGACGAGCGCGGCCACGCCATTCGCAGCGCCGCTCAAACCCAAACCGGTCAGCGCCTGACGGCCCGACTGGGTGAAGGCGAGTTGCAGGTGAGAGTCGAAGACAATCACCTGACGCCCGTCACTCTTTCTCTTCTGGATTGATGATTAATGCTGCGATTTCTGGCCCCACTGCTGGCCCTCTTGCTGTGCTTGCCCGCTCACGCTGACAGCTATATAACGCGGCTGCTCGACAAGCCGGTCCCGGGCGGCGTTGCCGTGGTGGACCTGGGCAACGGTGCACAAGCGCCAACAGCCCGTTATCAAGGCCGATCGGTGCTGGTGGTCAAAGAGCAGAACAGCCGCTGGCTGGCGATTGTCGGTGTGCCATTGACGGTCAAGCCAGGCACGCAACAATTGGCCATCAAGGATGCCAGTGGCAATCGCACTCAGGCGTTCACGGTCGGCAGCAAGAAGTATCCGGAACAGCGCATCACCCTGAAGAACAAACGCCAGGTCAATCCTGATCCCGCCGACCTGAAGCGCATCGAAGGCGAGCTGGCGGAACAGATCGCCGCCTATCGCACCTTTACGCCTGCCACCCCAAGCAATCTGCTGCTGGACAAGCCGGTCAACGGCCCACTGTCGAGCAAGTTCGGCGTGCGTCGCTTTTTCAACGGCGAAGAGCGCAACCCCCATGCAGGCTTGGATTTCGCAGTCCCCGCGGGTACGCCGATCAAATCCCCGGCCGCGGGCAAAGTGATCCTGACCGGCAACTATTTCTTCAACGGCAACACCGTATTCGTCGACCACGGCCAAGGCTTCATCAGCATGTTTTGCCATATGTCGAAGATCGACGTGAAAGTTGGCGATGCCGTACCCCGCGGCGGTGTGGTAGGCAAAGTCGGTGCAACCGGACGCGCCACCGGCCCGCACATGCACTGGAATATCAGCCTGAACGATGCGCGGGTTGACCCGGCAATTTTCATTGGGGCCTTTCAGCCTTGATCCCCGCTTTAATTCCGAACCTGTGGGCGCGGATTCATTCGCGATGCCGTGCATCAGGCGCGGGATACTGAGCCTGATGTCCTCTTCCCGGATAAATCCGGCCCCAGGGGTTCCAGAATCGCGCCAGCATTTATGGCTCAGCAATAAATCGCTTTAAAACCAATAAATCGCGCTACAAAACGATAGCCATTGACCTTTTACGCGACTTTCTCTCAATTTTTTTCAACTGCTTGCCAACTTTCACCCTAATGGTTACGGTTGACGTCATGAACAACTCTCAAACCCTCATTCTGTTGCGGCAACATTGCTGTCTCAGCCTGGTCAGTGCACGACTGCCAAGCTAGATTGCGGTGCCTCGCCCCTGTCTTATCGAATCATCGGTTGGCCGCCTCCACCCGGCCCCTCAAGAACAAAAGGATTTCCCATGACCATGCTCAAAGATCCATCGAAGAAGTACCGTGCGTTCCCGACCATTGACCTGCCTGACCGCACCTGGCCGTCGAAAACCATCACTGAAGTCCCGATCTGGTGCAGCTCGGATCTTCGTGACGGCAACCAGTCTCTGATCGAGCCCATGGATGCAGTGAAAAAGCTGCGCTTCTGGAAGACTCTGGTCAGCGTCGGCGTCAAGGAAATCGAAGCGTCGTTCCCGGCAGCCTCGCAGACTGATTTCGACTTCGTTCGTACCCTGATCGAAGACGGCCATATCCCGGACGACACCACTATTCAGGTGTTGACCCAAGGCCGTGAAGACCTGATCGCCCGCACGTTCGAATCCCTTCGCGGCGCAAAAAAAGCCATTGTTCACCTGTACAACGCCACCTGCCCGTCCTTCCGCCGCATTGTCTTCAATCAGGACAAGGCCGGCGTCAAGGAGATCGCGGTCAGCGCGGCCAAGCTGTTCGTCAAATACGCCGCCGAGCAACCGGAAACGCAGTGGACCTTCGAGTACTCCCCGGAAACCTTCAGCGCCACCGAACTGGAGTTTGCCAAGGAAGTCTGCGACGCGGTGATCGAGGTCTGGAACGCGACGCCTGAGAACAAAGTCATCCTCAATCTGCCTGCAACGGTTGAAGTTGCTACACCGAATATCTACGCCGACCAGATCGAGTGGTTCTGCCGCAATATCACCCGCCGTGACAGCGTCATCATCAGCCTGCACACCCACAACGACCGTGGCACCGGCGTTGCGGCCACCGAACTGGGCCTGATGGCTGGCGCAGATCGTGTGGAAGGTTGCCTGTTCGGCAATGGCGAGCGCACCGGCAACGTGGACCTGGTCACCGTGGCGTTAAACATGTACACCCAAGGGCTTGATCCGCAGCTGGACTTCTCTGACATCGACGGCGTGCGCAAAGTGGTTGAAGAGTGCAACCAGATCCCGGTTCACCCGCGTCACCCGTATGTGGGCGACCTGGTGCACACGGCGTTCTCCGGCTCGCACCAGGATGCTATCCGCAAGGGTTTCACTCAGCAGAAGCCAGACGCTTTGTGGGAAGTCCCTTACCTGCCCATCGACCCGGCCGACATCGGTCGCAGCTACGAGGCGGTGATTCGCGTCAACAGCCAGTCCGGCAAGGGCGGCATCACTTACTTGCTGGAACAGGAATACGGCATTTCGTTGCCACGTCGCATGCAGATCGAGTTCAGCCAGGTGGTGCAGGGTGAAACCGATCGCCTGGGCCTTGAGATGTCGGCACAGCAGATCTACGCGCTGTTCAAACGCGAATACCTGCAAGCCAACAAGCCTTATTCGCTGATCAGCCATCGCCTGCAGGAAGAGAACAACACCAGCGCGGTGGACGCGGAAGTCAGCGTCAATGACGAAACCCAACGCTGGAAAGGCAAAGGTAACGGCGCGCTGGAAGCGCTGGTTTCAAGCCTGCCAGTGGGCGTTGAAATCATGGACTACAACGAACACGCCATTGGCGCAGGCACCACGGCAAAAGCCGCCGCCTATATCGAGCTGCGTGTGAACGGTGAGCGAGCCATCCATGGCGTGGGCATTGATGAAAACATCACCACGGCCAGCTTCCGCGCCCTGTTCAGCGCCCTGAACCGCTCCCTGAGCCAGGCGGAAGCCAAAGCTGCCTGACATTGAACTGACAGCCACATGAAAAAGCCCGCTTTCGTAGCGGGCTTTTTGCTTTGTTGGAGCGAGCGCGCGGCTCCTTAAGGCCACAAGGAAGTACTGGGCAAAGAACCCGCGCAGTTGGCACCGGAACTCAAGGCCTGAACCGTACTTCGCGTAATCCGATCTCGTTGGAGCGAGGCTTGCCCGCGAATCGGACGCCTCGGTAACGCTGACCCACCGCGCTATCATTCTTCGCGGGCAAGCCTCGCTCCAACGCATTTACGCGGTGGTGTCGACGCCGCCGGTAGTCGTCAATTGCAACAAAGCAGCCTGCTGCGACGCCAGCGTGGCGTTGGTGCTTGAAATCTGAGCCTGGATCGCCAAAGCCTTCTGGGCTTTTTCTTCCTCGGTACCGTTGCCGTTCTGAGCAGCGGCCAGTTGCTGTTGCTCTTTCTGGAGCTGTTTTTGAGTCTGTTTGATCTGCTCTTCTAGCTTGTCGATGCTTTCCTGGGTGGCATCAGAGGTCGAGCTACCCGTAGCACCGCCGCCGCCGGCGGCACCGCCCGCCTCAACAGTCGTGCTTTTGGCGCTGTCCTCGCCCGCGGCCGTGGTCGCGTCAGTCGATGCGGCAGTCGTGGCAGCGTCGTCTTTCTTGATTGTGGCGGTGAACGCCGTTGAATATGGGCTCAGTGATGACGTGCTGATCGTGGTCATGCCGTACTCCCTAAATGAAACATTCAGTAATGGATATACGGCGTATCGGCGAGCTCAGACACAACTGAACACAATTATTGTATCTCGAATGTATCGGCATCCAGATAAGCCGGAAATTTTGTGCGATAAGCCGCCAACTCCGCTGCGCTCAACGACACCTCGAAAACACCCTCCGCCTCCCCCGCGCTGAACAGGCTTTCACCCTGGAAATCCAGCACCTGGCTGTCGCCGGTGTAGGCAAAGCCCTTGCCGTCCGTCCCCGTGCGGTTCACCGCTGCGACATAGCAAAGGTTTTCGATAGCACGGGCCGGTAGCAGGCGATTCCAGTGCAAACGCCGGGCACCTGGCCAGTTGGCGGTGTACAAAAGCAGATCCGTGCTTTGAGCGTCGCGGCTCCAGACCGGAAATCGCAGGTCATAGCAAATCAGCGGGCGAATCCGCCAGCCCTTGAGTTCGAACTGCACCTGTTGAGTGCCCGGACTGTAATGCTCGTGCTCGCCCGCCATACGGAACAGGTGACGTTTGTCGTAATGCTGTAACTCCCCGTCCGGTCGCGCCCACAACAATCGATTGCGATGGCTACCGTCAGCCGCCTTGACGATGATGCTGCCGGTGACAACCGCTTGCAGCCGCTTGGCCTGGGCCAGCATCCACTTGGCGGTAGGGCCGACTTCAGGCTCGGCCAGGGTTTCGGACTCCATGGAAAACCCCGTGGTGAACATCTCCGGCAGGATCACCAGATCAGCGTCGTTAATCTGATCCAGCAGCATGGCGAAATGTTCGTGATTGGCCTGGCGGTCATGCCAGGCCAGCGAGGTCTGGACTATTGCCAGATTCAGGTTCGGCAACAGGTTTAAATCGCGCATAGTTTCTCCGCCGCCAGGGCCAGTGTCTCCTCGCGTTTGGCGAAACACAGACGAATGATTCGCTGACCTTCAGGCGGGCTTTGGTAAAACACGGAAATGGGAATGCTGGCGACGCCGTGCTCGCGGGTCATCCACAACGACATTTCCACGTCGTTGAGATCAGGCTGAATGTGCGAGTAGTCCACCAACTGGAAATAGGTGCCGCCCACAGGCTCGAAGCCAAAGCGCGAGGCGCGCAGCCGGTCACAGAAGAAATCCCGTTTGGCTTGATAGAACGCCGGCAGTTCTTCCACGTGCTCAGGGTGCTCGGCCATGAAATCAGCCAGCGCGTACTGCAAGGGCGTGACACCACAGAAGCTCACGTACTGGTGGATCTTGCGCAACTCGGCGGTCAATGCGGGAGGCGCCACCACATAACCGGTTTTCCAGCCGGTAACGTGATACGTCTTGCCGAACGAGCTGACCACAAAAGCCCGCTGATACAGTTCTTCATGAGCCAATACGCTGACATGCTGAATGCCGTCGTACACCAGATGCTCATAAACCTCGTCGCTGAGCAGATAGATATCGCGACCGGCAATCAGCGCTGCAAGACGATCAAGATCGTCGCGAGAGATCAAGGCACCGCTTGGGTTATGGGGGCTGTTGATCACGATCATGCGGGTGCGCGGGCTCATCGCATCGCTGAGTTTCTGCCAGTCGATGGAAAAATCCCCGAGCCCCAGTTGCACATGCACGCAACGGCCACCGGCCAACTCCACGGAAGGCCCGTAACTGTCGTAGCACGGATCGAAAATGATGACTTCGTCACCGGGGCGAATCACGGTTTGAATCGCACAGAAAATCGCCTGGGTAGCGCCCGGCGTAATGGTGACTTCGGAGTCGGGATTGACCTGACGGCCGTAGCAGCGAGCGACCTTGGCCGCCACTTGCTGACGCAGTGCCGGCAGACCGGTCATGGGCGCGTACTGGTTGTGACCCTCGGCAACGTGCCGGCTCAAGGCATCACGTAGCGCCTGAGGGCCGTCAAAATCCGGAAAGCCCTGAGAAAGATTGATCGCGCCAGTCTCGGCCGCGAGCTGGGACATGACGGTAAAAATGGTGGTGCCAACGTGGGGTAGCTTGCTCGTTATCATGGGGCCTTCTCGACTGTATGCCCGGCTCCACCGTGGCACGGGCCGTCCAGAATAGCCCATTGAGCGCGCATAAAAAAAGGCGCTATTAGCGCCTTTTCGGAGAAAGCCTCTTACAGGATCAGCGCTTATCCCTGCGCTTCTTGTCGGCTTTCTTGTGGTGCGACATCATCCGACGCTTCTTGTTGACCTGACGGTCTGTCAGCGTGTTCTTGTTCCCCTCGTAAGGGTTCTCGCCACCTTTGAACTCGATACGGATCGGCGTACCGACCAGTTTCAACACGCGGCGATAGGTGTTTTCCAGATAACGGACGTAGGACTTGGGTACTTTCTCGACCTGGTTACCGTGAATCACGATCAACGGCGGGTTGGCACCCCCCAAGTGCGCATAGCGCAGCTTGATACGACGGCTGCCCACCATGGGCGGCGCATGCTCGCTGACCGCGTCTTCGAGGATCTGGGTCAGGCGACTGGTCGGCCAGCGGGTGACCGCGGACTTGAACGAGTTCTGCACCGACTGATACAGGTTGCCCACGCCCGTACCATGCAGGGCCGAGATGAAGTGAATGTCGGCGAAGTCGACGAAGAACAACCGGCGTTCAAGCTCGGTCTTCACGTAGTCGCGTTCGCTCGGCACCATGCCGTCCCACTTGTTCAGGGCGATAACCAGCGCACGACCCGCTTCCAGGGCGAAGCCCAGCAGGTTGAGGTCGTGATCGACCACGCCTTCACGGGCATCCATCACGAAGATCACCACGTTGGCGTCTTTGATGGCCTGCAGGGTTTTCACCACCGAGAACTTTTCGACTTCCTCGTGGATCTTGCCGCGCTTGCGCACACCCGCCGTGTCGATCAGCGTGTACTTCTCGTCATTGCGGGTGAACGGAATGTAGATGCTGTCACGGGTGGTGCCCGGCTCGTCATAGACGATAACCCGGTCTTCACCCAGCATGCGGTTGACCAGCGTCGATTTACCGACATTGGGACGACCAATGATGGCAATCTTGATGCCGTCTTTTTCGCTTGGACCCGGGATGCGCTTGGCTTCCTGACCTTCAGCGACGACTTCGGTTTCGCCCTCTTCTTCCTCTTCCCCTTCGTCTTTCGGGAACTGGCTAAGGGCGATTTCCAGCATCTGGCTGATGCCACGACCGTGAGCACCGGCTACCGGGATGGCGTCGCCCATGCCCAACGGGGCAAATTCAGCTCGGGCCATTTCCGGGTCGATGTTATCGACCTTGTTAGCGACCACATAGGAACGCTTGCCACGCTTGCGCAAGTGCTCGCCAATCATCTGGTCCGCAGCAGTGAAACCGGCACGGGCGTCCACCAGGAACAACACGACATCAGCTTCTTCGATGGCCAGCAGGGACTGCTCGGCCATTTTTTCATCCATGCCATGCTCGTCACCGGAAATACCACCGGTGTCGATCAGGATGTAGGAGCGCCCTTGCCACTTGGCCTCACCGTATTGGCGATCACGGGTCAGACCGGACAGATCGCCGACAATAGCGTCGCGAGTCCTGGTCAGGCGGTTGAACAAGGTGGACTTGCCGACGTTCGGTCGACCCACCAGGGCGATTACGGGAACCATGCGGCTCTCCACTTCGTTATTTCAGAAAATACAAAAGCCGCTGCAGAGCAGCGGCCGGAGTTCGGAGCAGCACCTTTCGGTGCTGCAGGCCCTGCCGAAGCAGGGCTGCCAGAGGTCCAGGACCTCAAGCATAGACAGTCTTTACTTGATGGTCAGGGCTTCCAGCTTGCCACTGTTGCCATACACATAAATCATGTCGCCAACCACCAGCGGACGAGTTCGCAAGCCGTCGCTGTCGATGCGCTCGCGCCCCACGAAACGACCATCCACCTGGCTCAACAGGTGCAGATAGCCTTCCATGTCGCCGACCGCTACGTAGCTGGAATAGACTTCCGGCGCGCCAAGTTGGCGGCGCGCCAGAGCATCATTGCTCCACAGTGCCGTGGACGAACGCTCGTCGATACCTTCGACGGTGCCATTGGCCAGGCTAACGTAGACGCTGCCAAAACCCTGGGCGACACCCGCATAGCTGGATGCATCACGCTGCCAGAGCACACGACCGCTTTCCAGGTCCAGGCCGGCAACGCGACCTTGATAGCTGGCAACATACAAGGTGCTACCAGAGAGCAGCAAACCGCCGTCGATATCGACAACGCGCTCCAACTCGGAACGACCTTGCGGGATAGCAACGCGCTGTTCCCAGACCGGTACGCCGCTGGCCGTGTCCAGAGCAACGACTTTACCCGTTGACAGGCCCGCCACCGCGAGGTGATTGGTCACAATCGGCGCGCCAGTACCGCGCAGCGTCAAGACTGCCGGCGTGCTTTCGTAGATCCAGCGCTGAGTGCCGGTGGCGGCATCAAAGCCGACCACGCGGTCGTTCTGAGTCTGGACAACCACCACATCACCATTGGTTGCAGGCGGAGCCAGCACTTCGCTGGTCACGTGGGCACGCCATTTTTCTTCGCCGGTCGATTCGTCCAGGACGACAATCTCACCCTTGAGCGTACCGATCATCAGCATGCCGTAACCCACACCGACGGCACCGGAGACCGGCAGTTCGAGGTCTTTCTTCCAGGCGACGTCGCCGTTCATGCGATCCAGCGCCATGATCACGCCCGTCACATCCGAGGCGAAGATCCGGCCGCCATCCACGGCCGGGACCAGCATGTTATAGGTTTCGCCCTGACCGTCACCGATGGAGCGGCTCCACTGTTTGTGCAGGACCACCTCTTCCTTGAAGTCGGTCAGCTCGGCCGGTGGCAGTTCTTTTTTGCTGTTGCTGCTGCAACCCGCGGCCAGAATGGCCAGAGCCAGCAATGCTGCATGTTTCCAACGAATCACGTCACGCATCCCCTTTGGCCAAGTCATCGAGCTTCATTTGTAGGCCCCCTACGGCTGCTTCTTCAGACAGCGCGGATTTGGCTTTTTTGTATGCGGCATACGCATCGTCAGTGCGACCCAACTGTACCAGCAGGTCACCCTTGAGTTCCTCACGGCTGGCCAGGAATGCCTTGTCGGCATCGCCGTCCAGCAGTTTCAGGGCGTCTTCGGCCTTGTTCTGCGCCGCCAGCACTCGAGCCAGACGCTGACGGGCAATTTCGCCCAACGTAGCGCTGGCGGGCTTATCCGCAACCAGTTTCAGCTCGGCCGCCGCGTCATCCAGCTTGCCGGTATCGACCGCCACCTTGGCGACAAAAAGGCTGCCGTACTGGGCGTAAGCCGTGCCGCCGTACTCGCTCTTGAGCTTGCTGGCGATGTCGGCAACACGTGCGGTATCAGCCTGGCCGCTTGGCGTCAGCGTGGTTTCCAGCAACTGCTGGTACAGCGCGGATGCACCTTGCGACTGATTGCTTTGGTAGCGGCTCCAGGCCTGCCAGCCAAGAACGATGACCAACGCCAGCAAACCACCTGTCAACAGGGGTTTGCCATTACGCTGCCACCAGTCCTTCATTCCCGCCAGCTCTTCATCTTCGGTACGCGACACCCCAATACTCCTATTCGCTAAATCGGCTGTTAGTCAGTTTCAACCCTGCACAATGCAGGAGGCCAGGTGCTCGGACAGAGCATCCCAGGCAATATTTTGTTGTTCGCCCTGGCCACGCAGGGGTTTGACACCGATCATTTGTTGCGCCAACTCTTCCTCGCCGAGGATCAGCGCGTAGAGAGCACCGCTCTTGTCGGCTTTTTTGAACTGGCTCTTGAAGCTACCGCCCCCGGCATTGACCTGCAGACGCAGGTTCGGCAACCGGTCGCGAACCCGCTCGGTCAAGGCCAGTGCCGCCAGTTCGGCAGCTTCGCCGAATGCACACAGGTAGACATCCACCTGACGGGAGATTTCTTCCGGGATCTGCTCCAGGGTTTCAAGCATCAGCACCAGACGTTCGATACCCATGGCGAAACCGACACCACTGGTGGGTTTACCGCCCATCTGCTCGACCAGCCCGTCATAACGACCACCGGCACATACCGTGCCTTGGGCGCCAAGCTTGTCAGTGACCCATTCGAAGACGGTCTTGCTGTAGTAATCCAGCCCACGAACCAGCTTGGGGTTGATGACGTAAGGAATACCGGCAGCCTCCAGGCGTGCCTTGAGGCCTTCGAAATGCAGGCGCGACTCATCGTCCAGGTAGTCCGCCAGTTTCGGGGCATCCACCAGCACCGCTTGAGTTTCAGGGTTCTTGGTATCGAGCACCCGCAGCGGATTGGTTTTCAGACGGCGCTGACTGTCTTCATCCAGCTCGCTCAGTCGGCCCGACAGGAATTCCACCAGCGCATCCCGATAGCGCGCACGTGCTTCGCTGGTGCCCAGGCTGTTGAGCTCGAGCTTGACCGCGTCACGGATGCCCAGCATGCCCCATAGGCGCCAGGTCATCACGATCAGCTCGGCGTCGATGTCCGGCCCGTCAAGGTTGAACACCTCGACGCCAATCTGGTGAAACTGGCGATAACGGCCTTTTTGCGGACGCTCATGGCGAAACATCGGGCCGATGTACCAGAGTTTCTGCACCTGGCCGCCGCCGGTGATGCCGTGTTCAAGCACTGCACGCACACAGGCTGCCGTACCTTCAGGACGCAAGGTCAGCGAATCGCCGTTGCGGTCTTCGAAGGTGTACATCTCTTTTTCGACGATGTCGGTGACTTCGCCGATAGAGCGTTTGAACAGCTCGGTGAACTCCACGATGGGCATGCGAATCTGCCGATAACCGTAATTATCGAGCAAACGCGAGACGGTGCCTTCGAAATGACGCCACAACGGGGTCTGCTCGGGCAGGATATCGTTCATGCCACGAATGGCTTGCAGAGACTTACTCACAAAAAATCCTTAGCAATTCTTGGGTTAGCCACGCGCAATAAGCGCTGCGTCAGCCTCGACCTTTTCGGCCGCTTTCTGGCGGATCAGGCGTTCCAGCTCATCCACCAGGTTGTCATTGGTCAGCTTTTGCGCCGGTTTACCATCGATGTAGATCAGGTTCGGCGTACCGCCGGTCAACCCGATATGCGCTTCCTTTGCCTCACCCGGCCCGTTGACCACACAACCGATAACGGCAACGTCCAGCGGCACCAGCAAATCTTCAAGGCGCCCTTCCAGCTCATTCATGGTCTTGACCACATCGAAGTTCTGCCGCGAGCAGCTCGGGCAGGCGATGAAGTTGATGCCACGGGAACGAAGGTGCAACGACTTGAGGATGTCGTAGCCGACTTTCACCTCCTCGACCGGGTCAGCGGCCAGCGAGATGCGGATAGTATCGCCAATCCCTTCGGCCAGCAGCATACCGAGGCCAACGGCTGATTTCACCGTTCCTGAGCGCAAGCCACCGGCTTCGGTGATACCCAGGTGCAAAGGTTGAACGATTTCCTTGGCCAGCAAGCGATAGGCTTCGACGGCCATGAACACGTCGGAAGCCTTCACGCTGACTTTAAAGTCCTGAAAGTTCAAGCGTTCAAGGTGCTCTACGTGGCGCAGTGCAGATTCAACCAGCGCCGCTGGCGTGGGCTCGCCGTATTTCTTTTGCAGGTCTTTTTCCAGCGAGCCGGCGTTCACGCCGATCCGGATCGGGATGCCCCGATCACGGGCCGCGTCCACCACGGCACGCACCCGGTCTTCGCGACCGATATTGCCCGGATTGATACGCAGGCAATCGACACCCAGCTCGGCAACGCGCAAGGCGATTCGGTAATCGAAGTGAATATCGGCAACCAGTGGCACTTTGACCAACTGCTTGATCCGCCCGAAGGCCTCGGCGGCGTCCATGTCGGGCACCGAAATCCGCACAATATCCACGCCTGCGGCTTCAAGACGATTGATCTGGGCGACGGTGGCGGCCACGTCATTGGTATCGCTGTTGGTCATGCTCTGCACTGCAATCGGCGCGTCGCCACCGACCGGAACCGAGCCGACCCAGATTTTTCGAGATTCGCGACGCTTGATCGGAGATTCGCCGTGCATGACTTATTGCCCTAGCTTCAGACGAGCGGTTCTGCCGTTGGTGAATGACGACAGATCAACCGGCTGGCCATTGTAGTTGACCGAAACACCGGGCGGGTTACCCAGGGTCACACTCAGGGGAGGCTTGCCATTTACGTTCAGGCTGTCGCCTTTGCGCTTCAGGCCGCTGAAAAGCGTCTTGTTGCCTGCATCAGTCACCTGAGTCCAGCAATCACCCGTGAACTGCATGACCACTTGCCCCGCACCAGCGGGAACCTCCGGCGCCGCTTCAGCCACAGCGGGCGCGGTGACAGGTGCGCTTGGCGCGACGGATGTAACAGGAGCAGGAACAGAGGGCGTTGCCGGAGCATGTGCCGGAACGTTTGCCGATGCCGAAGGCGCGGTTGGCGTGGATGCAGGCGTTTGCGTCTCGGGTGTGCCTGGGTTCAGGGGCAACGGCGACTGATTGCTGCTCAGCCCTTGCGTCACTGCCTGATCTTCCGGCTCATCCAGCGGGTGAATCTGCGTGGTGCCGTCGGCGCTTTCCACCTCGACGTGCTCCGGGGCCAGACTGACGGTGTCCCTGCCACGCTGGGATGCCTGATCCTGCCACCAGAGGAAACCGGCACCCACCAGCACCGCCAGCAAAAGCAGGCTGACAATGCGCAGGATGTTATGCGAAAGCCGAACCGGCTCTTCGATACGGCCCAGCGCATGGACAGGCGCCCCTTTGCCATCGGTACCGGTGTATTGATCGAATTGATTGACCAGTGCGGTCTGATCCAGATCCAGTAACTTGGCATACGCCCGCACGTAGCCACGGGCGAACGTGTGCCCGGGCAATTTTTCGAAATCGCCAGCCTCAAGGTTGTGCAAAGATGTAGCCGTGAGGTTCATCCTCAAGGCGACATCCGGCAGCGACCAGTTTTTATTCTCGCGAGCCTGACGCAGGGTTTCGCCAGGATTTACGCGGGTGGCTGCTACAACTTCGGGATGCACCGCTTTCATCATTGCTCCGACAGGTATTGCTGATATTCCGGCGTACCGGGATAGAGTCTTTTGAGTTGCAGCCCGAAACTGGCTGCTTTGTTGCGATCGTCAAAGACTTTCGCCAATCGCGTACCGAGCAATAGACTACGTGCATTTTGCTCACTCAGTTGGCTAAAACGATCGTAATAGTCGCGCGAGGGCACATAATGCCTGTCTTCGAAGGACAACTCAGCCATTTCCAGCAATGATCGTGGCAATAAGCGATCAAGGCGTAAGGCCTTGGTGAAATAATTCAGCGCCGCTTCACGGTCGCTTAGCTTCACTGCCGTCATGCCCAGGCTCTCGAACACTCGCGAACGCTCTGGATAAAGCGTGTCTGCGGCCGCCTCTTCATAACGGGCATAGGCTTCTTTGTAACGGCCTTGCTCGTAAAGAAAGCTGCCGTAGTTGTTTAGAATGCGGGCGTCTCCCTTGCGGGAAGACAATGCCTTGCGAAAATGCTGATCGGCCAGCTCCGGCTCCATTTCGGCCTGGAACACCAGCGCCAGCGCAGCATTTGAGTCCGCATCCGAGCTGTCCAGCTCCAGCGCTTTCTTCAACGGCACCTTGGCCCGCTCGGTCTGCCCTTGCTGCAAATAGCCAAGACCCAGCTGCACATAGGCCTCTCGAGCAGCGTCCCGGCCCTTGCTGGTGCTCATCGGAGCGACATTGCCCGACGTGACGCAGCCCGCCAGCAGCGTCATGAAAAAGAGCAGCAGCGCGGCACGCACAGGCATGGAGGTCCTCTTGGTCAAGTTCAGGATCAGGTTCGCGTCGTGGCGTTCTGGGCCACTTCGGCCTCGGCACTCAACTCACGTACGGCGATGTAGCGCTCGCTGCGACGGGTCCGATCCATCACCTGGCCTACCAACTGACCACAGGCGGCATCAATATCCTCGCCCCGAGTGGTGCGTACAGTGACGTTGTAGCCAGCCTGATGCAACTGATCCTGAAAGCGACGGATCGCATTGTTGCTCGGACGCTCGTAACCCGAATGCGGAAACGGGTTGAACGGGATCAGGTTGATCTTGCAAGGCGTATCTTTGAGCAGCTCGATCATCTCGACGGCATGCTCGACCTTGTCGTTGACGTCCTTGAGCATGGTGTACTCGATAGTGAGCACCCGCTTTTCACCCAGGGTCTTCATGTAGCGCTGGCAGGACTCCAGAAGCATCTTCAGCGGATACTTCTTGTTGATCGGCACCAGCTGGTTGCGCAGCGCGTCATTGGGTGCGTGCAGCGACAGAGCCAGGGAGACGTCAATGTGCTTGGCCAGCTCATCGATCATCGGCACGACGCCGGAGGTGGACAGCGTCACCCGGCGCTTGGAAATGCCATAGCCCAGGTCATCCATCATCAGATGCATGGCGGCAATGACATTATCGAAGTTCAGCAGCGGCTCACCCATGCCCATCATCACCACGTTGGTGATGGCACGGTCGACGGTTGCCGGGACGCTGCCAAAGGATTTGTTGGCAATCCACACCTGACCGATGACTTCGGCGGCGGTGAGGTTGCTGTTGAAGCCTTGCTTGCCGGTAGAGCAGAAACTGCAATCCAGCGCGCAGCCCGCCTGGGATGAAACACACAAGGTGCCCCGCTTGCCCTGGGGGATGTAAACCGTTTCGACACAGCTGCCGGACTCTACGCGCACCACCCATTTACGGGTGCCGTCGCTGGAGATGTCCTCGCTGACGACTTCAGGACCACGAACTTCGGCACAGGCCTTAAGCTTTTCGCGCAGGGCCTTGCTGACGTTAGTCATGGCGTCGAAATCATCGACGCCAAAGTGGTGAATCCACTTCATGACCTGTCCGGCACGGAAGCGCTTCTCCCCGATCGAGTCGAAGAATTTTTCCATTTCCAGTTGAGTAAGACCCAACAGGTTTGTTTTGCCAGTCGATGCAATCATGAATTCACCCTTCACTCGTTAGTCAGCAGGACTTAGCGAGTGGTCACCTCGGTAGCTGCGAAGAAGTACGAGATTTCGCGAGCTGCAGCGGCTTCGGAGTCGGAACCGTGAACAGCGTTGGCGTCGATGGAGTCAGCGAAATCAGCGCGGATAGTACCGGCAGCCGCTTCTTTAGGGTTGGTAGCGCCCATCAGCTCGCGGTTTTTTGCAATAGCGTCTTCACCTTCCAGAACCTGAACAACAACAGGACCGGAGATCATGAAGGCAACCAGGTCGCCGAAGAAGCCGCGAGCGCTGTGCTCAGCGTAGAAACCTTCAGCTTCGGCCTTGGACAGCTGCTTCAGTTTCGAAGCAACAACGCGCAGACCGGCTTTTTCGAAACGAGTGGTGATTTCGCCGATTACGTTTTTAGCAACGGCGTCAGGCTTGATGATGGAGAAAGTACGTTGAACAGCCATGGTGTAACTCCAGAAACAATGATTAAAGCGAAAAATTAAACCCGCGAATTATACGCGGGTTCTGATGTATTGCCTAACTGCAAAGGTTACAGGATTCAGTCCCGCTCATCGATCCAGGTGGCCTGGATCGCTTCGAGAACCTTTTCCCCGCCGCGATCCGGCACATCGTCGAATTCAGGCAACTCTGTGACCAGATTGCGCAACCTGACGAAGTTCACGGACAGCGGATCGATTTCAGGGTGGCGCTCGGCGAGCAGGATAGCGATATCCAGCACATCTACCCATTTAAGACCCATGACAGCTCCTTGTCAGTGCGGCGCCTCGGCCGCATGGTTTAGCGAATATTTCGGAATTTCCACCGTCAGGTCTTCAGTGCCGACGATGGCCTGGCAGGACAGACGCGACTGAGCCTCAAGACCCCAGGCCTTGTCGAGCATGTCCTCCTCCAGCTCGTCCGCCTCTTCCAGCGAGTCAAACCCCTCGCGGATGACGCAATGACAGGTGGTGCAGGCGCAGACACCGCCGCAGGCGCTCTCGATCTCGATATGGTGCTCGTGCGCCAGTTCGAGAATAGAAGTGCCGGGCGCCGCCTCTACCACCAGACCTTCCGGGCACAGTACTGCGTGAGGCAGAAAAATGATCTGCGGCATCGGTTATTCCTCGATTTCATTCAGATTGCGCCCCGACAGCGCGGCCTTGACCGTCAAGTCCATGCGTCGGGCTGCAAAAGCGTCGGTCACTTGCGACAGACGCTTGGTCTGCTGCTCGATGGCGGGGCCGTCGGTGCCTTGCATCAATTCACGTAATTCCTGGAGTTGCAGGTCAATGACCCTGCGCTCCTCGTCATCCAGCAGACGATCGCCATCGGCATCCAGCGCTGCTTCAACCGCCTCGACCAGACGCTGAGCGTCGACCTGTTGCTCACGCAATACCCGGGCGACCTTGTCGTCACTGGCGTACTGGAACGAATCCTTGAGCATGCGGGCGATTTCGCCGTCGGTCAGACCGTAGGAAGGCTTGACCTGAATACTGGACTCGACACCCGAACCCAACTCCCGGGCCGCCACGCTGAGCAGGCCATCGGCATCAACCTGGAAGGTGACGCGGATTTTCGCGGCACCGGCAACCATGGCCGGAATGCCCCGCAGTTCGAAGCGCGCCAGGGAACGGCAATCGCTGATCAACTCGCGCTCACCTTGCAGCACGTGAATCATCATGGCCGACTGGCCGTCTTTGTAAGTCGTGAAGTCCTGAGCCCGCGCAACCGGAATCGTGGTGTTGCGCGGAATGACTTTTTCCATCAGGCCGCCCATGGTTTCCAGCCCGAGAGAAAGCGGAATCACGTCGAGCAGCAGCAGTTCTTCGCCGTCGCGTTTGTTGCCCGCCAGGGTATCGGCCTGGATCGCCGCACCGATGGCGACCACTTGATCCGGATCGATTTCGGTCAATGGCTGACGCCCGAACAGCTCACCCACCGCCTGACGCACGCGAGGCACCCGGGTAGAACCACCGACCATGACCACCGCTTCGACTTCATCCAGCTCGATGTTGGCGTCACGCACCGCACGGCGACACGCCTTGAGGCTACGGGCGAGCATCGGCTCGATCAGCGCGTCGAAGGCGTCGCGGGTCAACACACCGCGCCAGTCCCCGTAGGCGACATCAACACTGGCAACGTCAGTCAGGGCTTCCTTGGCCGCGCAGGCTGCCTGCAGAAGGCTGCGCTGGGCGGACGGGTCGATATCCGCCGACAGACCTGCCTCGGCGACAATCCAGCTGGCGATGGCGTGATCGAAGTCATCGCCACCCAGCGCGGTATCACCGCCAGTGGCCAGCACTTCAAAGACGCCGCCCGTCAGGCGCAGGATCGAAATATCAAACGTACCGCCACCCAGGTCGTAGATGGCAATGACGCCCTCGGCGTTCTGGTCCAGGCCATAGGCGACGGCTGCCGCCGTGGGCTCGTTGAGCAGGCGCAGCACATTGAGGCCGGCCAGCTTGGCGGCATCCTTGGTGGCCTGGCGCTGAGCATCGTCGAAATACGCCGGAACGGTAATCACCGCCCCCACCAGCTCGCCGCCCAATGCCAGCTCGGCACGCTGACGCAGGACCTTGAGAATATCGGCGGACACTTCGACCGGGCTTTTCGGGCCTTGGACGGTTTCGATAAACGGCATGTGCGACTCGCCACCGACGAAACGGTACGGCAGCTGTTCGCCCAGCTGTTTGACGTCCGACAGACCGCGCCCCATCAGGCGCTTGACCGAGAGCACGGTGTTGAACGGGTCGGTCGCGGCGGCATCCTTGGCGGCCTGGCCCACTTCGATGCGGTCGGCGTGATAGCGCACGGCAGAGGGCAGAATGACCTGCCCTTGCGCGTCAGCCAGCGGCTCGGAAAGACCGCTGCGCAACGCAGCGACCAGCGAATTGGTGGTGCCCAGGTCGATACCCACAGCCAGCCTGCGCTGGTGCGGTTGAGGACTTTGGCCGGGTTCGGCGATCTGCAGTAAGGCCATGCTTTATCTGAATAATCACAGGCGTGCAGCCAGAAGCAGCACGGGGTTAATCGTCGAGGCGCTCTTCCAGCTGGCGCACTTCGTAAGAGAGCTTGTCGAGGAACTGCATGCGCCGCATCAGCCGTTCGGCCTCATCGCGCTGCGCAGCGTCGTCCCAACAGGCGGCGAAGCTTTCGTTCAGTTCTTCCTGCGCACCTTTCAGGCGTCGCTTGAATACAGCTATCCCCGCCAGATCCGCTTCGTCCTGCAAGTCCTCAAGCTCTTCGCGCCATTGCATCTGCTGCTGCAGAAACTCAGGATCGTGCACGGTGACTTCCAGCGGCACTTCGCCACGCATCGCCAACAGATAACGCGCGCGCTTCGGGGCGCTCTTGAGCGTCTGATAGGCTTCGTTGAGGCTGGCGGAATGCTCCAGCGCAAAGCGCTGCTCACGCTCGGAGGCGTCAGCGAAGCGGTCCGGATGAACGCCGCGAGCCAGCTCGCGATAGCGCGTAGCCAGCTGATCAAGGTCGAGAATGAAGCTCGGCTTGAGCTCGAACAGAGCAAAATGACAAGGAGTACCCACAATAAGCCTCAGATGTTGAAGCTTTCGCCGCAGCCACATTCACCGCGCGCGTTAGGGTTATTGAACTTGAAGCCTTCGTTCAGCCCTTCCTTGACGAAATCCAGTTCGGTGCCATCAAGGTAGACCAGGCTTTTCGGATCAATGATCACTTTGACGCCGTGCAATTCGTACACGGTGTCCTCAGTGTTTGCCTCGTCGACGAACTCGAGCACATAGGCGAGACCGGAACAGCCTGTGGTGCGAACACCCAGACGAACGCCATCACCCTTGCCGCGCCCGTCAAGAGAGCGTCGTACGTGTTTCGCGGCAGCTTCTGTCATGCTGATAGCCATCGGGACTCCTTGTTTGTCGCAAGCTTCTTTAACAAAGGAACACTGCTTACAGCAGGCCTTTCTTCTGCTTGTAATCGCGAACAGCCGCCTTGATGGCGTCTTCCGCGAGCACGGAGCAGTGGATCTTCACCGGCGGCAATGCCAGTTCTTCAGCCAGTTGAGTGTTTTTGATGGTCTCTGCTTCATCCAGAGTCTTGCCCTTCATCCACTCGGTCGCCAGAGAGCTGGACGCAATGGCCGAACCGCAGCCGTAGGTCTTGAACTTGGCATCTTCGATGATGCCCTGCTCGTTGACCTTGATTTGCAGGCGCATGACGTCGCCGCAAGCCGGAGCGCCGACCATGCCGGTGCCAACATCAGGATCTTCCGCGTTCATCTTGCCGACGTTACGCGGGTTCTCGTAGTGGTCGATGACCTTTTCGCTGTAAGCCATGATACTTATCCTCTCATCAGGGAGCCGCTCTGCGAGTCACACGCACGGTTGGTTTCGCGTGACCCGCTCTGTAGACGGCTTTAAATTAATGCGCCGCCCACTCGATCTTGGAGATGTCGACGCCGTCTTTGTACATGTCCCACAGCGGCGAGAGCGCACGCAGCTTGGTAACCGCTTCGCAGACTTTCTGCGCCGCATAATCGATTTCTTCTTCGGTGGTGAAGCGCCCGAAGGTAAAGCGTATCGAGCTATGGGCCAGTTCGTCATTACGACCAAGGGCGCGTAACACGTAAGACGGCTCAAGCGACGCCGAGGTACAGGCCGAACCCGACGAAACCGCCAGATCCTTGAGCGCCATGATCAGCGACTCGCCTTCGACATAGTTGAAGCTCAGGTTCAGGTTGTGCGGCACACGGGAAATCATGCTGCCATTGATGTACAGCTCTTCAAGGCCTTCAACCTGTTTGTAGAAGCGCTCGCTCAAGGCTTTGACGTGGGCGTACTCGGCAGCCATGTCTTGCTTGGCGATATGGAACGCTTCACCCATGCCAACGATCTGGTGGGTGGCCAGGGTGCCGGAACGCATGCCGCGTTCGTGACCACCACCATGCATGGCTGCTTCCAGGCGAACGCGCGGTTTGCGGCTCACGTAGAGGGCGCCGATGCCTTTGGGGCCGTAAGTCTTGTGTGCCGAAAAGGACATGAGGTCAACCTTGAGGCTGGCCAGGTCGATTTCAACTTTACCCGTGGATTGCGCTGCATCAACGTGAAACAGCACGCCGCGCGAGCGGGTCAGCTCGCCGATGGCGGCGATGTCATTGACGGTACCGATTTCGTTGTTCACGTGCATGACCGACACCAGGATGGTGTCGTCGCGCAGAGCCGCTTCGACCATCGCCGGAGTGATCAGGCCGTCTTCGCCTGGCTCGATGTAGGTGACTTCAAAACCTTCACGCTCAAGCTGACGCGTCGTATCAAGCACAGCCTTGTGCTCGATCTTGTTGGTGATGATGTGCTTGCCCTTGCTGGCATAGAAGTGCGCCACGCCCTTGATTGCCAGGTTGTCGGACTCGGTGGCACCGGAGGTCCAGACGATTTCACGTGGATCGGCATTAACCAGATCCGCGACCTGACGGCGCGCGTTCTCAACGGCCTCTTCGGCCTTCCAGCCAAACACATGGGAACGCGATGCCGGGTTGCCGAAGTTTCCTTCGACCGTCAGGCATTCGATCATTTTCTGCGCGACACGCGGATCGACCGGGGTCGTTGCTGAGTAATCGAGGTAAATCGGCAATTTCATTAAAGCTCTCCTATCAGGCAGGCGCACCGCTCATTCATCTGCGTTCATTCGACGGCGGACGTTTGAATCTTATCCAGGTAATGCGTCGTGGTACTGGAACGACGCAGGTCCTGGCGCTGGGCGACTTCTTGCACCTCACGGCGAGTCACAAGGTCAGCCAGACTGATACCGCTTAGAAATTCGTGAATCTGCTGACTGAGATCACACCACAAGTGGTGGGTCAGACAGGTGTCACCGGCATGACAATCGCCCAGCCCCTGGCAACGGGTTGCATCAACGGACTCGTTGACCGCATCGATCACCTGGGATACCTGGATGCCTTGCATGTCGCGGGAAAGCTGATAACCACCACCCGGCCCCCGAACGCTGGACACCAGATTGCTACGGCGCAATTTGGCGAACAGCTGCTCAAGATAGGACAGGGAAATGCCTTGTCGCTCGGAAATATCAGCCAGGGACACTGGCCCGTTCTGCGCATGTAATGCCAGATCGAGCATGGCAGTTACAGCGTATCGGCCTTTCGTTGTCAGTCGCATGGCGTGTACCGCGGAGGTTCGGAATGAAACAAGTATGCTATTCCCGAGTATTTAAGTCAACTATAAGACCGAGCAAATTAGTCGGGAATACCTGCAAAACAGCGGCCGCATCATAGCAAATGCGGCCGCATATGACACGTTCGGCGCCACGCAACATCAGGCGATCTTGCTTTCACTCTTGTCCTTCACGCAATCGAAGACTTCGTCGTGAAGCTCAGGCAGCTCCTTGGCACAGTAATCACTGCCCAGACCTTTGAGTGCGTCGCACATGCCTTCGAGACGAACATCCACCGCTTGCAGGTGGTCGAGCAACTGGCCAATAGCCCGCGCCACGGGGTCAGGCATGTCCTCGCTGACGCCATAAGCATCGAAACCCAGCTTCTCGGCAATGGCTTTGCGTTTGGCCTGTACGTCATCGTCGGACTTGATAATGATGCGTCCCGGGATACCCACTGCGGTCGCTCCGGCGGGCACCGCCTTCGTGACGACGGCATTGGAGCCTATCTTGGCACCCGCCCCGACCGTGAACGGCCCAAGCACTTTGGCGCCAGCCCCCACCACGACGCCATCTTCCAGGGTGGGATGGCGCTTGCCGGCGTTCCAACTGGTACCGCCCAGCGTCACGCCCTGGTACAGCGTCACGTCATTGCCAATCTCGGCGGTTTCGCCAATCACGATCCCCATGCCGTGATCGATGAAGAACCGCCGTCCAACCTTCGCGCCAGGATGAATTTCGATACCCGTCATCCAGCGGCCGAAGTTCGACACCACGCGCGCAGGCCACTTCAACCCTTGCCGCCACAGGATATGCGCCAGACGATGAAGCCAGATCGCGTGCATACCGGGATAGCAGGTGAGCACTTCAAACGCATTGCGCGCAGCCGGATCACGATGAAACACACTTTGAATATCTTCTCGCAGACGTTCGAACATCATTGATCCTTGCGTTTGTAGGGTTCACCGCGTGCAGATTTCTGGGTTTCGGTCAGGATGCCGCGCAAAATACTCAGCTCCGACCGATTCACATCGCTGCGACCGTAAAGGCGACGCAATCGAGCCATCAAATGCCGTGGTTTTTCCGGATCGAGGAAGCCGATGGCGACCAGCGTCGCCTCCAGATGCCCGTAAAAACCTTCCATTTCATCCATGGTTGCCAGATCGGCGCTGCGCACGGACGTCACTTCGTATTTTTCGGTCTTGGTGGGTTGCCCCTGAACGGCCAGCCAGGACATGCGCACTTCATAGCTCAACACCTGAACCGCTGCCGCGAGATTCAACGAGCTGAAGTCAGGGTCGGAGGGGATATGCACATGATAGTGGCATCGCTGCAGCTCTTCGTTGGTCAGGCCCGCGTACTCACGGCCAAATACCAGCGCCACTTCAGCGCCCTGCCCGGCCTGCTCTGCGGCCATCACGCCGGACTCACGCGGATCCAGCAGCGGCCATGGAATGCGCCGGTCGCGGGCACTGGTGCCCAACACCAGATTGCAGCCCACCAGCGCGTCCTCAAGGGTCGCAACCACCTGGGCGTTTTCGAGGATATCGCCCGCGCCGGAAGCCCGGGCGTCGGCCTCATGATTTGGAAAGACCAGCGGATCCACAAGCACCAGGCGCGAAAGCCCCATGTTTTTCATGGCGCGAGCAGCTCCTCCGATATTGCCGGGATGACTGGTACCGACCAGAACAACACGAATGTTTTGCAGCAAGGCAAGCGCTCACAGACAGAAGAAAGGGGAACGAATATTACAGAAGCCCCCCGATTAACGCTATGAAGGCTTGCGGATGTGCCTCGCAGCAGCGTTGGAGCGAGGCTTGTCCGCGAAGAACGATAACGCACACCGTCTGGACCACCGCGGGCGCCTGATTCGCGGGCAAGCCTCGCTCCAACAGGCCGGTTTTAGCTTTACGCGACAACACGGTGCTGGAAATATTTCGCCGTACGCCATAGAATGTTCGGCTTTCTTTAACGACCCAGGTGAAACGTCCATGCAGCCCATGCTGAATATCGCGCTGCGCGCCGCCCGCAGCGCCAGCGAATTGATTTTCCGCTCCATCGAGCGCCTGGATACCATCAAGGTCGATGAAAAAGGTGCGAAAGATTACGTCACCGAAATCGATCGTGCTGCCGAGCAACTGATCGTCACCGCCCTGCGCAAGGCTTACCCGACTCACGGCATCCTGGGTGAAGAAACCGGCCTGCATGAAGGCACCGGCGAAGGCGCCGACTACCTGTGGATCATTGACCCGCTGGACGGCACCACCAACTTCATTCGTGGTGTACCGCACTTCGCCGTCAGCATCGCCTGCAAGCACAAAGGCCGCCTGGCTCACGCCGTGGTTCTCGATCCGGTTCGTCAGGAAGAGTTCACCGCCAGTGCCGGTAACGGCGCGCAACTTAACGGTCGCCGCATGCGCGTCAGCCCGCGCACCAGCCTTGAAGGCGCCCTGCTCGGCACCGGCTTCCCGTTCCGCGACAATCAGATGGACGACCTGGAAAACTACCTGGGCATGTTCCGCAGCCTGGTAGGTCAGACCGCCGGCATCCGCCGCGCTGGCGCTGCGAGCCTGGACCTGGCCTACGTGGCCGCAGGCCGTTTCGATGCGTTCTGGGAATCCGGCCTGTCCGAGTGGGACATGGCGGCAGGCGCCTTGCTGATTCAAGAGGCCGGCGGGCTGGTCAGTGACTTCACTGGCGGTCACCACTTCCTGGAGAAAGGCCACATCGTGGCTGGCAACACCAAATGCTTCAAAGCCGTGCTGACTTCCATCGCACCGCACTTGCCTGCATCGCTGAAACGCTAAGTTTCAGCATAAAAAAAACCGGCGAAATGCCGGTTTTTTTGTGCCCGCCAGATAGAAAAAAAGCACCCGAGCAGACCGTTTGAACGCCTTACCTTCAATCGCTACGTTCTTGAACAGCCTGCAAAGGTGCTTTTCTCTGAAGGCAGAAGCCTGTTACTGGCCCGCCTGGCCCAGCACCAGCTGACCTTCCTTGTTTACCGGAATCTGGCTGCCAGGATCACGGTCCATGCGTACCTGACCGACCTTGTCATTGAGCTTGTACTTCACGTCATAGCCCACAACCTTGTCGCTGATGTCATTGACCGTGTTGCAACGCGTTTGAGTCGTGGTGTAGGTATCACGATTCTGCATGCCTTCCTGAACCTTGTTACCGGCATAACCACCACCGACCGCACCTGCGACAGTTGCGATCTTCTTGCCATTGCCGCCGCCGATCTGGTTACCCAGAAGACCACCGGCAACCGCACCAATCACGCTACCGACAATCTGGTGCTCGTCCTTGACGGGCGCCTGGCGTGTTACGGCGACGTCCTTGCACACTTCACGCGGTGTCTTGATCTGCTGTTTGACGGGCTCTACCGCCAGGACCTCAGCATATTCAGGGCCGCTTTTAACGAGGCTGTAGGTGGCAACAGCACCGCCGGCCGTCACAACGGCAGCGCCCAGCACAGCACCAACAAGCAACGATTTGTTCACGTGAACCTCCTGACCATCTCAAGCGCAGTTTTCTACGCGACCTGGGTCTATTACCGTTTCAGCGCGAACCGCGTGTCGGGTTGCAGACCTGAACCTTGGAACATAAAAAAAGGCGCGAGTTCAAAACTCGCGCCTTTGGGGTACTCCGAGTGAACGCCTGACGTTATGGGCGGTCGTCCACTTCATCAGCCACCACAGGAGGAATCAGATCCTCACTGGACAGGTTCAGCCAGATCAGCACGACGTTCGCGATGTAGATCGACGAGTAGGTACCGGCCAACACGCCGATGAACAGCGCAACCGAGAAACCGTGCAGGCTGTCACCACCAAACGCCCACAACGAGCCGATTGCCAGCAACGTCGAGATGGACGTCGCCGCCGTACGCAGCAGGGTTTGCGTGGTGGAAATGTTGATATTCTCGATCAACGTTGCCTTACGCAGCAGGCGGAAGTTTTCCCGGACCCGGTCGAACACCACGATGGTATCGTTCAGCGAGTAACCGATGATCGCCAGTACAGCCGCCAGGACCGTCAGGTCGAAGGTGATCTGGAAGAACGAAAGAATACCCATGGTCACGACCACGTCGTGGATCAGCGACACGATTGCACCGACGGCGAACTTCCACTGGAAGCGAAACGCCAGATAGATCAGCACGCCACCGAGCGCCATGAGCATGCCGAGGCCGCCCTGGTCACGCAGCTCTTCACCCACCTGCGGGCCGACGAACTCGACACGCTTGATCGTCGCCGGGTTATCGGCGCCGGACTTGCGCAGGGCGTCGGCTACCTGAGTACCCAACTGCGGGTCATCGCCCGGCATGCGTACCAGCAGGTCGGTGGTCGCGCCAAAGCTCTGCACCACCGCATCCTTATAGCCCGCAGCAACCAACTCTTCGCGCACCTTGCCCAGATCGGCAGGCTGTTCGTAGGTCAGCTCGATGAGCGTGCCGCCCGTGAAATCCAGGCCGTAGTTCAACCCCTTGGTCGCCCAGCTGAACAACGCCAGAGCCGTAAGGAGCATCGTGACAGCGAACGCAACGTTGCGAACGCCCATGAAGTTAATGGTACGTAACATGTCAGCCCCTTAAATCCACAGCTTCTTGAAGTCACGCCCGCCATAGATCAGGTTGACCATTGCGCGGGTCACCATGATGGCAGTGAACATCGAGGTAAAGATCCCGAGTGACATGGTCACGGCAAAACCCTTGATCGGGCCGGTGCCCATCGCAAAGAGAATCCCGCCGACCAGCAGCGTTGTCAGGTTGGCGTCGATAATCGCGGTATACGCCCGATCGAAACCTTCGTTGATGGCTCGCTGCACGGTCATTCCGCGAGCGATCTCTTCCCGAATACGCGAGAAGATCAGCACGTTGGCGTCCACCGCCATACCCATGGTCAGGACGATACCGGCGATACCCGGCAGGGTCAGTGTGGCACCCAGCAAGGACATCAGGGCCAGCAGCAGCACCATGTTCAGCGCCAGGGCTACCGTGGCGATCAGACCGAAGAACCGGTAGATAACCATGATGAACAGCGAGACGAACAGCATGCCCCACAGCGAAGCATCGATACCCTTGGTGATGTTGTCGGCACCCAGGCTCGGGCCAATGGTGCGCTCTTCGGCAAAGTACATCGGGGCAGCCAGACCACCGGCACGCAGCAGCAGCGCCAGCTCGGAAGCCTCACCCGGACCGTTCAGACCGGTAATACGGAACTGACTGCCCAGCGGCGACTGGATGGTCGCCAGACTGATGATCTTTTTCTCTTCCTTGAATGTTTGAACCGGCACATCTTTCTCGACGCCGCTCACCATTTGCTTGGTGTAGGTGGTCGTCGGCTTCTGCTCGATGAAGATCACCGCCATGCTGCGACCCACATTGCTGCGCGTCGCGCGACTCATCAGATCGCCGCCATGACCATCCAGCTTGATGTTCACCTCCGGACGACCGTGCTCGTCAAAGCCAGCCTTGGCGTCAGTGACCTGGTCACCGGTGATGATCAGGCCACGTTCAACCGCTGCCGCCGGACGACCGCCTTCGCGGAACTCGAACATTTCGGTAGTGGCTTTGGAATCATCAGGACCTGCGCCCAGACGGAACTCAAGGTTGGCGGTCTTGCCCAGAATACGCTTGGCTTCAGCGGTGTCCTGTACGCCCGGCAGCTCAACCACGATGCGGTTGGCGCCCTGACGCTGGACCAGAGGCTCGGCAACGCCCAGTTCGTTGACCCGGTTACGCACCGTGGTCAGGTTCTGCTTGAGCGAATATTCGCGGATCTCGGCCACTTTGACGGGTGTCATCGCCAGACGCAGCACGGGAATACCGTTCAGATCAGCCGGGACGATATCGAAATCGGTAAAATTCTTGCGGATCAGTGTACGCGCTTCTTCGCGGGCGGCTTCATCGCTGAAACCCAACTGAATAGCGCCATTGAGCTGCGGCAGGCTGCGATAACGCGCCTTTTCCTTGCGCAACAGGCTTTTGACTTCACCCTCGTAGACTTTCATGCGCGCATCCAGCGCCTTGTCCATGTCGACTTCCAGCAGGAAGTGCACACCACCGGACAAGTCCAGACCCATCTTCATCGGGCTGGCACCCAGATCGCGCAACCACGTCGGCGTGGTCCGGGCCAGGTTGAGTGCGACAACGTAGTCATCACCCAGCGCCTTGCGCGCAACATCCTTGGCTGGCAACTGATCTTCTTGCCTGCTCAGACGCAACAAACCGCCTTTGCCATTCTCAGCCAGAGAGGCGGCCTTGACCGCGATACCTGCATCGGCAAGTGCCTTGCTGACGCGATCGAGGTCCGCCTGATTGACCTCCAGCGCAGTGCTCGCGCCGGTGATCTGAATCGCCGCGTCATCAGGATAGAGATTGGGTGCGGAATAAATAAAGCCGATCACCAGCACTGCCAGGATCAGCACGTATTTCCACAGAGGGTATTTGTTCAGCATCACGCCGCCCGCTTATAACGCGGGGCGCCTTGCGCGCCCCGTCGATTGGTAAAAGACTGAAACCTTAAATCGCTTTCAGGGTGCCCTTTGGCAGGGTGGCGGCAATAGCGCCTTTCTGAATTTTCAGTTCAACGGTGTCAGACACTTCGATGACAACGAAGTCATCAGTCACTTTGTTGATCTTGCCAGCAATACCGCCGGAGGTGACAACTTCGTCGCCCTTCTGCAAGTTGCCGAGCAGGTTCTTCTGCTCTTTGGCGCGCTTGGCCTGCGGACGCCAGATCATCAGATAGAAGATGACCAGAAAGCCGACCAGGAAAATCCATTCAAAGCCGCCACCCATAGGGGCCGCGGCCGGTGCAGCAGCGTCCGCGAAAGCGGAAGAGATGAAAAAGCTCATTTAGCACTCCAGTTGCAAAGTTAATAAAACGGAAAAACCCGGTTCAATCAATCCAAAGGCGGCACGGGAAGGCCACGCTTAGCGTAGAAGGCATCGACAAAGGCGGCCAATGTACCCTGTTGAATAGCCTCGCGCAAACCAGCCATAAGCAGCTGGTAATGCCGCAAATTATGGATGGTATTGAGCATGCTCCCCAGCATTTCGCCGCACTTGTCCAGATGATGCAGATAAGCGCGGGAGAAGTTCTTGCAGGTGTAGCAGTCGCACGTCGGATCCAGCGGCGAATCGTCATGACGATGGAACGCGTTACGGATCTTCAGCACACCTGTATCAATGAACAAATGACCGTTGCGGGCATTGCGGGTCGGCATCACGCAATCGAACATATCGATTCCGCGGCGCACACCTTCAACCAGATCCTCCGGTTTGCCCACTCCCATCAGGTAACGAGGTTTGTCCGGCGGCATCTGCCCGGGCAGATAATCCAGCACCTTGATCATCTCGTGCTTGGGTTCGCCCACCGACAAACCGCCAATGGCCAGGCCGTCGAAGCCGATCTGGTCCAGCCCTTCGAGGGAGCGCATACGCAGGTTTTCATGCATGCCGCCCTGCACGATGCCGAACAGCGCCGCCGTACTTTCGCCGTGGGCGATTTTCGAACGCTTGGCCCAGCGCAGGGACAACTCCATGGAAACCCGGGCCACATCTTCATCGGCCGGGTACGGCGTGCATTCGTCGAAAATCATCACGATGTCCGAGCCCAGGTCACGCTGAACCTGCATCGACTCTTCCGGCCCCATGAACACCTTGGCGCCATCCACCGGGGAAGCAAAGGTCACGCCTTCTTCCTTGATCTTGCGCATGGCGCCCAGGCTGAAGACCTGAAAACCGCCCGAGTCAGTCAGAATCGGGCCTTTCCACTGCATGAAATCGTGCAGGTCGCCGTGAGCCTTGATGACCTCGGTGCCAGGACGCAGCCACAGGTGAAAGGTATTGCCAAGGATGATCTGCGCCCCCGTGGCTTCGATATCCCGTGGCAGCATGCCCTTGACCGTGCCGTAAGTGCCGACCGGCATGAACGCCGGGGTTTCCACCACGCCCCGCGGGAAGGTCAAACGGCCGCGACGCGCCTTGCCGTCAGTGGCCAACAACTCGAAAGACATACGACTGGTGCGGGTCATGCGTGATCCTCTGGGTCCGATGCCGCAGGAGCGGTCGGCGCGGGATTGCGGGTGATGAACATCGCATCACCGTAACTGAAGAAGCGGTAGCCATGCTCCACCGCCGCCGCGTAGGCAGCCATGGTCTCGGGGTAACCGGCGAACGCCGAAACCAGCATCAACAGCGTGGATTCCGGCAGATGAAAGTTGGTCACCAGGGCATCGACCACATGAAACGGACGCCCCGGAAAAATAAAGATATCGGTGTCGCCACTGAACGGCTTCAACACGCCGTCACGAGCCGCGCTTTCCAGCGAACGCACACTGGTCGTGCCCACGGCGATCACCCGACCGCCCCGCGCACGACACGCAGCAACCGCATCCACCACCTCCTGACTGACCTCCAGCCATTCGTTGTGCATGTGGTGATCTTCAATGCGCTCGACGCGCACCGGCTGAAAGGTCCCGGCACCGACGTGCAGCGTCACAAACGCCAGCTCGACGCCCTTGGCCACGATCGCATCCAGCAACGGCTGATCGAAATGCAGACCCGCCGTGGGCGCAGCCACGGCACCGGCACGCTGGGCATAAACCGTCTGATACCGCTCGCGGTCGGCGCTGTCATCGGGCCTGTCTATATAAGGAGGCAACGGCATATGCCCGACGCGCTCCAGCAACGGCAGGACCGGTTCGGCAAACCGCAGCTCGAACAGCGTGTCGTGACGCACCACCATCTCAGCCTCGCCCCCACCCTCGATGAGGATCGTCGAACCCGGCTTGGGTGACTTGCTCGAGCGCACATGGGCCAGCACACGGTGCGTGTCCAGCACCCGTTCCACCAGAATCTCCAGCTTGCCGCCGGACGCCTTCTGGCCGAACAAGCGGGCCGGAATCACACGGGTATTGTTGAACACCATCAAATCGCCCGGGCGCACATGCTCCAGCAAATCAGCGAAATGACGGTGTGCCAGCGCGCCGCTCACCCCGTCCAGGGTCAACAAACGACTGCGGCGGCGCTCAGCCAAAGGGTGGCGAGCGATCAGGGAATCCGGGAGTTCGAAAGTAAAGTCAGCAACGCGCATGATGGGGTTCGTCTAGCAGGGCCGTGAAGTTTAGCGGAAGAAGACAAAATTGACCATGAAAGGTGATTGACCAACGGTAATACCGTCTGTAGACTTCGCCGCCATTGAGCCCTGATGGCGGAATTGGTAGACGCGGCGGATTCAAAATCCGTTTTCGAAAGGAGTGGGAGTTCGAGTCTCCCTCGGGGCACCAAATAGCAACAACCGTGAGTTTCTACCGACTCACGGACCCAAAGAAACCGGCCATTTGAGCCGGTTTTTTTGTGGCTGGCTTTCTACCTCTATTCCCCCCTTAAGGTTTGTATCCCTACCACTTTGTCCCTGCTTGCTCCTGAGAGAAATACCGAACTTTGGGATACAAGGATGAAGCGCGCAGACGGCTCGCACGTCTAACACATGTACTTCTATGAGGCCGGCGCGCAGCTTCCACCCATCAGCGAAGCCGGCACTCTGGAGCAATGGCAAGAACAAATCGGCGCCTGATGCATCGGTAATCACCGCTTGGCATTTGTGGCCAGCGTGGCGTTTGCCGGTCCGCTGCTGCACATGCTCGGACATGAGTCGGGCGGCTTCCACCTCTACGGCGACAGTTCAGGCGGCAAGACCACCCACCTGCAAGTGGCTGCCTCGATCTACGGCGGACCGCGTCTGGTGCGATCGTGGCGCTCCACGGATAACGCCTTGGAATCCATCGCCGCCGCGCACTCCGACGGGCTCCTGGTGCTGGATGAAATCGGCATGTGCGACCCGCGCATCATTGGTGAAACGGTGTACATGCTTGGCAACGGCACCGGTAAGGCTCGCGCCAATGATCGAGGACAAGCGGGCCGACAGGTTCAGGAGTGGCGTTTGCTGTTTCTGTCGACCGGCGAGAAGACCTTGGCGCAGCACATGGCCGAAGCCAACAAGGAACTGAAAGCCGGCATGGAGGTGCGCATGCTCGCCGTGCCAGCGGATGCCAGTAAAGGCCTCGGCATGTTCGACGTGCTGAACGGCTTCGATGATGCTGCCGCCCTCTCCGATGCGCTCAAGGCTCGCGTGGCCAAGTATTACGGCACGCCCCTCACCGCCTTCCTGTCGGCCCTCTGCGAGCCCGGCAAGCTGCATGGCTGGTCGGTCATCTTGCGCCACACCTTGGAGGGATTTATTGCCAAAGCGTTACCCGCCTCGGCCAGTGGCCAGGTGCACCGCGCCGCCGCTCGCTTCGGTCTGGCGGCAGCGGCCGGAGAGCTGGCCACCGCCATGGGCATTACCGGCTGGCCGGATGGCACCGCTACCACGGCTGCCCGGGTGTGCCTCAGCGCTTGGCTGAATGAGCGTGGCGGTGCCGGCAACTTCGAAGGTGACGCCATCCTTGCCCGGCTGCGACAGGTCATCGAGCGTTTCGGTGAAAGCCGTTTCACCCGCTGGGAATCGGCTGCCGCAAAGATCGATGAACACGGTCCGCGCACCATCGACCGCCTCGGCTTTCGCAAGTCGCTGGAGCATGGATTAGGGGACGCTCTCCACACCACTAACACCTACTACGTGCTGCCGGAAGCATGGCGCTCCGAGGTGTTCAAAGGCATGAACATCAATGCCGTGAACAAGGAGCTATTACGCCGTGGCGTGCTGGAGCCTGGTAGCGATGGCAAAGCATCCTGCTTGGTTCGTCTGCCCGGCCTCGGCACCCAGCGCTGCTACGTGGTGAAAACGGTTCCGGGCCTAGATGAGAGCGAGGCTCAGGCAGCCTGATGGCCAGCCTACTGATCGAGGTAGCGCCGGCTTCGTTCCGGCCTCGCCAGCCACTCATCTAACCCACAATCGAATTACACAGGACAAGAAACATGAACGGTATCCAAGCACTGAAAGACACCCGCGCAAAGCTGGTCATTGAAATGGAAGGTATCCAGAAGGAGCTACCGCCCTTTGAGGCGGCACTTGAAAGCGCGGAGGTCATCAACCAAGGCCGAGAGAGCGACGTCAGGCATGAGATCAGCAGTCGAAAACTAAAGATCGACTCGATTGACCATCAGATCTATATGCTGGATCAGAAACTGAGTCGTCGGGAGGCATTGGCCAATCAAGGAAGCTTGATAGCCGGTTACATCGAAGAGATGGCGAACTGGGTAACGGATGAGCTGGAACTCAACGAAAAACGCCAGAGCCTCAGTACCCGCCTTGATGAGATCAGAAAGCAAGCTCAGGAGGATATCGCAAGCGCTCGCCAGGCCGAGACTGTTGCTGCAACGGCTTATGCACAAGCGGTTGCATGGGGCGACACCGAAGGTGAAAACACTGCCAACGCCGACGCACAGACAGCCGCCATAAACCTCGCGACGGCAACCGAACAACATCGTCGCCAACAATTGATTATCACGGCGCTGGAGCAAGAACTGGTCACCGTCGACCTGCACATAGATGAAGCCCAAAAGGAACACAAAAAAATAGAGGACAAAGCACTGCACCTTGCGCATACCGCGCTAGAAGAGAAGTGGAATGAAGCGGCCCGGGCACTGCTCGACGTGGGTGGCAAGCTCTATGCTGCTGCCCGTCTGATTAATCGAGATCCTGTGTCGTTTTTTAAACTTGATATCCCGGAACAGGGTGAGAACCTCGGTAGCTGGAAGCGGGGGGACCTGGCAGATCGAGCGGGTCAGTACGGTGTGCAGGACGTGCTCACGATGTAACAGTCCGCCCTTCCTGAAACAGCCTGCCGACGCGGGCTGTTTAACAACCCCAACGACCAAAGCCATAGCGACACTAATACAGGACGGTTCAAATATATCCGAGACCCTGAAAGCAAGAAAAGTACATTTGAAAGCATTGCTCAATATCATTGACACCAAGCCGGGAAAATCCAAAGCAACACAAACCCTAACCATGATTGCAATAAAGGCAGAACTGAGTCTTATAGAGTACCGGCTGAAAAATCGAAACTAGGGCTAAAACGGAAGCCAATTTTGGCTTCCGTTACTGGTCTATCCATACATCTGCAAAATTTCACCACTGCGCACTAGCGGACAATGCCGCCTCAGCTCTTGCACAAGTTACTGCTAGCTCTGGCTGTAACTTTATAAGTAACCTTACGTGTGCTAACAATCGCACAGCCTCTTCTTGGACCACCGTTTCAAATGCAATCTCAGTTAGCCATTCTCCTGCAAACTTTGCCCAATCAGTAATATCCTTTAAGGAAGCAGCGGCTATCATAGCGATCCTCATTTCATCCTCCAGGGTTATATCTGCCCTTTTTTGCCTCCTTGTTACTCTGCTTAAAATCCTGACCTCGTCCGCAAGCTCATTGCTACGAGTTACAGCTGCCACAGTAGCTAGCCCACTTATTAATGAAAAAACCTTGGGATTGGTATTAGTTTGTTGCAGTTGATATTTAACCTTTCTTAGCGCAACCGCAGCTAAACGAGCATGATCAGAAGTTATATTAAATAATAGCGAGCAATTGACCAGGGACGAAAATGAGTCCTGACTTACCCCGTCTGCAGCGAGTTGGCCTTCTAAGTCGCGTAAAAGATCCTGCGGCATTTCCAAGCTAGGAGCATGCCCCCCCTCTAAAGGTCCCGGCAAAAAAGAATATGGAAAAGTCAGAAGCTTCTGTTTGCCACTGCTATCGTCATTAATCAGCATCTCTCTTAATCGTAGTGATGAAACTCCTTTCTGATTAATTGAGGCAGAACTTGCTATTCGCCCAAGAAACTCGGACTTCAGCTGAGCTGGGGAAATAAAATCTGGCTGCCATCGAGGTTCTAATCTCATATCTATGAGTGACTGCAGAAAAAACAAAGACCCTCGCAGTCCAAATACCCAGCTCGAGAAGTCATTAGGAATGGATTGATTGGAAACATACACTCGTTCAATATGGGATGCATGAGCGATGGCTGCGAGCCGAATCCAGAAGGGTGATCTATTGTGAAACAGCTTCGTTCTAGCCAACTCACCGATCACTAGTACAATTAACCCAGATAGAAAAGAGAATCTTCCGGAAGGAACATCAGGATTATCATCTAAAATCTCATCAACCAGACGCTCTATAATCGGCTCAAGCTCCGGCCTCTTTTCCAAACTAGCGAATCCTAACTCAATCGCACCGAGTTTAGAGAAGAAATCGCCTCTCACTTCAATTGATCTAAAAACTGATTCGAGCTCCTTATCTGACAAAGGAGTCAAGTCAATGCTTGAAATCAGGGAGGAGTGACAAGATGAAAGCAATGAGAATTCCAATCCCTTTATATGACACCAGTACATTAGCTGATCACTGTGGATTTTTGCCCCTCCGCCAGCGTATTTCGAAAGGTCGTCTTCTACCAATGGGCAACCAACTAGTCTCTCATAATATCGTGCATCATTAGGCACCAAGTCTTCGATAGTACACTCACCAGAATCTATACTGCTGGATAAGTGCTCAGAAAAACCTAGAGGCGTGAGTAACACATCTGCACGAAATCGATTATATTCATCCACCTCAAGCGGCGCGGCAGATATTCTTGCCTCCCAATATTTTAAGGCAGGGCCATGCAGATTGGAAACACGCGCCTCTCTCGCAAGCTCTGTTAAGCGTATGGATTGAAAAGGCGACAACGGCCAAAAATAAGGAAGGCGAATTCGTTTTTTTTCAAACTCTAGCAAAGTAAATCCAACACCTTCATTTATTTCTACGCCAAATTCCCAAGCGTTTCCTTGGTCATCCGATACCTTATGCTTTACATTAGTACTTGCTAGAGCCTTTCGAATACCATCAAAAAACTCCACGCTATCGAAAGATGTACCGACTTCTGTTAGTATTATTCTTGAATTTGTTTTAACTCCAGCGCGACTCAAAAAATCCTGATCGTCAACAAGGGAACTTCTTATTATCTCAGGGAATAAACTTAAGACAATATCGATCATGAGGGGTGTGTATTTTTTACTATTCATCTTCATTCCTCATGCCTGGTAGATTTCGAAGCCCATGCTCAATTACCTTCGAAACTCTTGACACTAGACGTTCATACATCTCACGACTTTCGTCTTTAACATCTCGCAATATTCGGTTTTCAAGCCATTTCCAGTAAATCACTCGAACTGACAAAGGATTGTGATTAGGCAAAATCATAAGAGCCATTAGTTGAGTTTCGTAGCGTTCTTCTACTGTTGTGTCTTCCTCGATCAGGCGATGCGCCCATTTCCGTATATCCATGATCTCCAGAAGCCAGTTCGACCTTGCACTGGCAATGCTTTCATCGGCACCCTCATACCACTGCAACTTCATCACCTCAAAACCAGCCTCGAAAAGTGAGTTTAACCAAGGAAGCTCTTGAGGCACTTGCAACATGTCAGACATTCTTACGCGAAGCACATTCTCGCGTATTGCTTTGAGACCCGCATTCTCTACAACCTTACCACCAGTGACTTTGGAGTCTGACAGGTGATACTGTAATTCAATAGGGTCAAGAGGTATAAGAGCCATTCCAAAACGTCGCATATTTGTCTTGAGTTCCGCCAGTTGCACCTCGGTTATTGCATTTCTCGTTTTCAGCAAACTCACAATATCTAGGGATGTGAGCAAACTACGAGGAACCCCACCAACATCGATAGTCAAGTATTTATTTATATACCTGTCATCGGAGACAATTGCATGAGTAGAGTCCATGACATTAAAAATAGCGAAACAAGGGTGAGAGCGCATAGGGTTTTCTTGGTCCTCGTCTTCCTCTCTTTTTAGCTGTCCAACTATGACTTTTCCAACATTAATACCATCTCGCAGTTTCTTCCGAAGACTCTCTACTACAGACATCGCTTGGGAGGCTTGATTTTCGTAATTGATAAGCACATCTGACTCTGTAACTTCGCGCAAGGAAATAAAGATAGTAAGCCCGGCCCTATGCAGCTTGGGGAGAAGCTTCAGATGCTGGAAATACGAAACAGCTATGTCATCTAGATATAAGTGCGCAGAGTCATTTATTTGCGGAGCACCTAGCCATGGCTGCTCTCGCGAAGAAAGAAAATCTGTACAAATCTTCGCTTCAGTTGCAGTTAAAACCCCTCGCTCTACCAGCTTGTCTACGACGGATTGACAATTACAAAGACAACCTTGATATGCTGTGAGATCAGCTTCTTCATGCACGAGAGAACCTACTCGATGAACAGGGCCAGGGTGGACAACTAGGCGCTGCACATCACTATCGGAACGCTCGACATAAGCATCTGTAAGCATTGACGCTAATGTGTCCCCTACTGCATTTGACAACGTTGTAGATTTTGAACTTGTTGCTTCATATGGCTGCAAACTTCCATGTGCAACTAATTGCCGCAACTCATGCGCTTCTGTGACTTTACTCGGCTGGTGAAATGATAAACGTCGCTTTTCCTCAAATAACCACCCTAGCATGCTGTGAGATATAAAAATCTCACTGAAAGTATCAAAAATTAATGATGTAATACCCAACAGCTCTGACGTTAATAACGCTGTCGCATCCATCGCGATTTTATTTGGCTCAGCGTTAATCATGGGTCTAGAGCCCGCAAATGCAAATATGAGGTTGCGCTTCCTTACATCTACTTCATTTTGATTATTTAGGGCTGGAGTCAGGAAAAGCCCCAATAAATTTTGATTTGTAAGACGGGCGGCAGCAAATATTGGAATATTACCTTGCAATAGATTTTCATATGCTTGGTTTGTTTGATTCTCCCAGCTAGGTTGTCTATCGACAATCTCCTGTAGAGTCATTTTCAGTACAGGCCCACTCTCATCTGACATATCGCTAGCAGCTTGCATCCAGCTAAAGACCTTGTCACTTTCTTCCCACCCACATTCTGTGGCAATTCCATAACAAGCTATCAAAATAGCAGGATCGGCCGCACCCTTCTGTGCCGCCTCATAAACTAGCTCTTTCAGTCGAGGAGATTGAATTAGCTGTGCGAGTTTTGCAACTTGGATTAATTCTTTTGCAGATCTTTCACTCCTCAAATTCCATTCTTCCTCGACATTAACTTGAAGTGACTCCCAATCACCTGAAGCCACTGCGATGCTAATAGTCAACATATGCTGTTTCGAGCGACTAAAATTTTTCTTAAGTTGTTGTAGCGCATCACGAGCATCTAAAAACAAACCACTTTCATAAAGACTCCAGCAGCGAAGTCTTTGAATGTCTTCTGACTGCGGTAAGAATATAGAAAACTCCCTTGTGAACTCTAGAAGCTCATTAAGTTTTCCGGCATTGTAGAGTGATCTCACGTAACGCTTTGCATCAGCAACGTCTCGCGTTAGGTTGAATACAGTACGAGCATAGCTAACTAACTTAACCCAGTCCTGTTGATCCTCAAGCAACGACACCAAATTATTTAAGTCTGTTATAGAGCCGCTTGATTCATACAAGTCAATTTGATGCGCAACTGAGTCTGTATCGGTCGCCTCGAAAACCCGTCGCTCCACTCGAGTTTTTTCAAGGTCTGTCAACCCCATACCAACAAGTTCTTTGAGCCGACTTTCTGCAGATTTTTTTTGGCCAGACTGAACCAACATCTCTATTTCTAGAAAACCAACTGATTTGTAATTCAGCTGTTCAATTAGTTGGGTTCTATGACGATCAATATATGAAGCTACTTCCCGTGGACTACCCTGCTTGAATGCGAGCGCAAACCTAGCGACGGCAGCATCAGCCGACTTCCCTCCACTTAAAGCGGTTTTTCGTTCAATTTCACGCTCAAGAGCGGCCAAATCGATATTTAATCCGAATTGAAGCGCTAATGGTAATCGCCTTAATGAGACATCAGGGTCTCTCATGCTTTTTTCAAGCTCGATACGCGCTAAATCGCGCCGATCTATATCTCTGAGAGCAAGCCACAAAGCGCTGTCGCTCGCAGTATTAGACGCGCCAATAACGCCTAATCGAGCAGCGCAATTAGATGCTTTTTCGAATAGTTCCTGTGCTTTTCGCCTGTGCTGAATTGCACCTTGGTCGCTAGCCAAGGGAAAGTTTCTAGCCTCAAAGGGTGGAGTATCATGTATTTGTACACGTAGTTCGTCTGGCACAACTATAGCTAAATGCGTAAGCGCCGCCAGGTGGATAAGTGCGGGGGCAACCTCATATTCGTCTTCGGTGATGAATTCGACTATTTGTAACGCGCTCTCCCAGTCTTCTCTTTCTATAAAACTTTGGATTAGGAAAAATTTACCATCCGCATCCAGATCATTCGTTGTTAAACCGGAGTTTTTAAACCAGCTCAAAGCAGCATCAGATCCTTCTTTATTTCTGACCAATATAAATGCTGCTGACTTTGATGCTGCAGTCTTTATTTGGCTTAGGGACTCAAGCGCTGAAGCAGAGTCTCCCGTATTAGCCGTAACAAAGGCCTTAGCTATTGTAGCCGCCTCGCTGTCATTATAATTATCAATGCTTTGTAAAAGCTCCTTTGCCAATGTAATATCAGACACCGAAAGAAAGCGCACACACCAACTGATCACTTCTACCTTAATAGAGTTCGATGCTCTAGCTAAATCTCCAACCTGAATACTTTCTAAGAGCGTCCTTGACTGTGCTTGTAAGTCAAACCCAACAAAAAACCGAGACTTTAGGATAGATAGAAGTCTGTGTGTAGCCTCAGCATCAATAATTTTTGTAGATTCTACATCTGCATTTCTAGGTAAAGTTGCCAGCAATTCAACTGTGCTTATTGCTTTTTGCACCGTCCCAAGGGCTTTCGCTTGCCTTTCAGAGGCTTCCGTTAACAAACCGATTGCCGTAGTTTGTTCTTTCATCCCTTCGGAAATTAGCACGCTTTTGTGAGCCAACTCGAATGGCTTACTCACAAAATTTCCGATATGTACATACACCTCCGCCCCTCTACCTGAAGGTTTAGAAATTAATATGTGGTCTGAATCTATTGGTATAGGTGTAGCATTTACGCCAGGATCCGAACTATCTGGAAGGACAATATGACCTACCCATTCCGGCAGTTTTACTCCAAGTAACTTGACCGATCGAGTTTCGGTAAGCACTAAATTTTCTACTTGGTGTTCGATACAGTATTGTCTATACCAGTTATTTAAATCACGGAGATTTGGATCGTTACGTTCAAGCGCTTTAGTCGATGACGAGCGACGTAGTAGAGGGCCAATGATTTTTGCAAAGTTGGCAAGGCTCGCCCCAAAATGAGGTGTGCCTAGAAATACTACACGCCTTACGCGGTGTAAAAATGATTCGGCTATACGACTCCGTGAAGCATCTCTGTCTGCACTTCTGAGAATCTGCTTGATTACTAACCCGCCGAGACTATGACCTACGAAAATAATGTTCCCGTCAGTGAGACGTCGTTCAGCTAAAATAAGCGCTAAAATATTCTCTGCTCGATCTGGCAGGTGCATACTAGAGCCCAGCCACCTTGTCGCTGCTGAATCGTAGCCAACACTCCAGACTCCAACGTTACTAAAGTCAATCGCGAGCCAGCACGGCCAGAGTTCAGGAGGCGTGCTGCTAGAAAGCCATGTTTTTTCTTTGTCACCGTCCAAACCGTGCAAAAAAATAACATGCGTTGTCACGTTATCGTAGCTATCCGACAATGCTGATAAGTCTGCCAGAACATCCTCCATTTGCTCAAAGTGAGCTATAAACGTACCTACCCGCAACAAGATCCATGCAAATTGTAGTTGATCATTTTTTGATCATAAAAATATGGCGCACTCTACGCGGACTTGATCAGAGTACTCATAGATTTACTGTACCTCCAAGTATGATCGAATCGCGTTCATTTCGTAAATTAACCTAAATATCTACCTCTGAGCAGGGCGCCGTTAGCATGTAAGTACTAGGTTAAGCTGCTGATGGTCGCTAGCAGCTTGGACTGCAATCCGAAACTGTGCATTTTTCGTAACACCAAACGGGCCCGTAACATTCATCTCTCGTAACGTCTGACCAATGTGTAACGAGAGTAAATCTATAATAAATTCAATAGGTTATCGAATCTAGTAACATTCGTTACACCTGTAACACGACTTTTTCATTACCCCTGCACCCCGTAGGTGATGACGCCATCAGCGATTAAAACGGTAGCAACGGCGAGAAGCTTTCGAGAACTGACAGGCCCCCTGAATAACTCCTTTTCGCCACGGGGTCGGAAACCCGCGAGCTCAGGTGTCCAGGTTAACAGGCACCCAGATTGTGCCGGGGCCCCTGAGGAATGCCCCTCGGCACGGGGCGAGTAACCCGCCCAAACTTTTTAGCGGACAGGCGCCCAGCTTAGTGAACAGGTGAACCGGGTAAACTGCGATTCACCTGTGCATTTGCCCTATGGTGTGGGTGGTTGCCGGGGACCCTGGGCAATTGGAATTGGTGCGGGGCAGAAAACCCGCGCGTTCGTGTTAGCGGCTGGATTTTTGAAGTTGGTTGACAGGTTGACGGAGTTGACTCGGCTGACGAACGCCATGCGTGCGTTATCAGCAACACAAAGGGGCATCTTTACCCACACGGTAACGATGCCTTTTTTTCTCCAAGCTTCTTTCAATTTCAACGTTGAAATTTCAGTAAGGTGGGGAACCTGTCGCTACCACGATGTCGCGGGTTTCCGACCCCGTATCCTTAGGAAAACCTCAGGGGCCCCCGGCTATTTTGGGCGGCCGGATGAGCGCGGTGCGTGAAACACGCGCTAGCTTCCACCTGCGAACTCGATACGAGCGCCTGTGCTGCCTTCATACAGGTAAAGCTGCCGATCGACAAAACCCATATGTAGACGGAAGTCTTGGGCGCCTAAACCCAAAGCGTTGCGTATCGACTGCTCGTTCAGGTCGCACGTTTTGCGAGCCCAATCGAACTGTGAATAAATTTTCTGCAACTGCATAAAGTCATTGATAGCTGTTCCATCACACATGACGCCCCCACCAGGTGGAAAGATCACTTCGCCGGACAGCTTGGTTACCGTGACGTTTACTGATTTCTTCCTGCAGTTCGCTCGCTGCTCAGCCGTGAGCGTATCCGGTGTCAACGAGCTTGCATTCGCGGGTAGCAAGCTCGGCCAATTCTCCTCAATGGTGTGGATCAATTGCTCTCGTACCCAGACATCGGAGTGGCCGGCACCATGAGGATGGGTATCTATGAAATAGATGCAGTCTGGACGTACCAAGCCGAAAGCAACGGTCCGGGTACCCTTGATCAAACCGTTCTGCAATCGCTCACTGCCGAGGTGAAAATGCAAAATCCCCCAGTCATCGAGCAGCCCATCGACTTTATCTACACTGAAGGTAGACCTACTCAAATAGGGAAAAAGAGGCTGGCCTTGGTGGATCGCCAAGCAAAGCCCGTCGAATCCCCCCTGCAAATCAGAGGGAACGGTAAAGGAGGAAGCGGATTCGGTACGTCTAGTTACAGCAACGGGACATCTACGTTGAAGTTTGAAAAGTAGAAGCGCACAAGCTGTGACGTCCCGGTTGGGAGCCACGACGTTCAAGCTTTTCAATTTTGATAGGACAAAGGTAAGAAAATCTTCTTCAAAATCTATGCGCATGGTTTTCCTTTTTGATAGCCTCCTGCAGGCGCAATCGTAGCAGCACCTTATTAAACTGGTGGCCTAACAGACGGCAGCGTGTATCCCTACGTGTATCCCCAGGTCAAAATTCGGCCTGAAAGCCACAGGATATATGGAACACGCGAGTCTCCCTCGGGCACCAGCTCAATAAAGAAAGGCCTTGATTATCAAGGCCTTTTTTTCGTCCGGCGTAATTTTGGCGTGAAGCCGAGATGTTTGAGACCCCCTAGACCCAAGTAGTCGGGCTCTGGCTGATGGCCTGGGAGTTGCCCCATTACAGCCAGACTCCCAAGCTGATAACGAGGGGTTCGATTCCCTTCACCCGCTCCACTGTTTTTAAGGCCTGCAGCTGTGTTCACGAGGTACCGCATCCCGCTGGGGGCCTTATCAGTGAAGGCGCTGCAGCTGGACGAACAACCTCATCGCAGGGTCGTTACGCAGTGGAAAACGGGCGGCAGCGATCATGAGTTTGATCCAGTCTTCACGGCTCAACGGGCATGATCCGTATGCTTATTTGAAGGACGTGCTCACGCGCCTGCCGACGCAACAGGCAAGTGAGATCGACCAGTTGCTTCCGCATATATGGCAGCCGGTTTAATCACACAAGACGTGATGCTTGGACGCATGCCTAGAGGCGGATTTTTCGATTGATCAGCAAGCAGCCGTGAAAATCTCTTGTTTTTTGTGAAGCCCGATGTTGGCGGAATACTCGGTGCAGACAAGCCCTTGGCTGAACGCTACATCGCTGACCAGCTGCCGGTTGGACAGGCTGTTGCAGGAGTCTGCCAGGTAGGCTTGCAGCGCTACCCATTTAGCTTCTTCGATCTCGGCGGTGTCCAGTACGTTGATACGCTGCGTCAAGGCTGTCATTCGGCAGATAAAGTGAATGTTCGATTTGCCAAATTGGTAGGGGTGTTTGGTGGTAAACGCCACGATGGATTCGCACTTCGATTCGATCCCAGTCTCCTCCAGCACCTCGCGCTCGATCGAATCCTGAATTCGCTCGGCGGCGTCTACATGGCCCCCCGGTAGCTTGAACCCGGTGGTACCTCGTTCCCTTATGACGAGGAGTTCCCCTGCGTCGTTAATGACGATGGCGCCCGCCCCTACGGTATGGGTGGGTATGAATGGGACGAATGCCTGCTCGAATGGGCGGCGCACTAGGGTCAGCTGATCGGTCAGACAGCTATGGAAGGAGAAACCGGCGGCGGTGAAGACCGGAATGCCTTGAGCGTTGCTGATCGGCAGTGTGACCCAGGCCAGAGCCAGGCGCTCGTGCTCGATGAGGGCGACTAACGCGTCGACGGCGCCACGCAAGGCTTGCGGGTCGTCCGGCAGCGAAGCGGCGTCGACAATGACGCCGTTGAATCTGTCCCGTTTGAATTCCACGGTTCACCTTTGGATTGGTCGATCTGCCGAGATTGTAGTGAGGTGGGCGTTGCTTTGCGAATGATGGATGCCAGATGGACGCACCTCTCCTTGTGGTATTACCAAGCTTCCATTACTGCTGCGTAACCGTCTGGGCAGTGCACCTTCCTAATGCCATCGCTTACTGCGATGGTGGGCACCTAAATTTGAATGCAAAGGATATCTTTGTTCGCAGAGTGGCTAGATGACTTCGCCGGACGGATACCGATAGCTGAACAACAGATGATGTGAACGGCACACCGGCCTGGCGAAGATCCTGACACAAAAATCGGCTCTAGAAGCCGGCGGGCTTTTTAGGATCGTCAGGCGCGACTCTCATCGTGGCGGGAGGCGATGCCTCAAACAGACGCCGGATAGATTAAAGCAAGCCAACCACTTCATCCGTTAATCAGTATTGCAAAAATGGGGTGACCATAGATTTTGTGGCTGGCTTTCTACCTCTATTCCCCCCTTAAGGTTTGTATCCCTCTACCGCCCTCCTCAAGATCGTGGACACCAACATCGGGGAAAACACAGCGACGCAACAACTCACTATCACTGCGATCAAGGCAGAAATGCGGCTAATCGAGCAAAAGCTGAAAAGCCGGTGATGAGGATAAGCGGAAGCTCGCGAAAGCTTCCGTTGCATTCAAGTTCGGCAGGCAGCTTCCGGCCCAGCGTGTGTAAAAACAGCTTCCAAGACCGACGGAGTATGTTTCAGGTCAGGAGTTGAAAACAGCCTGGAAATTCTTGGTATGGTGCGAGAAGGCTTCCTCTTTTCAGGACAAAAAAATGATTTCACATGTATTCATCGGAGTGAATGACTTCAATCGAGCACTTGTGTTTTATCAAGGGGTCATGCAGATACTCGGACTTGACCTCAAGTTCACAGACCTTGAACGCCCATGGGCGGCCTGGAAACACCCCGGCACTGCACGCCCTCTTTTCGTAGTGGGCAAACCGTTCGACGGCGAATCTGCGACGCCAGGAAATGGGCAAATGATTGCTCTGCTGGCACCTGATCGACAGATCGTACGCAACGCCCATGCCTTGGCGTTGGCATTGGATGGAACATGCGAAGGCGCTCCGGGCCTGCGACCCGAATACCACCCGAATTTTTATGGGGCGTACTTTCGAGACCCTGAAGGAAACAAGCTTTGCGTCTGTTGTCACGATCCGGAGTAGATCAAGCGGTTGGCCGCTGTATACGCTCATATAAACCTAGACACTATGACCCGGTCGACCTTCGCTACCTGGCCATTCCCGAGCCAACGCCAGCCAAGCCTCCGCAGCCGGTGACAAATGCGCGTTTTTTCTCCAGGCTAAGGCAATGTGCCAATCCGTCTCCGGCTCATCCAGAGGCACCAGCCTGATCCCGTGATGCAGGTGCTTCTGCGCCAGCATCCTCGGCAAAAAAGCCACGCCCAGCCCAGCTGAAACCAGATCCACAATGAAATCGACCTGGCCACTGTGTGCCGTGACCTTGGGAGTAACACCCTTGCGCTCGCATGCCGCCTGTATTACCGCATTCAGGGCAAACCCGGCTTCGAAGAGAATGAATGGCGTATCGGCCAAATCTGTGAAATTGACGCTAATGTTTTCGGCCAGGGGGTGGCTCTTGGGTATAACGACCACCAGCGGTTCGATGCGTACATCCTGGTAATAGAACTCTTCATTGAAGGACTTTAGTTTTAACAAGGCCGCCAGATCCACTTCTCCCGATTCAAGGCATTCATGCAGCTTGCTGGCGCCGTATTCGACCAGTTGAATTTCAATATTTGGGTATCGGGCGCGGTATTCGGTGAACATCGCAGCAAAGAGTGCGCCGCTGCCTACAGGCGGCAAGCCGATGCGGAGCACCCCGCACTCGAGTCCGCGCAGGGCCTTGATTTCGGCAATCAGATCGTTGCGTTCGGCCAACAGGACGAGGGCGCGGCGATAAACGATCGCCCCTGCGGCGGTCAGTTCGCTTCGATGGCCGATTCGATTTAACAGTGGCGTGCCCAAGTCATCTTCCAGAGTCTTGACTGCCTTGCTGACGGTCGACTGGGTGAGGGAGACCACTTCGGCGGCTTGAGAAAACCCGCCCTGCCGTACGACTTCTACAAACGTGCGTAACGTCCGAAGGTTCATAGCTATTCATTCTCCGACTTATTTTCAGTGATAAAAGTCGTTTTTATCATAGTCGACATTTCCGTACTCTAAACCTTCAGCGAACGCCTTGCAGCTTCGGTCGTGGACTTCTCCCCAAGGAAACTTTGCCATGATTATTTCATCGGCTTCTGACTATCGCGCTGCGGCCAAGCGCAAACTTCCACGCTTCCTGTTTGACTATATCGACGGCGGCGCATACGCCGAGCACACGCTGAGGGCGAACTCTTCCGACCTGGCTGATATCAGTTTGCGTCAACGCATCCTCAAGAATGTCGACAGCTTGAGCCTTACAACCACGCTTTTCGGCGAACCACTGGCGATGCCGATTATCCTCAGCCCCGTGGGGCTGACCGGCATGTATGCGCGCAGGGGGGAAGTGCAGGCAGCCAAGGCCGCGGCAAACAAGGGCATCCCGCTCTGCCTGTCGACGGTGTCGGTATGTTCCATAGAGGAAGTGGCGTCGCAAAGCCCGCAGCCAATCTGGTTCCAGCTCTATGTACTCAAAGATCGGGGCTTTATGAGGAACGCCTTGGAGCGCGCTCAGGCTGCCGGGGTCAAGACGCTCGTGTTCACGGTCGATATGCCCACGCCCGGCGCCCGTTATCGTGACGCCCACTCCGGCATGTCGGGGCCATACGCCGCGCCTCGGCGAATTTTGCAAGCCATGACCAAGCCTGACTGGGCGTTGAACGTAGGTCTCCTCGGTCGCCCCCATGATCTGGGCAATATTTCCAAATACCTGGGAAAGGCCACCACGCTGGAAGACTATGTTGGCTGGTTGGCAAACAACTTCGACCCCTCTATCAGCTGGAAAGATCTGGAGTGGATCCGCGAGTTCTGGAAAGGCCCGATGATCATCAAAGGCATTCTCGACCCCCAAGATGCAAAGGATGCCGTGAGCTTCGGAGCGGACGGCATTGTCGTCTCCAACCACGGGGGCAGGCAGCTGGACGGCGTGCTATCCACGACCAAAGCACTGCCGCCCATTGCACAGGCGGTCGGCGATGACCTAACGGTATTGGTCGACTCCGGTATTCGCTCCGGTCTTGATGTGGTGCGCATGCTCGCATTGGGTGCCAAAAGCGTTTTGATCGGTCGTTCAACGGTCTACGCGTTGGCCGCCGATGGGCAGCGTGGCGTGGAAAACCTACTGGATATCTTCGCTAAGGAAATGCGCGTAGCCATGACGTTGACCGGGGTGACTTCGATTGGGCAGATCGACGCCACAACCCTGGCTCAATCAGCGGGCTGATGGCCTGCCATGCACTCATCATTGCCCATAAAAGCATTTGAATCCCTGCGTCGGCTGCGCGATATCCCCGTGGGCGAAGTCGTGTGCGGAGGAATTGTATGCACCGCACCGGCGTTGCTGGCGGCCTATCTGCATAACCCCCTATTCAGTTGGTCCGCCATTGCCGCCTTTTGGACCTATCTGTCGCTGGTCACGGGCAGGTTCTGGACGCGACTGTCACTCGCTCTGTCATTCGGTGTCGCGGGCGCGCTTGCCTCGGCGGTTGGCGCCTGGACGGCCGCCTGCCTGCCCATTGTGTTAGTGCTCGCTGCGACCATCGGTTTTGGCGGCGCCGTGGCCCAAGGCAGCGGGGCGCGAATCGGGCTACCCGCGCTGTTGGCGGCGACGGCTTTCGCCATTTCAACCGCTTTCCCCGGTAAAGACTTCAGCCATGGTGTGATCTACGGCGCGTACTTTCTCTGTGGCAACCTGTGGGCCACGGTTTTTTCCCTGCTGCTGTGGCGCGTTGAAAAACACCATGTAACGTCAATGAAAGCGGCCGCGCAGACCCGTTTAGTGCTCACGCCCGATCTCGCCCTTCACGGATTGCGGGTCGCCCTAGCCGCAGCGATATCAGTAGGGCTGGTCCAATATTGGTCGCTGGATCACGGTTATTGGATGACAGTGACTGTCTTATTCATTATGCAGCCACAATTTTTCGGCACCTTAAAAACCTCGCTGGAACGTGTCATTGGCACGTTGCTCGGCGGCCTGGTGGCAGCTGCTCTAGGATCGTTTATTCACTCTCCGCTACTGCTTGCGGCACTGGTCTTGCCGCTCTCGATTGGCACGCTTGCGGGTCGCACCATCAGTTATCGGATGTATACCGTGTTTCTGACGCCTCACTTTATTCTCGTCGCAGAATTAGGCCAGCCGTCTACGTCAGAATTGGGTCTGACCGTCCTTCGAGTCTGCAACAGCCTGGGGGGCGCATTGCTAGCTGTCGGGATTTCGTTGTTGATTTATCCATGGTCGGAAAAATCACGTCGAGTTACGGGAAGAGGCTAGATGCTTGAATGTTCCAGGCCACTCAAATTGCTACATCGAGTTACGCTAATCACATCCCTGGCCGAATCACGAGCACGCGTAGCCGATGCATTGGCTGCAAATCTTGGTTGTGTCCCATCTACATGTCGTGTGGGATTACGCATCGCCAGCTTCTAGCCGTTGTAGAATTGGCAACTGATCGCCAAGAGCGCGAGGCAACAGCGACTCCCGGGCCAGAGCACACGTCATCGCGTCAGCATATGCCTGCTGGCCGGCAGGAGCCCCTCATAACGTGGAACTTCGGTCCATCAGTCCTCGTTAACTGCCCACCCCACGCCCTGAACAATCACTGAACCCTTTTCGCCCCCCCCTGCCTAAGCATTACAACCAAGGGGGTGATGTATGGAACTCAAACAAATCTGGGACGTGCTGGCGAACATTATGGATGCGCCGCTGGTGTGGATTTCGCTCGTGACGCTGCTCATTCTGGCGGTGCTTTGGGCGGTGACGCGTGTGATCAAAAGCGAAGGCAACCGTGAGAGCAAGGGGCTATGGATCCTCGTGCTGGTGTTCATCCCGGTTTTCGGGCTGTTGGCGTGGCTCGTCGCTGGGCCTAAAGTCCGATCCGGCTCTGATGCCGTCAGTCAGCGCCATTAACGGTCAAGGCTCGATTGGCGCGGGCCAATCGACTTTGTGATACCCAGGAAACCGGCCATTGGAGCCGGTTTTTTTTGTGCTCGTTTTTAAATGGATATTGACCAGACGGCCAAATTCCGCAAAAAAAGACGTGAGGTTTGGTATATTCCGGCGACGTTAAACCGCCATATCGTCTGGCGCGGCACTGACCTGGAAGGGAGTCGGCATGGGTCTTACCAAAGAAAACCAACAACTTCAGGATGCTCTTGTCTCTGCGGCCCACCTGCTCAGGTGGTCTACGGCCAACATGCTCAAAGATGCCAACAGCCTCGCGGATGCAGGGAAATCCGCCGAATCCGAAGCGCTGGTGCAACTTTCGGCCAACTATCAGGAAGCCGAGGCCAGTCTGATGAGTTACGCCTCCGAGATTCGGGCGGGCCTTATCAACCGGAAAAGCAGCGTCTGAATTGACGGCATTGGCTGCGTACAGCGTCTTGTACCAGCCAACTCACTCACTGACATCAACTCCCCGCACACCTCCTGGCTGCCCTGCCCTCGCCACGCCCCAGTCCCGTCTACACTTTCGCTCTGCACAGAATAACGGACAACAAGAGGGCCGCGTCATGAAAGGCATGCTCAGGTGCGTCGGATTGTCGTCAGCGCTGTTTGCGACAACGGTTTTCGCCCATCACGGCTGGAGTGAATACGACTCCAGCAACGCCTTGCAGCTACAAGGGACGATCGAAGCGTCGGGTTATCAGCATCCCCATGGGTTTGTGCGGCTGAAAACCGCCGATAAAATCTGGACCGTGGTATTGGCACCGCCATCGCGCATGGAGAACCGGGGTTTGACTCAGGACATGCTCAAGACCGGCAGTCAGGCAAGCGTGATGGGTTACCAGAATCGCAGCAAGCCTGATGAGTTAAGGGCAGAACGCATCACTGTTGGCGACAAGACCATCGAGTTGCGCTGATGCAAACCGTTCAGGCCCGCGCGGGGGCGGACAGTTGGCTGGACCGGCTGGACGCATCGCCACTGGGTTCGGCCATGCGCAGTGACCTGTGGTTGTATCCGCTGACCGAAGTCGTCCACATCGTTGGCTTTTGCGTATTGGTCGGTTCAGTCGTGATGTTCGACCTGCGGGTGCTCGGGTTGTCGCGGGAGATCGCGGTGACGGCGCTGGCCCGTCACTTGTTGAGGTTTGCCGTGGCCGCCCTGCTGTTGATCGTACCGGCCGGTCTGATGATGTTTTCAGCACACCCTCACGATTTCGCCGGTAACAACATTTTTCTCCTGAAGCTGGGTTTGATCGCGACCGCAGGGGTTAATGCAGCGCTGTTCCACGTGGGTACCTATCGCTCCGTTGCACACTGGAACACAGGCGTTGCGGCACCGGCGATTGCGCAGATTCAGGCGGTGCTTTCAATCGGGTTGTGGCTTGGCGTCGTGCTGTGTGGTCGGCTATTGGCTTATACGTAAGCGCGTCCAATGTTCCCGACTCGCCCCGAAAAACCAGGACACTTTTGTAAACTCAGTGGCGAATAAAAACAATCTAAATGGATTAGCGTCAACTCATTAACGTTTCGTATGAATCGCTTTAGCCACCCAAAAAGACTTTTATCGACCATTCGTCAACTTTTCGGAACAGCGCTCAAAGTTCGGGGCTCCCTTTACTGTGGACAATAATATGTCCACCGACAGCCGTACTGGCTCAATGAGATGAGGAACCGAACCATGTTTATTCACAATAAGCGTCTGCAATACACCGTCCGTGTCGCGCGACCTGATCCGGGGTTGGCCAATCTTCTTCTGGAGCAGTTTGGTGGCGCTCAGGGCGAACTGGCAGCGGCCGCCCGTTACTTCACTCAAGCGCTGGCAGAAGAAGATGCAGGTCGTAAAGATTTGCTGATGGACATTGCCACCGAAGAACTCAGCCACCTGGAAATCATTGGCTCGATTATCTGCATGCTGAACCGCGGCGGCAAAGGTCAGCTGGCTGAAGGCGTGCAGCAAGAAGGCGAACTGTATCGGGCCATCAATGGTGCGGGTAACGACTCCCACATCACCAGCCTGCTCTATGGCGGCGGTGCGCCCCTGACCAACTCGGCTGGCGTGCCATGGACTGCCGCGTATGTCGACACCATCGGCGAGCCGACCGCGGATTTCCGCTCCAATATCGCTGCGGAAGCTCGGGCCAAGATTGTTTATGAGCGCCTGATGAATGTCACTGATGACCCAGGCATCAAGGAAGCATTGGGCTTTTTGATGACCCGGGAAATTGCTCACCAGAAGTCGTTCGAGAAAGCATTGCACTCGATCCAGCCGAACTTCCCACAAGGCAAACTGCCTGGCATGCCGGAGTTCGCCAACGTGTATTACAACATGTCTGCGGGCGATCCCAACCTGCGCGGTCCCTGGAATGAAGGTGACGAGTGGGAATATGTCGAGTCGCCAGAACCGGCTGTAGGCGGTGGTGACGGTCTGGCATCGGTCGAACTGTCGACAGATGACGAAGCCGTGCTGTTAACCATGAAAGAACGTACCAAGTCCGATCCTCAGGCCGATCCTGTGACGGGTGCGGATCTGGGTTCGGGTTACGCGCAAGGTAAAGACCTTTAAGGCCTATCGCTAACGTCTTTAATGACTGATCGAGATTGATAGAAAGGAGATAGACGATGTATGTGTCTGAAGATGACGCTCGACCGGCCTATGACGAGGCGCTTAATGAACGGCTGACGGGCGCGGCGACGTTTGAATCAACCGTGAAACGTTTTGATATTCAGGCTCGGGATATCAGACGGGGTTTTCAGGTTAATCAGGCTATCCGCTCATTTCGGGTGGCGGGCATTGCCGTTGCATTGACGAGCCTCAAGGCGAACCATAACTATGCGTCGCTGGCTCATCCATCAGGAAAGTCAAAAAAATCGTGACAATAGAAGGTAAGTTGCTCAATAAAGAGCAAGCCTGCTAGCAGGCTTGCTCGCTTTGGCTGAAGTTAGATATCCAGACAAATCTTGCCGAAGTGTTGATTGGTTTCCTGATAACGGAACGCTTCAACAATATCGCTCATGGGAAAATGGCGATCAATGATCGGGCGCATGCCATTGGCGTTAATCGCACGAATCATGTCTTGCTGTTGAGTGCGGCTGCCCACCAGTACGCCCTGCAAACGCAATTGCTTGACCAATGCAGGCACAAACGAAAGCTGCCCGGCGACACCGGTCAGAATACCAATCACCGAAATATGCCCGCCTACTCGCGCAGCAATCATCGATTGCTCCAGTGTCGAGGGCCCGCCCACTTCGATGACGTGATCCACACCCCGGCCACCGGTCAAGGCGCGTGCGGTCTCACCCCATTGAGTGTCCTTGCGATAGTTGATCAGGTGATCGGCACCCATGGCTTTCAAGCGGCTGAGCTTCTCGTCGCTGGAAGATGTGGCGATAACCGTAGCGCCCGCCATCTTGGCAAACTGCAAAGCGAAGATCGATACGCCGCCGGTGCCCTGAATCAACACGGTATCGCCAGGCTTGAGTGAATCGTCGGCCATCAAGGCGCGCCAGGCAGTCAAACCCGCCGTGGTGAGCGTCGCGGCCTCGGCATGGCTGTAGCCGACAGGGGCCAGGGTGAACGAGGTAGCCCGTGCGGTTACTTGCTCCCGCGCGTAACCGTCGATGCCGTCACCGGGCACGCTGACAAAGCCTTCAACCAATGGCGTGCCGTCGATCCAGTCCGGGAAAAACGTGCTGACGACCGAATCACCCACCTTGAACTCACTGACGCCTTCGCCCACGGCAATGACTTCGCCAGCGCCATCGGCCATGGGAATGCGCGCCTCGCTAGGGCCCCACATGCCGCTGACAACCGCGAAGTCATGGTAGTTCAGGGAGTTGGCCCGCAACCGCACGCTGATTTCGCCCGCCTGCGGCGCCCGCACTTCGCTGTCGCCAATGGTGACCCGCTCGTAACCGCCACCTGCTTGTACGTAAATGGTTTTGTTGCTCATGGTGTGATCCTCAACTAATGAAACCAGGAATGTTTATGTGAGCGGACTCGCTCCAAATGGTTCTATTCGATTCATCATTCCGCATAATGACGAAATGTATGGCTAAAAATCAGAGTTCGTTTTTCAGTCGTGCGGCGAATTGGTCGATGGCCGATTCGTCACGTCGAAAGTAGGTCCATTTACCGATTCGTGTTGCCTGAAGCAGCCCCGCCCTTTGCAAAATCGCCAGGTGCGCCGACGCCGAGGACGGCGACAGGCTGGCCTTGCGCTGGATATGCGACATGCACACGCCAATCGCCGGATCACCGTGGTCCTGGGGAGGGAAATGGGCTTGCGGATCTTTGAGCCACTCCATGATGGTCATGCGAGTGTCATTACCGACCGCTTTGAGCTGTTCAAGAATCATGTCGTGAACATTACGCCTTTTTACGAAATGTTCAAGCGCAAATATCGAACCGCTTTATTTCCAACCCATCAGTAGGGAAAAGTGTTCGCGCCAGGCCCAAGCACCGTTATGCTCAGGGTTTTCCGGCAAGGATGCATTAAATGAAAGTGGCAGGTCTGTTTGTACTGTGTCTGGCTTTGAGCGGCTGTGGCAGCATCAATACGGTGGTACGCGGGGATGACGTCACCAGCCGCGAACTGACTCGAGAAAAGTCCTATTGCACCACCGTACCGCGTGTTTACAGCGGGGTTTATTACGACTTCTGTCTGCTCAACGCGCCGGCTCCGGAGTCTGAAAAAACACGCCAGTCCGGGTACAACATGCCGGGTTTGCTGCTCGACGCCGCAGTCTGTGTCGTACTGGACACCGTTGCCCTGCCCTACACGGTTTATCGGCAAAGCCGGGACGGCAGTATCGAGATAACCCGGCTGAGCTGGAAGCCAGAGAGTTGAAGCCCTGCGCTACAACAACAATCCCTCACGATTACGATCGCCAGAAGTGAGCACCTCTGCATGAAAACCCTTAAGTACAGCGCAGTTGCGACCCTGTTGTGTAGCGTTTCCGGCTTTGCTCTGGCCGAAGCGCCATCGGCGTCTCATCTGGACAAGGTTCTGCAAACCGGACAAATGTCGGTGTGCACCACCGGCGATTACAAGCCGTATACCTTCCTGCGCGAAGACGGTGAGTACGAAGGGATCGATATCGAAATGGCTCGTTCGCTGGCGCAAAGCCTCGGCGTGACAATCCAGTGGGTGCCCACCACCTGGAAAACCCTGATGCCGGACATGATCGCAGGCAAGTGCGACATCGGCATGGGCGGTATTTCAGTGACCCTTGAGCGTCAGAAGAAAGCGTCCTTCAGCAACACGCTGGATATCGACGGCAAGATCCCGCTGACCCGGTGCGAAGACCAGGCGCTGTATCAAACCATTGAGCAGATCAATAAACCCACCGTGCGCCTGGTCGAACCAGCGGGCGGCACCAACGAGGCCTTTGTGCGCGCGTACTTGCCCAAGGCGCAACTGGCGTTTCACGATAACAAGACGATCTTTCAGGAGCTGCTGGATAAAAAGGCTGACGTGATGATCACCGACGCTTCCGAGGCCTTGTACCAGCAAAAACGCATGCCCGGGCTTTGCGCGATCAATCCGGCGCAGTACATGCAGTATGGGGAGAAAGCGTACCTGTTGCCTCGGGATGACACGACCTGGAAGGGCTTTGTGGATCAATGGCTGCATCTGAGCAAGGCCACCGGTACGTATCAGACGGTGGTCGGGCACTGGCTGGCGGTGCCTGGGCAATAAGGTTGCGGTGATTGCGCTGTACCACTGAAATTGTTGTTCACCTCGTGGGACCGGCTTCAGCCGGGAAGAGGCCAGGGCATTCGCTGCATCTGCATCGCCTGAAAATCCCCCTTCCCGGCTAAAGCCGGTCCCACGGTGTCAGGAACGCCAATCGTCCAGACAATACGATTGCGACGTGTGGTCGGCCGAACACAGGCATTGCGCAGTGAGAAAACCCGGCATGAATGCCGGGTTAGCCGCACGAAGCTATTGAGCAGCTCAAATCAAACCTTGACGATCCAGCCCTGAGGCGCTTCAACGTCACCGGACTGAACGCCCGTCAGCTCAGCGTACAGCTTGCGAGTGACCGGGCCGACTTCGGTTTCGCTGTAGAACACATGCAACTTGTCCTTGTAGGAAATCCCGCCAATTGGGGTGATGACCGCAGCAGTACCACACGCACCGGCTTCCTTGAAGTCTGCGATCTGGTCGATGAACACGTCGCCTTCCACGACTTTCAGGCCCAGACGGCTTTGCGCCAGTTCGATCAGCGACAGGCGGGTAATACCCGGCAATACCGATGGAGACTTGGGCGTGACAAATACGTCGTCCTGAGTAATGGCAAAGAAGTTGGCCGAACCCACTTCTTCGATCTTCGAATGGGTTTGCGGGTCCAGGTAGATGCAGTCGGCAAAGTGGTTTTTCTTGGCTTCAGAGCCCGGCATCAGGCTGGCGGCGTAGTTGCCGCCGACTTTCGCCGCGCCGGTGCCGTTGGGGGCTGCGCGGTCGTAACCGGAAATCACGAAATTGTTCGGCTTCAGGCCGCCCTTGAAGTAGGCGCCAACCGGAATACAGAAGATCGAAAAGATAAATTCGGGGGCGGTACGCACGCCGATGTTGTCACCCACACCGATCACGAACGGCCGCAGGTAAAGCGCGCCGCCGGAACCGTAGGGCGGGATGAAGCGCTCGTTGGCCTTGACGACTTTTTTGCAGGCTTCGATGAACACGTCAGTTGGGACGTGGGGCATCAACAGACGCGAGCAACTGCGCTGCATGCGCAGGGCGTTCTGATCAGGACGGAACAGGTTGATCGAACCGTCCTTGCAGCGATAAGCCTTGAGGCCTTCAAAGCATTGCTGTCCATAATGCAGCGCCGTGGACCCTTCACTGATGTGCAAGACATTGTCTTCGGTCAGTGTGCCTTCGTCCCAGGCGCCATCACGCCAGTGAGAGAGGTAGCGCATATCAGTTTTGATGTAATCGAAACCCAGTTTGTCCCAATTGATACTTTCGTGACTCATAACGCCCTCTGTCATTAGCAGCTGCCTGGACGAATCAGGCCAAGCCCGTATTCTGCCAGATCATCCGCACGCTGAGGCTTCAAATCCACATAAACCTTGCCGCGATGTTCATGGGGACGGCAGCACCGAATTTTCATCCGGCGAATCGGCCTTCGACAGGCAGCGAGTGAACAGGCGATGCAGGGGAAGATCCCGCTGGCTACGGCGCATCAAGAGCACCACTTCGCGATGGAAGGTCAGGTCGCCCAAGGGGATGACGCGCAGCTTTACGTCTCGCTCCAGCCACAGACCGGCCCGGGGAATAAGTGATACCCCCAGGCCGCTTTCGACGAATTTGACGATGGCGTCCAGCTCATCCAGTTCCAGCGCGACGCGCACCTCGATCCGCTGTTCACGCAGAAACCGGGTGACCTGTCGGCCGCCGAACGAAGAACGGTCGTAGCGCACCTGAGGCTGTTCGGCCAGTAACGTCAGGGGGTCATCGCCGTCGACATCCAGTGGGACGATCAAAACAAAAGGCTCGGTCTCCAGAACCTGAACGCAAAGCTCCTTGGGCAGCTCGAAGGGCGGCTGGATCAGGATGGCAATATCCAGGTCCCCGGCATCCACCTGACTGAGCAAATCCAGAGACACGCCCGGCACCAGCTTCGCGTCTACCGCGGGTGCGGCACGACGCAGGCGTAGCAGGGCCTGCGGCAGAAAACCGGTCTGGGCGCTGGCGATGGCGCCGATCCTCATTTCGCCACGGTACTCATCGGGATCTTGCGGGATCGACATCTGGCTGAACAACTCGAACATTTCCCGTGCCAGAGGCAAGGCGCGGATGCCAGCCGCGTTGAGGGTTGCCTGACGGCCGGTGCGGTCGAACAGTCGCACACCCAGCGCCTGCTCCAGATTCTTGATCTGGGAGCTGACCGCCGATTGAGTCAAACCTATGTGCATGCCAGCGGCGGCGAACGTGCCATGCCGTGCAACGGCAACAAATGTTCTCAGTTCTCGCAGCATGAACGCCTCGGTTGATCGAAATTATTTGAGCTGAGCAGCGAATATATCCGCTTTGTATAAATTTCTTTCTATCTAAAATAAACCGTTCTCCTAATAACAGGATCTTCCCGTGAGCCTTTCTCCCTTTCATCTGGCAATTCCGGTTTATGACCTGGCTGCCGCCCGACACTTCTATAGCGATGTCTTTGGTTTCGCCGAAGGTCGCTCCAGCGAGCATTGGGTGGATTACGATTTCTACGGGCATCAACTGGTGATCCACGAACACCCCAAGACCGCTTCCCAGGAGTCCGCTCATACCAACGCCGTGGACGGGCATGATGTTCCCGTCCCACATTTTGGGGTCGTATTAAGCTGGGAAGACTGGGAGGTGCTGGCAGAGCGCTTGCGTTCGCAAGGCATCCCGTTCGTGATCGAACCTTATGTGCGCTTCAAGGGCCAGGTGGGTGAGCAGGCGACGATGTTCCTGTTTGATCCGTGCGGCAATGCGCTGGAGTTCAAGGCGTTCAAGGACATCGGACAGTTGTTTGCGAAGTAGTCCGCTGTCCGTGAGATGAGGTCTTACCGAGGGGCATTGAATTCGGGCAGGCCGCGGACCCTGCGCCGGGTTGCCTGCCTTGCTGATAAGCCCGTTTTCGGAATGGGGCTTATCCGTTGCGCTGGCGGACATACTCCAGAAAGGCGTCGAGGTCAGAGCCACTCAGCAGGCGGGCCACGGATTTGACCTCTTCCATCGGCCAGTCCCACCACGCTGTCTGCAGCAGCAACTCCCGCACCTCTTCTTCGAAGCGCCAGCGGATGAACTTGCACGGGTTGCCGCCAACCACCGCAAACGGTGCGACGTCCCGAGTCACAACGGCGCCTGCAGCGACGATGGCGCCGTGCCCAATCGTCACGCCGGAAAGTATCATCGCATCGGTGCAAATCCAGCAGTCGCTGCCAATCACCACGTCGCCCTTGCTGGGCGAGTAGTCCTTGATGTCTTCCAGACCACTCATCATGGCCGGGAATGGATAAGTGGTGAGCCAGTCGGTGCGATGCTCCCCGCCGAGGAGAATTCGCACACCACCGGCAATGGAGGTATAGGAGCCCACTTGCAAAACAGTGTCGTCGCCAAATTCGAACACTTCAGGGATGCCGTAGGTGCCCACCCCGATGGAGTAACGCGGGTATTCCAGCCTGATTTTTTCCGGAGCTCGTTCCAGCTTGTCCATCCTGCGCAAGCGTTTACGGGTGGTTCTCTTTTTCAACAGGTCGAGGAGTTTCATAACTATCTGCAAATGAAGTAACGGGGGAATCGAACCAGTAGCGTTTAACTGTTTTGGCGGTGCAGGAGAAAACGCTTGAAGCGACGGAAGGTCGTCATGTTGAAGTGCCGCATGGGGATCGAGCGCAACAGGCTCCAGGCATGTTTTTTATCGGTGACTACGGCGTATTTAAGTGCCTTGTTAAGAATGGCCGTGCGGCCGCTCTGATAGGCGGAATGCGCGAGATAGGGCGCTATGGTCTGTAGATCGGCATCCAGCAGCACTTTGTATTTGCGCGAAAGGTTGTTGGGATGGCGTCGATAACGGGTCACGCTGACGGGCAGGACGTCAATGCCATAACCCAGGTGGGCAATTTTCAAGGTCATCTGGAAATCCTGAACCCTGATATCGGGATCGTAGAGGCCCGCAGCCTTCAGGGCGTCCATCCGATACAACGACACCGGCGCGCCCACCACGATGGCGTCACTGAGTATCTCGTCGAAATCGAAGTGTTTGATTTCCTTCAACTTCTGGAACTTGGTGTTATTGCCTTCGCTGTCCATGTAGATGATCAGCGCGCCCACGCAGCCCACATGGGGATGTTTGTCCAGATACTCAGCGCGGATACGCACTGAGGATGGCAGCATGATGTCGTCCAGGTCTGGCGTGGAGACGTACACGCCTTTTGCATACTTGAGGCCGTGATTGAGTGCAGCGCTCACGCCTTGATTCGCTTGCCGGTAGAGCTGGAACGGATAACGGGCCTGGAGCGCCTCTAACATTGCGTAACTGTTATCGGTCGAACCGTCATCGACAACAATGACCTCAAAATTTCCATAATCCTGCGCGAAGATACTGGCCATCGCGTCTTCGAGGAATTTTTCGGCGTTGTAACAAGGGGCAATAATCGATACGAGCGGCGGCGTATCCATTGCCTTTTTTTGTTCTGAAATATTTTCGTCGGTCATAAATTCAATTTCGAAGCCTTTCGATGGCGCGGTCCTACAGACCAGACACCAGTTACCTACAAAACGGATACATCATGCTGCAAATAACCCCCCTTTGTCATGGTTTGAATCCCTCGGTTACTGGAAAACAGTGTCCTGTTGTCTCCATTCAGGTGTCATAACCGCTGGGGTTCACTGCCTCATCACCCCCGGCCTGGAAGGCCACAGGGTGCACTCCCCCGGTTGCGCCATAAAAAAACCCCGTTCCTCAACCGAGCAACGGGGTTTTATCGTTCAGGCGGGCCTGGAATCAGAAGGCGTAAGTCACCAACAACTCTTTGGTTACCTGAAAGTCCAGCGACATCATCACGCTCAAGGCACTGATGGTGAAGATGGAGAAGACGAACAGCTTGCGTGCCCAGACGATGTCATCCACCGCCTTGTAGCCTTTCCAGGCCATGTACAGCCAGTACATGCCCATGGCCGCCGCAACCGCCATGTAGTTGAGGCCAGCGTAACCGCCGACGGTCAACATCAGGGTGGCGACCAGGAACGCCAGGATGTACATCAGGATGTGGCGCTTGGCGACCAGAATACCGCGCTCGACCGGCAGGACCGGAATCTTGGCGGCCAGGTAGTCATTGAAACGGAAGATCGCAATGGCGTACGAGTGCGGCATCTGCCACAGGCTGAACATCACCAGCAGCGTCAGGGCCGCAAAGTCGAAGCTGTTGCTGACCGCGACGTAACCGATCACCGGAGGCATGGCCCCCGAGAGACTGCCCACCAGGGTGCCGTGCACCGATTTGCGCTTCAGGTACAGGCTATAAAAGCCGACATAAATCACAAAGCCGATGACCGCAAACAACGCCGCCAGCGGGTTGGCCCTGGTATACAGCAGGCCAACACCGACAACCCCCAGGACGGTCGCGTAGAGCAAGGCCAGTTTCAAGGAAACCAGACCTTGCACCAGAACGCGGTTCTTGGTGCGCTCCATCTTCACGTCAATGTCACGGTCGATGCAGTTATTGAACACGCAACCGGACGCGACAACCAGCGAAGTGCCGATGACTGCGGCCAGAAACAGGCCAAAGTCGATCTGCCCTTTGGAAGCCAGAAAGAAGCCACCTGCCACCGAAAGCACGTTACCGAAAATGATCCCCGGTTTGGTGATTTGGATAAAGTGCTTAAGGGACATTCAGGTTTCCTCAGTGCGCCATCATGACGGTGTGGATGCTGAACATGATCCACAACGAGAGACCAACCAACAGGACAATGACCAACCCGGCAAAAGCAAAGGAGATCACGTTGTTGCGCTGCGCTGCCGAGCGATCCAGGTGCAGGAAATACACCAGGTGAACGAAGACCTGGACAATTGCAAACACCAGAATGGTCCACAACGTCGCGGTCTTGGACATGACCGGGTTCATCACCAGCCAGAACGGAATACCCGTCAGGATGACCGACAGAACAAAGCCGATAACGTAAGACCTGACGCTGCCGTGACCGGCTTCTTCAGCGTGGATATGTGCGTTAGCCATCAGAGGACTCCCATCAGATAAACAACGGTGAAGACGCAGATCCAGACCACGTCCAGGAAGTGCCAGAACAGGCTCAGGCAGCTCAGGCGTGTGGCGTTGGTCGCTGTCAGGCCGCGAGTCTTGACCTGATACATCATGATGCCCATCCAGATCAGACCGCTCGTCACGTGCAGGCCGTGCAGGCCAACCAGCGCGAAGAAGCCCGACAGGAAGCCGCTACGGTTAGGACCGAAGCCTTCGGAGATCAGCTTGTGGAACTCGAAGATCTCCATGCCGATAAAGCCGGCACCGAACAGGAAGGTCAGGGCTAACCAGCCCAGCACCTGATTCTTCTTGCCCTTGTGCAGCCCAAGCATGGCAAAGCCATAAGTGATACTACTGAACAGCAGGAAAGCAGTTTCGACCAGCACGAACGGCAGTTCGAAGATGTCGTGGCCCGAAGGCCCGCCAGCCACGTTACCGACCAGCACTGCGTAGGTCGCGAAAAAGGAGGCGAACAACACGCAGTCGGTCATCAGGTAGAGCCAGAAACCGTAGACGGTCATGGCTCCTGCGTCGTGGTGATCATGCCCGTGGTCGTGACCGTGGGCATCTCCCGGATTCAATACTAAGTTCGACATGTTTAAACCTGTTCCAGTGTGGAATTGACAGGAGTGTATGCGCCGTTAGCCACGAGGACTTTGTGCTGCTCACCTTCGATACGTGCAACGTCTGCGGCCGGAACATGGTAGCCCTGGTCGTCACGTGCGGCGTGAATCACGAAGGAAGCGATGGTCCCCACCAGGCTGGCGATCGCCAACCACCAGATGTGCCAGATCATGGCAAATCCGAACACCGTCAACAGCAGACCCATCACCACGCCAGTGGCGGTGTTGTTAGGCATGTGAATGTCGGAGTAGTGAGCCGGTACGGCGTACGCCGTGCCCGCACGCTTGTTCGCGGTGAATGCATCGATCTCGTTGGCTTTCGGCAGTTCAGCAAAGTTGTAGAACGGCGGTGGCGACGAAGTGGACCATTCCAGGGTGTGGCCATTCCAAGGGTCACCGGTCACGTCCATGTTCTGCTTGCGATCACGGATACTGACGTACAGCTGGATCAACTGGCAGGCAATACCACAAGCGATCAGCATCGCGCCCCAGAAGGCGATGTGCAGATACAGGTTCCACTCAGGGTTATCGGTGCTGTTCAAACGACGGGTCATGCCCAGGAAGCCCAGGAAGTACAGCGGCATGAACGCAACGAAGAAGCCGGTGATCCAGAAACCGAAGGCAGCCTTGCCCCAGTTTTCGTTCAGCTTGAAGCCAAACGCTTTAGGGAACCAGAACGCAAAGCCAGCGATGTAACCGAAGACCGCACCGCCGATGATGACGTTGTGGAAGTGAGCGATAACGAACAGGCTGTTGTGCAGCACGAAGTCAGCACCCGGGATTGCCAACAGAACGCCGGTCATGCCGCCGATCGAGAAGGTAATCATGAAGCCCAGGGTCCAGAGAACCGGCGCGGTGAAGCGCAGACGGCCCTGGTAGATCGTGAACAGCCAGTTGAACAGCTTCACACCCGTCGGAATCGCAATGAGCATCGTCGCCAGCCCGAAGAAGGCGTTGACGTTGGCACCCGAACCCATGGTGAAGAAGTGGTGCAGCCAGACCATGAAGCCCAGCACGGTGATCCCGCCGCTGGCGAAGATCATCGACTTGTGACCGAACAGACGTTTACCGGAGAACGTGGAGATGACCTCGGAGAACACACCGAATGCCGGAAGCACCAGAATGTAAACCTCAGGGTGACCCCATGCCCAGAACAGGTTCACGTACATCATCGGGTTACCACCCAACTCGTTCGTGAAAATGTGGAAGTCCATGTAGCGGTCAAGCGTGAGCAGGGCCAGCGTCGCCGTCAGGATCGGGAACGAAGCCACGATCAGGATGTTGGCGAAGGTGCAGGTCCAGGTGAAGATCGGCATTTCCATCAACTTCATGCCAGGCGTACGCATTTTCAGCACGGTGACCAGGAAGTTGACACCCGTGAGTGTCGTCCCGAGTCCCGATAGCTGTAGCGCCCAGATGTAGTAATCGACCCCCACGCCCGGGCTGTAGCCCAGTTCAGACAGAGGTGGATAGGCAACCCAACCGGTACGTGCGAACTCGCCGACGCCCAGGGACAGGTTGACCAGAATCACGCCGGACACCAGCAACCAGAAGCTCAGGGAGTTCAGGAACGGGAACGCAACGTCACGGGCACCGATCTGCAACGGCACGACGATGTTCATCAGGCCGGTGAAGAATGGCATCGCCATGAAGATGATCATGATCACACCGTGAGCGGTGAAGATCTGGTCATAGTGCTCAGGAGGCAGATAGCCTTCCGAGCCGTTGGTGGCCATCGCCAGTTGAGTACGCATCATGACTGCGTCGGCAAAACCACGCAGCAGCATGACCATGGCGACGACGATGTACATCACACCGATTTTTTTATGGTCGACAGAGGTCAGCCATTCGGTCCACAGATAGGTCCACTTCTTGAAGTAGCTGATCGCCGCGATCAACGCGATGCCGCCGAGCGCGATCATCGCCAGCGTAATCATGACTATCGGTTCGTGGAACGGTATCGCGTCCAGACTTAATTTACCAAACATCGTTTACTCCTCTGCCCCAGCAGCTGAATGCTTACCCATGTCCATCCCTTCCATACCGGCATGCTCTGCCTGCTCGTGAGCGTTACCTTCCTGCTCGTGAGGGTTCGCCTTGCCTGGTTTCATACCTTCATACTTATCGATGACGATCTGGAACAGGTTCGGAGTGACCTTGGAGTAGAGCTCGACGGGATTACGTTCGCTTGGCTTGAGCAAGGCTGCGTATTCAGCCGTTTCAAGCTTTTTAGGTGAATTCTTCACGTCAGCGACCCAGGCGTCGAAGTCAGCCTGAGACGTCGAGATCGCCTTGAATTTCATGCCGGTAAAACCTGCACCGCTGTAGTTGGCGGAGATACCGTTGAATTCATGGTTCTCGTTGGCGATCAGGTGCAGCTTGGTCAGCATGCCCGCCATGGCGTACACCTGCCCGCCCAGACCTGGAATGAAGAACGAGTTCATGACCGAGTCAGAAGTGATTTTGAAATTGACCGGTGTGTTGGCCGGGAACACGATCTTGTTGACGGTCGCGATGCCCTGCTCGGGGTAGATGAATACCCACTTCCAGTCCATAGCGATCACCTCGATCGTCACCGGCTTGACGTCGGAATCGATAGGGCGATACGGATCGAGAGCGTGAGTAGACACGTAGGTGATGTAGCCCAGGACGATCAACAGGGCAAGCGGGATGCCCCATACAGCGATTTCGATCTTCGTGGAGTGCGACCAGTCAGGCGTGTACGTCGCTTTTGTGTTCGATGCGCGATATTTCCAGGCGAAGATAATGGTCATGAAAATGACCGGAATCACGACAATCAGCATCAACAGTGTGGCGGTGATAATCAGGTTTCGCTCGTCCATCCCGACCTGTCCTTTCGGATCAAGCAGAGGAACACCCTCGCAACCACTGAGCAAAAGCATGCTGAAAAGGGCCAAGAAGCCAAAAAACCTGGGGTACCTTTTTTTACTCATCTCACGACCTCTAAAAGCAAAAGCAGCTTGCGCAGTGCAATTGGTTTTCGACCGCCAACACTAAAGCCCGCCGGTGCTGGCATATTTTTGGATTGAACAGGGCCCTGTCAGGACGCATGCAAGCGTAACGACAAATCCGACGTTATCTTGAGTTTCTTGTTTGAATGGTGGCATCGGGCCTGTTTTGCAGGCCAAATCCCTTTGGCGCGGACATTTCGAGTGCAAACAGAGGGCGCAGAGCGCTGCCTTCACAGCGTGCGAAGAGACGCTTGTGGACCTCGAAACTGCTTATCACTCGTTGGACCGAAGCGGTAAGTGCGGGGATTGTAGATATGTAAGTTTTTTATGACTATGCTTTATTTAGCAACAGTTTGTTTCGGAATACGTAACAATCACCTGACAATGACAGGATTTTCACAAATAAAACGCCCCGTTTCAGCGGGGCGTCTTGCCTTACAGGCCTTGAAAACCGTGACCTTTACGGCGGTTACGCAGGATGCCGACGGGAACCAGCACCGCAGTCAGGATGAAGGCTACCAACGCCCATTGGGCCAGTGATAAACCGAGCACCGGCGGATAAGGGGTCGTGCAGAAACCGCTGACCTGAAATCCCAGCGGAAAGACCAGCGCCAGAGGCAGCCCATCGACGATCGGTTGCAGCACGTCAATGCCACAGCTCGCGGCGGGGTTGGAAAGGATGTAAACGTGACGGCCAGCGGCAAGGATCCCACCGACAGCACTCAGGGTCACCAGTGCTTCGCAGATCGTGATACTGCGGCTGCCCGGCATTGCGGCGCCAATGAAGGCAAAGATGGCGATGAGCAGCAGCGCATAGCGTTGCAGGATACACAGCGGGCATGGCGCCTCGCCCAGTACGACCTGCATGTACAAAGCACCACCGATCAGGGCCAGGCAGATGATGCCCAGCAAAACCAGAAAGCGTTTCTCGCGTCTCAGGTACAACATGTTGTCGCTCATTCACATACCTTTTGTCAGGGTGTCCATATGGATCGTTCAATCCATGCCTGGGCCCATTGGAGCTAGTCGTGGGTTCTCAACCACGAGAGTGTAAATGCACAACGGCCCGATCGCTCGGGATAATCAAGGGCACTGCCGGACAACTCAAGCCTGTACCCGCCATACGGGTGTATTTAGCGTCCAGATGGTGTTCGGCACCATGACCCACGTCAGGCAATCGTAAAAAAATCTTCATGCACAACCGGCATCAGTACTCGGCATACGGCCCCCCCCTCTGAAACGCGAAAAGCCGAATCCTTCTTATATATAGAAGGATGCGGCTTTTTGTCGCAGTGCATCCTTCTATATATAGAAGGATGCGACGCTTTGTCGCAGCTTACTCAAGAACAGAGGCTGGACCGAAGAACTCGAAGCGGCTTTGCTTTTCTGGAACACCGGCAAGCTTGAGCTGGCGTTTGATGGCCGCCATGAATCCCTTGGGACCGAGGAAGTACGCATCCAGATCGCGATCCTCTGGCAGCCATTGCTCCAGTTGGGCCTGGTCGAGCAAACCCAAGGCATCGGCCGCTGGACTGACGCCGTCGTCTTCGTCGTAGCAGTAGAAGCGCTTGAGTTGCGGATGACGGGCCGCCAGGTCATCGACCCAACCACGGAAAGCATGCACGCCACCATTGCGCGCGCAGTGGATGAAATGGATCGGACGTGACGTGGCCAGCGCGGATTCGAGCATCGCCAGGGTGGGCGTGATCCCTACCCCGCCGCTGATCAGTACCAGTGGCTTGTCACTGGTCGTGAGCACGAACTCCCCGGACGGCGTGAACACCTGAAGACTGTCACCGATCTGCACCTGATCGTGCAGATAGTTGGACACCTTGCCATGGGGCTCGCGCTTGACACTGATTCGGTACTGCCCTTCGCCGGGGACCGCTGACAGCGAATAGTTGCGACGCATCTCGATGCCGCCGATGAACAACTGCAAGCCCAGGTATTGACCGGGCGTAAACGCCAGAACCGGACCGTCGTCCGCAGGCTTGAGGTAGAACGAAGTGATTTCGTCACTTTCCACCACCTTGGCCGCCAGCTTGAATTCACGGGTCCCGCGCCAGCCGCCTGGAGCCTGGGCCTTTTCATCGTAAACGGCGCGTTCGGCACCGATCAAGATGTCCGCCAGTTGCTGATAGGCGTTACCCCAGGCTTGCAGGACCTCTTCGGTGGCAATGTCCTCACCCAGGACTTCGGCAATGGCGCGCAGCAGACAAGTGCCGACAATCGGGTAGTGCTCGGGAAGGATTTGCAGCGCAACGTGTTTATTGATGATTTTGGCGAGCAAGTCACCCAGTTGCTCCAGCTCATCAATGTGCCGGGCGTACATCAGCAGACCGTTGGCCAGTGCCTTTGGCTGGGCACCGCTGGCCTGGTGGGCCGGGTTGAACAACGGTTGTACTTGAGGATATTCCGACAGCATTTTTTGGTAGAAGTGAGTGGTCAGTGCTTCGCCGCCACTTTCGAGCAGTGGCACGGTGGCTTTGACAATGGCACGATCCGAGGCTTTCAACATGGGTACTCCAGGCACGCAGGGCTTTATTAGATGTACCTTGCTGTATCAGAATTCGTGCCACCTGGTTATCTCAATAAAATCAGTGACCTGGAGTACCAAAGGTCATAATGACAACTTCACTTGAAAGGTCATAATGACTTTAAGCAGTCCTTTTGACTATGAACGCATTACGCGTCATGACAGTGAGCTGTTCGCCTGGAGAGCCACAACGATTTCTGTGTTTTTCGCAGAAAAATCCTAAAGCGAGCGTGTCACAGGTCGATACCCTCCATAGAAAGCTGTTTGCTGCCGATTGCAGCGAGACACCTAAGGCCAGAAGGTTCATATGTCCTCCCAGAACGTCCGCGCAGACTCCCTCTCGCTGCTGTTGTTCACATTGCGCAGCGGCAAGCTGATGGCAATCAACCTGCTTAAGGTCAGCGAAATCATCCCCTGCCCCGCCCTGACCCGGCTGCCTGAATCGCACCCCCACGTCAAAGGCGTGGCAACGTTGCGTGGCGCCGCGTTGTCAGTGATCGATCTCAGTCGCGCCATTGGCGAGCAACCCCTGGTGGACCCGGACGGCGGCTGCCTGATCGTCACGGACGTGAGCCGGTCCAAGCAGGGCCTGCATGTTCAGGCCGTGAGCAAGATCATCCATTGCCTGACCACTGACATCCGCCCGCCGCCCTTTGGCGCTGGCAGCAAATCATTCATCACCGGCGTGACACAGGTTGACGGTGTGTTGGTGCAGGTGCTCGATATCGAGAAAGTCATCCACGCCATCGCACCGGCGCAGATCGTTGTCGATCCGGATGCCTTGACGATGGAAGAGGCCGAATTGCTGGCCGCCGCGCGAATCCTCGTGGTCGATGACAGTCAGGTGGCCCTGCAGCAATCGCTGATTACCCTGCGTAACCTCGGCATCGACTGCCACACGGCCCGCAGCGCCAAGGAAGCGATTGATGTGCTGCTGGAACTGCAAGGTTCGCCCGCGCAAATCAACGTAGTGGTCTCGGATATCGAAATGTCCGAGATGGACGGCTATGCGTTCACGCGAACCTTGCGCGAGACCCCCGATTTCAACGATCTTTATGTGCTCCTGCACACCTCGCTGGACAGCGCGATGAACAGCGAAAAAGCCCAGGCGGCAGGTGCCAATGCCGTACTGACCAAATTCTCGTCCCCTGAGCTGACCAAATGTTTGATCACGGCAGCACGCGCGGTTCACGCCCGTCAGCACTGATCTGGCAGAGCCTGCGCACCCGGCTTCCTGCTCAACCCATCGACCAGTCGGACCGGCATTGCTGGCTGATGCGTCGGGATCTAGGGCCTCAGGAGCGGGTCGATAACCGTGCTCACACCGCGATCCGTGAAGGTTTTTCAATCAGGGACGCGGTGCAGATCCATCAGTTGCTGACCCTGGGTTATCAAAACGGCGGCGGCAGCGTGCCGGCCTATTCAGACTGGTTGCGCGCCTTTGAAAACGATCCCGAGTTCGATCCAGCCCTCTGTTACAGCCTCTGGAATGGCCCGCAACTGGCGGGCGTCATTCAGTGCTGTACCAGCGCGTTTATCAAGGATCTGGTTGTCCATCCACGCGCTCGACGCCAGGGAGTCGGGCTGGCGCTGCTCAATCAAGCGTTCACCACGTTTAGCCTGCGCGGTGAAGGCGCGGTAGACCTCAACGTGATCGAAAATAACCTGGCCGCTCGACGACTCTATGAGAAAGCCGGGATGCGCTATGTGCAGCGTCGGGAAATGACCAGCCCCTGTCTGGCATAATTCTCACCCCGACAATGCCAATGGAAATGGACATGAAACCGTCTAGCGCGTTACTGATCGCCTTGGTCGCCTTCGTCGGCCAGGCCAATGCTTCCAGCACCGATGCCTGGAAAGCACTGGACAAGACCGTGGTGGACAGCTGCATCAAGGCCAGCCAGCTCAAAAGCGTCAAACCTTTGGGCAAGGCAGGCTTCGATGACAGCGTGGGCTATGAGGCCATGATGCTCGAAGGCCGCTACCCCCAGCCTCACATGAAAAATCAGCCGGGCACCGAGCTGTGCCTGTACAACCGCCATAGTAAAAAGGCAACGGTGACGGAGTGGAACACGCTCACCCCAACGCCGAAAAAGTAATCCCCTGCAATGATCTGCCGGCGACGCTCACCGTCGCTGGCGCACTGCTTGCGCGCCACCAGCAACACGCCACCCTCTAACACTTGGCAATCAACGCTTACCCATGGTCTTGCGCGTGCCATGCGGGGCGACGCCAGGGGTTTTGTGGTGGCCGGATTTGTTCGACTGCTGATACCAGGGCTGATCGTTCTTGGTCTGCGCGAAATCCGCAGGCTTGAACGGGAAGCTGAACGCTGGAATCGCCGCCTTCTTTTCGGTGGCCGACTCATCGACGACGGTTTCGGGAGCGGGTGTTTGGTCAGCAGAAGTCATGGAAGGCTCCAGAAATGGGGATTCGGTCGTCGAACGGCCGCGCAGCATACCTGAATCCCTCGTGACCCGCCTGTCGCCTTCCTCACCTCTCATCGGCTGACGCTATTTATAAAACAAATCCACCATCACCTCCGCTTCGAACGGCCCGGCTTTGGGGGCTGAGGTTTGCCACACCAATTCTGCGTTGAAGCCGACACTCGCGGTTTGCGTGTCCCCGAGCATATCGGCCAGATGGAACGGCTCGTTGTACCGCAGGATCGTGCCGCCCAGACCATTGACGATACGAATACCTACCCCGTTATTGGCCGCCGGAACCAGGAAATCCCCGGACACTGTTCCCGTGACGGCCCTGAAACGCGCCCCGAGGCTGAAGGGTGAATCACAGGATCGCCGGGTGGTCAGGTAAAACGGTCGGCGATCAATGACGTTGCCTACTCCCACGCGCGCAATGGCAATGGTGCCGAACTCGACAGTCTCCGGCACGACCTGTAACTGGGCGTCACACGCCACAAAGCGCAGCCCGGACAAGTTGTTGATCAGGTAACTGAACGTGTGGCCAGGCAGTGGATTGGGCCCGGAAAGGCTGTCGAGCTGGAAGAGCCGATAGTCCTGCAAGTCACTGGCTACCCCGGACGGTGGGGTCGGCCCGAATTTCTGGATGAACACCGAAAATCCCAGATTGAAAATCGCCTTGGGGCAAGCATCGATATCGGCCTCTGCCTCATGGCACACCGGCAAAAACTGACCGGTAGCGATCCGACCGCCGCTTTGCAGATAATCCACGCCGCCCAGCGTCAAGCCTGCGCGAATGCCCTGGCCGATCTGCAGATTGTCGGGGTTCAGGTAAACGAAGATTTCTTCCTGAACCCCAGGTGTACCGTCCTTGGCGCATTCGACATGGATGTCGTGACGCGGCGAACGCCAGACAATGTCGCCATCGGGCAGCGTGGCGGCAATCGCCACGCTGCTGTCCAGATCGTCGCGAATCAGCGTCTGGCCTGAGCCCTGGGTTTTGCACACCAGAGCGAAGCAGCTGGCCGGGCTCAACAACACGGCCACGAACAACAGCTGACACCAGCGAGGGCGTTGGGGAGTATTCATGGTCAGCATTCCTTTAGCGGTTGAGGAACTGGATTGAGCAAACGAGCGCTGAACGGCTCGCCTGCCTTCACATGGGCGCAATAGGCACGAGGCGCGCCGTAGTCGGTAAGCGCGCTGAACGACACGCGTCGCCCTCCCGGCGCGGGGGCAAACGTCTGGCTGGCGCCCGGCGCCAGCAGCAGGTGATCCGTGAGTTCGACGCCATCGAGCTTCACGTCAAGGAGTGCGGCATGAAAGGCCGTGGGATTCTCGACACGCAACCCGCTGTGCGCGGACAGTGTCCAGCGCAGCAGACTCGCTGTTTCAGCCGGATCGCCCGCCAGCCTGTCGGGCCGATAGAACACATTGATGCGGCGGCGCACGGCAATGCTCAGCTGGTTTTTGCCTTGCTCGCGCCGGGGGATTTCCAGCACGTACAGGTGCAGCAATGACTCCTTGTCCCGAGGCATGCCTTCACCCTGATACAGCACGCGCAACGTCTGCCTGCCGTGCCCGTCCAGTTGCGACAGGTGGGGCGTGAGCACGAACGGCAGGTCGCTGCGGGTCTGGCCAGGGTTACCCTCTTCGTCGCGGGCATCCGTCAGCCAGGCCTGAATCAGCGTTTGATGGGCACTGTGGTTGGTGACCACGATGCTGGTCTCAGGAAAGCGCCCGTCGAAGATCAACCGCGTGCCAGTCAGGGAAACCGCGCCAAACGCTTTCAGGCCGGGCCACGAAATCAGCGCGGTCAGGATCAGATAAACCAACACGATCAACAGAATGGGGCGATTCATTGGCACCTCACCGTGACGCGCTCATAGGCGCGCTTGGGATCTTTGGCGGGCAAGGCGTACGTGGCCCGGCATAGCGTGTCGGCCCACTTGACCGTCAGCTCGCCGCTGTCCTGCTCACTGAGCACCAAGGCATGGCCCGTGGGATCGACCACCGCCAACGACTTGCCATCCGCGCTCTCGACACTGGCCCCCAGGGGCACCTTGCTGCCATCCGCGCGCAGCAACCGGAACTGCACGCGCCGCCCCACCGCTGCCTTGAACCGCACCACCGGCATGGCGCCACGGCGAGGCACGATCTGGGTAATGGCATGATCCAGATCGACATCGGCGCCCAACCGCCGCGTGTCGAGGGTGATCCAGTTGGTGCGATACGGCTGTGCGTAGGGCAGCACGGCATAGCCGTTGGCGCCGGTTTCGACGTTGTTGAAACTGGTGAGCCGGGCGCCGCTGACCTGAGGGACTTCGATGAGGGCAAAGGTTTCCCCCAGGGATTGGCCAGGATTGATACCGCCCTCATGCGCCACCAACGACCCTGCCGCGCCAACGCTGAACGCATCGTAGTCTCGGCCCTGGCTGTAGCCGGCCTCGAAACGACCAAACGACGTCGTGGTGCTGACTTTGCCGGAACCGAAGCTGCCGGAGCTGCTGTCCTGCCCGACCTGAACCGAATAAAACGTGTTGCGCTGCTCCAGCACCTGACCGTTGAGGCCCACTTGCGCGTTGTAGTCCCCTGATGTGTCCCGCACGCCGTTGAATGACAGACGCGAGGAACCGGGGCTTGAACCCAAGGGTAAGGTCATGCTCAAGGCAATGCGCCGGTCACTCTCGTCTCGTCCGGAACCGCCCACCTCGCGATTGCTTTCCAGAGACAGGCTGTAACTGAGGCTGCGCCACGCCGCATTCCAGGACAGGTAAAACTGGCGCGTCTTGCCGGGCAGGTTCCAGTAACGCTGCTCCGAAGCGGTCAGGCCCAGGCTGCCGGACTGCCCGGGGAATGTCTGGGTGACGTTGAGCTCGAAACGGTCTTTGGCGCGACCGGCGGAAAAACGGTCGGCAGGGCCGGCCAGCTCATCGACATGCTCGCTCAAGGTCCGGTATTTCTCGGTTGAATACCGATAACCGGCGATGGCCAGGGTGGTGTCGGTCACGTCCAGGGTGTTGACGTAACGCAGGCGCAGGCTCTGGCCGACACTGCTTTGGCGACGCACCTCGCTGATCGACTGCGTCACGTCGGCGGACAGCGCGCCGAACCCCGTATTCACCCCCGCGCCGACATTGCTGGCCTGATAATCCTCGGCAACTTGCAGGCCGCCAAAACCAGTGATCCGCTCTGACGCACCGTAGATCAACGCTGCGCTGGCAAAGGTCGGTGTTTGTCGATCGCTGCCGTTGTCGTCCACTTGCCCCGCCGCCAGACTGAAGCGCAACGCACCTTCCGGCACCATGATCGGCAGCGACGCATAGGCCTGGGTGAACGCGCGCCGTCGCCCGTCAGCTTCGATGATCGTGACTTGCAGGTCGCCGTTCGAGCCGCTGGGGTAGATGTCCGTGATCTCAAAAGGCCCCGGCGAAACGTTGCCGCTGTACAGCAGAAACCCGTTCTGCCGCACTTCTACTGCGGCATTGGTTTCAGCGATGCCGCGAATGGTCGGCGCAAAGATGCGTTCGCTGTCGGGCAGCATCCCGTCGTCAGAGGCGAGCGCGGCACCTCTGAACCGCACACTGTCGAACACCCGGGAATCCGTGAAGGTTTCGCCCAGGGTCAACTGACTCTTCAGCGCGCTGACGTCGCGCTGCACAAAGGTGCGATTACTGCGAAAGCGATACGGCTGGTCATCGCCGTAAACCAGGGAGGACTCGTTGCGCAGACGCCACGCGCCAAGGTTCACGCCATTGCGCAACCCCAGGTAATACTGGTCGGCCTCCTCCCGCTGATTCCGGCGGCGGCTGGCATTGAAGCTGTAGTTCGCGAACCCCACCGGCTCGCCCGCATCCCAGAGCTCAGGTGCAACGAAGCCTCTGGCACTGCGCGTCATCAAGACTTGCGGCACGCTGATACTCAGGCGCAGCGCATTAGGCTGATAGTCGACACGGGCAAACTCGATCCGGGACAGATCAAAACAGCTTTGCTCCGCCTGCTGCGGCGGTGCCGAGGCTTGCAGTCGCTCCAGATCCAGACCGAACGCCTGCAACATCGGCAGCGTCAGGCAAGGCTCGACACGGCCAGAAACGGGGTTCTGGCTGAAGGTGATGTCGCGCCGCCCGCTCAATGCACGATTGACGTAGATGTCGACCCGATAAGAACCGGGCAGCACGCTGTTGGCCTTCAGGAACTCGGTGAGTTCGGGAGGCTGATCGCTGCCTTGAATAAACGCCGTATTGAACTTCACGGCGGGCGCGTCACGGCGGTCAGCCGCCCAGGAAAGCGGCGCAAAAAGCAGCAGCGCGCCACTCATCAATCCGCCTGCCAAGATGATGCTCGACATGGTGGCACAGGCCATGCGTGGCACAGGTGCCGGGGTGAACTCCCTGGTTTTCAGATATAGCCATTCCATTAGCGGTTTCACTCGATTCAGGCATTGCGCGGGTAGCGAGATCCTTTCACGCACACGCATGACGACAGAGCCGCCGCAGGGCGAGGCTCGTAAACGGATACATCAGGTTTTATTGGGCTAACGCGGTTCGGCCTTGACCGCCTGCACGGTCTGCTCTGCGTTCAGACGGGCGCGATAAGCGTCCTGGCCCCCGAAGTCATTGATGCTGATGAAACTCAGGTCCGTGGCCGCCACCTTGGGCCGGTGCTCGAAAGGGATCTGCACGCTCTGCCCCGGCGCGATCATCTGGCTGTCTTTGCCAAGCAGTGTCCGGGCGCCCTGGCGTAACTGGATTTTCACCATGGACACGTAAAAGGCCCCTGGATTTTCCACCACCAGTACGTCCGGCCCGAGCCGCCACCGCAAGGTCTGCGCAGCCTTGGCGGGGTCGCCCTGCAAACCCTCGGGGCGGAAGAACACTTTGATTCGCTGGCGGATAGCGACCTGTAATGAGTTTTCCGGCGCGGCCTGAGGAATTTCCTGCACATTGAGCCAAAGCACTGACTCACGGTCCCGAGGCATATCGGTGCCCGCGTAGATAATCCTCAGCAACTGTTTGCCATCGCCCGCCATCCGGGCCAGCGCCGGGGTGACAACAAAGGGAAGTCTGCCCGGATCGGGATTGTCCACGTTAGGTTCAAGCCAGCTCTGCAAGAGAATTTCCGCGCTGCCGGTGTTGTGCACACCGAAGCTGACTTCCTTGTCTTGTGCGGGATAAATGATTCGCGTGGTATTGAGCACAATGCCCGCGTGACTGTTGATCGTCAGCAGGACACCGGCGAGTAACGCCACGCAGCGATAAAGGGGAGAAATCATGAAGGTGCCGCCTTGAGTCCAGAGTGAGGCGGAGCGAGCCAGGCTCGCCCCGCCTGTTGGATTACTCGTAATCCAGAACGAAAGGCATAAAGCCGTCAGCATTGCCGGGGTTGGTCGTGGTGCCATTGAGGACATAGACCGCGCCAAAATTAAGCTCGGCAGTCGCTCCGCCCACGCCATCCTTGATCAGCGGCTTGTCGATTGTCTCGGTGCCGCCCAGGTCCATGATCTGATTCGCGGCATTCAACAGACCAATGCCCACACCGTCCGCCGCGCCGGTGGTGCGCAGCAACTTGGCGTCGTTATTATCCAGGCCGCTGCCGGAGCGAGCGGAGAAGCGCATCTTCACCAGATTGTATTGATCGACACCGGAAGTGCAGTTGACCAGCAACTGAATAGGTCGGGCGGTGGACAGTTCGGCTTGCGACGAAGTACCGATTTCGGAAAACGATACGTTGCCCATATCCACAGCAATTTCACCCGGATCGGCACCGGGAGAAGTGCCCGTACCCGGCGCGACATCACAGGAAATATTAGTCAGCGTACCGCTGAAGACCAGTTTGCCGTTGTTTGCGGCGTTGGCGGTACCTGCCATTCCCAACGACAATGCACCTGCTGCTATCAAACCAAACGTAAGTTTTTTCATGCTAACGACATTCCTTGTGTTATTTCGTGTATGCCCTGAATCGGACGCCACGCACTATAGGGTTCGATCTATTTGATCGCTGTCAGCATCGTTACTTTAATAAAAGGGATTATCCAACGAGGGGCGCGGGATCATTCTGTAGGAATAAACGACTTTCACTCATTGGCCAATGAATCGGGGCAGTACAGGGAATACCCGATTAAAAAGATCAGGCAAAGTACCGAAGTCGTTATTGACTTATGCACAGCGGGTTATTCTTTTTTGCTGCGCAGCAACGTCACGTTGTGAAGACGTGATATCGCAGCGCAGCAGGCGTCGCACGTGCCTTACTCATAACTCATGGTCAATATGCCCGCACGGCCTTCTGTACCGGTTTTTTCAGACCGACTGACAGGATTTTCAAGTATCGGTAGCAAGGTGAAACGGGTTGAAAAGGGAGCAGCCTGTTGTCCGCAAGCTGTTCGTGAAGACTCGACCATGACTGTAATCTGCGCCGAAACGTTTGCAAGCTCAATCGTGCGTGCAGGCATCACAGTTGCGGGCTGCGATGCCGCACAGGTGGGGTTGGTTATTTGCCCGCGAAAGCTGATGACCCCATTACTGGCTGACACCGCGACGGGTGTCGCTAACAGTGGAACAGCAATAAGCAGTACAGCAATCTTTTTCATGCACGCTTTCACAGAGTACGCCACATCCAATTGTTCATTTTTCATTTGCAATGACTCCGCCTTTCCACCTTGAAATGATTGATTTCGGTGCAAACACGTCTGTATGGGATCTTTCGACTCACCGCAGATGCTCCGAACAAAAAATGCATCTCTTGAAAACATGCACCTTTCGTTATCAGATATCGCCCGCCCTGTTTTTTTCTTGATGATGGCTCGGGTGGTTTCTATAGGTTTGCTGACATTTCTGACAGGTAGCAGTCATTCTCTTGACCGGGTTGGCACGCTATAAAGGAGGCGCTGTTTACAATCTCCCCGTTTCCTGACCTTCCCGGCGCCGCTCGCATGCGTAGACAAACCAGAACCGTCCTCGTGATCACGCTCGTTGCGAGCCTGATTGCCCTCGTCAGTTGGAGCCTGACCCGACCTGCAACGGCCAGGGTCAGCGCCCCCGCTGCGGTTCCGGTCAAGGTAGTGAGTGTGGTCGAGGAGGATGTGCCGCGCTTCGTGACGGGCATCGGCTCCGTGATGTCGCTGCAAAGTGTGGTCATCCGTACGCAAGTGGACGGCACCCTCACCAAAGTGCTGGTCAAGGAAGGTCAGGCCGTCAAGGCCGGGGATCTACTGGCCATCATTGATGACCGGGCGATTCGCGCCGCGCTGGATCAGGCCAAGGCCCAACTGGCGCAAAGCCAGGCGCAACTGAGCGTTGCGCAACTGGACCTGAAACGCTATCGCCTGCTGAGTGCGGAAAACGGCATCTCCAAACAGACCTTCGATCAACAGCAAGCACTGGTCAACGAGCTCAAGGCGACGGTATTGGGCAATCAGGCCGCCATCAACGCCTCGCAAGTGCAGCTTTCCTACACGCAGATTCGCTCCCCCGTGACGGGTCGTGTGGGCATCCGCAATGTGGATGAAGGCAATTTCCTGCGGGTCAGCGATACCCAAGGGCTGTTTTCCGTCACGCAGATCGATCCGGTCTCCGTGGAGTTTTCCCTGCCGCAACAGATGCTGCCGACGTTGCAGGGTCTGCTCACGGCCAGCACACCCGCTGCCGTCAAGGCCTTCCTGGGTGACGGCGACAATGGCACCTTGCTCGGTGAAGGCCAACTGAAACTGATCGACAATCAGGTTTCGGCCACCACCGGCACCATTCGCGCCAAGGCGGAGTTCAACAACCCGAAACAACTGCTCTGGCCGGGTCAACTGGTCACCGTGAAGATCCAGACAGGCATCGAGCGCGACGCCTTGAAAGTCCCGCCACAGGTGGTTCAGCGCGGTATGGACAGGCACTTTGCTTATCGGGTCACGGACGGCAAAGTCGAGGTGGTGCCGGTGCAGGTGCTCTATCAGGACAGCGACCTGACGTTGATCACCGGCCCTCGCGCTGGCGATGTGTTGGTCAGTGATGGCCAGTCCCGACTCAAGCCAGGCTCACGTATCGAAGTGGTACGCCAGGAGACTGGCGCAGACACCGCCGACCTGGAGACCGCACGATGAAAGGCCGCGGTTCCGTTTCGGCATGGTGCGTGGATCACCCGGTTGCCACGCTGCTGCTGACCTTTGCCTTGGTGCTGCTGGGGGTTATCGCGTTCCCGAGGCTGCCGGTTGCGCCACTGCCGGAGGCGGAATTCCCGACCATTCAGGTGTCGGCGCAACTGCCGGGTGCCAGCCCGGAAACCATGGCGTCTTCGGTGGCAACGCCGCTGGAAGTGCAATTCAGCGCCATTCCCGGCATGACCCAAATGACGTCAAGCAGCGCCTTGGGGTCGACCAACCTGACCTTGCAATTCACCCTCGACAAAAGCATCGACACCGCCGCACAGGAGGTTCAGGCCGCGATCAATACGGCGGCGGGCCGTCTGCCCGCCGACATGCCCAACCTGCCGACCTGGCGCAAGGTCAATCCGGCGGACAGTCCCGTACTGATCCTCACCGTCAGTTCGACCTTGATGCCGGGCACGGAACTGAGCGACGTCACTGAGTCGCTGCTGGCGCGGCAGTTGAGCCAGATCGACGGCGTCGGCCAGGTTTCCATCGTCGGGCAGCAACGGCCGGCGATTCGCGTACAGGCTGCCCCGGAAAAACTCGCGGCCCTGGGCCTGACCCTGGCTGACATTCGCGAGGCGGTGCAGCAGACCAGCCTGAACCTGGCCAAGGGCGCGCTGTATGGCAAGGACAGCGTGTCGACGATTTCCGCCAACGACCAACTGTTTCGGCCGCAGGACTACGCGCAGTTGATCGTGTCCTATAAAGACGGCGCGCCAGTGCATCTGCGGGATGTGGCGCGGGTGGTGGATGGCTCGGAAAACGCCTACGTGCGGGCCTGGTCCGGCGAGCAACAGGGTGTCAACGTGGTGATCTTCCGCCAGCCCGGCGCCAATATCGTGGAAACCGTGGACCGGATTCAAAGCGAACTGCCAAGGCTGCAAGAAATGCTCCCCGCATCCGTTGAAGTCACCGTGCTCAATGACCGGACCCGCACCATCCGGGCGTCCCTGCACGAAGTGGAAATGACCTTGCTGATCGCGGTATTACTGGTGGTCGCGGTCATGGCATTGTTTCTGCGGCAGCTCTCGGCCACCCTGATTGTCAGCGCGGTTCTGGGCGTTTCGTTGATCGCCAGCTTTGCCGTGATGTATATCTTCGGGTTCAGCCTGAACAATCTGACGCTGGTGGCCATCGTGGTGGCCGTCGGCTTCGTAGTGGACGACGCCATCGTGGTGGTGGAAAACATCCACCGCCATCTGGAAGCCGGTGACGGCATGCGCGAGGCCGCCATCAAGGGTTCCGGGGAAATCGGCTTCACCGTCGTGTCCATCAGTTTCTCTCTGGTGGCGGCGTTTATCCCGTTGCTGTTCATGGGCGGTGTGGTCGGACGGTTGTTCAAAGAATTCGCCTTGACCGCGACCGCCACCATTCTGATTTCCGTGGTGGTTTCCCTGACCCTCGCGCCCACCCTCGCCGCGCTGTTCATGCGCGCCCCCAAGCACAATCCTCACGCCAAGCCAGGCTTTGGCGAGCGCTTGCTGGCGCTTTATGAACGCGGGTTGCGCAAGGCGCTGGCCCATCAACGGGTGATGCTGGGCATTTTCGGCCTGACGCTGGTTCTGGCCGTCGTGGGCTACGTGATCATTCCGAAGGGGTTTTTCCCGGTGCAGGACACTGCTTTCGTACTCGGGACCAGCGAGGCCGCCGCTGATATTTCCTACCCGGACATGGTTGAAAAGCATAAGGCGTTGGCGAAAATCGTCGGTGAAGACCCTGCGGTCCTGGCGTTTTCTCATTCCGTGGGCGTAACCGGCAGCAACCAGACCATTGCCAACGGCCGGTTCTGGATTTCCCTGAAACCACGTGGTGATCGCGATGTGTCCGTCAGTGAGTTCATCGACCGGCTACGTCCCAAGCTGGCGAAAATACCGGGCATCGTCCTGTACCTGCGCGCCGGTCAGGACATCAACCTGAGCTCCGGCCCAAGCCGCAGCCAGTATCAATATGTGCTCAAGAGCAACGATGGCCCGCTGCTCAATACCTGGACCGAACGGCTGACCGAAAAGCTGCGCGCCAATCCCGCTTTCCGCGACCTGTCCAACGACCTGCAACTGGGTGGCAGCGTGACCCACATCGACATCAATCGCAGCGCCGCCGCGCGTTTCGGCTTGACCACCACCGACGTGGATCAGGCCCTCTACGATGCGTTCGGGCAGCGGCAGATCAGTGAGTTCCAGACCGAGATCAATCAGTACAAGGTGATTCTTGAACTGGACGCCAAACAGCGGGGCAAGGCCGAAAGCCTGGCGTACTTCTATCTGCGTTCACCCCTGACGGGGGAGATGGTGCCGCTCTCGGCACTGGCGAAAGTCGGGGCGCCGACCATGGGGCCGTTGTCGATCAGTCATGACGGCATGTTCCCGGCCGCCAACCTTTCGTTCAACCTGTCCAAAGGCGTCGCGCTGGGCGATGCGGTGCGTATGCTCGATCAAGCCAAGGCCGAGATCGGTATGCCGGCGGCGATCTCCGGCAACTTCCAGGGGGCGGCGCAGGCGTTCCAGAGTTCGTTGGCCAATCAGCCCTGGCTGATCCTCGCCGCGCTGGTGGCGGTGTACATCATTCTCGGTGTGTTGTACGAAAGCTTCGTGCATCCGCTGACAATCATCTCCACCCTGCCCTCCGCCGGGATCGGCGCACTGTTACTGCTTTGGCTGATGGGCCAGGATTTTTCGATCATGGCGTTGATTGGTGTGGTGCTGCTGATCGGCATCGTCAAGAAAAACGGCATTCTGCTGGTGGACTTCGCACTGGAAGCCCAACGGGAACGGGGTCTGAGCCCGCAGGAAGCCATTTATGAAGCGTGCCTGACACGCTTTCGGCCAATCATCATGACGACGCTGGCGGCACTGCTCGGCGCGTTGCCCTTGATGCTCGGCTATGGCGTGGGGGCAGAATTGCGCCAGCCGCTGGGCATCGCGGTGGTCGGCGGCTTGTTGGTCAGCCAGGCCCTGACACTGTTCACCACGCCCGTGATCTACTTGCAGCTTGAGCATGTGTTCCATCGACGCCATCCAGCCGCCGCGGCCAAGCCGGCCCGGACGCTGGCGACAACCCAGTGAGACTTGCTTCATGCGCGTCCTGATTATTGAAGATGAAGAGAAAACCGCCGACTACCTGCATCGCGGTCTGACGGAACAGGGGTATACCGTGAGCCTTGCGCGGGAAGGCATTGAAGGCCTGCACATGAGCCTGGAAAGTGACTACGACGTCATCATCCTCGACGTCATGCTGCCTGGCCTGGACGGCTTCGGCGTGCTGCGCGCCCTGCGTGCCCGCAAGCAGACCCCGGTCATCATGCTCACGGCACGGGAACAGGTGGATGATCGTATTCGCGGCTTGCGCGAGGGCGCCGACGATTACCTGGGCAAACCCTTTTCGTTCCTGGAACTGGTCGCCCGGCTGCAAGCCCTGACCCGGCGTACCAGCGCCCACGAACCGGTCCAGATCAGCGTCGCTGATCTGTGGATCGACCTGATCAGCCGCAAGGCCATGCGGGCGGGCACACGTCTGGATCTCACCGCCAAGGAGTTTTCCCTGCTCAGCGTGCTGGCTCGCCGCCAGGGCGAGATCCTGTCCAAGACGTCTATCGCCGAGATGGTCTGGGACATCAATTTCGACAGCGACGCCAATGTTGTCGAAGTCGCCATCAAACGCTTGCGTGCAAAGCTGGACGGGCCGTTCGAGCAGAAACTGCTGCACACCATTCGCGGCATGGGTTACGTACTGGAGAACCGCAGTGAAGGCTGATTCCATCGCCCTGCGCTTGAGCGGCATGTTTGCGCTGGTCGCCTTGCTGGTCTTCACCCTGATCGGCTGGGCGCTGTATTTGCAGGTGGACAAAGGCCTGGGCCTGCTGCCCGAAGCAGAGGTCGATGCGCGTTACAGCGTGCTGGAATCGGCGGTCAATCGCTTCGGCACGCCAGAGCATTGGGTGAAGATCAACGCCAAACTCAAATTGCTCAGTGAGGAAGACAAGCGACTGCACTTCTGGATAGTGAGCGACAACCCCAGCTATGAATTCGGCAATCCTGACGCCCGGATTCGAGCCTTCGCCAAGGGTCCGCTGGGCATGCGCGATCTGGAACTGGCGGGCCATGAATACCCGTTCAAAGTGCTGGTCAGCCAATTCGCCGCCAAGGACCAACGGCCACCGTTGCGCTTTCTCATCGCCATCGACACCGAAACCTTCTGGCAGACCCAACACTCGCTGCTGATTGCCCTCATCAGCCTCGCGGTGGTCGGCATTTTGCTGGCTTCGGTACTGGGTTACTGGGTGGCACGTATCGGCCTGCGGCCTTTGACCAGCCTGTCCCAGGAGGCTCGCAAACTCGCCCCGCCACGTCTGTCCGGGCGCCTGAAACTGTCACCGTTGCCACCTGAACTGAACCAGTTCGTCACCTCGTTCAACTCGATTCTGGAGCGCGTCGAGCAAGCCTATTCCCGCCTGGAATCGTTCAATGCCGACGTTGCCCATGAATTGCGCTCGCCCCTGACCAACCTGATCGGCCAGACCCAGGTGGCCCTGACCCGCGGGCGCTCGGCCGAGCATTATTTCGAAGTGCTGCAATCCAATCTTGAGGAACTGGAACGCCTTCGCTCGATCATCAACGACATGCTGTTTCTGGCCAGCGCCGACCAGGGCAGCAAAGTGACCGAGCTGACCTGCACGTCCTTGGCGCAGGAGGTCGGGACCACGCTGGACTACCTGGATTTCATTCTCGAAGACGCTAAGGTGCAGGTTCATGTCTTGGGCGATGCCAGCGTTCCCATCGAAAAAGCGCACCTGCGCCGGGCGCTGATCAACCTGTTGCACAACGCGGTGCAACACACCGAGCCCGGAAACGTCATCCAGGTCGAGATCGTCGAACACCCGGATCACGTGAGCATCGCCGTGGCCAACCCTGGCAGTGAAATTGCTCAGGAACACCTGCCCAAACTGTTCGAGCGCTTCTATCGGGTGGATGCGTCACGCAGTAACAGCGGGGCCAATCACGGTCTTGGGCTGGCGATCGTCAAAGCCATTGCCCTGATGCATGGCGGCACGGTGTTTGTGCGTAGCCAGGCTGGCTTCAACACGTTTGGAATCAATTTACCCCTGAGCCCAGACGCTTGAGACTATTGCATTTAAAGCAACAGTTATTCATCTACATTGTTCTTTTTTTGGCGCCTGGCCCCCTATATCGTTGTCGCACTTAATGAGCGACTGCCGATGGGCAAGGTTACAAAGATGTCGAACAGTATGGGTATTGCCAGTCTTTTCGTGGTGTCTTCACTGGTTTTTTCCCCTTTGGTATCCGCCAGCGAGTCTCAGACATTCGTCGCTCGCAACGCCGCCCGCCAGGCGCAGCTGGAGAAATCACAGCAGCAGGCCGCGACAAAGGCGCAAGACTTGCGCACACGCCAGAAGCTGGTCAAACAGCAGCCCGATCAGACTGCCGAAAAAGGCTGACCTGACGGCCACCTCGCTTCCCTCCACAATTGATCGGGCGTACAGCCCATGATTGATTGTTTTAGCCGCTGATCTTCAGCGGCTTTTTTGTGCGCCATTTATTACCCAAGCAGCAACAATAAGCCTGATTGGCACAGTCTTGACTCAAATTGAGAAGACTTTGTACTCGCCAGCAAAAATACATTGTGTTGCGCCCCCTCAAGATGAGGTTATAAATACCTGAACTACCTTCACTTTCAAGCCGACTACCCAAGCAACCCACAAGGTACTTGAGGCAGTCAGCCTATTCATCGAGCCTTTCTCAGCGCAATGACTGCTCCTTTTTTCAGCCCCGATCTCCGCAAGAAATGGCGCCAGCCAGAATTCATCCTGATCGGCGGAAGTTCCCTCGCGGTCGGCGCACTGCTGTTAATCATCATCTCGCTGCTGAGCCAGGAGCATCACGAGGCCAAGGAGGATGCCGCCCGCGCGGCGTCCAACATCGTGCAGCTGATTGAGGCTGACGTGTTGCGCAACGCCGAACTTTACGACACGTCTTTGCAGGGCATGATCAAAGCCTGGCAGCGCCCGGACTTGATAAACCTTTCTCCCGAACTGCGCCATTTGGTGCTGTTTGATCGTTTCACCTCCGCCCGCTTCAAGGGCGACCTTCTGTTGCTGGACAAAAACGGTTATATCCTCGCCGACTCCACCTCCATTTATCCCAGGCCCGAGAACGTGTCTGACCGCCCCCATTTTCAAGAACATGCCCAAACCCCGTCGCCGGACTTGAAAGTCGGCGGCCCTTTCAAATCGCGGTGGGGCTTCAAGGATTGGTGCATCAGCTTCAGTCGACGCATGTCGGCTCCTGACGGCTCGTTCATGGGCATTGCCAGTGGCGCCATGCGCCTGAGTTACTTCAAGCAGCTGTTTCGCACTGTAGACATCGGGCCAGGCAGCAGTGTGAGCCTGATCAACACCCAGGGTTACATGCTGGCTCGCCATCCCGAGATGGCAGGGCGGGAGCTGATCGGCGAGGACTTTAGCCAGACGCCTAATTTCAAGCGCATCCTCAAGGAAGGCGTCGGCAGTTTTACCAGTATTTCGGCACTGGACAACACCGAGCGCCTTTATACGTTTTCCCGCGTGGGCGACCTGCCGTTGATCGTGGTCGTGGGCCAATCCATGAGCGAGGTCTACGCCATCTGGCGACGCAATGCGCAGTTGGTCGGCATCGCCACCAGTGTGCTGTGCCTGGGGATTTTCGGCTTGACCCTCTTGCTGGGCCGGGAGTTGCGCTTGCGCCGCCAGGCCCAGACGGAACTCAAGGTGCGCGCCGAGACCGATCCGCTAACGGGTCTGGCCAATCGGCGCAAACTGGACGAGGTCCTGAGAGTCGAATGGCTGCGAGCCATCCGCTCCAGTAAGCCGTTGGCATTGCTGATGGTTGATGTGGATGATTTCAAAGCGTTCAACGCTCGCCACGGCCACCATGGCGGCGATGAGGCCTTGCGCAATGTGGCACGGGCGATCACGCGCAACATTCGCCGACCCGGCGACTTTGTGGCCCGTTACGGCGGCGAGGAGTTTGTCGTCGTCCTGCCCGAGACCGACCTGGAAGGTGCTCGCATCATCGCGGAGACGATCAGGCAAGGCGTTCAGGCAATGCCCGTCTATGGCGGAGGCACTCACCCCTTGACGGTGAGCATCGGACTTGCTGCCAGGGTGGTGAAAAGCGGAGAGGTCTTGTCGGAGTTGATCAACGCGGCCGACAAGGCGTTGTATGAGGCCAAAGACCGTGGCCGCAATCGCGTGGAAGTTGCAGGGCTGTGAGTCAATAGGCGACAGCGCGGCATCTGGATGACGGGGGCTCAATGCCAGAAAAACCCCGGACAAACCGGCAAACACCGGACAATAAAAAAACGCCAGATAAACTGGCGTTTTTTATGCACTAAACCTGTTCGCCAACTCGTCAGTTGGCGAAGCGGGCCAGATATCAGCTAGCGGCGCGAGCTGCGTCACGCAGTGCTTTAACCTTGTCATGGTTTGCCTGAACGCCGGCCTGCTGCTTTTCAATCAACGAAATGACGTTCATAGGCAGGTTTTTCTCGCGAGCTTTTTCCAGCGCTTCGCGGTAAGCCTTTTTGGCCACATCTTCGCCGCGCTCAACTTCTTCCAGAACGGCCTTGTCGTCTTTGCCGGTCAGCGTCGACTTCAGGTCAACCCAGGCGCGGTGCAGTGTGCCGCTGACGCTGGAAGAGGTTTCCGGATCGCCGCCCAAAGCACGTACTTCAGCTTGCAGCTCGCGAACAGCAGTCGCGATTTCAGCGGAACGGCTGAGGAAGAACGCCTTTACAGCCGGGTTCTTGATGTCTTCAGCGCTGGTCTGGAAACCTTTCTCGCCGTCTTTGCTGGTTTCGATCAGGTCATTCAGGATAGAGATCGATTCTTTATTGATATCAGTCATGGGTAATTTCCTTAATGGCAGGTTGATACGAAAGTAAAAACGTTTGATGACTGGGTAGTTGCAGCAGGCGTGCCAGCTTTTTCGTCAGATTAATTTTCATATTTTTCAACAACTTATAGAAAAACCCATACAGACGCATCGTGATTTCTGCATGAACTGTCCTTTGGCCTGCATGCAGAATGCACGTATCGTGGCTCTCCACGCGAAACCACAGAGAGGCTCAGAGATGGACCCGGAAAAACTCAAGCTGCTCGTCACCCGGGAAATGCCTTTCGGCAAATACAAAGGCCGGTTGATCGCTGATCTTCCGGGGCAATACCTGAACTGGTTTGCCCGGGAAGGCTTTCCGAAAAGCGAACTGGGCGGGTTGCTGGCGCTGATGCAGGAAATTGACCACAACGGTCTGTCGGAACTGCTCGACCCGCTGCGCACGCGACCGCGGCAATTCAAAGAAGGCTGATCACAAGCGAGATGGCAATGGAATATGCACCGGTACACCCGGCAGTACTGCAACACGCACGCGATGAGGCGTTCTGGGCCGACATTGCCGGGCGCTATGACGTTGAACCAGGCCCCATCAATCTGGAATACGGGTATTTCGGCCGCATGACCCGCGAGGTCATGGAGGCGTACCGGCGCAACATCGACTACGTGAACCGCAGCAACTCAGTGTTCGTGCGCCACCAGTTCGACGAAATCGATAGCCAGGTCATTCACAACCAGTTGGCAAACCTGATGCGGGTGTCACCTCAGGAAATCGCCATTACCCGGTGCGCGTCCGAATCGTTGCAATCGCTGATTCGCAACTACAACCGGTTGCAGCCGGGCGATCAGGTGCTGATCAGTGATCTGGACTACCTCAGCGTGCAAAGTGCCATGCGCTGGCTGGCCAAGAGCAGGGGTGTGGAAGTCGTCGAGGTCCAGCACCGCCATCCGGCCAGCTTTGAAACCGTGATGAACAGTTACCAGACGGCGCTCGAGCGCTCCCCGCGGCTCAAACTCATGGCCCTGACTCATGTCACCCATCGCACCGGGCTGGTCATGCCCGTGCAGGCGATTGCTTCGCTGGCCAAGGCGCGCGGCATCGACGTGATTCTGGACGGCGCCCACGCCCTCGGTCAGCTGGACTTCAGGCTTGATGCACTGGGCGTCGCGTTTGCCGGTTACAACCTGCAGAAATGGATGGGCGCGCCCTTGAGCCTGGGCTTTGTGTACGTCGCACAGGACCATCTGGAATCGGTTGACGCCGACATGGGCGACACACGCTACGCGAAGAACGACATCCGGGCGCTGGTGCCCTATGGCACGCCTAATATTCCGGCGTGGATGACGCTGCCCAAGGTCTTCGACGAGCACCTGGCCATGGGCGGTTCCGCCGCCAAAGGCGCACGGCTGAGCTACCTGCGTGACCTTTGGGTCAAGCCGGCTCGGAAGCTGGAAGGGGTGGAAGTTCTGACGCCGGACGATCCACGGCTGTATTGCGGGATCACGGCATTACGCTTTACACGGCATGACGATCAGCAACTCATGGCGCAGCGCTTGCTGGAAGAACACAACCTGTTCACGGTGGCGCGGGAAGGTTCAGCGTGCGGCCCGTGCATTCGCATCACACCGGGGTTCAGCACCCCTGCGGCGCACATGCACCTGCTGGTGGAGGCATTGAGGGCACTGGCTTGAAAAAACACGGTGCGCCGGACCAGGGCGCACCGTAAAGCCAACAACTCAAAGAAACCAACGCCTTGAAACCCGTTGGAGCGGGGCTTGCCTGCGAAGGACGATAACCTGGTGGGCCTGGCCTGCCGAGGCGCCTGATTCGCGGGCAAGCCTCGCTCCAACAGGACTGCATTCCAACTCAGGATTCGCGGGCTCCAACAGCTCCATAACCGTTGGAGCGAGGCTTGCCCGCGAAGGGTTCAGTCAGGCAATCAATCGAACAACGCCATCGCCTGAGCGGTGGCTTCCTGAATGCGGCCCCAATCGCCGTTCTTGACCCAGGTGTTATCAATCATCCACGTACCGCCAACGCACATGACATTGGGTTGGGCCATGTAGCTCTTGAGGTTGTCCGCGTTGACGCCACCGGTGGGGCAGAAACGCACTTCATTGAACGGGCCGCCAAGGGCCTTGATGGCTGCAACGCCGCCGCTGATTTCAGCCGGGAACAGTTTGAACCGGCGATAGCCCATGGCGTAACCGATCATGATTTCCGAGGCACTGCTGATGCCGGGCAATAATGGCAGCGGGCTGTCCAGGGCCGCTTGCAGCAGGTCCTGCGTGCTGCCTGGCGTCACGATGAACTGCGAGCCGGCCGCTTCAGCATCCGCCAGCATCTTGCGGTCCAGAATGGTACCGGCACCGACACACAGCTCGGGACGCTGCTCGCGCAGGATACGAATGGCACTCAGGCCAAAGGCCGAACGCAAGGTGATTTCCAGCGCCGTCATGCCCCCCGCCGCCAGCGCGTCCGCCAGTGGCAGAACATCCTGGTCGCGAGCAATGGTGATCACCGGCAAAATCTTCGCCTTGGCGCAGAGCTCATCGATCTGGGAAATCTTGTTCGCCATGCTGTTAAGCGGCTGATTGTTTTCGACTGTTTTCATGGCGGCGGATCCTTTGCTTATGGGCACCAGTAAATCTCAAGGGAAGAGTTGAGGAAGGCGCGAACCGGCATTTCGGTGAGGTCATCACCGGCCAGCGCCGCACGCAGGGTGTCAAGTTTGGCCTGACCGGAAACCGACAGGATCGGCAGACGCGCCGATGCCAGCAAACGGCGGGTCATGGTCAGGCGCTGATGCGGCACAGTGGGCGCCAGCATCGGCAGACAGCGACGATCGCCTTCAAGGCTCAGCGCCTCGGTCAGGTTCGGGCTGTTGGGGAACAACGACGCGGTGTGCCCGTCATCGCCCATGCCCAGAATCAGTACGTCGATGGGCGGCAGTTCGGCCAGGGCCTGATCGGCGGCTTCGGCCGCCTCTTCAACGCTGGGCGCAACGCTGTACAAACCCAGGAACTTCGCCTGGGCCGCCGGCCCTTGCAGCAGGTAACGCTGCAACAGGCCCGCGTTGCTGTCGGCGTGCTCCACCGGCACCCAGCGTTCATCAGCCAGGCTGACCACCACGTTGGACCAATCCAGCGGTTGCTCGGCCAGACTCTGAAAAAAAGCCACCGGGCTGCGGCCGCCGGAAACCACCAGCGTCGCAATGCCGTTGTCGCTGATAGCCGTCTTGAGTTGCCCGGCCACATGGGCTGCCAACGCTTGGGCCAGCAGCGCCGGGTTGTCGAACTCGCGCGCGACAAGGCCCGCTGGCAGTTCAAGTTCACATATCGCCATACCACGATCTCCCGTCACGAGTAATCAGTGCAATGGAGCTCATCGGCCCCCAGGATCCGGCGGAATAAGGCTTGGGCATGTCGCCCGCCTTTTTCCAGCCAGCGATCAGCTGATCGCACCATTGCCATGCGTACTCAATTTCATCTTTGCGAACAAACAGGTTCTGATTGCCGCGCATCACTTCCAGCAACAACCGCTCATACGCGTCCGGGACGCGCGCACTGCGGTAGGTGTCGGAAAAATTCAGTTGTAGCGGGCCGCTGCGCAACTGCATGCCTTTGTCCAGGCCTTGGTCCTTGGTCATCACTTGCAAGGAAATGCCTTCGTCCGGCTGCAGGCGAATGATCAGGCGGTTGCTGATCTGCATGCGCTGCTCGGGGGCAAAGATGTAGTGCGGCGGCTCTTTGAAATGGATCACGATCTGCGACAGCTTTTGCGGCATGCGCTTGCCGGTGCGCAGGTAGAACGGCACGCCGGACCAGCGCCAGTTGCGAATATCGGCACGCAGGGCGACGAAGGTTTCGGTGTCGCTCTGGGTATTGGAGTTTTCTTCCTCCAGGTAACCGGGCACCGGTTTGCCTTCGCTGTAGCCTGCGATGTACTGGCCGCGCACAACCTGGGTCGCCAGGCGTTCCGGCGTGAACGGTGCCAGCGCCTTGAGCACCTTGACCTTCTCGTCACGAATGCTGTCAGCGGACAGATCGCTGGGCGGGTCCATGGCGATCAGGCACAGCAACTGCAACAGGTGATTCTGGATCATGTCGCGCAGTTGCCCGGCCTGGTCGAAATAGCCCCAGCGACCTTCGATGCCGACCTTCTCCGCCACGGTGATTTCCACGTGGGAAATATGGTTCTGGTTCCACTGGGTTTCGAACAGGCTGTTGGCAAACCGCAGGGCGATCAGGTTCTGGACGGTGTCTTTACCCAGGTAGTGGTCGATGCGGTAAACGCGGCTTTCCGGAAGAAACTGTGCCACGGCATCGTTGACCCGACGCGACGACGCCAGGTCGTGACCGATGGGTTTTTCCAGAACGGCGCGGGTGCGCTCGGTAAGATTCACCGATGCGAGGTTCTCGCAGATGGCGCCGTATACCGACGCCGGCGTGGCAAAGTAAGCGATCAGGGTTTCGGCATCGGCGACCCGTTCGGCCAGCGCCACATAATCCTCAGCCTTGAGGAAGTCCACGTGCAGGTAACTCAGGCGTGCCTGAAAACGCTCCACGTTCTCGGGCTCAAGCTCGGCCGGGGGAACGAAGCGCCGCAGGGATTTATCGATGTATGCCAGATGCTGCTGATCGTGGCCCGCTTCGCGCGCCAACGCCAGGATTCGCGTGTCGGCATGCAGCAACCCGGCGCGGTCGAGCTGATAGAGGGCCGGGAACAGCTTGCGCACCGCCAGGTCGCCCAAGGCGCCAAACAAGGCAAAAGTGCACGGTTCAACCGTTATCGAGAGCATAATGTTGGTTCTTTTATCAAGTTAGGCTACAAATACCTTTTTTAAAGGCGTTACTCAAGGCCAAATGTAGTAATAACCACAACATTCTATCCGTAATCATATTCCAGTGGTGATCAACACAGGCCCTCAGTACGATAGGCCACCTTTGCTACAGGCTAAAGAGGCGGGGGCAAACTTGGGCAAACTGCTGCGACAAGGACTTTGAATGGACCGTACAAGAAACCTCCTGGAACAGATTCAGGGCCGACTCGAAGAGCTGAACAAGGCTGAGCGCAAGGTCGCTGAGGCGATCCTGCTCAATCCGCAGCAGGCGACCCGTTTCAGCATTGCTGCGCTGGCTCAGGCCGCGCAGGTCAGCGAGCCGACGGTCAATCGCTTCTGCCGCTCGTTCAGCGTCAGTGGCTATCCGGAACTCAAGTTGCAGCTTGCCCAGAGCCTGGCCAGCGGCGCCGCTTACGTGAGCCGCGCCGTCGAGGCCGATGACAATCCGGAGGCGTACACCCAGAAAATCTTCGGCAGCGCCATCGCGTCCCTGGACAGCGCTTGCCAGCAGCTTGACCCGGCCTTGATCAGCAAGGCCGTGGACATGCTGATTCAGGCCCGACAAATCCACTTCTTTGGCCTCGGTGCCTCCGCGCCCGTGGCGCTGGATGCTCAGCACAAGTTCTTTCGCTTCAACCTGGCGGTGACGGCCCATGCCGACGTGCTGATGCAGCGCATGATTGCCTCGGTGGCGCACACCGGCGAACTGTTCGTGATCATTTCCTACACAGGCCGCACCCGCGAACTGGTCGAAGTGGCGCGCATCGCCCGGGCCAACGGGGCGTCGGTCCTGGGCCTGACGGCCGCGGGTTCGCCCCTGGCCAAAGCCAGCACCGTGAGCCTGAACATTCCGCTGCCTGAAGACACCGACATCTACATGCCGATGACCTCGCGGATCATTCAGCTCACCGTGCTCGACGTGCTCGCCACCGGGATGACCCTGCGCCGAGGTGTCGACTTCCAGCCGCACCTGCGCAAAATCAAGGAAAGCCTCAATGACAGCCGGTATCCGATTGAGGATCAGGGTTGAGCACGGGCTCGTTGGAGCGAGCGGGCGGCGTTCCGACTTGCCCGCTCGCTCCAACAGGTTCAGGTATTGAATCAATGCACCAAATACGCCTGCAAACTCAACTCCGCACGCTCGCCCGGTGCCAGACTCAGGCTGTCGCTACCGCCTGATGCGGCCTCGACGCAGACGAAGCCGCCCGTTTCACTACCCGCCACGCCCATCAATGGCCGGTTGCCGGGGTGCCAGACCACGGTGTTGGTGCTGTCGCCCGTATCAATCCTCAGCCGCCGTTGCCAGGCTTGATCCTGAAGCTGCAAGGGCCCGGTATGGTCAAACACCCGCTGACATCCCCCCGCGACGCGCAATTCGCCTTCCTGCTGACACGCCTGTCGACTGAGCTGATCCCAGCCTTGGGCGCCCTCAAGGCCCTCCAGCGCCACCTCCTGCACATCACTGATCCGCCAATAGGCGTGCAACGCATGACTGAACTGACACGGTTCGCTGTCCTGATGGCGTGTGGTCAAACGCAATTCCATGCCCTGCCCCAGTTCGGCGTGCAGGTCGACTTGCCAGTCCCACAGTTGCAGACGCCAATGCAGGTTCACGCCCTCCTCGCTTTCGCCGCTGTCTATCAGCTTCCAGTCCAGCAGACGCGCCCAGCCATGCGCAGGCCATACGCCTTCACTGGGGTGACGGCCATACCACGGCCAGCAAACCGGAACACCGCCACGAATCGCGCCCACCTGCGGCCACTGGGAAGCGCACCACAACCAGGGTTTTTGGCCCTTGGGCTGAAAATGCAGCAGTTGACCGCCCTGACGGCTGAAGGCTGCCTGGCATTGCGGGTGATCAATGATCAGGACATCGCGGAGCTGATAACGCTCCCACTCGAACGTTGGTCTGGCGCGTCTGGACTTGAAAAATCGTTGCAACGGATGCTCCAGCACCCCTGCTTCCTTGATGGTCATTGCTGTCCTGTTGGTAGATAAAAAAGACCGTGGGACCGGCTTCAGCCGGGAAGACTGCATTCCTGACGCGATAAATCCAGCGGATCTACCGACCCCTTCCCGCCTAAAGCCGGTCACACGGGCATACGACAATCGCCCCAAAAAAACGGGCAGCCAGGCTGCCCGAAAAACATCACGACCCTTGATCGATAATCAGAACTTGGTCTGTAGCTTGATACCGGCCACCAGCGCGTTATCCACCTCATCCACACCGCCCGGGGACTTGATGTATTGCAGGTTGGGACGGACGGTCAGCCAGTCGGTGACGTGCACACCGTAGTAGATTTCAGAGTTGTATTCACTTTTCTGGATCGGCAGATAACCCGGATTGTCGTAGTCGTCGATGCCATTCTGGGCGTTGATCTGGCGAGCGCGATCCTGAACGTCTTCGTTGACGTGAATGCGCGAAATACCGATGCCGATGTCATCCTTCGGACGGGCCGCGAACGGACCTTTGAAGACCATGCCCACCTGCAGGAAGTTGTCGACAAAGTTGGTGTCCTTGTCATGCACGGTCGCGTTGGCGAACAGACTCAGGCCCCGGGACGGATCGCCGCCGAAGGACATGACTTTCTGCTGCGCCACGACCCACCAGCCAGTCTTTTCGTTACGGGTCTTGAACTCGCCGCCGGTGATGCCCTGTGGCTGTCCGTTGCGATCCTCGTAAACATCGTCGGCGCTCGGGCTGCTGAAGTAGTAACCCAGACGGTATTCACCCGGCATCGAATTGACCGTTGGCGACCAGACGACTTCTACCGGCACCAGGGTGCCCTTGGCGCCGCTGCCGCTCAGCTTGAAGCCATTGCCGGTTTCCAGATACGAAGGGTTCTGTTCGTAGACGCCGATCTGGGCGAAAACCTCAGGCGTGATGTGGTACTTCACGCGCAACGCCCATTGGCTCACCGGCCAGTTGTACCAGGTGTTCACGTAGTTGGCGGCCTGGGTACCGCAGAAGGTCAAGTTCTGGAAGTCGCAAGGGAAGCTGCCGAAATCCTCGCCCTCACCCATACGACCGGCCTTGATATCGAGCTTGCCGTCCAGATAAGTCTGCTTGACCCACATTTGGGTCAAACGCCAGGTCTGGCCACGGCCCCAGACTTCCTGGGATGAACTGAGCGTGCCCACGCGAGGGTCGCCAATTCGATCATTGGAGATGTTGTTGCCGCTTCGCTCGGTAATCGCCAGCTTGAACTCGGCGTCTTTCCAGCCCAGGACTTTTTCCAGATCCATCTGCACGCCAAGGGCGAATTGATCGCTGTAGCGGGCCGTCTTGTCATCGTTGTAGCCGCCATGCACGTTGGCGCCCATTTCTCCCACGTACTCAAGCGAGAAGTCGTAGCCCTTGTCATACAGTTCCTGACGCAAGCCGCCCCAATCGCCGGTCATGTGGGCGTTGGCGTCGAACGGTTCAAGGGCACTGGCTGTTCCCGAAAACGCCAGCGCACTCAAAACAGACAAACCACCGACAAGCTGGAACTGGTTAAGCGATTTGTTGCGTAGCTTCTTCATCCCTTAAATCCTCGTTTTATTGTTATTGGCTTTTTAACGGCATCGACATCGGTTGCTGGGTGTTCGCAGGGTGCGCGACCGGCTTACGGCAGCGGTCGCTCAACCAGCGGTGCTCGGTTTCAGTTGCGGTTGATCTGCGTGACATTGCCGACACGTTCGGCAGGCTGAGGCTGGGCCAGCGCGCCAAGACGCTCACCGGTCGCGGCATCGAACAGCATGACTTTGGCCGGATCGAACTGCAGGGTCAGGCTTTCACCCACCTGTGGCGCAACATCCGGGGCCAGACGGCAGCAGACCTTGCTCTGGTTCAGGTTGACGAATACCAGCGTGTCCGGGCCGGTGGGCTCGGTGACCTGCACTTCCGCGCGAATGGTCGGCAGGCCGTTGGGTTCAGCCGGTGCCAGCACGATCTGCTCGGGGCGCATGCCCAGAATGACGTCGCGATCTTCAAGCCCGGCCTCCGACATGCCCATGGGCAGTTCGCAACGGGCCTGACCGCTGTCGAGCAGCGCGTAGAGGCGACCTTCCTTGCGTTGCAGGCGCAGGGGAATGAAGTTCATCGGCGGCGAACCGATAAAACTGGCCACGAACAGGTTGGCCGGATCGTTATAGATCTGTTTAGGCGTGCCGAACTGCTGGATGATCCCGTCCTTCATGACTGCCACTTTGTCACCCAGGGTCATCGCTTCGATCTGATCATGGGTCACGTAAACCGTGGTGGTTTTCAACCGCTGGTGCATCAGTTTCATTTCGGTGCGCATCTCGACCCGCAGCTTGGCGTCCAGGTTGGACAGCGGCTCGTCGAACAGGTAGATCTTCGGCCGCCGCGCCAGCGCGCGGCCCATGGCCACACGTTGCTGCTGGCCACCGGACAACTGGCCAGGCTTGCGATTGAGCAGGTGTTCGATCTGCAACAGCTTGGCAACCCGCGTGACTTCCTCATCGATGGCGGCAGCGCTCATCTTGCGGATTTTCAGGCCGAACTCGATGTTCTGGCGCACGGTCATGGTCGGGTACAGCGCGTAGGACTGAAACACCATGGCGATGTCCCGGTCCTTGGGGCTCATGCCGCTGACATCGGCGTCGTCGATCAGGATCGAGCCGTTGCTGATGTTCTCCAGGCCCGCGATGCAGTTCATCAGGGTGGATTTACCGCACCCGGAAGGCCCGACCAGAATCAAAAACTCGCCGTCCTTGATCTGCAGTTCGATGTTCTTCAGCGTATCCGGAAGGCCAACGCCGTAAGTCTTGTTTACATTGCGTAGTTCGAGCGTTGCCATGATTACCCCTTAACCGCGCCGGCTGTAAGACCGCGCACGAAATACTTGCCTGCCACGATGTAGACCAGCAGTGTCGGCAGACCGGCAATCATCGCCGCCGCCATATCAACGTTATATTCCTTGGCGCCCGTACTGGTATTGACCAGGTTATTCAGGGCTACGGTGATCGGTTGCGAGTCACCGCTGGAGAACACCACCCCGAACAAAAAGTCGTTCCAGATCTGCGTGGACTGCCAGATCAGGCAAACCATGATGATCGGCGTCGACATTGGCAGGATGATCTTCGTGAAGATGGTGAAGAACCCGGCACCGTCCAGGCGTGCGGCTTTGACCAGCGCATCCGGAATGCTCACGTAGTAGTTACGGAAGAACAGCGTGGTGAACGCCAGACCGTAAACCACGTGCACAAACACCAGCCCGGTGGTCGTGCTCGCCAGCCCCATCTTGCCCAGCGTAAAGGACGCTGGCAGCAGAACGGTCTGGAACGGCAGGAAGCAGCCGAACAGCAGCAGGCCGAAGAAAAGTTGCGAACCGCGAAACCGCCAGAACGACAGCACATAACCGTTGAGCGCGCCGATGGCAGTGGAGATCAATACGGCCGGAACCGTGATCTTGATCGAATTCCAGAAGTAGCCGTCTACCGTCGCCCAGGCTTTGATCCAGCCAATGGAGCTGACCACGGTCGGCCAGCTCAACAGGTTGCCGGTGCTGATATCTTCCGGGGTCTTGAAGCTGGTGAGCAGCATGACCACCAATGGCACCAGGTACAGCAGGCAAGCCAGGATCAGCACCGCGTGAATCGCGATCCGGCTGATATTCAAGGAAGGTGTCCCGATCTGGTTACTCATGACGCTTGTTCCTCAGCTCGGAATACAGATAAGGCACGACGATGGCGAGGATCGCCCCGAGCATCAGGATTGCACTGGCCGAGCCCATGCCCATCTGGCCGCGACTGAAAGTGAACGAGTACATGAACATGGCCGGCAAATCCGAGGAGTAGCCGGGGCCACCCGCCGTCATCGCCGCGACCAGGTCAAAGCTCTTGATGGCAATGTGCGCAAGGATCATCACGGCGCTGAAAAACACCGGACGCAGGCTTGGCAAAACAACCTTGAGGTAGATGGTCGGCAGGCTTGCCCCGTCGATCTGCGCGGCGCGGATGATCGACTGATCGACCCCGCGAAGGCCGGCCAGGAACATCGCCATGATGAAGCCCGATGCTTGCCAGACCGCAGCGATCACCAGGCAATAGACCACGCGATCAGGGTCGATCAGCCAGTCCAGACGAAAGCCTTCCCAGCCCCAGTCCCGCAGCAGTTTGTCCAGTCCCATGCCGGGGTTGAGCAGCCATTTCCAGGCAGTACCGGTGACGATCATCGAGAGCGCCATCGGGTAGAGATAAATGGTGCGGATAAACCCCTCGCGACGGATGCGCTGGTCCAGGAAAACCGCCAGTACGACGCCAACCACCAGGCTGATGCCAATGAACATGCCACCGAACACCGCGAGGTTTTTGCTTGCGACCCACCACCGATCGTTATCGAACAGGCGCTGGTATTGCGCCAGTCCGGCCCACTTGTAGGAAGGCAGAAAGGTCGAAGTGGTGAACGAAAGTACAAACGTCCACAAGATATAGCCGTAGAAGCCCACCAACACGATGAACATGCTTGGCGCCAGCACCAGTTTTGGAAGCCAACGCTGCAACGCATCGAACGGCGAGGCTTTGCTGAACACAGCAGTAGAACTCATGGGAAGCATCCACCTGAACCCGTTGATCCAGACCACAGCCGTGCGTGAAACCGGATGAGACGGTTTCATCAGCACGAACTGCGGCCGGGTTTAACTGCGCCCTGTGATCTACAAGGGCGCGAAACGATTACTTCGCAGCTTTCACCGACGCCCACAACTGCTTGGCGGTTTTGGCCGGATCAGCTTTTGGGTCGTTGATGAAGTTGGTGATGACATCAAAGAACGCGCCTTGCACGGCCAGCGAGGTCGCCATGTTGTGGGCCATGCTTGGTTGCAGCCCGCCAGTCTTGGCGTCAGCCAGGAAGTCCTTGGCGGCGGTCTGTGCGCAAGAGTCGAAGCCCAACTTATCCATGTTGTTCAGCATGTCGTTGCGAACCGGGATCGAGCCCTTGTTGATGCTGAAGACTTTCTGGAAGTTTTCCCCGAGCACCACTTTGGCGATGTCCTGCTGCGCGGCAGCCGTGCTTTCCTTGTCCTTGCTCTGCTTGAACACTGCCAACGAGTCGATGTTGTAGGTAAAGGCTTTTTCGGTGCCGGGGAACGCTACGCACTCGTAGTCTTTGCCCGCGACTTTCTTGGCCGCCGTCCACTCGCTCTTGGCCCAGTCGCCCATGATCTGCATGCCCGCCTTGCCATTGATGACCTTGGCGGCTTCCAGGTTCCAGTCCTGGCCTTTACCGTCGGCATCCATGTAAGTGACGACCTTTTGCAGTTCGGTCAGCGACTTGACCATTTCCGGACCGGTCAGCGCTTTTTCATCCAGGTCTACCAAGGCTTTCTTGTAACCGTCGGCACCCATTACCGAAAGCACGACGGCTTCGAAAACGGTGCTGTCCTGCCAAGGTTGACCGCCATGGGCCAGAGGGATGAAGCCCGCAGCCTTGAGCTTGTCACCGGCTGCGTAGAACTCTGCGAGGGTGGTCGGATTCTTGGTGATCCCGGCTTTCTTGAACACTTCCGGGTTGATCCACAGCCAGTTGACCCGGTGAATGTTCACCGGGACAGCTACGTAATCACCTTCATACTTCACGGTGTCGGACACTTTCTTGTCTAACAGACTGTCCCACTTTTCCGACTCGGACACTTCTTTGAGCACGTCCGTATCGAGCAGGCCAGTGGATGCCCATTCCTGGATATCCGGACCTTTGATCTGGGCAACGCCAGGCGGGTTGCCGGCGACAGCGCGACTTTTGAGCACGGTCATGGCAGTTGAACCGCCACCACCGGCCACAGCGCCGTCTTTCCAGATGAAGCCGTCTTTTTCGACCTGAGCCTTGAGGACATCGACAGCGGCTTTTTCGCCACCGGACGTCCACCAATGGACCACTTCGACAGTGCCTTTGGAATCGGCGGCAAGGGCGCTCAGCGGGAACAACGAGGCGAGAGAAATGAGGGTAGCGAGACGGGAAATTGAATTCATCGATTTAACCTTTCTTGTTGTTATGCATGAGCAAGTCTGTGCTTGCGCTGCATGGAGTCTAACCAAGGGTTTTGAAAGAACAGTAACGAAGGGATGCGCGATGGTCACAGGATGGTTACATTCCCAGCGTACCGGAAAAAATGGCTCTGGAACGGGCTTTTCAGAGGAATGAAGGGGGAGAAAACGAAACCCGTTCTGTCGGCAAAATCCGGGCTGACTGAAATCCTTATCTGCTCTCGAGAATAACCGGAGCACTACCGCCCCCTTTGACAAAAAAGCAGCTCTTGCACATTTGCGACGACGCCGAGACTGACGCCGGGTTGCAAACGGCTCAATGACGTGCTTAAACCGATCCAACCAAGACCATGGTCTGAGCTTATAGTGCGATTGATGTTACAAGCCCACTAAACAATCGCTAAACAGGCTAACGTCGGCGCTTTGTTTTTTTTCTCAGCAACTAACCTTTAAACCGTGGCCCGTCAAAGAGTGCCGCGTATTACTCTCAAAGGAATGAATCATGAACAGCAAACAGGCTCCGGCGCCCGGAGATATTGATACAGGCTTCCCCCCCATCAGCGTGCCCGATCCAGATCAGGGCGCAAACCTTGATCCCTATATCATCTTGCTACTTGCCAACGGCGACATGATTCTGGGCTGTTCGCCTTGCGTGATCGTCAAGTTCAAGGCAGACCACGAACTTGACACAACGTTTGGCGATAACGGCTACGTATTGATACAACTTGATCAAACACCTTACAGCCTTGAGAGTATTGATCGACTGCCGGACGGCGGTTATATCCTGCGCATTGAAACGGTTACCGAGATAGATGACACACGACTGACGTGCCTCGCGCTTGTGCGTTTAACCTCAACCGGACAGCGTGATCCAGACTTTGGCCAGGACGGCGTTCGCCTCTATCCTCTTCCCGGCGGTGCATCGCTGCCACCGCTATTGCGGAAACTGTACCGTCATCTGGATTCAATTGATATTGCCACCAGCCCAAACCGTTTTCCCGACCGGGTGTCTGGAGATCTTTCAGTTCAGGCTGACGGCACGCTTTTCGTACTCATGAGCGTAAAAGATATTGACGCCGGCACCTACCGTTCCTACGTACTGAAGCTGCTCGGCAATGGTGATATCGATCCAGGCTTCAACGGTAACGGCCTTATGGAGCCTGTGGGTTGTACGTCGTTTGTGGCGCATGCCATGGTCGTACAGAACGACGAAGCCTTCGTCATCAGCGGCGTATACCCTCCACCGGGGTCGCGTCGGAACGGCATCGGATTCACTGCTCGATTCAATCGTGACGGATCGCTGGATAATACGTTCGCCGAAGATGGGCATTTCATTGATTTCGGGCCTTATGACTACACACGCTGGCATTTTTTGCTGAGTCATAAAAACGGCAACATCGCCTGTGTCGGCCATAATGGTGCTCACACTATCGTAGGCAAGGGTCTCACGAAAGCGTGTACGCTCGACGAGAACGGAAACAATCCATCGTCTATCGTTGCCCGTCTGGCACCGAATACAACAGAAGACGCTGCACTACGCACGTTCACCGCAGTGCTGGACCGTGCCGGCCGGGTTGTCGTGGCCGGACGCCAACTAGGCCCAGGACAGTACACTCGTGGATTCCTCGGCCGGGTTAATCGCGACGGCCACGTTGATGAACATCTTGGCTACAAAGGTGTGCGCATTTATGAAGACTTCGGAAGTCTGGATGCACTGGTTGAAAGCTCTGAAGGCGACTGCTATTTAACTTCCGCGCTTCAGAACATTGGTGCAAACAAGATTTATCGCATTATCGGCACAAAATGAAAGAGCAGAACCAGAGTGCGGCAGGGGATGCCCTATATAGATAGGGCTTGTAAGGCCGCACTCGCTCTGATCGCTCTCATTCCACTGACCTGGGCAAATACAACGTCACCCGCAGCCCGCCCTCACGGAGGTTTTGCAAGCTGACTTCGCCACCGTGGCTGTGGGCGATGTTGCGGGCGATGCCCAGGCCCAGGCCATAACCCTGCTGCTGACTGCCTGCCAAGCGGAAATGCGGCTGAAATACCTGTTCCAGACGCTGCTCCGGAACACCCGGTCCTTCATCATCAACGTGCAGCACGAAAGCCTTGGCGTTGTCTTCGATTTTCAAATGGGCCTTATGCCCGTATTTGATCGCGTTATCAATCAGGTTACCGATGCAGCGCTTGAGGGCGAGCGGTTTGCCAGGGTAAGGCGCCAGCGGCCTGCCCTCTTGGGTCACGTCGCCATTGCCTTGGGGCAGCAGATAGGGTTCGACTAACACATCCAGGACGTGATTCAGGTCCACATCGACAATGTTCTCGTGGATATCCGTGTCCTTCACGCATTGCAGTGCACCTTTGACGAGCAATTCGAGCTCGTCCAGGTCACGACCGAACTTGGTTTGCAGGGTCTCATCTTCCAGCAACTCGACCCGCAGGCGCAGGCGCGTGATGGGCGTGCGCAAGTCATGGGAAATAGCGCTAAACAGCTGCCCACGTTCCGTCAGGTAACGACTGATCCGGGTCCGCATAGCGTTGAACGCCCGGCTGACTTCGACCACCTCGCTGCCGCCTCCTTCGATCACCGGCTCCACGTCGGCACCCAACGACATGTCACGGGCGGTGCGTGCCAGGCGCTTGAGCGGGCGGCTCTGCCAATGCACCAGCAGACCGATGAACAGCAGCAGGAACATGCTTGTCAGGGCGATGAACCAGACTTGCGAGATCGGCAGTTCCTGCTCTTCCAGCGTGGTGTAAGGCTCAGGCAACAATGAGGCGATATACAGCCACTCGCCCGGTGCCATCTGGATTTGCGTAACCAGCACCGGCGGGTTCACCGGTTCAAGACTCAGGGCGTAATGCGCCCATGAGCGCGGCAGCTCATCGAGCTTCAGGCCACTGTTGAAGATCCGCAGGTCTTCGGGCCGGACGAAGCGGACCGAAATATCCGGCCCGCTGCCCAAATGCTCGCGCAAGACCTGCCCGACCACATCCAGTACCGCTTGTTTGCGGGGTGTCAGCTCCAGCGTGACCATGTCCAGGGGCCGGTCATTGAGCGTCACGACAAATCGGGTACCGCCCATGCTGCGCAGTTGGTCCAGCACCAGCGGGCGATAGGCCAAGGGCAGCGAACGGAAGTAACTGGCGCTGGCCGCCATGGAGTGGGCCAGGCTACGGGCGCTGTTGATGAGCCCCTCCATCTGTGTGGCACGCAACTGCGACAGCCAGATCACACTCGACAGCGTCTGGGCGAGCAGCACCGCCAGCAGGGTCAATAGCAACATGCGCCCCAGCAACGAACGCGGCAATGGCAAACGCCGCCGGATGTTGGACCTGATCAAGCGTCAATGACCATGAGCGGACTGGACATTGGCCGCCAGTAAATAGCCGCTGCCACGCACGGTACGAATCAGCCTCGGCGACTTGCCGGTGTCGCGCAGCCGCTGACGTAAACGGCTGACCGCCATATCGACAATTCGCTCAAGAGGCATCAACTCACGACCACGGGTGGCGTTGCCAATCATGTCGCGATCGAGAATCTGCTGGGGATTGTCGAGGAACAACTTGAGCAGCACGAAATCAGCACCAGACAGGATCACTTCTTCGCCATCGTTGTGAAACAGCCGGTGGCTGACCATGTCCAGACGCCATTCATCGAACACCAGCACATCACCGCCCACACGTTCCTGACCAAATTGCGCACGCCGCAGCAACGCCTTGATTCGTGCCAGCAGCTCACGGGGGCTGAAGGGTTTGCCCAGATAATCATCCGCGCCCAGCTCCAGACCAATGACCCGGTCGGCTTCGTCGGAGCTGGCCGTCAGCATGATGATTGGCACGTGGGGCTGACGATTGTGCTGACGCACCCAACGACACAGGCTGAAGCCGTCTTCATCGGGCAGCATGACGTCCAGAATCAGCAGGTCACTGGGTTCGTCGTTGAAGGCCTGACGGAAATCCGCGCCGTCACCGACCGTGCGCACCTGAAAGCCGGAACGACTCAGGTAGGTTTGCAGCAATTCACGAATCTCCTGGTCATCATCGACCAGCAGGATCGATTTACTGACTGAACTCACGTTATGCGGTCCTTCTGGAGTGGATCGTTATTGTTTTGAGTGACACTTGGATATGAAGCTCGTTGGAGCGAGACTTGCCCGCGAAAAAACCGGTGAACTCAAAACCTATCCAGAGCCTGAACAATCGCTTCGCGGGCAAGCCTCGCGCCAACGGGTTTCAAACTTCTTCACCCTCCAGCATGTCACCAAACGCCTGTTGCAATGCCACGCCTGCACCCATCAACCCGGGGTACTCGGCCGTCACCAGCCACACCGGCACGCCTTTGAAGTAATCGCTCATCACGCCCTTTTCAGCAAACGCACGGCTGAAGCCGCTGTTCATGAAAAAGTCGATAAAACGCGGCACCACGCCGCCGACGATGTACACGCCACCCCGACCGCCGACGGTCAGCACGTTGTTCCCGGCCACCCGGCCAAGAAACACGCAGAACTGATCCAGCACGGCAGCCGCTACCGGATCGCCCGCCACAGCCGCCGAGGTAATCGCCGCGGGTGACTTGAGCACCGGCTCGATATCGTCCAGCGCGCAACTGACCTGATACAGCAGCAAAAGACCGGCACCACTGAGGACGGTTTCGGCGCTGACGTGCTCGTGATCGGCCATCAAGCGCATCCACAGCAAGGCTTCCCGGGCATTGCCGATCGGCAGGTCGACATGACCGCCCTCGCCCGGCAGCGCCATCCAGCGATTGACGCCGACGCTGAGCAGCGTGCCGACACCCAGGCCCGTGCCCGGCCCGACCACCACACGTGGCCGATCGGCCTCGCTGATGCCATGGCAAACGGTCAGGTATTCGTCATCTTTCAGGCAGGTCATGCCCAGGGCCATGGCCGTGAAGTCGTTGATCAGCAGCAACTCATCCACTTTCAGGTTGGCGCAGAACGCGGACTTGCTCAACCGCCAATGGCTGTTGGTGAAATGGAATTCGTCCCCGTCCACCGGGCCGGCTACGGCCAGGCATACGAAACCGACATCGCCGCGTTGCAGCTCGAGATCCTGAAGATAGACTTCGATGGCCTTCTCGGGACTGACGTAGTCGATGGTCGGGAATACCCGGATGGAATGCAGCTTTTCATCTTCCCAAATGGCAAAACGTGCATTGGTACCGCCAATATCACCGACCAGGGCCAACTTCACTTAAGCGTCTCCAGACTCGAGGTAAAGGCGCTGGCGCCCTTCTCTGCCGAGCTGAAGGCCATGCGCATGAAACTGAACAATTCACGCCCGCAACCGACACCATTGTCGAGCTGACCGATTGCCGGTTCTCTGGCCGCCAATTCTGCCGGTTCGACCAGAACTTGCAACGTCCCTTTTACACCGTCCACCCGCACGATGTCGCCATCACGCAAAAGTGCCAAAGGGCCACCATCAAAGGCTTCCGGGCAAACGTGGATCGCCGCCGGGATCTTGCCCGATGCGCCAGACATGCGTCCATCAGTAACCAACGCCACTTTGAAACCGCGGTCCTGCAACACGCCCAGAAACGGCGTCATTTTGTGCAGTTCCGGCATGCCGTTGGAGCGCGGCCCCTGGAAACGCATCACGGCGACGAAATCACATTCCAGCTCGCCCGCCTTGAACGCATCAGCCAGGTCCTGCTGATCCTGAAAGACCTTGGCCGGTGCCTGAACGATCTGGTGCTCAAGGGCCACGGCGGACACTTTCATGACACCGCGCCCCAGATTGCCTTCCATCACGCGCAGGCCGCCTTCGGGAGAGAACGGCCGCGTGATCGGACGCAGGATGTCTTCATCCAGACTTTCGGTCGGGCCTTCGCGCCAGACCAGCTTGCCGTCTTCCAGGAAAGGTTCCTGGGTGTAACGACTCAGGCCACGGCCCACGACCGTGTTGACGTCTTCGTGCAGCAGACCGGCGCCCAACAGTTGGCGGATCAGGAACGACATGCCGCCCGCCGCCTGGAAGTGGTTGATGTCAGCCTTGCCGTTCGGATAGACGTGGGTCAGGGTCGGCACCACTTCCGAAAGATCGGCCATGTCCTGCCAGGTCAACTGAATGCCCGCTGCCTGGGCAATCGCCGGCATGTGCAAGGTGTGGTTGGTAGAGCCACCGGTGGCGTGCAAGGCCACGATGGAGTTGACCAGCGAACGCTCGTCAACGATCTCGCCCAAGGGCATGAAGTTGCCGCTCTGCATGGTCATGCGCGTGATCTGGTGCGATGCTTCGACGGTCAACGCGTCACGCAGCGGCGTGTACGGATTGACGAACGAAGCGCCCGGCAAATGCAGGCCCATGACTTCCATCAGCAACTGGTTGGTGTTCGCGGTGCCGTAGAAGGTGCAGGTGCCCGGCCCGTGATAAGACTTCATTTCTGAATCCAGCAGCTCCTCGCGAGTGGCCTTGCCTTCCGCATAACGCTGCCGCACGTCGGCTTTCTGCTTGTTGGAGATCCCCGACACCATCGGTCCGCCGGGAATAAACAGGATCGGCAAGTGACCAAAACGCAGCGCCCCCATCATCAGGCCCGGCACAATCTTGTCGCAGATGCCCAGCATCAATGCGGCGTCGAACATGTTGTGGGACAACGCCACGGCGGTGGACATGGCGATGACTTCGCGGCTGGCGATGCCCAGTTCCATGCCCGGCTCACCCTGGGTGACACCGTCGCACATCGCCGGCACGCCACCGGCGAATTGACCGACCGAACCAATGTCACGTAAAGCCTGTTTGATCTGATTCGGGAAATGCTCATAGGGCTGATGCGCCGAGAGCATGTCATTGTAGGAAGAAACGATGGCCACGTTAGCGGCGTTCATCATGCGCAGGGTGTTTTTGTCTTCAGGACCGCAGGCTGCGACGCCATGAGCAAAGTTGGCGCATTGCAGCTTGCCACGTACCGGGCCTTCGCTCGCAGCGCCTCGGATCAGTTGCAGATAGCGCTGCCGTGTATCGTGACTGCGGGCGATCAGCCGTTGGGTTACCTCAAGGACGCGGGGATGCATGTGATGAACTCCAGACTAACGTATGTGGTCACCCGCTCAGACTGTTCCAGGGATCGAGGCCCAAGCCTTGTCTCTAAAAGCATGATCTCGATCAACTGAACTGGTCTTACAGGCTTCTATTTGTAGATAAAACAAAATATTGCCACTAAAAAGGCTTGTTTTCTATTTTTATGCGAATAATCTTGTAATTCCAACAACAAATTCTGTGAGGACGGCTGAATGACTCTTCGTATTGCTATCAATGGTTTTGGCCGCATCGGCCGCAACGTCCTACGCGCACTCTATACCCAAGGCTATCGTCAGGACCTGCAAGTCGTCGCCATCAATGATCTGGGCGACAGCGAGATGAACGCTCACCTGCTGCGCTTCGACACGGTCCACGGCCCGTTCGGCGGCACCGTCGAATGCGACAGCGAAAGCCTGACCGTCAACGGTGACCGAATTGCGGTCAGCGCCATTCGCAACCCTGCCGAGCTGCCGTGGAAAGCGCAGAACATCGACGTCGTGTTCGAATGCACAGGTTTTTTCACCAGTCGTGACAAGGCGGCTGCCCACCTGACCGCCGGCGCGCGCAAAGTGATCATCTCGGCACCCGGCAAAGGCGCGGACGCCACTATCGTGTACGGCGTCAACCACGACTCCCTGCGCCAGTCCCACCAAATCATCTCCAGCGCATCATGCACCACCAACTGCCTCGCGCCAGTGGCTCAGGTGCTGCACCGTGAACTGGGCATCGAAAACGGTCTGATGACCACCATCCACGCCTACACCAACGATCAGAACCTGATCGACGTGTACCACACCGACCCGTACCGCGCCCGCTCGGCCACTCAGTCGATGATCCCGAGCAAGACCGGCGCCGCCGAAGCCGTGGGTCTGGTGTTGCCGGAACTGGCAGGCAAACTCACCGGCATGGCCGTGCGGGTGCCTGTGATCAACGTGTCGCTGGTGGACCTCACCCTGCACCTGAGTCGCGAGACCACGGTGGAGGAAGTCAACGCAATCATGAAAGAGGCCAGCCAGCATTCGAAAGTGCTGGGTTACAACACCCTGCCGCTGGTTTCCCACGACTTCAACCACAACCCGCTGTCGTCGATTTTCGACGCCAACCACACCAAGGTCAGCGGCAAGCTGCTCAAGGTTCTGGCGTGGTACGACAACGAATGGGCGTTTTCCAACCGCATGCTGGATAACTGCCTGGCGCTGCATAACGCGCAGTGATGGCGATGTTATTCATGATGCCTTTGGATATCGCCGGAATACCCTGCGTATCCAGAAGCGGCGTGACGCAGGTTCACCGTTGCGTCCTTACGGCTGCCTATAAAACAAAAAGCCACTTTGTCTTGGCAAAGTAAAAACCGTCCGCTCCTTTGTCCGGCCCCTGCTTCGCAGGGGTTCCCTCACTCCGGCATTACTCCGTGGGTCGCCGCAAAGGGCCATCCATGGCCCAGTGCGGCTAACCCGGCATCCATGCCGGGTTCCCCACTGCGCAATGCCTGCGTTCGGCCGGCCACAAGTCGCAATCGCGTTGTCTGGACGAGTTGCGTGCATTCACCGGCCCAAGACTGGTGTTCAATCAGCTAGAAATATGCACCTGAAGACTCTTCACCGCAGATTTGCTTCTGCTTTTGCTTTTAATCGCCGCGATGGCCCAGACACCGCCAAACGCGCGTCGGGAGGCTGAGTGGAGGTGGCGTGGGGTGGGGCGACCGGCATGGATGCCGGGCGAGCGCCGCTGGGCCATGGATGGCCCGTCGGCGCGTACCCACACCACGGCACCGTAGCGAAGGAACCCCTGCGAAGCAGGGGCCGGACGTCAGCGCAAACGGTTTTCGTCTATTTTGCCACGACAAAATGGACCCGGCCGACAGGACGGAACCTCAAGCCGCAGCACCGCCAATGCTGTTGCTGCCACCCGATCCAACACGCTCCGCCACCACGCAACACGCGCAGGCAAAAAGATGCATTTCATTAGCCAACCAGTCGCCGACGCCTGGTCGCAGATACGTAGCGAACAGGCAGGCACGCCACCCGCCCCAATGAATTGCACAAACATCACTTGACCACGGACGTAGATGATACGCATTATCATCCGCTGCTTTTCCCAGGTCGGGTATTCCCGTGAGTCAATCACGCTTGAATGAAGTATTTCTGTCCCAACGCCCGGTCCTTTTGCGCACCCTGCAAAGGCTGGTCAGCAACCGCAGCACCGCTGAAGACCTGTTGCAGGAGACTTACCTGCGCGTGACACGCGCCTTGAGCAGCCGGGCCATTGATCATCTGGAACCTTTCGTCTACCAGACCGCCCGCAACCTGGCGCTGGATCATCTGCGCGCCCGCCGAGTAGTGGCTCGAACTGTCGACGATGACACCACTCAGGCGGATATCGAGAACGTTGTCGCCCCGATCAACCCGCTGGAAGACGCCACTCACGCCACGCGACTGCTTGAAGGTCTCAACGAGAGCCTGAGCAAACTGACTCCGCGCCAACAGCAGATATTTACCCTGAGTCGCCTCAATGGCTGCAGTTACCTGGAGATCGCCGGGCAACTGGGTGTGTCGGCCAGTACCGTGCAAAAGGAACTGAAATTGATCATGGCGATATGCGTCGCGGTGGCGGCAAAGCTTGACCACCTTTAGGTGTTGCAGCAGGCTGCGGGCAATCCGGGCATCGGCCTGCCGTTCGGCGTCCGACAAACAAGCACTACCGAGGATCATCCGTGAAGGATCCTGAAACCCTTCGCGCGCCTTCCATCGCTCAGGATGTCCTGAACGATAGCGCGATGGACCAAGCCTTGAACTGGCTGATCGAACTGGACAATGACGACCTCGAACAGCAGGCGCGTTTCCAGGCCTGGCTGGCGGCTGACCCTGCCCATCGCACAGCCTTCGACAGGGTTCACGCGGTCTGGCATTCGCAACCGGTGAAACAAGCGGCCAAGGCCCTGCAGCCCTCGTCCCCCGCGTTCTGGCGTCGCTGCACGGCTGCGTACTGGAAACCGCTGGCCACGGCGGCGGTGTTACTGATCGCGGTGTTCAACTTCAGCAACCTGGGCGTGCGCTTGCAGGCCGATCATTTGACGGCCGTGGGTGAGCGCCAGCGTTTGCAGCTGGAAGACGGCTCCCGAGTGCTGCTCAACACCCATTCAGCGTTATCCAGCGATATGACCGGCAAAGGCCCCGTGGCGCATCTGCTGCAAGGTGAAGCGTTCTTCGAAGTGCCTGCCAGCCTGAACCCGCCGCTGGAGGTTCAGGCCGGGACCGTCAGCCTGCGCTCCAGCGACAGTGCGTTCGCCGTGCGTTACCTGAATGGCGTGGCGCAGATTTTCGTCGAGCGGGGCGCTCTGAACGTGCGGACCCCGCAAAACAAAGCGCAAGTGGTCCTGGCCGGAGACAGCATCAGCGTTGACGCCAAAGGCGCCAGCCATCGCCAGGCGCTGGATCGCAATGCGGACCTGGCCTGGGTCCAGGGCCGTCTGGTGTTCGACAACTGTCCGTTGAGCGACGTACTGGCTGAGCTGCGGCGCTATTACCCCGGCTGGATCGTCAACACCAACGACCGGCTCCAGCACGTGGCCGTCACCGGCAATTACCGTCTGGACAACCCGATTGAGGTCGTCCGCTCCCTGGCCCACATCACCTCTGCCAGCCTGCATGAACTGCCAGCGCTGGTGATTTTGAACTGAGGAAATTATTTTTACGCGATAACCGCTCGTCGCTCGTCTAGTCATAGCCAATGCAACTGATTCGCATTAGTAATCAGTTGCAACACTATTGCCAGCGAGACAGGGAGCCCTATCGATGTCGTTCACGTTCAAGCCCGACACGCGTTTTGCCAAGACACCCACTTCGGGCCTGCAATGCTTTGCCCTATCGTTGCTGACCCTCGCTGTACTCGCCGCCAGCCCGGCGGCCATCGCCGCCAGCCCCAGTCCGGAAAGCGGCGTCCAGCCCACCAGCCGCCCTGCCGGGACCTACACGTTTGCCATCCAGCAACAGCCGCTGACGTCAGCACTGAACGAATTCAGCCGCATTACCGGCTGGCAGGTCGGCCTTTCCTCCGCGTTGGCCGACAACGTCACGTCACCCGGCGCAACCGGCAATCTGTCGCCAGGCAAGGCACTGGAACGCTTGTTGGCGGGGACTCATCTGGGCTATCGAAACCTGGGCAACAACAACGTGGCATTGGAAAAACGCACAGCGGGCGTGGTGGCTCTGGACCAGATCACGGTCAGCGCCACCCGTCAGGCGCAGGACGTCACCTCGGTGCCCAATAGCGTGACCGTTCAGGACCGCGCCGATCTGGATCGCCAGAACGTCAACACCATTCGCGACCTGGTGCGCTACGAGCCGGGCGTGTCAGTGGGCGGCGCTGGCCAGCGCGCGGGCACCACGGGCTACAACATCCGGGGTATCGACGGTGACCGGATTCTGACCCAGGTCGATGGCGTCGAAGTCCCGGACAGTTTCTTCTCCGGCCCTTACGCAAACACTCATCGCAACTACGTCGATCCGGAAATCGTCAAGCGTGTGGAGATCCTACGCGGCCCGGCGTCGGCGCTGTACGGCAGCAGCGCCATCGGCGGCGCCGTCAGCTATTACACACTGGATGCCAGCGACATCATCAAGGACGGCAAGGATGTGGGCGCACGCCTCAAGACCGGCTACAGCTCCGCCGATGACAGCTGGTTGACCTCTGCCACCGTCGCCGGTCGCCAGGGCGATTTCGACGGTTTGCTGCACCTGAGCCAGCGCAACGGTCATGAAACCGAATCCTACGGCAGCACGGGCGGCACGGGGCTGCAACGCACCGAGGCCAATCCTGAAGACGCACGCACCACCAATGTTCTGGCCAAGCTGGGCTGGAACTACAACGATGGCGCGCGCCTGGGCCTGACCTACGAAAAATACAAGGATGACCGCGACACCAACCAGAAGAGCGCGGTGGGCGGCCCGTTCAATGCCGGCACCGGCTTTGGCTTCTATCGATCACGAACCGGCAACGACACCATCACCCGCGAGCGGTTCGGCCTGGAAAACAGCTTCGCGCTGGACAGCCTGCTGGTGGACAACGTCAAGTTGAGCCTGAACTACCAGATCGCCAAGACCGACCAGAGCACCCTGGAACGCTACGTGCCCGGTTCCCGCGATGTATGGCGCTCCCGCGATACGTACTACAAGGATCGCCAATGGATTCTCGACGCCCAGCTGGACAAGGCGTTCAGTCTCGCGGACACCGATCACGTATTGACCTACGGCACCACGCTCAAACAACAGAAAGTCACGGGCCTGCGCAGCGGCAACGCAACCTGCGCCGCGGTGCTCGGCACCTGTCGCGTTGTGGGAGCCACCAGCCCGACGGCCTCGGACAGCCTGACGCCCTCCAGTGATTTCCCGGACCCGACCATCAACACCTACAGCCTGTTCGCCCAGGATCAGATCCACTGGAACGACTGGACCTTCACGCCCGGCGCGCGTTACGACTACGTTGACCTGAGCCCGCACATCACTCAGGAATTCCTCAATACCGTCAACCCGACGGGCGGCGGACAAGTCAGTGACGAGAACAAGACGTGGCATCGCCTGTCGCCCAAGCTCGGCGTTACTTATGCCCTGAGCGACCAGTACACCTGGTACGGCCAATATGCCGAAGGGTTCCGCACGCCCAGCGCCAAAGCCCTTTACGGCCGCTTCGAAAACCTGCAAACCGGCTACATCGTCGAGCCCAACCCGAATCTGGAGCCGGAGAAGAGCAAGAGCTATGAGACCGGCCTGCGCGGCCTTTTTGATGCTGGGTCGTTCGACGTCGCGGTGTTCTACAACAAGTACCGCGACTTCATCAACGAGGACGCGATCCAGCCGGCAACCGCCACCGAGGCGGTGTTCCAGGCCAACAACATCAAGCACGCCACCATCAAGGGTGTCGAACTCAAGGGTCGCCTGAATCTCGACACCTTCGGCGCACCGGACGGCCTCTACACCCTGGGTTCTGCCGCCTACCAATATGGCCGCAATGACGACACGGGGGAGCCGATCAACAGCGTCAACCCGCTCAAGGGTGTGCTCGGCCTGGGCTACGAGCAGGACAATTATGGCGGCCTGCTGAGCTGGACCCTGGTCAAGCGCAAGGACCGCGTGGACAGCACCAACTTTCATGCGCCGGATGGCTCCTCCAGCCAGTTCAAGACCCCCGGTTACGGCGTGCTGGACCTGGCGGGTTTCTACAAGGTCACCCGCGACGTCACCCTCAACGCCGGTCTTTATAACCTCACGGACAAAAAGTACTGGCAGTGGGACGACGTGCGCGGCTACGACGGTGTCGGCGAAGCGGGTGTCACCAGCCCGGCCTCACTGGATCGCCTGACCCAGCCGGGGCGCAACTTCGCCGTCAATGTGGTGTGGGATATCTGATCCGGTTACTGCGTCGCCGAATCATCGGCGGCGCTTTTTTTACGCAAAGAACGACCCGGATCGTTTCGTTAACAAGCCCGTCGCTTTTACAAGGAAGAACCATGACTCCCGCAAATGAATCTTCAGCCCTGCTTTCCCAGCGCTTGAATCAGGTAACACACGCGCCACACGAGCAACTGGACAAGGCCGTCAAGGCCAACGCGCCGTTCGAAACCCTGGGCAGTTATGCCCGTTTCGTGGTGGCGCAATACCTGTTCCAGGCTGAACTCAAGGCGCTGTATACCGACCCCGAACTGATCAGTATTTTCCCCGACCTGGCAGGCCGCTGCCGAGCCGAACAGGCCATGGCTGATCTTGCCGACCTGAACACCGACCTTCCCGCGCCGGTCAGCGGCGCATTGCGCCAGCCCACCAAGGCTCAGGCGCTGGGCTGGTTGTTCGTCTCCGAAGGCTCGAAACTGGGCGCTGCGTTTCTGATCAAGCGGGCCGCCGCGCTGAACCTGAGCGACACCTTCGGTGCCCGCCATCTTGGCGAGCCGGCAGGTGGCCGCGCTGAAGGCTGGAAGACGTTCACACGCATCCTGGACAGCCAGCAATTGAGCGCCGACGAGCAAGCACAGGCTGAGCAAGGTGCCATCGAAGCGTTTGAACGTTTCAACGTTTTGCTGCAACACGCTTACGCCACGGCCAGGCCGGCTGAAATGGCCACCTCCTGAAAGCCAGCCCGGCCTGTTAAGCTGGCCGGGATTTCCATGAGAGCCAATGTTCCCATCGACCACTGACGAGACCATGACCAGCAAACCTCCGCGGTCCAGAATTGCTCGCTGCCTGTTCGCCCTGCTCGCTTATGTCAGCCTTGGCATTGGCCTGATCGCCATCGTTGTGCCCGGCCTGCCCACCACGGAATTCATCCTGCTGGCCGCCTGGGCAGCCACCAAAAGTTCGCCGCGCCTGAGCGCCTGGCTGGAAAACCATCGCCTGTTCGGCCCGATCTTGAGCAACTGGCGCAATGGCAAACTCGTCGCACGCCGGGCCAAGATCAGCGCGACGATCAGCATGCTGGCCTGCGCGATCCTCATGTTCAGCCTGATGCCCCACAGCTGGCCGCTTTATGCCGCCGTAGCGGGCATGAGTCTGGGTAATCTCTGGATATGGTCACGGCCTGAACCCCTACCGGAAATCAATTAACTCAGCCTGCTAAATCAATGGGCTTGAAATAAACCAAGACCTCATGCCATACGCTTATTGAAATGCGACATTTTCATTCGCAAATGGCAGTAACACGTTAAATATCTCTTTGAGCTGATCGGGATCAAATTTCTATAACATTGTTGGACTAACCTGTTCCCCTCTCTCACGGATGGAACGATGAAATGTCCGAAACTTCCGGTAAACTCAGACTTGGCGCGTTAGTTGCACTTGTCGTTGGCTCAATGATTGGCGGTGGTATTTTCTCACTGCCGCAAAATATGGCGGCCAGCGCCGATGTCGGTGCGATCCTCATAGGCTGGGCAATTACCGCAGTGGGTATGCTGACCCTGGCGTTCGTTTTTCAGACCCTGGCCAATCGTAAGCCGGATCTGGACGGCGGGGTTTATGCCTACGCCAAGGCGGGGTTCGGTGACTACATGGGCTTTTCCTCGGCCTGGGGTTACTGGATAAGTGCCTGGCTGGGTAACGTTGGTTATTTCGTATTGTTATTCAGTACCTTGGGGTACTTCTTCCCCATTTTCGGTGAAGGCAATACCGTCGCCGCGATTATCGGCGCGTCACTCTTGTTGTGGGCTGTTCACTTTCTTGTATTACGCGGCATCAAGGAAGCGGCGTTTATCAACTTGGTCACCACCGTCGCAAAAGTTGTGCCGCTGTTGTTATTTATCCTGATCGCCCTCTTCGCCTTCAAGCTGGATATTTTCACAGCCGATATCTGGGGCATGAAAAACCCGGACCTGGGTTCGGTTGCCAATCAAGTACGCAAAATGATGTTGGTCACTGTCTGGGTGTTTATCGGTATCGAAGGTGCCAGCATTTTTTCCGCCCGTGCTGAGAAACGCTCTGACGTGGGCAAGGCGACCGTGATCGGTTTCATTACCGTGCTGTTGTTCCTGATGCTGGTGAACGTCCTGTCCCTGGGCATCATGACCCAGCCGGAACTGGCCAAGCTGCAGAATCCATCGATGGCAGCCGTACTGGAACACGTGGTAGGCCCTTGGGGCGCAGTGTTGATCAGCGTCGGCCTGGTCATTTCCCTGCTCGGTGCGTTGCTGTCATGGGTGCTGCTGTGTGCCGAAATCATGTTCGCCGCCGCCAAGGACCACACCATGCCGGCCTTCCTGAAAAAGGAAAACGCCAAGCAGGTGCCCGCCAACGCGCTGTGGCTGACCAACGGCATGGTGCAGATCTTTCTGGTCATCACCCTGTTTTCGGCCAGCACTTATCTGTCGCTGATTTACCTGGCCACCTCAATGATTCTGGTGCCCTACCTGTGGTCGGCGGCCTACGCCTTTCTGCTGGCCGTGCGTGGCGAAACCTATGAAAAAACACCGGGCGAGCGCAGCAAGGACCTGATCATCGGCGGCATTGCCCTGACCTACGCGGTCTGGCTGCTGTACGCCGGCGGCGTCAAATACCTGCTGCTGTCTGCGCTGCTGTACGCCCCCGGCGTCATTCTCTTCGCCAAGGCGAAGCACGAGTCCGGCCAACCCGTTTTCAACACCGTCGAAAAACTCATATTCGCCGCAGTGGTCATCGGTGCGCTGGTCGCCGCCTTCGGGCTGTACGACGGCTTCCTGACCCTGTAACCCGCAAGCAGTCCATTGGAGGAGAACAGATATGTCCACTGACAAAATCAAACTCGGGGTCCATTCCGAAGCAGGGAAATTGCGCCAGGTCATGGTGTGTTCGCCGGGGCTGGCCCACCAGCGCCTGACGCCGAACAACTGCGACGAGTTGCTGTTCGATGACGTGCTCTGGGTCAGCCAGGCCAAGCGTGACCACTTCGACTTCGTCACTAAAATGCGCGAACGCGGAATCAATGTGCTGGAAATGCACAACCTGCTGACCGACACCGTAGCGATCCCGGAAGCGCTGACCTGGATTCTCGAACGCAAAGTCACACCCAACATGGTGGGCATCGGTCTGGTCCACGAAGTGGACGCCTGGCTGCGCAGCCTGGAACCCCGCAAAATCGCTGAATTCCTGATTGGCGGTGTTTCCGCCGACGACCTGCCGAACAGTTTCGGCGGCAAGACCATCGAGATGTTCCGCGACTTCCTGGGGCATTCAAGCTTCATTCTGCCGCCACTGCCCAACACCCAGTTCACCCGGGACACCACCTGCTGGATCTACGGCGGCGTGACGCTGAACCCTATGCACTGGCCTGCACGACGTCAGGAAACCCTGCTCGCCAGCGCGATCTATAAATTCCACCCGGACTTCGTCAACGCCGACTTCCAGGTCTGGTACGGCGACCCCGACCAGGACCACGGCAACGCCACCCTTGAAGGCGGCGACGTGATGCCCATCGGCAATGGCGTGGTGTTGATTGGCATGGGTGAACGTTCTTCACGCCAGGCCATTGGTCAACTGGCCCTGAACCTGTTCAAGAACAACGCCGTGCAGCGGGTGATTGTCGCCGGGCTGCCCAAGTCGCGATCGGCCATGCACCTGGACACGGTGTTCAGTTTCTGCGACCGCGACCTGGTGACGATCTTCCCGGACGTCGTCGCCCAGATCGTTGCGTTCAGCCTGCGCCCGGATGAGAGCAAACCCGGTGGCATCGATATTCGTCGCGAAGAGAGCAATTTCCTCGACACGGTTGCATCGGCGTTGAACCTCAAGGCACTGCGGGTCGTCGAGACAGGCGGCAACAGCTTCGCCGCCGAACGCGAGCAGTGGGACGACGGCAACAACGTAGTGGCACTGGAGCCCGGTGTCGTCATCGGCTATGACCGCAACACCTACACCAACACCCTGTTGCGCAAGGCGGGTGTTGAAGTCATCACCATCAGCGCCAGCGAGCTGGGCCGTGGGCGTGGCGGCGGTCACTGCATGACCTGCCCGATCATCCGCGACCCTATCGACTACTAACATTCCGATCATTGACGTGTGACGCAGTGAAACCCGATTTCACTGCGCTCCACGAGGAGATTCACATCATGGCTTTCAACATGCGCAACCGCAGTCTGCTCTCGCTGATGCACCACACCACTCGCGAGTTGCACTACCTGCTGGACCTGTCCCGCGACCTCAAACGCGCCAAGTACACCGGCACCGAGCGTCCGCACCTGCAGGGCAAGAACATCGCGTTGATCTTCGAAAAAACCTCGACCCGCACTCGCTGCGCGTTTGAAGTGGCCGCCCATGATCAAGGCGCTCACGTCACCTACATCGACCCGGTTTCGTCGCAAATCGGCCACAAAGAAAGCATGAAAGACACCGCCCGTGTGTTGGGTCGCATGTTCGACGCCATCGAGTACCGCGGCTTCGAACAGGAAATCGTCGAAGAGCTGGCCAAGTTCGCGGGCGTTCCGGTGTTCAATGGTCTGACCGCCGAGTTCCACCCGACGCAAATGATCGCTGACACCATGACCATGCGCGAACACAGCGACAAGCCGCTGCACGACATCAGCTATGCGTATCTGGGTGACGCCCGCTACAACATGGGCAATTCGCTGCTGATGATCGGCGCGAAACTGGGCATGGACGTGCGCATCGGCGCGCCCAAAGCCCTGTGGCCCCATGAAGACTTCATCGCCCAATGCCAGGCGTTCGCCGAAGAAAGCGGCGCGCGAATCACCATCACCGAAGACCCGAAAGAAGCCGTCAAGGGCGTGGATTTCATCCACACCGACATCTGGGTCTCCATGGGTGAGCCCGTAGAAGCCTGGGATGAGCGCATCGAGCAACTGCTGCCCTACCAGGTCAACGCGCAGATGATGAAAGCCTCGGGCAATCCGCGGGTCAAGTTCATGCACTGTCTGCCAGCGTTTCATAACAGCGAAACCAAAGTCGGCAAGGACATCGCCGCCCGCTACCCGAACCTGGCAGGCGGCGTGGAAGTCACTGAAGAAGTCTTCGAATCGCCCGCCAATATCGCGTTCGAGCAGGCTGAAAACCGCATGCACACCATCAAGGCGATATTGGTAGCCGCACTGGCGGATATCTAAGCACTGACCGCCGGGAGGGGCTGATCCCCCTCCCGGCAAGATGGATGTGCCCATGCCCCGAACTTATTGAAGGAAACCCACCATGCGTATCGTCGTAGCACTGGGCGGCAATGCCCTGCTTCGCCGTGGCGAGCCGATGACCGCTGACAATCAGCGGGCCAACATCCGCGTTGCCACCGAACAAATCGCTCGCATTATCGAAGGCAACGAACTGGTGATCGCCCACGGCAATGGCCCGCAAGTCGGGCTTTTGTCACTTCAGGCGGCCGCGTATACCAGCGTCACTCCCTATCCGCTGGACGTGCTGGGCGCAGAAACCGAAGGCATGATCGGCTACATGATCGAACAGGAACTGGGCAATCTGCTGCCCATCGAAAAGCCCTTCGCCACCTTGCTGACCCAAGTGGAGGTTGACGGCAACGACCCGGCTTTCCAGCACCCGAGCAAGCCCATTGGCCCGGTCTACAGCAAAGAAGACGCTGAACGGCTGGCCGAGGAAAAAGGCTGGAGCATTGCCGCTGACGGTGACAAGTTTCGCCGCGTGGTCGCCAGCCCAAGACCTAAACGTATCTTCGAAATCCGCCCGATCAAATGGCTGCTGGAAAAAGGCAGCATCGTGATTTGCGCAGGCGGCGGTGGCATTCCGACCATGTACGGCGCAGACGGCAAGTTGCAGGGTGTCGAAGCGGTCATCGATAAAGACCTGTGTTCCGCGTTGCTGGCCGAGCAACTGGACAGCGACCTGCTGGTCATCGCCACCGATGTCGTCGCAGCGTTCATCGACTGGGGCAAACCGACCCAGAAAGCCATTATCGAGGCTCATCCTGACGACATGGAAAAATTGGGCTTTGCAGCAGGCTCAATGGGGCCTAAAGTTCAGGCTGCCTGCGAGTTCGCGCGTCATACCGGCAACCCTGCGGTGATCGGCTCGCTGGCGGACATTGATGACATCGTCAAAGGCACCGCTGGCACCCGCATCAGCACCGCCTGTACGAGCATTGTCTACGGTTGAGAACAGACTGCCGCCAAACCCCGAACAGAGCCTAGGCTCTGTTTGAACATTTCTACTTATTCCATTGGGCACGCACATGTTCGAACCCGGTCACCTGCACATCATCCGTACACCGCTGCAAGCTTCCGATTTTGGCTACAACATCCACATCCGCTATGAGGTCTGCCAACCCGAAGGTGAAGGCACCTGCATGCGTTTCGCCATGGAAGGTGAGGTTGCGGGGAATCAGTTTCAGGATGAATTCGTACTGCCCAGGGACCTGGCCTTCAACTTCGCTCACGACGCCAATCGCATCGCCATCAAGCATGGCCTGCCTTCCCTTGCGACACTGCCGCTGGCGATGCACAAGGACTACGATCAGATGTTCGAAGACGTGCGCCAGAAACTGCACGCCGAATCAGGTGAACCGGTGAAACCGGAACATTTGATCTGACAGAACACCCGGCTTCTCGCATCAGGTCCGTGGGAGCGAATGGATGCTCCCGCGGCCCGGTGTTACTTCGAATATCGCCCTTCTGCGTGCCCCGATCCGTCCCGCCCGCCTGCCTCGCGTAACGCCGGGCACCATCGCTTCGCACGATTACTGGCATAATTGCCGCCCTCGCGGCCCGGAAACCCAAGCCTTCCATGCGCATCCACGTCAGTTTTATCGACCGAGTCGGCATTACCCAGGAAGTCCTGGCGATTCTGGGTGGGCGTAATCTGAACCTCGACGCCGTGGAAATGGTGCCGCCCAACGTGTATATCGATGCGCCGACGTTGAGCCATCAGGTGCTTGAAGAACTCAAGGACGCCTTGTTCCGGGTGCGCGGCGTCGAAGCCATCACCGTGGTGGATATCCTCCCCGGCCAGCGCCGCCACCTGCAACTGGACGCCTTGCTCGCCGCCATGACCGATCCGGTCCTGGCCCTGGACAGCGCAGGCCATGTGCTGTTGGCCAATCCGGCACTGATCGCGTTGATCGGCCGCGAGCCAGCGGGCGAGGCAGTGGCTGAACTGTTCGCTGATCCGGGACTGCAAAGCGCGCTGCTGGAAAACGGCTTTCGCCTGCCACTGCGGGAAGTCACCCTCAACGGTGAAGCCTTGCTGCTGGACGCCACACCGATCACCGATGCCGGCGCGCTGTTGACCCTGTACCAGCCGAGCCGAATTGGTGAGCGCCTGTCTGCGCTGCATCACGATCACGCTGAAGGTTTCGATGCCTTGCTGGGCGAATCTGCGGCCATCCGCACTTTAAAAAACCGGGCGCAACGGGTTGCCACGCTGGATGCCCCGCTGTTGATTCAGGGCGAAACCGGCACCGGCAAAGAGTTGGTCGCGCGCGCCTGCCACGCCACCAGTGCCCGGCACAGCGCGCCGTTTCTGGCCCTGAACTGCGCGGCGCTCCCGGAAAACCTCGCTGAAAGCGAGCTGTTCGGCTACGCCCCCGGCGCCTTTACCGGCGCACAACGGGGCGGGAAACCCGGCCTGATGGAGCTGGCCAACCAGGGCACGGTGTTTCTCGATGAAATCGGCGAAATGTCGCCTTACCTGCAAGCCAAACTCCTGCGTTTTCTCAATGACGGCAGTTTCCGCCGGGTCGGCGGCGACCGGGAAGTCAACGTCAACGTGCGCATCCTTAGCGCCACCCACCGCAACCTGGAAAAGATGGTCAGCGAAGGCACGTTCCGCGAAGACTTGTTCTATCGCCTGAACGTACTCAATCTCGAAGTGCCACCCTTGCGTGATCGCGGCCAGGATATTTTGCTGCTGGCGCGGTATTTCATGGCGCAGGCCTGTGCCCAGATCCAGCGTCCGGTGTGCCGCCTGGCACCCGCCACCTACCCTGCACTGCTGGGCAACCGCTGGCCCGGCAATGTGCGCCAACTCCAGAACGTGATTTTTCGTGCGGCGGCGATCAGCGAAAGCAATCTGGTGGACATCGGCGACCTGGACATCGCAGGCACCGCCGTCGCCCGGGCCAATGATGGCGAAGTCGACAGTCTTGAACAGGCCGTTGAGCAGTTCGAGAAGTCATTGCTGGAAAAGCTCTACAGCGAACATCCCTCCACCCGCCAACTGGCAGCGCGTTTGCGGACGTCACATACGGCCATTGCCCACCGGCTGCGCAAGTATGGGATTTCAGGGAAAGGCTGAGCACTGGCAGTGGGACCGGCTTCAGCCGGGAAGGGTATTTCAGGCGATGCACATGCAGCGAACGCCTGGGCCTCTTCCCGGCTGAAGCCAGTCTTGTAAGAAACGATTCACTGCGCCCGCCCGTACTGATTTCGATACACCGGAACGATATCGCTACATAATCAGTACACCCACGCGCGCCAAGGCCTTGAACGCCTAAGCAATTTTTACGCGCCCTCACCTGTATTGATTTCGCTACAGGCACCGCTCGACCCACTCACTGAAAACCCTTCACACCCCTGATTTCATTGCCTAAAACCATATTGGCCGCAAACTTGCTAAGGACATTGCCATTACGCTCGCGCCTGTCACGAGCCTTTGTTCCCTTGAGGAGTTTTTATGAGCGAGTTGCGATTCACCGTTGACCACGAATGGCTGCGTGCCGAAGCCGACGGCAGCGTCACGGTAGGCATCACGCCGTATGCGCAAGAATCCCTGGGCGACGTGGTGTACGTGCAACTCCCGGAATTGCAGGCTTATCGTCAACACGCCGAGGCTTCGGTCGTAGAATCGGTGAAAGCCGCCAGCAGCATCAACATGCCACTTGATGGCGAGGTGGTCGAGGTCAACACCGCACTCGACAGCACGCCGGAGCTGGTCAATGAAGACGCTTTGGGCGCAGGCTGGTTCTTCCGTTTCATCCCGCAAGACGCCAGCGCCATTGATGGCCTGTTGGATCAGGACGCTTACGACCGCCTGATCAAAGCCAACGCTGAAGCCTGAGGAGCACGACATGACTGACCGTATCGAATTGAGCACCGCCAACGAATTCATCGCCCGCCACATCGGCCCGCGTGCCGCCGATGAGCAAGCCATGCTGGCGACGCTGGGTTTCGATTCGCTGGAGGCCTTGAGCGCCAGCGTGATTCCGGAAAGCATCAAGGGCACCAGCGTGCTGGGTATGGCGCCGGGTCTGAGTGAAGCCGATGCGCTGGCCTCGATCAAAGCCATTGCCGGCAAGAATCAGCTGTTCACCACCTACATCGGCCAGGGCTACTACAACACCCACACGCCAGCGCCGATCCTGCGCAACCTGCTGGAGAATCCGGCCTGGTACACCGCTTACACACCTTATCAGCCGGAAATTTCCCAAGGTCGTCTGGAGTCGCTGCTCAACTTCCAGACCCTGATCAGCGACCTGACCGGCCTGCCGATTGCCAACGCCTCGCTGCTGGATGAAGCCACGGCCGCCGCTGAAGCCATGACCTTCTGCAAGCGCCTGAGCAAGAACAAAAGCAGCCATCAGTTCTTTGCCTCCATCCACTGCCACCCGCAAACCCTCGACGTGCTGCGCACCCGTGCCGAGCCGCTGGGCATTACCGTGGTGGTGGCTGACGAAGCCGAGCTGGGCGATGTCAGCCCGTTCTTCGGTGCCCTGCTGCAATACCCGGCCAGCAATGGCGACCTGTTCGATTACCGCGAAGTGGTGCAGCGTTTCCATGACGCTAACGCATTGGTAGCGGTAGCGGCCGATCTGCTGGCCTTGACCTTGCTGACGCCGCCGGGTGAATTCGGCGCTGATGTCGCCATTGGCAGCGCTCAGCGTTTTGGTGTGCCGTTGGGTTTCGGGGGGCCGCACGCGGCGTATTTCTCCACACGCGATGCGTTCAAGCGCGACATGCCGGGACGTCTGGTAGGCGTGTCCGTGGATCGCCATGGCAAGCAGGCTTTGCGCCTGGCCATGCAGACCCGCGAGCAACATATCCGTCGCGAAAAAGCCACCAGCAACATCTGCACCGCGCAAGTGCTGCTGGCGAACATTGCCAGCATGTACGCCGTCTACCACGGCCCACGTGGCCTGACGCAAATCGCCCATCGCGTGCATCACCTGACGGCGATTTTTGCCAGGGGCGCGGCCGAACTGGGGCTCAACGTCGAACAGGAATTCTTTTTCGACAGCCTGACCCTGACCACGGGTGCCAGGACCGCTGCGCTGCATGCCAAGGCCCGCGCACAGCAGGTTAACCTGCGTGAAATCGATGATCAGCGCCTGGGCCTGTCGTTCGACGAAACCACGTCGCCTTCGGCGATCCAGGCCCTGTGGGCCATTTTCGCCGACGAAGGCCAGAGCCTGCCGGACTTCGCGGCCTTGGCAGACAGCGTTAAATCGCACTTGCCCAAAGATTTGCTGCGCCAATCAGCGATTCTCAGCCACCCGGTGTTCAACCGCTATCACTCCGAAACCGAGCTGATGCGCTACCTGCGCAAACTGGCCGACAAGGACCTGGCCCTGGACCGCACCATGATTCCGCTGGGTTCGTGCACCATGAAGCTTAACGCCGCCAGCGAAATGATCCCGGTTACCTGGGCTGAATTCGGCAACTTGCACCCGTTCGCCCCCGCCGAACAGAGCGCCGGTTATCAACAATTGGCCCAGGAACTGGAAGCGATGCTCTGCGCCGCCACCGGTTACGACGCCATTTCCTTGCAGCCGAATGCCGGTTCGCAAGGCGAATACGCAGGCTTGCTAGCCATTCGCGCCTACCACCAGAGCCGGGGCGACGAGCGCCGCGACATCTGCCTGATCCCGTCGTCGGCCCACGGCACCAACCCGGCCACCGCCAACATGGCGGGCATGCGCGTCGTCGTCACCGCGTGTGATGCACGAGGCAACGTCGATATCGAAGACCTGCGCGCCAAAGCCATCGAACACCGCGACCACCTGGCGGCCCTGATGATCACCTACCCGTCGACCCACGGCGTGTTCGAGGAAGGCATCCGGGAAATCTGCGGCATCGTGCATGACAACGGCGGGCAGGTTTACATCGACGGCGCCAACATGAACGCCATGGTGGGCCTGTGCGCGCCGGGCAAGTTCGGTGGTGACGTGTCCCACCTGAACCTGCACAAAACCTTCTGCATCCCCCACGGCGGCGGCGGCCCGGGCGTGGGCCCGATTGGCGTCAAGTCACACCTGGCGCCGTTCCTGCCGGGCCACGGTACTCTGGAGCGCAAGGAAGGCGCGGTGTGCGCAGCGGCCCTGGGCAGCGCCAGCATTCTGCCCATCACCTGGATGTACATCAGTATGATGGGCGGCGAAGGCCTCAAGCGTGCCTCACAACTGGCGATCCTCAATGCCAACTACATTTCCCGTCGTCTGGAAGAGCATTACCCGGTGCTCTACACCGGTACAAGCGGGCTGGTCGCGCATGAATGCATCCTTGATCTGCGCCCTCTGAAAGACAGCAGCGGCATCAGCGTTGATGACGTGGCCAAGCGCCTGATCGACTTCGGCTTCCACGCCCCCACCATGTCGTTCCCGGTGGCAGGCACCCTGATGATCGAGCCGACTGAAAGCGAATCCAGGGAAGAGCTGGATCGCTTCTGCGATGCCATGATCAAGATCCGCGAGGAAATCCGCGCGGTGGAAAACGGCACGCTGGATAAAGAAGACAACCCGCTGAAAAACGCGCCGCACACGGCCGCGGAAATCGTAGGCGAGTGGAACCATCCGTACAGCCGCGAACAAGCGGTGTATCCGGTGGAATCGCTGATCGACGGCAAGTACTGGCCGCCGGTTGGCCGTGTCGACAACGTGTTCGGCGACCGCAATCTGGTTTGCGCCTGCCCGTCCATCGAGAGCTATCAAGAGGCGTGATCCTTTAGCGTGGGACCGGCTTTAGCCGGCCCCACGGCGATTGCCACGCGTCAGCGCCACTATTGAAAAGGATTCACCCATGACCACCGAACAATTGCTCACGACCCCATTGCACGCCCTGCATCGCGAACTGGGTGCCAGGATGGTCCCGTTCGCAGGCTACGACATGCCGGTCCAGTACCCGGCAGGCGTTATGAAGGAACATTTGCACACCCGGGAAAAAGCCGGCCTGTTCGACGTTTCGCACATGGGCCAGATCCGTCTGACCGGTGCCGAAGCCGCCAAAGCGCTGGAAGCTCTGGTGCCGGTGGACATCATTGACCTGCCCGTCGGCATGCAACGCTATGCCATGTTTACCAATGAAACCGGTGGCATTCTGGACGACCTGATGGTCGCCAACCTCGGCAACGATCAACTGATGCTGGTGGTCAACGCCGCCTGCAAAAACGAAGACCTCGCCCACCTGCGCAAACACCTGGCCGGCCACTGTGAAATCCAGCCGTTGTTCGACGAGCGCGCCCTGCTCGCCCTGCAAGGCCCACAAGCGGTCACCGTTCTGGCGCGCCTGGCACCGGAGGTCGCGAAGATGACCTTCATGCAATTTGCCAGCGTCACGTTGATGGGCGTTGAGTGTTACGTCAGTCGCTCCGGCTATACCGGGGAAGACGGCTATGAAATTTCCGTTCCGGCCGATCAGGCCGAGGCACTGGCGCGGCGCTTGCTGGCAGAGCCGGAAGTGGCCCCCATCGGCCTCGGTGCCCGGGATTCGCTACGCCTGGAAGCGGGCCTGTGCCTCTATGGTCACGACATGAACACCGACACCACGCCCATCGAAGCCAGCCTGCTCTGGGCCATTTCCAAGGTACGCCGCGCTGATGGCCCGCGTGCTGGCGGCTTCCCCGGCGCGGAACGGATTTTCGCCCAGCAACAATCGGCACCTGCACGCAAACGCGTCGGCCTGCTGCCACAAGAGCGCACCCCGGTGCGTGAAGGTGCGGAAATCGTCGATGGCGACGGCAAGACCATTGGTACTGTTTGCAGTGGCGGCTTCGGCCCGAGCCTGGGCGGACCGCTGGCCATGGGCTACGTGGATAACGCCTTTACCGCGCTGGATACACCGGTATGGGCCATTGTGCGTGGCAAGCAAGTGCCCATGGTGGTAAGCAAAATGCCTTTCGTTGCACAACGTTACTTCCGCGGCTAATAACCGCCGTCAAAAAAATGGGTGGGTGTGTGACAACACCGATACAAAGTTTCACACCCCCATTTCACTGTTTGGAAGAGCACAGTTACCGCTCACGGGGCGCACCTGAAAAGCGCACTTGAAAGTTAAAAACTATCAAACCTTGCACGTTGGTTAATATTTTAAAAAATACCCTGCAAGCCAGCAAAAACGGGGCTCTCAGGGGGCTTGTGTTTGTAACAAGAGATAGCGTAGAGTTTATTCACTGTGTTTGCATAGGTCGCTTGAATCGGGACCTGGGCAGTAGCTCAATGTTTTGCTACATCCCGCTCTACGTTTCTTACTTCCTGCAACCAGCCCAGTTCTTTCACCAGAAAGAAGCTGTCATTAATTTTGAGTTTCAAGGAAATAAGAAAATGGCTGAACGTCAGAGCGGTACCGTCAAGTGGTTTAACGACGAGAAAGGTTTTGGTTTTATCACTCCAGAGAGCGGACCGGATCTGTTCGTGCACTTCCGCGCTATTCAAGGCAACGGCTTCAAGAGCCTTAAAGAAGGTCAGAAGGTGACTTTCGTTGCCGTGCAAGGCCAGAAAGGCATGCAGGCGGACGAGGTTCAAGCGGAAGGTTAACGACCGCCACCAAAAAAAGCCCCTGATGCTGACATCAGGGGCTTTTTTTTGGGTGCGATTCCGTAAAATGCGGATCTTCCCCAGTCCGAGAGCCTCCCCATGTCCAAACATCTGCTGCGTCCACAAGGTGAATTTCCGCCTGTGGGGCTGGGTCGACGGCTTGCGGCGATCGGCTATGACACCTTGCTGTGCTTCGCGCTGCTGATAGTGACGGCGTTTATCTACAAACTGGTGCTGATGGCCTTCGTGGGTGAAGCCCGGCTGCGCGCGTTATCAGAATCAGGCGCGCTGGACGGCGACCCGTTGCTGTCGACTATTCTGTTCTTCGTCCTGTTTGGTTTCTTCGCCAAATTCTGGACCCACTCCGGGCAAACCCTGGGTATGCAGGTCTGGGGCATCCGCGTGCAGAACGCCGACGGCACCGGCATCAGCCTCTGGCAAGCCCTGCTGCGCTTCGTGGTTTCCATTGCCTCCTGGCTGTGCCTGGGGCTGGGCTTTGTGTGGTCGCTGTTCGACAAACAAAAACGCAGCTGGCATGACCTGTATTCCGGCAGCCAACTGGTGCGCATTCCGAAGCAGAAGTGAACACCGGGATCAGCGTCTTGACGTCGCGGAGCCAGGATTTCAGCCCCGCGCTGACTCGGCAATCATGAAAGCTGCCCTATTCAAGACTGGGATCTCAAGACTGAATGGGCTTTCAACTCTTCGTCTATGAACGCAGCAATCATGGCTCTGTATACCCGCTCCACGACATCAGGGGAGGCGCCGGCATCGTCTGCAATGGCGCGCACTTTGCTGATGACCTGTTCAACCCGCGCTGGAGCGCGCACATCCTCAGCAGTTTTCTTGAAGGCTGCCGCCTGGGTAACGAGGTTGCCGCGCCTGGCGAGAAGTGCGACCACATCGCGGTCAATGCGGTCTATGTGCTGGCGAACCTCTTCGATTGATGTGCAATGCACTTCCATATACCTGTCTCCTTTTTTAAACGCACAAGGCGTGCTGGACGGCCTGCCGGGTCAACGCGGACGCTCAAGAAACACCAGGCGTGCCGCTAACGCTGCCATCACCAAGGCGAATCCATACGTCCCTAGACGCCTGGAGAGGTTGCCGCCGCCCAGTTTTGCGCCTAGCTGCACGGCACACAGCCCAAGTGCGGCATGGAAGAGTAGCGCAATGAGCGCAAGGAGTGCGCCAAGGAACATCAGCTGGAGGCTAATGCTGCCGGTTTCTACGCTGACGAATTGAGGCAGGAAAACCATAAAGAACAAAAGCGCTTTGGGATTCAAGAGGCTGTTAACAGTGCCTCGGCCGAAGATTTTCCACAGGGAAGCCAGCTGACGTTGAGCGCCCTGAGCCGCTGCCGGCGTTTTCAAAGCCTGCCAGGCGATCCATATGAGATAGCACGCCCCGGCCCAGCGCAGCACTTCGAACGCCGGGGACCAGCTCATGACCAGAGCGCCAATACCTGCGCTCACCATCGCGGTCATCAGCAAATCAGCGACGGAAATACCCAGAGCAGCAGCGAACCCCGCGCGCCAACCGTGGGCCAACGCATGGCTGGTCACAAACGCCATGTTCGGCCCCGGCACGATCAACAGCAGCAAGGCAGCGATAACGAAAAGATAGAGATTGGCGGCGTCCGGCATGGTCATCACTCCGTAAGGTTGAGCCATGACAGTAAGCAAGGGATTGAAGTGACGGTAGTTACAGTCGCAGCCGGTTTGACAGCAACAGCCGCTTTTCAGGGCGCCTTGCCTGACGCTGTCGCAGGACTGAATTTGGGGATCCCGGTGATTACATCAATGCCCTGGCGCTGGCCCGAGCACCGACAGGCCGGACTCCACAGACGAAAAAGCCGACTTGACGTCGGCTTTTTTGCATCTGCAATACGACTGACCGCTACCCGGCCCGACGCAGCAACACTATCCCGGCCAGTGCACAGACCCCGGCGGGAACCAGCACCGCAAACAGGGGCGAGAAGCCGAATACCAGGCTGGATGGCCCGAGCAAGTCCTGCGCGATCCTGAAGGTGAACCCCACCAGCACGCCGGTAAACACCCGCTGGCCCAGCGTCACCGAACGCAGCGGACCGAAGATGAAGGAAATCGCCATCAGGACCAGCGCCACGGTCACCAGGGGTTGCAGCACCTTGGTCCAGAACGCCAGCCAGTAACGACCGCTGTTGAGCCCCTGATCCGTCAGATAGTGCGCGTAGTTCCACAAGCCGCTGATGGACAGGGAATCCGGCGGCAAGACCACGGTACTCAGCAGCGTCGGGCTAAGCGCGACGTCCCAGCGCTCGTCAGGGGTGTTGATCACCTCGGTACTGCCGTCGCGGAAGAACGTGGTGGTGACGTCTTTCAACTCCCAGTAATCGGTCTTGAAGTTGGCCTGCTTGGCGAAGCTGGACGACAGCATATGGCGCTGATCGTCGAAGCGGTAACGGGTCACGCCGTACAGCAGACCATTGGGCTGGACGGTATTGATGTGAATGAATTCCTCGCCCTGACGATGCCACAAGCCATGCCGTGCGCTTTGTGCGTCACCGGTGCCTTGCGCCAGCGAGCGGTTGGCCTGTGCCTGGTTTTCGCAGGCCGGCGCCACATATTCGCCAATCAACACGCCAGCGATCATCAGCACCAACATGGGCTTCATGACCGCCCAGACGATGCGCCCGATGGACACACCTGCCGCACGCATGATCGTCAGCTCGCTGCTGCTGGCCAGACTGCCCAGGCCGATCAGACAGCCGATCAGCGCGGCCATCGGCAGCATTTCATACAGGCGGCGCGGCGCGGTGAGCAACACAAAGCTGCTGGCATCGAACAAGGTATAGGTGTCGCTGACGTCACCCATCTCATCGATGAAGGCAAACAGCGAGGCAAGCCCGAGGATGATCCCGAGCACAGCGAGAATCGCGACAAAAACACTTTTGCCGATGTAGCGATCGAGCTTAACCACGGGTCACCTCCGGTGCGCTGCGGCGACTTGCCATTTTCAGGCGCAGCGGTTCCCAGTACAGAAGTCCCAGGCCAATCATCAGAAACAGGGCATGAACCCACCACAATCCCAGCGCCTGGGGCAGCTTGCCTTTTTCAAGGGCGCCACGGGCGGCAATCAGGATAGTCAGGTAAGCCATATAAAGCAGAATGGCAGGCAGCAATTTGAGGTAGCGACCCTGACGCGGATTGACGCGAGCCAGCGGCACCGCCATCAACGTCACGATAAACACCAGGATCGGCAGGGAGATGCGCCACTGCAGTTCAGCTTTATAGCGAGGCGTGTCATTGCCGAACAGCTCACTGGTGGGGATCGCATCGCGGTCGGTGACTTCGTCGCTGATCTCCGGCTTGGGCAGCAAGGCACCGTAGGTGTCGTACTTGATGGCGCGGTAGTTGGCTTCGCCCGGATTGCCGTCGTAGCGATACCCGTTTTCCAGAATCAGGAAGCGACTGCCATCGGGTTTGACTTCCTGATGGCCCTTCTCGGCAACCAGCACGGTGATGCCGCGATCCTTGGACTTGTCCCCGGACATGCGCTTTTCAGAAATGAACACGCCGCCCAGCTTCGAGCGGTCGTCAGACAGGTCATGGGTGTACGTGACCCGACTGCCATCGCGCAAGGTCTGGAAACGGCCCGGGACCAGCGTGTCGAACTCGGTCATCGCGTCCTGCTGATTGATCAACAGGGAAAACTGCGTCGCCCCTTGTGGCGCGAGACTGAAGCTCAACCACGCCACCAGCAGCGCCACCAGCGCCGCCGGGGCCATGGTGATACACAGCAAGCGTTGCTGGCTCATGCCGGTGGCGGCGAGGACGGTCATTTCGCTTTCCAGGTACAGCCGGCCGTAAGCCAGCAGAATGCCCAGAAACAGACCCAGCGGCAGAATCAGCTGCAGGAACCCTGGCAGACGAAACCCCATGATCATGAACAGCACGCCAGGGTCCAGCGCGCCGGACGCGGCCTGGGCCAGGTACTTGATGAAGCGTCCGCTCATGATGATGACCAGCAGCACGGCGCTGACGGCGCTCAGCGTAACGAGCACTTCTCGGGACAGGTAACGGAAGACAATCAAACCAGACACTCCAGGGTTGCCCGGCACACGCGGCCGGACAAGAAAAAGGTATCAGCGGTCATACGGTTTAAACCCGACAAACAGGGAACCACCAAAAAAATATGCGGCATTATCCTGTGATTGAGGTGGTCTGTCACTGCGCACTGGGGATAGTTCGCACGTACACGTCCTACACGCGGCCTCACCCCCGAGTTTTACGGGGTTGTCAGGGGTCGTCTGCCGGGGTCAAACTGCGGGCCTTGTCGCTGGCATCGTCATGCGAGACACCTCTGCCCTGCCGCGCACGTCATTCATTTCGCATAGCTCATCGTTTATTCGGGGACCCCGACATGGAATTGGTTGTTAAAAGCGTAAGTCCAGAAACCTTGAAGACCGCCACGCTGGTGGTTGCCGTGGGCGAAGGTCGCACGCTCGGCGACGCTGCAAAAGCCATCGACGCCCTCGCGGGTGGCGCCATCTCGGCAGTGCTCAAGCGTGGTGACCTGGCCGGCAAGGTCGGCCAAAGCCTGCTGCTGCACAACCTGCCCAACCTGAAAGCCGAACGCGTGCTTCTGGTCGGCACAGGTAAAGACGCGGAATTGTCCGACCGTCAGTTCAAGAAAGTCGTCAGCTGCGTGCTGTCGAATCTCAAGGGTCTGGGCGGCACAGACGCGGCCATCGCCATTGATCCATTGGCCGTGAAAAACCGCGACACCTATGGCAAGACTCGCCTGCTGGTAGAAACCCTGACCGATGGCGAATACGTTTTCGATCGCTTCAAGACCCAGAAAGCCGAACCCAAAGCGCTGAAAAAAATCACCCTGCTGACCGACAAGCTCAGCGTTGCCGACGTGGAGCGCGCCTCCGCCCACGCCCAAGCGATTGCCACCGGCATGGCATTGACCCGTGACCTGGGCAACATGCCGCCCAACCTGTGCCACCCCACCTATCTGGGTGAGCAGGCCAAGGCATTGGGCAAGGCTCACAAGAATCTCAAGGTCGAGGTTCACGACGAGAAGAAACTCGCTGAACTGGGCATGGGTTCATTCCTGGCCGTCGCCCAAGGCAGCGCTCAGCCGCCACGCCTGATCGTCATGAACTATCAGGGCGGCAAGAAAAGCGAAAAACCGTTTGTGCTGGTCGGCAAGGGCATTACGTTCGACACCGGCGGCATCAGCATCAAACCTGCAGCCGGCATGGACGAAATGAAGTTCGACATGTGCGGTGCCGCCAGTGTGTTCGGCACCCTGCGCGCCGTGCTTGAGTTGCAACTGCCGATCAACGTCGTGTGCGTCCTGGCGTGTGCCGAGAACATGCCCAGCGGCACCGCGACACGCCCTGGCGATATCGTCACGACCATGAGCGGCCAGACCGTCGAAATCCTCAACACCGACGCCGAAGGCCGTCTGGTGCTATGCGATGCCTTGACCTACGCCGAGCGCTTCAAGCCCCAGGCCGTGATCGACATTGCCACCCTGACCGGCGCTTGCGTCGTGGCATTGGGCGGCCATACTTCCGGCCTGCTGGGCAACAACGATGCCTTGATCAACCAATTGCTGGACGCGGGCAAAATGGCAGACGATCGCGCCTGGCAACTGCCGCTGTTCGACGAGTATCAGGAACAACTGGACAGCCCCTTCGCTGACATCGCCAATATCGGCGGACCCAAAGGCGGCACCATCACCGCGGCGTGCTTCCTCTCGCGCTTCACCAAGGCCTACGAGTGGGCGCACCTGGACATCGCCGGTACGGCCTGGCTAAGCGGTGGCAAAGACAAGGGCGCCACTGGCCGTCCGGTCCCGCTGCTGACTCAATACCTGCTTGACCGCGCCGGCGTATAACGGCCTGCATAAGCGTGCCTGCCTTCGGGCAGGCGCGATTTGCGCACCGGATGACCACATGACCCAAGCTCTATGACCCAAGTCGATTTCTATATTCTCCCCAGCGCCGAACCTTCGGCTCGCCTGGACTTTGCCTGCAAGCTCACGGAAAAAGCCTGGCGTCTCGGTCACCGCGTCTACCTGCATTGCAGCGATGCCGCGCAACGTGATGACCTGGATGCACGGCTCTGGCGCTTCAAGGGCGAAAGCTTCGTCCCCCACAGTGCCGCTGAAGACGATGACGTCTGCCCCGTGGTGCTGGGATTGGGTGAAGATCCGGGGCAACACCAGGATTTGCTGGTCAACCTCGATTTGCGCATCCCCGAATTTTTCAAACGGTTTGCCCGCGTGGCCGAAATCGTCGTGGAAGACCCGGTTATACGTCTGGCCGCACGAGAGAGTTTCCGCTTCTACCGTGAACACGGCTATCCTCTGCAAGATCACCGTCTACAGCGTCTTTGAGCATACGATGGATACTTCCAAACCCCTGAAACAGCCTGCCAACCTTCTGGACGACCTGGAGTCGATCCGGCAATTGCTGGGCGATGACTCACTGCAGCCACCGCTGTTGACCGACACCGTCAAAAGCGAAACGCAGATCCCGTTGTTGTTCGATGTAGTGGGCACCCGGCCTGCGTTGAGCCATGATCTGGACTTCGACACCGACGAAGCCGACATTCCGACGCTCACACCGCAGCCGCCGGCTCATCAGGCCGAGCCCGCTCAGGCACAAGCGCCTCAGAAACCCGCCGCCAACCCGGATACCCTGCTGCATCTGGAAACCGAGCTGCGCGCCGCCGCGCAACTGATCATGCAAGACGTCATCGACGACTTCGCCCCGCATATCGAGACCGAAATCAAACGCCGTCTTGAAGCCAGGATGGAGCGACTGCTCAGCCAACAGCAGAATTGACGCCGCTCCGTTGGAGCGAGGCTTGCCCGCGAAGGGCCCGTACATTCGCCACATCTGCGACGCCTGACAGAAAGCTTCGCGGGCAAGCCTCGCTCCAACAAAGCATCACCCGACTCTGGATCGAGACTTTTCACCACCCATCATCGCCCCGCTCTACGCCAAGCCGTTCATCCCCGTTATACTTGTCGGCTTTCCTGAATTAATGCCAATTAGGTTCCCGCCGCGCATGGACAAGACCTACCAGCCCCACGCCATCGAAACTTCCTGGTACCAAACCTGGGAATCCGAGAATTATTTCGCGCCTCAAGGCTCGGGTGACCCGTACACCATCATGATCCCGCCGCCGAACGTCACCGGCAGCCTGCACATGGGCCACGGTTTCAACAACGCGATCATGGATGCCCTGATCCGCTTCCGCCGCATGCAGGGTCGCAACACCCTGTGGCAGCCGGGTACCGATCACGCCGGTATCGCCACGCAAATGCTGGTGGAGCGTCAGATCGAGGCACAGGGCCTGAACCGTCACGACCTGGGTCGCGACAGGTTTCTGGAAAAAATCTGGGAATGGAAGGATCAGTCCGGCGGCAACATCAGCCGTCAGATCCGTCGCCTGGGCTCGTCCGTGGACTGGAGCCGCGAGCGCTTCACCATGGACGACGGTCTGTCCGACGCGGTCCGTGAGGCGTTCGTACGCCTGCATGAAGACGGCCTGATCTATCGCGGCAAGCGTCTGGTCAACTGGGACACCAAACTGCACACGGCAATTTCCGATCTTGAAGTGGAAAACCACGACGAGAAGGGTTTCCTGTGGAACCTGCGTTATCCACTGGCTGACGGCGCGAAAACCGCTGACGGCCTGGATTACCTGATCGTTGCCACCACTCGCCCGGAAACCATGCTCGGTGACGCCGCCGTCGCCGTGAACCCGGAAGACGAGCGCTATAAAGCGCTGATCGGCAAATTCGTCGAGCTGCCGCTGGTGGGCCGCCGCATCCCGATCATCGCCGACGATTATTGCGATCCGGAATTCGGCACCGGCTGTGTGAAAATCACCCCGGCCCATGACTTCAACGACTATGAAGTCGGCAAGCGCCACAACCTGCCGCTGCTGAACATCTTCGACAAGAACGCCCACGTGCTGCCCGCCGCCCAGGTGTTCAACCTCGACGGCACGCTGAACGAAACCATTGACGGTAGCCTGCCGGCTGAATACGCCGGCCTGGATCGCTTCGAAGCGCGCAAACAGATCGTTGCTGCCTTCGAGGCTGCGGGCCTGCTGGTCAGCGTCGATGACCACGCTCTGAAAGTCCCGAAAGGCGACCGTTCCGGTACGATCATCGAGCCGTGGCTGACGGACCAGTGGTACGTGTCCACCAAGCCGTTGGCCGAACCGGCCATTGCCGCCGTTGAAGACGGCCGCATCGCCTTCGTGCCTAAACAGTACGAAAACATGTACTTCTCGTGGATGCGCGACATTCAGGACTGGTGCATCAGCCGTCAACTCTGGTGGGGCCATCGCATTCCGGCCTGGTACGACGAGTCCGGCAAGGTTTACGTCGGCCGCGACGAAGCCGAAGTGCGCGCCAAGAACAACCTGGGCCCGGACGTTGCGCTGCAACAGGACAACGACGTGCTCGACACCTGGTTCAGTTCGGGGCTGTGGACCTTCTCGACGCTGGGCTGGCCTGAAAAAACCAAGGCTCTGGAGACCTTCCACTCCACCGACGTACTGGTAACCGGCTTCGACATCATTTTCTTCTGGGTTGCCCGGATGATCATGCTCACCATGCATCTGATGAAGAATGAAGACGGCACGCCGCAAGTCCCGTTCAAGACCGTTTATGTGCACGGTCTGGTGCGTGATGGCCAGGGTCAGAAGATGTCCAAGTCCAAAGGCAACGTCCTGGACCCGCTGGACATCATCGACGGTATCGAGCTCGAAGACCTGGTACAGAAACGTACCTCGGGCCTGATGCAACCGAAACTGCTGAAGAAAATCGAAAAGCAGACCCGTGACGAGTTCGCCGACGGCATCGCCAGCTATGGCACCGACGCCCTGCGCTTCACGTTCTGCTCGCTGGCGTCCACCGGTCGCGACATCAAGTTCGACATGGGCCGCGTCGAAGGCTATCGCAACTTCTGCAACAAGATCTGGAACGCCGCCCGCTACGTGCTGGACAAGGGCGAAGATTGCGGTCAGAACGGCGAAGCGGTCGAACTGTCCCTGGCGGATCGCTGGATCATCTCGCAACTGCAGCGCACCGAAGCCGAAGTGACCCGCCAACTGGATCAGTTCCGCTTCGACCTCGCGGCGCAGGCCTTGTACGAGTTCATCTGGAACCAGTATTGCGACTGGTACCTGGAACTGTCCAAGCCGGTTCTGTGGGACGAAACCGCACCCGTTGAACGTCAGCGTGGCACCCGCCGCACACTGGTTCGCGTGCTGGAAGTGGCAATGCGTCTGGCGCATCCGTTCATGCCGTTCATCACCGAAGAAATCTGGCAACGTCTGGCACCGCTGGCGGGCGTCCAGGGTAAGACCATCATGCTGCAACCCTGGCCCGTGGCCAACGAAGCACGCATCGATCAGGCGGCCGAAGACGACATCGAATGGCTCAAGGGCCTGATGCTCGCGACCCGCAACATTCGTGGCGAGATGAACATCGGTCCCGGCAAGCCGCTGCAACTGTTCCTCAAGAACGTCAATGCCGAAGACCTGCGCCGCCTGCAGGAAAACGACTACCTGCTGAAGAAACTGGCCAAGCTGGAATCCATTACGGTGCTGGAGCCGGGCGCCGAAGCGCCATTGTCCGCCACCGCACTGGTGGGCGAGATGGAAGTGCTGGTGCCCATGGCCGGCCTGATCGACAAGGCCGCTGAGCTGGCGCGTCTGGACAAGGAAATCCAGCGCCTGCAAGGCGAAGTGCAACGCGTCGGCGGCAAACTGTCCAACGCTGCATTCGTCGACAAGGCACCGCCGGAAGTCATCGCCAAGGAACGCGCCAAAATGGTCGAGGCTGAACAGGCCTTGGGCAAACTGGCAGAGCAGCACGCGCGTATTTCCAGCTTGTAAGCAACAGATCGGCCAGCCTGGAAACAGGCCGGCCGATCACACATAGATTCCTGTAGGAGCGCGCTTGCCCGCGATGGGGCCAGCCCTGGCGTCCACGATCCGATCGTAATGGCGCGGCGTTCAATCAAACGCTATCGCGGGCAAGCGCGCGCCTACAGGGGTGTTGCGCCCGCACCACCAGAATCAACCTATGACCACCCCAGACAAACCCAAGACACCCCGCAAGAAGCCCCAAACCGAGCGTCAGGCAAAACCTGCCGAGCCACGGGAAAAGGCCACGCTGCATCCGCGCAACCGCCATCAGGGCCGCTACGACTTCCCCAAGTTGATCAAAAGCAGCCCTGAGCTTGCAGAATTCGTGATCCTCAACCCGTATGGCAAGGAAAGCATCGACTTTGCCAACCCTTCAGCCGTGCGTGTGTTCAACCGAGCGCTGCTCAAGTCGTTCTACGGTGTGGCTCACTGGGATATTCCGGCGGATTACCTGTGCCCACCGATTCCGGGCCGAGCGGACTATCTGCACTTCCTGGCCGACCTGCTGGCCGAGTGCAACGAGGGCGTTATCCCCCGTGGCCTGTCGATCAAGGCGCTGGACATCGGCATGGGTGCCAACTGCGTCTACCCGTTGATCGGTCACAGCGATTACGGCTGGCAGTTTTTGGGGTCGGATATCGACCCGACCGCTATTGCCGCCGCTACTGCCATCGTCAAATCCAACAGCCTGAGCAAAGCCATCAGCTTGCGTCTGCAAGCCAATCGCAAACAGATCCTGCTGGATTTGCTCAAGAGCGATGAACGCTTCGACGTCAGCCTGTGCAACCCGCCGTTCCATTCGTCCATCGACGAAGCGCAACGCGGCAGCCAGCGTAAATGGCGGGCGCTGGGTAAAGCCGACCCTAAACGCAAACTGCCCGTGCTGAATTTTGGCGGGCAATCCCAGGAGCTGTGGTGTGAAGGCGGCGAGATCGGCTTCGTGACGCAGTTGATCAACGAGAGCACGCGTTTGCCGAAACAGGTGTTCTGGTTCAGCACGCTGGTGTCCAAGGCGTCGAACCTGCCGTTGATTCAAAGCACGCTGAAAAAAGCCGGCGTGTTTGAAAGCCGCATCATCGAGATGGGCCAAGGCCAGAAGCAAAGCCGCTTTGTGGCCTGGACCTTTCTGGACAAGGCCCAGCAAGCGGCCTGGCGGCAGGAGCGTTGGGTTTAGCAGATCCCGTTGGAGCGAGGCTTGCCCGCGAAGAACGCTAACGCGGTGGATCTGAGCCACCGAGGTGCCTGATTCGCGGGCAAGCCTCGCTCCAACAGATCCGGCATCTGACGCCCACAAAAAAGCCGTGCTCCGGTAAACCGGAGCACGGCTTTTTCACAGCAAGCGTGCGCTTACTTGTTGATCGAGTCGCTCAGCGCTTTAGCTGGTACGAACTTGATAACTTTCTTGGCAGCGATTTCGATGGCTGCGCCAGTCGAAGGGTTGCGGCCAGTGCGAGCTGGACGCTCTGCCACTTTCAACTTGCCGATACCCGGCAGAGTGATTTCAGCGCCGCTTTCCAGTTGGTCGGCAACAATCTGGCCCAATTGGTCAAGAGCATTACGCGCGGTGGTTTTTGGCGCGTCGATAGCTTCAGCGATATCGGCGATCAATTGGTCTTTAGTCAGAGCCATGGTGGTGTTCCTTCCCTATCAAATTCATTTGGATTGCAGGATGCGGTGTCGGCCTGGGGCCAGGCAATGAACCTGGCCCTCCAGTAGCAGCCACGATTAATCACGAAATGTAGATACTGAAACCGGGCTTTGGTTCGGCTCGATCACACACAAACTGCGGTGCTTAGCGCGCTGTAGTGCGCAAGACCGCGCAAAACTAGCACAGAGCCGCGTAAATATCCGCACTAACCTACCCGTTTGGACAGGATTAAAGTGTTTCAGCCCAAAATAACGGGGGTTACGGCCGAATCAAGGCCAAAACCAAGGGGTACAAGGCCGTTTCGGGTCTCTGGTGCGTTACACTGGCCGCCGTTCAATCGAGCCACCCCGCTCGCTCACATACAGCCGAGAAGCCTATGCCGTTCCGTCATTGCATCGTCCACCTGATCGACAAAAAACCCGACGGTACGCCCGCAGTCCTCCACGCACGCGACTCCGAACTCGCTGAGTCCCAGGCCATCGAGAACATGCTGGCCGACCTCAACGAGAGCTATAACGCCAAACAAGGCAAGGCCTGGGGATTCTTCCATGCCGAGTCTGGCGCGCACCCGTTCAGCGGCTGGCTCAAGGAGTACCTGGACGGCGGCAAGGATTTCACCGCGTTCAGCCGGATCGCGGTGGAGCATCTGCAAAAGCTGATGGAAGAGTCCAACCTGTCCGTGGGCGGCCACGTTCTCTTCGCCCACTACCAGCAAGGCATGACCGACTACCTGGCCATTGCCCTGCTGCACCACAGCGAAGGCGTGGCGGTGAACGATGCGCTGGACGTGACCCCGTCGCGGCATCTGGACCTCGGTCAACTGCACCTGGCGGCCCGGGTCAACGTTTCCGAATGGCAGAACAACAAAAGCTCCAGGCAGTACATCTCGTTCATCAAAGGCAAGAATGGCAAGAAGGTGTCGGAGTACTTCCGGGACTTCATCGGGTGTCAGGAAGGGGTCGACGGCCCCGGCGAAACCCGCACGCTGCTCAAGGCGTTCAGCGACTTCGTGGAAAGCGAAGACCTGCCGGAAGAGTCTGCCCGCGAGAAAACCAAGACCCTGGTGGACTACGCCAGCAGCCAGAGCAAAATGGGCGAACCCATGGGCCTGGAAGAGTTGTCCGGGTTGATCGACGAAGAGCGCCCCCGTGCGTTCTACGAGCACATCCGCAACAAGGATTACGGCCTGTCGCCGGAGATCCCGGCGGATAAGCGCACCCTCAATCAGTTCCGGCGCTTCACCGGTCGTGCAGAAGGCTTGTCCATCAGTTTTGAAGCCCACCTGTTGGGCGACAAGATCGAATACAACGAAGAAGCCGGCACCTTGATCATCAAAGGCCTGCCGACCCAGCTCACCGATCAACTCAAACGCCGCTGAGGGCCTGACGCGATGTTGATGCGCACCCTGAAGAAAGTCGTATTGATCATGCTGTTCGTGGTGGCTTACCAGAACTGGGGCAAGATCGAACACTTCTTCATCCCCTCAACCGGGGTCACGGCGCAAACCCAGGCTCAAGCCCAGGTGGTGCTGTACGCCACCGACTGGTGCGGCTACTGCAAACAGACCCGGCGCTTTCTCGACAGCAAAGGCATTCCCTTCAAGGAATACGACATCGAGAAATCCCCGGAAGGCCGCAAGGCGTATGAGGCCCTTGGCGGCCGTGGCATCCCGATGATTGACGTGAATGGCACGATCATCCGGGGCTTCAGCGAAGAGGAAATTCTGGCGGCGTTGAAGTGATTGCTTGAACTGCACCCCAAAAGCTGGGCACTTCTCCAGACTTTGGGGCGTTTTCATGGGCAAATATTCAGCACCGTTCAAAACGCAAACCTATCCTCCATCGGCCGCCTTCAGCCGGGAATTACTGTTCACCTCGTGGGACCGGCTTTAGCCGGGAAGAGGCCAGGCGTCTGCTGCATCTGCATCGACTGAAATACCCCTTCCCGGCTAAAGCCGGTCCCACGGTGTCAGGAACATTGTGCGACGCCTACGGAACCCAGCCGCGAGTTGCCTGACAAGACCGTCCAACTTTTCGGGGTCAGTTCACCTTCGTGGGACCGGCTTTAGCCGGGAAGGCTACTGTTACAACGCACCGGCCCACCCCGCTATTCAGCGCCTCTCAATCCCGAATCCGAACCGTGGAAAGTGCACATGCAAGACGCCCGCGCGTTGATCCTCACGACGCAGGATCAACGCCTCGCGCCCGCTGAACACCAGTTCGCCTTCAACCGGATCAACACCATAGTCGATGGCGGCAATCGCCACGTGATCGCCGGGCTTGAAGCCATTGGGGTCGACAAAAACCTCGTCCGGCAGCGCCGCTGGCGTCGATCTGGCGGCGATGTCCAAGGCCTCGGCTGAACTCAACTCGCTGGACGCACCGTGACCGAAACCCAAAACGCGACCAAGCCAGGCAACAACGTCGGGGTATTCATCCACCAAAGGCGCAGTAACCGGGGTCTGCTTGAGGAACCACAGCGTATGCGCCACGGTGAAATCAGCGATGGAAGGCTGGCCAAACAGAAAGTCACCGTTGCGCGACAACTGCAATTGCAGACGAGACATCAGCGTCGGCCATTGATGCCGCGCCTGCACCGCCGGCAGTCGGCTAGCGTTGCCGCTGTCAAACATACCGGCGCGGTCGGCAACAAACGCCTTGGCCATTTCAGGCGGTACCTTGGCGAAGCGTGCGGCCAGCGACTCCGGCTGAAACACCAGGCTCACGGCATGCAGGAACAACGTCGAGTCTGCCCATGCCGCGAAACTGCTGACCGTGAACTCCTGACCTTCGGGATAGAGCGTCGGGGACGCCTTTTCCTGCTCCAGGCGACGGGCGATCAACGCCGTGTCGCAGTAAATATCAGCGCCGATCTGCAATACCGGCGTCTTGCGATAACCACCGGTGAGCGCCGTCAGGTCGGGTTTGGGCATAATCGACGGGATGATCACCGAGCGCCAGGACAACCCTTTGAAGCCCAGCATCAAGCGGGCTTTTTCGGCGAAAAGGGAGGCTGGGTAATGGTGCAGGATGAGTTCGGTCATGATCGGCTGTCCGGCAGATGGAAAGCCAACAGCTTAACCGCCTGCGGGCCTGTCCGAGCAGCCTGATGTTGCGTCATCACAGGGATGGATCGACTCGCCTTGAAAACTCGCGGCCAGGCACTCTTTGGCGCGCTTGTTCAGCTTCTTGATCAACCGCTCCTGACGCAGCGCCTCGCCCTTGTCCGGCCAGGCTTCGACGTACACCAGCGCCACGGCGGGGCTGGAGCTGAAGTAGCGCGCGCCCTTGCCGCTCTGGTGCATGGCAAAGCGACGTTGCGGGTCGTTACTGATGCCGCAATACAACGAGCCGTTGGCCGCACGCACCAAATAGACGAACCAGGGCTTGCTCGCGGCGGGTTCGGAGGGCGTGTCGATAACGGCGGATGACGTGTCGTGCATGGCGGGCAAGTCGATAGACGCGAAAGCGGCGATTCTAGCAGAGCCTCAACGCACGGCCTGAAACGCTTTCAAGCCCTTTTGCGCCTGCGCACGAATGGCGTTCTGCACCAGCGGCGTCCAACCCAGTAACAGCCCTTTGACACCCAGCGCCTGACGCGACCAGCGCCACAGGTCAAAGTGATCGTGATGCTCGCAGATCTTGCCGTCACGAAACACGAAACGCGCCTGAATGTCGTTGACCACCGTGTTGCCGGTCTGGGTGAACAGGTAAGTCGCCACCCAGTGCGCAGCGCCGGTTCGCTCATCGGCACGCACGTTGTCGAAGGTCAGGGAGAAATCCTTGGCGCGAGACGTGAGCATGCGCCACATATCACCGGCCTGCGCGCCGCGCAGCTCGCCGAAAACCGGGTCGCTGAACACCACGTCGTCGGTGTAGCACGCGCTCATGGCCTCCGCGTCCAGCCGATTGAACGCCTCATAAAAGCGCGTGATCAGGGCGTTGTTGATCAGGCGTTTGTCTTCATCACTCATGCAGGCAATTCCATTGGAGCAAAAGGTGATTGCACGATAAGCGGCCAACCGAGGATTTGCCATGCCCATTCGCCTGGCAAATGCCGGGACTTAAACTTTTTCACTGCTGACCCGCACATACAGCGCCCGCCCCGCGCCCATACCTGCGACGATTGCCGCGACGCCGATTACCCCGAATATCCAGCCGATGGCGTCCCAGCCGCCGGTGACATCGTGCACGACGCCCACGGCGAAAGGCCCGATGGAAGCAATGGTGTAGCCAATACCTTGGGCCATGCCCGACAGGTTGGCGGCCACGTGGGAATCCCGGGAACGCAGGACAATCAGGGTCAGCGCCAGGCTGAACGCCGCGCCCTGCCCCAAACCCAACACGATGGCCCAACCCCAGAGGCCGTCCAGCGGCGCATACAGACAGCCGAACAGGCCCGCCAGCGTCAATGCCATGGCCAGCAGAATGCCCAGGCGTTGATCCTTGCCCCGTGTCGCCAGCCATGGCGCGGTCAAGGCGCTGACCAGTTGCACCATGATCGAACCGGACAGCAACAAACCGGCTTGCGTGGCCGTCATGCCTCGGCCGATCAGCACCGACGGCAGCCAGCCGAATACAACGTACGCCAGGGACGACTGCAGGCCCATGTACAACGTGACCTGCCACGCCAGCGGATCGCGCAGCAAGCCTCGCACGCGATACGCCACGTGGTGCACGCCATGCCCGCGCCGCGCCTGAGGCAACCACACGATGGCCGCCAGGAGCGCCGGGATCATCCAGAAGCCCAGGCCAATGGCCCAACTGTCATCGAAGTGCTGGCTCAACGGCACCGTCGAACCCGCCGCAATGGCCGCGCCCAGGCACAGCGCCATGGTGTAGACGCCGGTCATGGCCCCCGCCTGTTTCGGGAAGTCCCGCTTGACGATGCCCGGCAACAGCACGCCAATAATGCCGATACTGGCCCCGGCCAGCAGGCTGCCCGTGAACAGCCCGACCACACCGAAACAACTGCGCAAAACGATCCCCGCCGCCAGCATCAGCAAAATCCCGAACACCACCCGCTCACTGCTAAACCGGCGCGCCAGCCTCGGCGCCAACGGCGCGAACAATCCAAGACAGAGCACGGGCAGCGTGGTCAGCAAACCGGCTTCGGCGGCGGACAACCCCAGGCTGGTGGAAACACCGTTGAGCAACGGCGCAATGCTCGCCAGTGCAGGCCGCAGGTTCAACGCCACCAGCACCAGCCCCAACAGCAGCAGCAACGGCCGCTTGAGCGGCGGCCGGGGCTGTCCGACAGGAGCGTCGTCGGCTTCGCAGTCGATCAATTGAACGTCAATATCATGAGGCAGGGATGGGGTAATCGGGGTCGTACTCGCCGATGGCGCCTTGGTCGTCATGGGATTCTCATTGAGGGCAGAGTGTGTAACAGCGCATTGCGCAAAACGTGCATCCTGTTGGAGAACAAGGGCGAATACAAGTTTCAGGGCGTTGGACTAAAGGCTCCTCCCCCCCTCTCATTTGTCTTGGCCCGAATAATTGCGGCGCCTTTTTACCTGCAATTCGCAACAAAATCGCAAGACTCGTCCCTTTCGCTTGAGGGAAATTTCCTAGAAAATCCCAACCGCTTGCGCCTGCCGATCCGGGTGTCTAGGCTTCGTCGGTCGCTGCACATCAGCGATCGGGTTTAGTCGCCCGGATCAATAGGCGCATACACGCTCACCTTTAATGGTGGCTGTGCGCAGGGCACCTTCGGGTGCGCCGGTTTCCTATTGGCCGGTCGACTAACCTGTGGCACAGCCGCCACCCTTCGTTTAGTCGCGACGAGTGACGGCTCCTGACTTCAATAGGAGTTTCACATGGTCAAGATCACCCCCGATCCACCCCCGCCCGTACAAGAAGCCCTCAACTACGCCGCCGAACTGCTGCGCTGCGCAGCCGCCACCGCCTACGAAACCGGCGATCACCTGACCGGCGCCCAACGCGACCTGGCCTTTGCCGTGGTGCACCTGATAGACATGGCGCGCACGGCGGTTGAGAAATCGCTGGATCAACTGGAGGCTTGAAAAGCCCACGATAAACAAACGCTGAGGGAGCGAACTTGCTCACGAAAGCGGCGGTACGGCCAGGTCTGCCGAGCGAGCCGATCCTGTTGGCGAGGCTTGCCCGCGAGTCGGAGTTTCAGGCCCCATCTTTATCGCCTGAAACAGCGCCTTCGCGGGCAGCCTCGCTCCAACGAGCATAAAAAAACCCGAACACAAGGTCCGGGTTTTTTCACGCTTCCCGCTAAACCATCAATGCAAGATCTGACTGAGGAACAGCTTGGTCCGATCACTTTGCGGATTGTCGAAGAACTCGTTTGGCGGAGCCTGTTCGACGATTTCGCCTTTGTCCATGAAGATCACGCGGTTGGCCACGGTGCGGGCGAAGCCCATTTCGTGGGTGACGCAGAGCATGGTCATGCCTTCTTCAGCCAGGCCGACCATGGTGTCCAGTACTTCTTTCACCATTTCCGGGTCGAGTGCCGAAGTCGGCTCGTCGAACAGCATGATTTTGGGCTTCATGCACAGGGCACGGGCAATCGCCACACGCTGTTGCTGACCACCCGACAGCTGGCCCGGGTACTTGTGGGCCTGTTCCGGGATACGCACGCGCTCAAGGTAGTGCATGGCAATTTCTTCGGCCTTGCGCTTGGGCATCTTGCGGACCCACATCGGGGCCAGCGTGCAGTTCTGCAGGATGGTCAGATGCGGGAACAGGTTGAAGTGCTGGAACACCATGCCGACTTCGCGGCGGATGGTTTCGATCTGTTTCAGGTCCGACGTCAGTTCGGTGCCGTCCACGACGATCTTGCCTTGCTGGTGCTCTTCCAGGCGGTTCAGGCAACGAATGGTCGTTGACTTGCCGGAGCCGGAAGGGCCGCACAACACGATTCGCTCGCCCTGACGCACGTTCAGGTTGATGTCCTTGAGCACGTGGAACTGGCCGTACCATTTGTGTACGCCCTCCATGCGGATCATGCCTTCAGCGCCCAGAGGCTTATTGATAACTTCACTCATCACAAAACTCCTAACGCTTGTGGCCTGTGTCCAGCTTACGTTCCAAATGCATGGAATAGCGGGACATGCCGAAACAGAAGATCCAGAACACCAGGGCCGCAAAGACGTAGCCTTCGGTGGCCATACCCAGCCATGCCGGGTCGGCAGCCGCTTGCTTGACGCTGTTGAGCAGGTCGAACAGGCCGATGATGATCACCAGGCTGGTGTCTTTGAACAGGGCAATGAAGGTGTTGACGATGCCGGGGATAACCATCTTCAACGCCTGAGGCAGTATGACCAGCCCCATGGAGCGCCAGTAGCCCAGGCCCATGGCCGAGGCCGCTTCGTACTGGCCCTTGGGAATGGCTTGCATGCCGCCACGCACCACTTCAGCCACGTAAGCAGACTGGAACAGGATGACGCCGATCAAGGCGCGCAGCAGTTTGTCGAAGTTCATTCCTTCCGGCAGGAACAGCGGCAGCATGACCGAGGACATGAACAGCACGGTGATCAACGGCACGCCGCGCCAGAACTCGATGAACGTGACGCAGACCACCCGCACCGCCGGCATGTTCGAGCGACGCCCCAGCGCCAGCACGATACCCAGCGGCAACGCACCGGCGATGCCGACGGTGGCGATCACCAGCGTCAACATCAGGCCGCCCCACTGACTTGTCGCCACGTTGGTCAGACCAAACGCGCCGCCATGCAGCAGGAAGAATGCAACCACCGGGTAGATGAACAGGAAGCTCAGGCCGTAGACGGCTTTGCGCGGGAACCGGGAGATGAACAGCGGCGCAACGCCTACAATCGCCAGGATCACGGTCAGGTCTACACGCCAGCGCAACGCGCTAGGGTAGTAGCCGTACATGAACTGACCGAAGCGCTGTTCGATGAACACCCAGCAGGCGCCGGCCTTGGTGCAGTCGGCGCGAGTCGTGCCGACCCAGTTGGCGTCAATGAATGCCCAGCTCAGAATCGGCGGGACAATCAGGTACACCAGATAGATCGAGAACAGGGTCAGCAGCGTGTTGAGCCAGCTGGAGAACAGGTTTTGCCGCATCCATGCCATGGGGCCGAACACCTTGCTCGGCGGGGGCATATCGGGTTTGAAAATATGGGTAGTCATGGGCGCTTCCTCACCGCTCAATCAGCGCAATGCGCTTGTTGTACCAGTTCATCAGCAGGGAAATGCTGATACTGATCGCCAGGTACACGCTCATGGTGATGGCAACGACTTCAATGGCTTGCCCGGTCTGGTTCAACACCGTACCGGCAAACAGGGAAACCATTTCCGGATAACCGATACCGGCCGCCAGCGAGGAGTTCTTCGCCAGGTTCAGGTATTGGCTGGTCAACGGCGGAATGATCACCCGCAGTGCCTGCGGAATGATGACCTTGCGCAACGTAGGCCCCGGACGCAGCCCCAGGGAGCGGGCCGCTTCCGTTTGTCCGTGACTGACCGACGCGATCCCCGACCGAACGATTTCGGCGATGAACGCTGCGGTGTACACCGTAAGCGCCAGGGTCAGGGCCAGCAGTTCAGGGATCATTACCCAGCCGCCCACAAAGTTGAAGCCTTTGAGTACCGGCATTTCCCACTGCACGGGTGCGCCGAAGAGTGCCGCGCACAACGCCGGGATGACGATGATCAGCCCCAGGCCGGCCCAGCCCTTGTGAAACGGTTCGCCCGTGGCTTCAAAACGCTTGTTGGCCCAGCGAACCATCATGACCACTGCAACAATGGCCAGCACAACGCTGATGATAAACGGCCATGTGCCTTCGGCACCCAGCGCCCTTGGCATGTTCAGGCCACGGCTGCTGACGAAGAACATTTCGTTGTAACCATGAGCCTGACGCGGCCCCGGCAGGGTCAGAAATACCGCGAAGTACCAGAACAGAATCTGCAGCAACGGCGGAATGTTGCGGAATACCTCAACGTAGACAGTTGCCAGCTTGTTGATCATCCAGTTGGGTGACAAGCGTGCAACGCCGATGACGAAACCCAGCAGCGTCGCCAGGACGATACCGATGAACGAAACCAGCAGGGTGTTGAGCAAGCCGATGACAAACACGCGGGCGTAGGTGTCCGATTCCGTGTAGTCGATCAAGTGCTGAGCAATACCGAAACCGGCACTGTTCTGTAGAAAGCCGAAACCCGAGGTGATGCCACGATGTTCCAGGTTGGTCTGGGTGTTGTCGAACAAGAACCAGCCCATCGAGATCACAGCCACTACGGTAATGATCTGAAATAACCACGCGCGCACTTTCGGGTCGCTCAACGAGAGCTTTTGCTTGGGTGCGACGATTTGCTTTTCCATTGAATGCCCCAGGAAAAATGGAACAGAACAACGCCCGACAACCTGTTCAGGTTGCCGGGCGCAGGGTCAATCAGCGAATTGGAGGAGCGTACTGAATGCCGCCTTTGTTCCACAGAGCATTTTGCCCACGCTTGATTTTCAGCGCAGTGCCTTCACCCAGGTTGCGTTCGAACATTTCACCGTAGTTGCCGACCTGCTTGACGATCTGCACAACCCAGTCTTTCGGCAGTTTCAGGTCTTTGCCGTACTCACCGTCAGCGCCGAGCATACGAGCGACGTCCGGGTTCTTGGTGGATTTGGCTTCGGCTTCAACGTTTTTCGACGTCACGCCCGCTTCTTCAGCGTTCAACATGGCGAACAGCGTCCACTTGACGATGCTGAACCACTCTTCGTCGCCTTTACGCACGACCGGGCCCAGAGGCTCTTTGGAGATCACTTCTGGCAGAACGATGTAGTCGTCCGGCTTGGCCAGCTTGCTGCGCTGTGCGTAAAGCTGCGATTGGTCGGAAGTCAGAACGTCGCAACGGCCGCCTTCCAGGGACTTGGCGCTTTCGTCGGAGGTGTCGAACGTGATCGGGGTGTATTTCAGACCGTTGGAACGGAAGTAGTCGGAAACGTTAAGCTCGGTGGTGGTACCGGCCTGGATACAGATGGTTGCACCATCCAGTTCCTTGGCACTTTTAACGCCCAGCTTGTTGTTAACCAGGAAGCCGATGCCGTCGTAGTAAGTCACGCCGGTAAACACCAGGCCCATGCCCGCATCACGGGAGCTGGTCCAGGTGGTGTTACGCGACAGCATGTCGATTTCGCCCGATTGCAGCGCAGTGAAGCGCTCTTTGGCGTTCAACTGGCTGAATTTCACTTTGGTCGCATCACCGAAGACGGCAGCAGCAACAGCGCGGCAGACGTCGGCGTCAATACCGGTGATCTTGCCGGTGGCATCAGGAACGGAGAAACCTGGCAAACCATCGCTGACGCCGCACTGTACGAAGCCTTTCTTCTGAATAGCGTCCAGTGTTGCGCCTGCCTGAGCGAAACTGCTCACGCCCAGTGCTGCTGCAGCGGCAACTACGGCCAGGGTGGATTTCAACATCTTCATTCAAACCTCCAGTTTGCTCTTTGTTGTGTGGGAGCTTGAGCCCCGCCGCACCCTTGTGAGGCACTGATGACCCGTGCTGGCTTTTTTTTGGGTCATGCGGCGTAAGACCCGGATCATGAGTCGAGCGCAAGATCATCTCGTCACTCGTATCACGACCCCTAAACGGCCTACCGGATTCAAGCCCCATGATGTTCCTGGACCCCTCAGGTACAGGACGAACCGTGCCGAAAATCCTGATGCATGGATTCCGTGCCAGCCCCGGCGGTGATCAGTTATATGCTGATAGTGTTACCGACCGAGGTGAGCGTCTTCACTCCATCGTTCTTATAGCAAAGGCCGTACCAGCATGGTTTCAGAGCTGTTTTAACGACAGGTCAATAGAAAAACTTGTAACCTTGCGACATCTTCTTTCATTTTTGACGACCCGTGCACCGCCTTAACGCACCGCAAAAGAGCGACTGCACACACATGGAGCACACATGAGCGAAACACTTGTTCTAGAGCCTGTTCAAACTGCCGACTCCTGCGTTATATGGCTGCACGGGCTTGGTGCCGATCGTACCGATTTTGAGCCCGTCGCCGGATTTCTGCAGAGATCCCTGCTGACTACCCGCTTCGTTCTGCCTCAGGCACCGACCCGTGCTGTAACGATTAACGGCGGCTACGCCATGCCGAGCTGGTACGACATAGTGGCGATGAGCCCCGCCCGCGCTATCGATCACGACCAACTGGAGGCGTCAGCCCTGATGGTTTTGAACCAGGTGGAAGCGCAACGCGACAGCGGCATCGATCCGGCGCGGATTTTTCTGGCCGGTTTTTCACAAGGGGGTGCGGTGGTGCTGCACGCCGCGTTCCGTCGCTGGCAGGGCCCCTTGGGCGGCGTGCTCGCACTCTCTACTTATGCACCCACATTCAGTGAGCAGATGACACTTTCGGCCAGCCAGCAACGCATCCCGGTGTGCTGCTTGCATGGTAAAAACGATGACGTGGTCCAGTACGGCATGGGACGTGACGTTTATGAGCGGCTTCAGGCCCTGGGCGTCACCGTTACATGGCAGGAATACCCAATGGGGCACGAAGTGTTACCGCAGGAGATTTCCGACATCGGCAACTGGCTGCGCAACAACCTTCGGTAACACCGTTTAAAGGACGCCTCTGCAACGCGCCTCCCGGGCGCTTGTTGTAGCCCATTCTGGATGACACTACGCCGCGCCCGATTCTTGCTTTACACTGCTCGGCGTACATTCCTTAATCAATTGACGAGATGACCGTGCTCAAAGCACTTAAAAAGATGTTCGGTAAAAGCGAGGCTGAGCAGCTCGCGCCTAGCCCTGTTGCATCCTCCCCCGCCCCTGTCAGCCCTGTTGTTGACGATCTGCAGGAACGTCATGCCCAGGTTCCGGCTGCGTCCGGCGCGTCTGCTGCCCGGGAATCAAGCGCGGAGCCTGTCACGGCCGAACCGGTCAGTTCCTCGAAACCAAAGTCCGAGCGCCCACGTCGCGAACGCGCACCCAAGCCCCCGGCGGTTATCTGGAATCTCGAAGATTTCGTCGTAGAGCCTCAGGAAGGCAAGACGCGCTTCCATGATTTCGCCCTCGCGCCGGAGCTGATGCACGCGATCCAGGACCTGGGTTTTCCTTATTGCACGCCGATTCAGGCGCAGGTGCTGGGCTATACCCTCAGGGGCCAGGATGCCATCGGCCGCGCCCAGACAGGCACGGGCAAAACCGCCGCGTTCCTGATTTCGATCATTTCCCAGTTGACCCAGACGCCGCCGCCGAAAGAACGCTACATGGGCGAGCCTCGGGCACTGATCATCGCGCCGACCCGCGAGCTGGTGGTGCAAATCGCCAAGGACGCCGCCGACCTGACCAAGTACACCGACCTGAACGTCATGACGTTCGTGGGCGGCATGGACTTCGACAAACAGCTCAAGCAGCTTGAAGCGCGTCATTGCGACATTCTGGTGGCTACGCCGGGCCGCCTGCTGGACTTCAACCAGCGCGGCGAAGTGCATCTGGACATGGTTGAGGTGATGGTTCTCGACGAAGCCGACCGCATGCTGGACATGGGTTTTATCCCGCAGGTGCGTCAGATCATTCGTCAAACGCCGCACAAGGGTGAACGCCAGACCTTATTGTTCTCTGCCACGTTCACCGAAGACGTGATGAACCTCGCCAAGCAGTGGACCACCGAGCCTGCCATTGTCGAGATTGAAGCCTTGAACGTCGCCAGCGAAATGGTCGAGCAGCATATCTATGCCGTGGCCGCAGCCGACAAGTACAAGTTGCTCTACAACCTGGTGACCGATAACGATTGGGAACGGGTGATGGTCTTTGCCAACCGCAAGGATGAAGTGCGTCGTATCGAGGAACGCCTGGTACGTGATGGCGTGAATGCCGCGCAGCTTTCCGGCGATGTGCCGCAACACAAGCGCATCAAGACGCTGGAAGGCTTCCGTGAGGGCAAGATTCGCGTGCTGGTGGCGACCGATGTCGCCGGGCGCGGGATTCACATCGACGGGATCAGCCACGTCATCAACTTCACCCTGCCGGAAGTGCCGGACGATTACGTACACCGCATCGGCCGCACTGGCCGAGCAGGCGCCAGTGGCGTGTCCATCAGCTTTGCCGGTGAAGACGACTCGTACCAGTTGCCGTCTATCGAAGAGAAGCTGGGCCGCAAAATCAGTTGCGAGACGCCGCCGGCCGAACTGTTGAGGCCCGTGGTTCGCAAGCACTGATACAACTACCGTACGCCACACACAAAAGCGCCACCCTTATGGGGTGGCGCTTTTTATTGCGTGACGTCAGTCCGTGCCGTACTTGGGCGAGCGCGGCCCGTACAACATACCGGCAGGCTGCCCGGCCGACAGCAAGCGGCTGCTGGCAACTCCGGCAACCGGGTGACCCGCGTCCGTGGCGCTGTTGATGATCTGCTTGACCGCAGCGGTGACCAGCATGCCGATCAACCCCCCGCCACTGTTATTGTTCCCCTCGTCGCTTGAGGCTGAAGCGGTTCCGGTCCACAACGCCGCTCCGGTGCGCAAGTCCACCAGTTTGGCGGTGACGGAAACGATGGTTTGGCTGCTGATGACAATATAGCTCGTGCCGTATTGCTTGACGGTGATGTACATCGCCGCGTCGGCACCAAAGATCTCCCGCAGCTTGGCGGGCGAGGTTTGCTGGATGTCGTTGGCATTGGTCAGGCCGTTATTGCGAAACGTCTCGTCCACAAGCGCGACCGGCAGAACGTAATAGCCCGACTCGGCCAGCGGGTAAGTGACCTGGGAGTACAGGCTGTACGTCGCCTTGACGTCTGGCGACTCGTTCACCGGTGGCAACACCAGAATGGAACGAGGTTTGCTTTCCTTGAACGCCGAGTAGTCGATCGTCCTGGGCTGCACACAACCGGCCAACAGGGTCCCGGCAAAAAGAGCTGCAGCGATCTTTAAACTGAGCGCATTCATTGGGTGGCTCCTGCTGTCTGGACGTTCTTGAGCAGGAAGTCCATATAGGTCGCAGACTCTGGAAACAGGGCCTTTTCCGTGCGCAATTGCTGCACCATCTGGTCGTCCTTGCCGAGGCTGCCGTAGAGCATGCCCAATTGAGCGTGATAACCGGGCGGTGCGCTGGCGTTGGTAGAACGCATCTTTTGAAGGTCCTCTTCCAGCTTGGCGATCTGGGCTTCCTTGGATTCACCTTTGAAATACTCGTACACCTCAGGCTGATAACTGCCCCACTGGTACAAGGTTTTTGGTTGTTGCACGCAACCTGTCAGGCACGCCCCTGCAACCAGAATCACGGCGCATACGCGCGATGAAACACTGCTACTGCTGATCAACATTACAAAATCCCTTTTTTGATATCAGTTCGCGGTCGGCTTCCAGGCGCCGCTGTCCAGCGCGCGCACCATGCTGTTGACGGCTTCGCGCATGGCCAGGTCAAGGACCTTGCCATTGAGTGTGGAGTCATAGCTGGCCGTACCGCCAAAGCCGATGACTTCGCGGTTCGAGAGTTCGTACTCGCCTGCACCCTGGGTCGAATACACCACCTCGGAGGTACTGATATTGACGATGTTCAAGGCGACCTTGGCGTACGCAATCTGCGACTTGCCACGGCCCAGCAAGCCAAACAGCTGCTGATCACCCACTTCCTTGCGCCCAAACTCAGTCACGTCGCCCGTGACCACGTAGTCGGCGCCCTTCAAACGCTGTGTCGTGGACTTGATGGCGGCTTCCTGCTTGATTTCCGCCATGTTGTCGCGGTCCAGCACGCTGAAGCGATTGGTTTGCTGCAAGTGCGTAATCAGGATGGTCTTGGCTTGGCCGCCAAGGCGATCGACACCGTCGGAAAATATCCCACGCATGTAGCTGGACCGGTTATCAAACTTGCCAACCGCGATGGGGTAGCGAACGCCCGTATACACAGCGCCTGCACTGTCAACCTTGGCTACCGACAGAGCTCTTGAGCTCTCGGTGGCGGCACAGCCGCCGATCAGCACAAAAGCTGCCGCCGTCATCCCTGATATCAAAACCTGTTGCAGCTTTTTCACACTCATACTCCGAGCCTTTTCTAGGGAACAACCTGTCGTCAACGCCGCAGTTGCCACGGCGTTTTAAACGATCAGTTCTGGATGTATCTGCCGAAACCGACGAAAGTGTAACTTTTTACGGGAGCGATAGCTCAACGCTATTAGCGCGCATGCGTGGACGACTCAACGCAAAGGCGTCACTTCCACCGCTCAGCCGCCGCATGATCACTGTCACGGCCTTCTACCCAGCGCGCCCCTTGGGAAGTGTTTTCCTTCTTCCAGAACGGTGCCCGGGTCTTGAGGTAATCCATGACAAAGTCGCAGGCTTCGAATGCCGCCTGACGATGAGCGCTGGCCACGCCGACAAACACGATGGGTTCGCCCGGTTCCAGCGCCCCCACCCGATGCAGCACCTCAAGCTTGAGCAGCGGCCAGCGCTGTTCGGCTTCCTCGGTGATCTTCGCCAGCGCTTTTTCGGTCATGCCGGGGTAATGCTCCAGGAACATGCCCGCCACTTCCCGGCCTTCGTTGAAGTCACGCACGTAACCGACAAAACTCACCACAGCGCCCACGCCCACGTTCGCGGCATGGAGCGCGTTGACTTCCATTCCCGGATCAAAAGGTGCCGACTGGACCCGAATTGCCATGATCAGCCTCCGGTCACGGTGGGGAAAAACGCCACTTCGTCGCCAGCCTGCAATGGCTCATCAAGCTGACACAGCTCCTGATTGCGGGCACACATCAGGCTTTGTTCCGCCAGCACCTGCCAAACCCCTTCGCGCTGCAACAAGTGCTGGCGCAGGTCTTCAATGGTGGCGAAGTCACCTTCCAGTTGCTCGCCATCCCGGCCAAGGGTTTCACGATAACGGGCGAAATACTGAACGTGCAGGGTCATTGCGCCTCCGCTTGCGAATCGTCCGCAATGAAGTGGCCGCTTTTGCCGCCCAGTTTCTCCAGCAGGCGCACGGACTCGATCACCATGCCGCGATCAACCGCTTTGCACATGTCGTAAATGGTCAATGCCGCGACACTGGCGGCGGTCAAGGCTTCCATTTCCACCCCGGTCTGTCCGGCCAGCTTGCAGCGCGCCAGAATTTGCACGGTGTCTTCGCCTTCCGCGCTGAGTTCGACCTTGATGCTGGTGAGCATCAACGGATGGCAGAGCGGGATCAGGTCGCTGGTTTTTTTCGCCGCTTGAATACCGGCGATCCGCGCCACGGCGAACACATCCCCTTTGGGATGCCCGCCACTGACGATCATTTGCAGGGTTTGGGGCTGCATGCGTATGCGAGCCTGGGCCACGGCTTCACGGAACGTCACGGCTTTATCGGTGACGTCGACCATATTGGCGCGACCTTGGGAATCGAGGTGAGTGAGCACAAGCGTTACTCCTGAACAGGAGCGGGGATTGTAAACCCAAAACGCAGCGCGACAGGCATTGCCGATTCGCGGCAACGGTGTGGTCGGCTTCAGCCGGAAAGAGGACATGCCTGACGCAGAAGATGCGTGGAATGCATGGTCCTCTTCCCGGCTGAAGCCGGTTCCACGGTGTTTACGACGCTTGCTACAAATGCGACTCCGCGTACTCGGCCAGGATTGAGCGCGGCACGCCTTGCAGCGAGATGTGCACGCCGTTGGGGAAGTCCTTGAAGCGCTCCGTGAGGTAGGTCAGCCCGGAACTGGTGGCCGACAGGTAAGGGGTGTCGATCTGCGCCAGGTTACCCAGACAGACCACTTTGGAACCGGCGCCCGCGCGGGTGATGATGGTCTTCATCTGGTGCGGCGTGAGGTTCTGGCATTCGTCGATCAGAATCAGACTTTGCTGGAAGCTGCGACCCCGTATGTAGTTGAGGGATTTGAACTGCAACGGCACTTTGCTGAGGATGTAGTCAACGCTGCCATGGGTGTTTTCGTCGTCCATGTGCAAGGCTTCAAGGTTGTCGGTGATGGCGCCAAGCCAGGGCTCCATTTTTTCGGCTTCGGTGCCGGGCAGGAAACCGATCTCCTGATCCAGCCCCTGCACGCTGCGCGTGGCGATGATGCGGCGATAGCGTTTGCTGACCATGGTCTGCTCGATGGCAGCGGCCAGCGCCAGGATCGTCTTGCCGGAGCCTGCGGCCCCCGACAGGTTGACCAGATGGATATCGGGATCGAGCAGGGCAAACAGCGCCAGCCCCTGATAGATGTCCCGTGGTTTGAGGCCCCAGGCTTCCTGATGCATCAGGGGTTCCTGGTGCATGTCCAGGATCAGTAATTCATCGGCCTTGACGCCTTTGATCCAGCCGACGAAACCCTGTTCGTCGATGATGAACTCGTTGATGTGAACCGCCGGCAGGTTATCGGTCAACTGCACGCGGTGCCAGGTGCGGCCGTGATCCTGACGGGTCTCGACCTTGCTGACGCGGTCCCAGAACGAACCGGTCATGGTGTGATAGCCACGGGACAGCATCGACACGTCGTCGACCAGTTGATCCGTGCTGTAGTCTTCTGCGGCGATCCCGCACGCCCGCGCCTTGAGACGCATGTTGATGTCTTTGGTGACCAGCACCAGACGCAAATCCTTGTCGCGTGCGTGCAGGTCAATCAACTGGTTGATGATGATGTTGTCGTTCAGGTGTTCCGGCAGAAGGCTGTTGGGCTCCTCGCGCTTGCTCATCAGGATGGACAGAAACCCCTTGCGCACCCCCGTACCGCGATCAATCGGTACGCCCTGCTCAACCTCCTCGGGGGTGGCTTCGCCCAGGGTCTTGTCGATCAGGCGAATCGCCTGGCGACATTCGGCCGCAACGGAGTGTTTACCGGCCTTGAGCTTGTCCAGCTCTTCGAGGACGGTCATGGGAATGGCGACGTGGTGCTCTTCGAAATTCAGCAGGGCATTTGGATCATGAATCAATACGTTGGTATCGAGCACGTAAAGGATTGGCTGGTTTGAGGAAGGGGTGCGTCCGTGATCATCCATACTCGCTCACCTTTATAAAAGCCAAGCGACGCAGAACCACAACAACGACTACTGCGCCACGAAAAGGCCGCCGGGCTTTCTCCTTCAAGCAGGAGAAAAACGCTCAAGGTGGAGTCTTGGGAGACGCCACCTGTGTTGCAGGTTTCGGCGGTCTGTAGTGGTAATACCGCAAAACCTATGACAGAAAAAAGCTCTTTGACACTTTTTTGAAGTTTATTTCACAGTATGACGAATAGCCCTTGGCGACCTGCCCCGGCGCGTTTACAGTCGGAAGTCCTCCCCGCTTGAAATTGCGTACCCGCCGTCACACATTCCCCATTCAAATGCGTGCAACCCCTTGTTATTCGGGCCGCTCAGGGATGTTGTGACAGTCATCCCACACCAACTCGCTCAACGCTGTATTGGCCAGCAATAACGGCACGGCCGATTGCACCCTGGCACTGGCGTCGTGAAACACCACCGTCCCGCGTCGCCACAACAGCATCAGGCTGATGAGTCGATCACTGATCTGCTCGACAGACAGACGCCCGCTGGCGTCCTGGGCGTCCAGCGTCCAGAGGGAAACCCGCAGGTTCTGGTCGCGAAAAAACTGTCCGCTGTCGGCACGACGATGGCCATAGGGCGGGCGGAACAGCGGGATGTAGTTGTCAGGCAACAGTCGCTGGGTCAGCGCCGCGCTGCGCTGTACCGAACTTTGCCAATCCAGCCACTGGCTGTGGGACCGGTATTCCCACCCTTGAATGCCAACGCATTGCAGTCTGTACAGCGACTCAAGCGCTGTAGCGGATTCAGCCTCGAGGCGCTCCTGCAGGCTTTTGCCCAGCACGAAAAATGTGGCGTTCATCTTCTGTTGGCGCATGAAATCCGTCAGCCAGTCAGTGCCGCCATCGGCGCCCGTGGGCCCGCCATCGAAATTGAGCTGGAAGGTTCGGTCCGCCATTTCATCGCCGCTCAACTCGTCGGAGTTGTAGCGGGCAATTTCACTGCTGGTCTGCGGGAACAAGGCGGCCTGGTACAACAGTTCATTGAGATAGCGCTCATGAAAGGCCGCACTGGGCTCCGCCCATTTCGCGTAAAACGAGTCGTCAGCGATTTTGAACTCGGCTGCCCGTGCGCGCAGCATGTCCATGTCCTCGACCAGCACGCAAAACGAGGCATCCTGGGGACAGCTCTTCTGGGCGTTCAGATAGTTTTCCAACAGTCGCGTCCAGAGCCGGTGCCGAACCAGATTCAACGACGGCACATTCACGTAACGCAGCCCCAGACGACGCTTGAGTCCTTCTTCATCCAGGTCTTCGCTCAACAACAGCTCATGAGCAAAACCGAGAATCTCCGCCCGGGACGCGACGTCGAACAAATCGGGGCTTTCCAGCCGCTCCGGCCAACTGCTGCGGTCTATGGTCGCCAACGGCGGCAAGGCCGCATGGGCCTGAACCCAGAACAGACACGCGCAAACTGCTAGAAACTTACGCAAAACCAGACGCTCCCTTAACCGCCAGACTAACGCCGCACTATAGCCCAAATGCGCGGCATGACTGATGTCAGTGGCGATACAAAGAACATGCGTTCACACCGGTCACCCGGTCGATATGTCGATATAGAGGTCGACTGGAATACCGATTCGCGGGCAAGACTCGCTTCAACGGGCCGCCTATCGCCACCATAGCTGGAGTCACACGGCCTAAGCCCCTAGAATCGCGCGACGATTACAGGAGACGACTTTATGCTGATGGTGATTTCCCCAGCGAAAACCCTCGATTTCGAGACCCCGCCGACGACCGAGCGCTTCACCCAGCCGCAATACCTGGATCACTCACAGGAGTTGATCACCCAACTGCGCGACCTCACTCCGGCGCAGATCAGCGAGTTGATGCACCTGTCCGACAAGCTGGCCGGGCTCAACGCGGCGCGGTTCGGCAGTTGGAACCCGGCCTTCACCCTGGATAACGCCAAACAGGCGTTGTTGGCGTTCAAGGGTGACGTGTACACCGGCCTGCAAGCCCAGACCTTGACCGAAACCCAATTGACCTACGCCCAGAAACACCTGCGCATGCTGTCCGGCTTGTATGGGCTACTTCGGCCGCTGGACCTGATGCAGCCCTATCGGCTGGAAATGGGTACGCGACTGCCCAATGCCCGAGGCAAGGATCTCTACGCCTTCTGGGACACGCGGATCAGCGAGTGGTTAAACGAAGCGCTGGCCGAGCAAGGTGACGACCTGTTGTTGAACCTGGCGTCCACCGAGTATTTCTCCGCGATAAAGCGCCCTGCCCTGAAAGCCCGTGTCATTGACACCGAATTCAAGGACTTCAAGAACGGGCAGTACAAGATCATCAGTTTCTACGCGAAAAAGGCGCGAGGCATGATGAGCCGCTTCGTGATTTCCGAGCAGATCAATGACGTCGATGCACTTAAACAGTTCGACGCTCAGGGATATCGCTACAGCAGTGAGCATTCCACGCCCACCAAGTTAGTGTTTCTAAGGGCCGCTTCCGAACACTAACCGAGCCTCGCGCAGTACAACTCCAAGTTTGGTTGTGCTGCGCAACATCCACTACAAAGCCTGTTTGACAACTTACTGGCGTCAAAAACAAGTCTTCTGATTTTCCAAGTTTCATTTCTCAAAAATTTAACAAGCTTTTTACAAGCTGGCCTTTTGCTTTTTTTTAATAGTGGCAATTTTATAGTCACGCGCCAAACCCCCTTTAAAACAAGGCCGAAACGAGAAATGCCATCACTTTGCAACTATCGTTTTTTCCCCTTTTATACGGGCCATTCTCAAAAAGAGGACGAGCGGCCAGGAACTTATCCCGAAACTGGACGCTCCTACATCCCGTAACAATTCTCGACTGCCGTGTGAGAGATCACTTACAAGGCACCGGGAGGAACTGGAAGTTACCAGCCAGGCTGTATGACCCGAGGGTCAAGGCGACAGGTGTCAGGAGATTCACGCACTACTTACTAACGTTTGGTTATCGGCCAAGGCACTAAACGGGTGCACACAGCGAGACTCAGGATGGACGGCGAGGGCCCTGGCCCGCACCTTCTGGCCTAGAGACCACTGGGGGCATCGCACAGAGTGGCTTGACACGTCCCAGAGCGAGAACCTGTAGCGTCTATTGATAGGTTACTTGCCACGAATACTCAGCGGTACTTGAGCTTGCCTTAACTATTAGGCACTCACCTTTTTCAACTATGCCTGCGTTCGATATGTGACCTTTATAAGTCACGTCTTTTCGAGCGCGCGATAACTGCTGGTCAAATTTCAATATCCAGCCAACTTTATGGCGTCAACATCAAGGAGAATACGATGCGTATCAGCATCTTTGGTTTGGGTTATGTCGGTGCAGTATGTGCTGGTTGCCTTTCTGCACGCGGTCATGATGTTGTCGGTGTGGATATCTCTTCCGCCAAGATCGACCTCATTAATAACGGCAAGTCACCGATCGTTGAACCTGGCCTGGAAGAGCTTCTGGCACAGGGTATTCGTACCGGTAAACTTCGCGGTACCACGGACTTCTCCGAAGCGATTCGGGCCACCGATCTGTCGATGATCTGTGTCGGCACGCCAAGCAAAAAGAACGGCGACCTGGAACTTGATTACATCGAATCGGTTTGCCGCGAAATCGGCTTTGTCCTGCGCGACAAGACTTCCCGCCACACCATCGTGGTGCGCAGTACTGTATTGCCAGGCACCGTTGCCAACGTGGTGATTCCAATCCTGGAAGACTGCTCCGGCAAGAAAGCCGGTGTCGATTTCGGCGTTGCAGTGAACCCTGAGTTCCTGCGTGAAAGCACCGCGATCAAGGACTACGACCTGCCACCGATGACGGTGATTGGCGAGTTCGACAAAGCTTCCGGCGATGTCCTGCAGTCCCTGTACGAAGAACTTGACGCTCCGATCATCCGCAAGGACATCGCAGTGGCCGAGATGATCAAGTACACCTGCAACGTGTGGCACGCCACCAAAGTCACCTTCGCCAACGAAATCGGCAACATCGCCAAGGCAGTCGGCGTCGATGGTCGTGAAGTGATGGACGTGGTTTGCCAGGACAAGACCCTGAACCTGTCCCAGTACTACATGCGTCCAGGCTTCGCTTTCGGCGGCTCTTGCCTGCCAAAAGACGTTCGCGCCCTGACCTACCGTGCTGGCAGCCTGGACGTTGAAGCCCCCCTGCTCAACTCCCTGATGCGCAGCAACGTTTCCCAGGTGCAGAACGCGTTCGACATCATCTCCAGCCACGACACTCGCAAAGTGGCGCTGTTGGGCCTGAGCTTCAAAGCCGGCACCGACGATCTGCGCGAAAGCCCGCTGGTAGAGCTGGCAGAAATGCTGATCGGTAAAGGCTTCGAGCTGAGCATCTACGACGCCAACGTTGAGTACGCCCGTGTCCACGGCGCCAACAAGGAATACATCGAGTCGAAAATCCCCCACGTCTCTTCCCTGCTCAACTCGGACTTCGACTCCGTGGTCGGCGGTGCTGACGTGATCATCCTGGGCAACCGAGACGAGCGCTTCCGCGCCCTGGCTAACAAAGCGCCGGCTGGCAAGCACGTGATCGACCTGGTCGGCTTCATGACCAGCGCCACCAGCGAAGCAGACCGCATTGAAGGTATCTGCTGGTAAATCAGCCGCAAGCTGTAGGGGCGTGGCTTGCCCGCGAAGGAAACGACGCGGGCGGGCTGGCACACCGCGAAAGGTTTATTCGCGGGCTAGTCGCAATCGCTGCTCGCTCCAACGGTTCTCTTTCCAGCCCCACGCTTGATGCCTGGGGCTTGAGGCTTGCAACTGACTTTGGGATACACATTATGCACAGGCTAAAGACCGGCCTCCTACAGGCCGCTGGTTGGCTGTTCTACCTGAGTTTATTGATGGGCCTCGCTCTGGCGTTGCCTACAAGTATCTTCGACGCCGAGTCCAAGAACTTTATTTTCCTGATTGGCGCTGTTGGCATCTGGCGCTACTCGATGGGTGCCACGCACTTCTTTCGCGGCATGTTGTTTCTGTACGTGGTTTATCCGCACTTGCGCCGCAAGGTTCGCAAGCTCGGCAAATCCGCAGACCCGTCCCATGTGTTCCTGATGGTCACCAGCTTTCGTATCGATGCGCTGACGACGGCCCAGGTGTACAGCTCGGTGATTCGCGAAGCCATTGAGTGCGGTTTCCCGACCACCATCGTGTGCTCGCTGGTGGAAATGTCCGATGAGCTGCTGGTCAAGAGCCTCTGGGCCAAGATGAACCCACCCGAGCGCGTGAAGCTGGACTTCGTGCGCATTGCCGGTACCGGCAAGCGTGACGGTCTGGCGTTTGGCTTCCGCGCCATTTCCCGGCACTTGCCGGATGATCGGGCCGTGGTTGCCGTGGTCGATGGCGACACCGTGCTCAGCGAAGGCGTCGTGCGCAAAACCGTGCCCTGGTTCCAGTTGTTCGACAATGTCGGCGGCCTGACCACCAACGAGTTTTGTGAAGTACGCGGCGGCTACATCATGAGCGAATGGCACAAGCTGCGCTTCGCCCAGCGTCACATCAACATGTGCTCGATGGCCCTGTCCAAGCGCGTACTGACCATGACCGGTCGCATGTCGGTGTTTCGTGCCTCCGTGGTGACCGACCCGGCGTTCATCGCCGACGTGGAGAGCGACTCGCTCGATCACTGGCGCCTGGGCCGGTTCAAGTTCCTCACCGGTGATGACAAGTCCAGCTGGTTCAGCCTGATGCGTCTGGGTTACGACACGTTTTACGTGCCGGATGCCGCGATCAATACCGTGGAACACCCGCCGGAAAAGAGCTTCATCAAGGCCAGTCGCAAACTGATGTACCGCTGGTACGGCAACAACCTGCGGCAGAACTCCCGCGCCCTCGGCCTGGGGATGCGTCGCCTGGGTCTGTTCACCAGCATTGTGCTGTTTGACCAGCGCGTGTCCATGTGGACGTCGATCCTGGGCCTGACCGTCGCGCTCATCGCCAGCTTCAAGTACGGCATGACGTTCCTGCTGATGTACCTGCTCTGGATCGGCATCACCCGCTTGATTCTCACGCTGTTGCTGTCCCTGTCGGGGCACACGATCGGGCCTGCCTATCCAGTCATTCTTTATTACAACCAGATCGTTGGCGCCCTGATGAAGATCTACGTCTTCTTCCGCCTGGACCGACAGTCCTGGACCCGGCAGGACACCAAACTCAGCCGTGACATGGCCAGTTTCCAGGGCTGGTTCAACACATGGTCGTCCCGGACCATGACTTTCTCGGCTGGCACCATCTTCGTCGCAGTGCTGTTGACGATGGTTTGACCAGACCAACGGATTAATCGTTTAAGTAGGAAAAATTAGCCATGAATACAGCCGTGAATGCGAACGTCGTACATGAATCCGAAGCCCAGCGCCAACACGCCCGGGTCAAGATCCCTGCAAAAATGCGCCTGCTTACCGGTGCACCGGACGCCCCTCTGGTGCGTATCGAAAACCTCTCTGCCGGGGGCTTGAGCTTCATCGCCACCGGTCACTACAAAGCAACCATCGGCGAAGTCATCAAGGGTCGCTTGCAGTTCCTGATCGACAACCTTGGCCTGGCCATGGACGTGGAAATGCAGGTTCGCTCCATCGATGCCGCAACCGGTCGCGTGGGCTGCCAGTTCCAGAATCTGGATCAGCAAGACATTGCCACCCTGCGCCACTTGATTACGTCGCACTTGAGCGGCGAGATCGTGAGCATGGGCGAAGTGCTCGCCACGCTGCAACGCGACAACTTCACCAAAGCGCGTAAAAACAAGGGCGAAGGCAGCGGCATGGGTGCGTTCGCACGTCTGCGCGCAGTGACCTTCAGCCTCGGCATTTTCATTGTGGGTCTGGCTGCGTTCGGCTACATCCTCAAGACCGTTTACGGCCTGTACTTCGTCAGCCACGCCTCGGCCGGCATGGTCATGCTGCCAGCGATGGATGTCACCATGCCCCGCGAAGGCACCGTGCAGAGTCTGGCGGCAATCAACGGCCCGGTCGCCAAAGGCGCCCCGCTCGCTTCGTTCAGCACCAGCATGCTGGAAATGCTCAAGGGCAGCCTGAACGGTGATGACCTGCAACCGGCCAAAATCGAAGAACTGTACGGCAAGCAAATGTCCGGCACGCTGACCAGCCCATGCGATTGCGTGGTTGCCAAGCAGCTGGTGGCTGATGGTCAGTTCGCGTCCAAAGGTCAGGTGATCTTCCAGTTGGTGCCGCGTAACACCGCCGCCAATGTCGAAGCGCGCTTCACCTATCGCCAGTTCAATGATGTCAAACCCGGCACCCACGTGAACTTCCAGGTAGCAGGCGAAGACAAGATTCGTGGCGGCCAGATCGTCAGCAGCACCAACCTGAGCGATGCCGACCTGTCCACCGACATCCGTGTGCAGATCAAGCCTGATGAAGCGCTGGACAGTTCGCTGGCCGGTCGTCCTGTAGAAGTCACCAGTGATCGTGGTCCTTCGATGAACTGGTTGATCGACAAAGCCATGGCCGCGGGTCTCTAACATGCGTAGCCCACTACGAACCTTGTCGACCCCCACGCTATTGAGCCTGGCGATTGCTTTCGCGCTGACCGGCTGTGCCGGTCTGCCCGACCAACGCCTGGCCAATGAAGCCCTGAAAAACGGCGACACGGCACTGGCAGAGCAGAACTATCGGCAACTGGCGGACCTGGGCTACAGCGATGCACAGGTCGGCCTGGCCGATATCCAGGTCGGCACTCGCGACCCGGAGCAACTCAAGCAGGCCGAGGCCACGTACCGCGCCGCCGCAGAAACCTCGCCTCGGGCGCAATCGCGCCTGGGTCGCCTGCTGGCTGCCAAACCCAACGCCACGGAAGCCGAACACCTGGAAGCCGAGCAGTTGCTCAAGAAGGCATTCGCCAATGGCGAAACGACTTCCCTGACGCCGCTGGCCATGCTGTATCTGCAATACCCGCACACGTTCCCCAACGTGAACGCACAGCAGAAAATCAGTGAATGGCGCGCTGCCGGCTACCCGGAAGCCGGTCTGGCCCAAGTGATGCTGTATCGCATCCAGGGCACTTACGACCAGCATCTGGATGAAGTCGAAACCATCTGCAAAACCGCGTTGAACACCACTGACATTTGCTACGTCGAGCTGGCCACCGTGTACCAGAAACGCGGCCAGACTGAACAACAGGCGGCATTGATCCAGCAACTGCAAAGCGCCTACTCGGTTGGCACGGTCGGCGCCGAGCGCGTAGACAGCGTTGCGCGCGTGCTGGGCGATGCAGAGATCGGTACACCGGATCCGGCAACCGCCCAGAAATTGCTCGAGCAAGTTGCACCGGGCTACCCGATTTCCTGGGTCACTCTGGCCAAACTGCTGTACGACTTCCCCGAACTGGGCGACGTCGACAAGATGATGGAATACCTGGACAACGGTCGTGCGGCGGATCAACCCCGTGCCGAACTGTTGCTGGGCAAGCTGTACTACGAAGGCAAATGGGTGCCGCCCGATGCGAAAAAGGCCGAGGAGCATCTCAAGAAAGCGGCCGGTACCGAAATCGCCGCGCATTACTACCTGGGGCAGATCTATCGTCGTGGCTACCTCGGCCAGGTCTACCCGCAGAAGGCTGTGGACGAACTGCTGTACGCCGCACGCGGCGGTCAGAACAGCGCCGACTTCGCCATTGCCCAGCTCTACTCCCAAGGCAAGGGCACGATGCCCAACCCGGTCAATGCCTGGGTCTTCAGCCAACTGGCGCTGAAACAAGGCACACCGCAAGCCACCGAACTCGCGCAGCAACTGAGCGCCGCACTGCCGCCTGAAAAACTCGCCACAGCCCAACGGTTGCTGGAGCAAGAGCAAAAAGTCCGGGGTGCCAGCAGCCAGAACGCGCTGGCCTTGCAAGCCCTGCAAAAAGAAGACGGCGAGGAAGCACCGCTATGAAACTGAATTCCCTGATGGCTGCAGGCATGGGCCTGGGCTTTACACTGCTGTGGGCCACGCCGACGCTGGCGGCACTGACTGAAGACCAGAACTTTGGTCTGGAAGTGAAGATCACCGGCCAGGCCGAAGACGACCGCGACCTGGGCACCCGCTCCGGCGGCGATGTCAACGGCATCGGTCTGGACATACGTCCTTGGGTCTACGGCGAGCGTGGCAACTGGAGCGGTTATGCCATGGGCCAGATCGTGACGGCCACTGACACCATCCAGACTGACCCGCTGGAAACAGCCACCGGCGATGGCACGGGCACGCAGACGGCTCGCGGCACCGCCAGCGAACGTGAAGTGGACAAAAGCTACCTGGCCCTGCGCGAGTTCTGGATCGGCTACAGCGGTTTCACGCCCTACCCCGGCGAAATGCTCAAGGTGGGTCGTCAGCGCTTGCGCAACGACGACGGCCAATGGCATGACGTGAACATCGAAGCGGTGAACTGGGTGTTCGACACCACGCTGCTGCGTGCCGATGTCGGCGTTGCCCAGCGCTTCAGCGAATACCGCACCGACCTGACCGAGCTGGACCCTAAAGACAAGGATCGCCAGCACCTGTTCGGTGACGTGAACTACCAGTGGGCCCCCGGTCACTGGGCCGGTCTGCGCGCCCATTACAGCCACGACGACGGCAGTCTCAAAGACAAAAACGAAGTCGTGGGCGATCTGGACAAGGTCTCCACTGGCGACCTGACCTGGCTGGGTCTGCAAGCCAACAGCGATGCCTACAATTATCGCAACACCAACCCGATCAACTACTGGGGCAGCCTGACCTGGCTGACCGGTGATCGTGACCAGATCGGCACCACCTACAACACGGCGACCGATCAGTACCTGGCAGGCGACAAAACCAGCAGCAACGTCAATGGCTGGGCGACCGATCTTGGCCTGCGTTTCCGTCTGGACCCGCAATGGCAAGTGGGCGCGGCGTACTCGCGCGCCAGCAAAAACTACGAACAGAACGGTCTGGAAAGCAACCGCTCCAACTGGACCGGCACCCGTTCACGCGTGCACCGCTTCGGCGAAGCCTTCCAGGGCGAAATGGCCAACGTGGAAAGCGCTTCGTTGTTCGCGTCCTGGCAATTGCGTGATGACTACGACGCGTCGCTGATCTACCACAAGTTCCGCCGTGTAGACGGCAATGCGCGCATCGGTGGCGCTGGCGTGAACCCTAACAGCGAGATTTACGACGAGAACGGCGTATCGACCAATACCTTCGATTCGCTTCCTCTGGAAGACGGTCGCAAGGATCTGGGTCAGGAGATGGACCTGGTGGTCACCAAGTACTTCAAACAGGGCCTGTTGCCAGCGGCGTTGAGTCAGTCCATGGACGAGCCATCGGCACTGGTGCGTCTGCGCGCTGGCGTCTTCAAGCCGGGCGACGCTTACCACAACGGCGTGGATGAATACATGCACCGCGCCATTGTCGACGTTATCTGGCGCTTCTGATGCGAACCGCGAAAGGAGTGCGAGTCATGAACAGTCAAGCAAGCAGCTTGCGAACCCGGTCCTGGCCACAGGCCTTGCTGGAAGGCGCCGTGCTGAGTAGCGCATTGTTGCTGGGCAGTACAGCCGCACTGGCGACCAGCGCGACAGCCCCAACCGCTCCGGCCAAAGCCGGGGTCGTCAAAGAGCTGCAACAGGCCAAGACCTACATCATCAGCAGCCCGCCAATTGAGCCACTGATGATGGCCAAACCCACGCTGCCGGACCTGAGCGGCTACACCGCCGAAGCCGCCGCGAAAAAAATCGTGCGCGGCAAAGCGGCCAAGGTTCGCGTTGGCCGGATGATGCAGGAAAACGGTCTGAAGGAATTCATCGGTGGCGATAACAAGATGGCCGAATGGGTGGCCCGTCAACACGGCATCCCTCAGGCGATCGTCGTCGAAGACGGTTACACCAACCTTAAAGACCTTGCCAAAAAAGTACCCAAGCAGTACCTGAAAGAAGTCTCGCCGGGCGTGTTCCTGGCGCGAGTGCCGATTCTGGTCACTGAGCATGCCGTGCTGGAAATTGCCGGGGATGAACTGCGCCTGTCACAGGAAGGCGGCTCGTTTCTGGTCATCGAAGGCAAGCTGTTCATGTCCAATGCCCAGTTGAATGGCTGGCGTGAGGCCGACAATGGCCTGGCCATGTTCCGCTCACCCACGGAGTTCCGTCCGTTCCTGCTGTCGTGGGGTGGTTCGCAGACTTACGTCGTCAACAGCAAGATGTCGAGCCTGGGTTACTCCAAGAGCAAGTCCTACGGCGTGAGTATTTCCCAATACACGCCCAACATGGCCAAGGTCATGAAAAGACCGGAACCCACCGGCTGGATCATCGGCTCGGAGTTCGCGGACCTGTGGTACGGCTTCTACTGCTATGAAACCCGTGACTTCGTGGTCAAGGGCAATACCTATCGCGACAACATCGTCTATGGCATTGACCCCCACGACCGTTCGCACAACCTGATCATTGCTGAAAACGATGTCTACGGAACCAAGAAAAAGCACGGGATCATCATCTCCCGTGAAGTGAACGACAGCTTCATTTTCCGTAACAAGAGCCACGACAACAAACTGTCCGGCGTGGTGCTGGACCGTAACAGCAGCAACAACCTGGTCGCTTACAACGAGGTTTATCAGAACCACACCGACGGCATCACGTTGTATGAAAGCGGCGACAACCTGCTGTGGGGCAACCGTGTCATTGCCAATCGCCGTCACGGCATCCGTGTGCGTAACAGCGTGAACATCAAGCTGTACGAAAACGTTGCCATGGGCAACGGCCTGATGGGCGTCTACGGCCACATCAAGGATCTGAGCGACACCGACCGCGACATCGCCCTCGACCCTTTCGATGCCAAAGTCTCGTTGATCGTCGTGGGTGGAGAACTGACCGGCAATCACTCTGGCCCGCTGTCCATCGATTCGCCCTTGAGTATCGAGCTGTATGACGTAGCGATGCTGGCCCCGACCAAGAGCGGCGGCATCAGCTTCAACGGCGTGCTGGGCGATCGGCAGGACGAGATTCTCGACCTGCTGGTGCGCCAGAAAAAAGCCGTGCTGATCGACCCGGTCGAACGCCAGACAGAACTTCAGGACTGAGGAAAGTACTTTTATGCACGCACATTTGATCAAGTTACTCAGCCTGTCCGGCTTGACCGCAGCCCTGATTGCTATCAGCGGCGGCGCTCGCGCCGACGACACTCAGGCGCCGACGTTCACCGCCGATCCTTGCTGCAACCTGTGTCCTGAAGCTCACGACGCCAAGAACTACGTGACCCGCTATCAGCAGAACTTCACCACACTGGTGCAAGCCCAGGGCGACTGGCTGTTCCGGACCCAGGAAGACCTGCGCACCGAATTCGACACCACGCCGGAAGGCTACCGTCGCATGAAAGAACTGCACGACGCCTTCAAGAGCAAGGGCGTTGAACTGGTTGTCGTATACCAGCCGACGCGCGGGCTGGTGGACCGCAACAAACTGTTCCCGGCCGAACGCGACAAGTTCGACTACGACAAGGCGCTGAAGAACTACAAAGCCATGCTCGGCCGCTTCGACAAGATGGGCTACTGGGTGCCGGACCTGTCGCCGTTGACCAACGAGCAACAGGCCCATGATTTCTACTTCCGCGGTGACCAACACTGGACGCCATACGGCGCGCAGCGCACGGCGAAAATCGTTGCCGAAACCGTGAAGAAAATCCCGGGTTACGCGAGCATTCCCAAGCGCGAATTCGAAAGTCACGTCTCTGGCCGCATGGGCAAGACCGGCACCCTGCACAACATGGCTGCACAGCTGTGCGGTAACACTTACGCCATTCAGTACATGGACCAGTTCACCACTGAGCCCAAGGGCGAAGCCGCCGACGGTGACTTGTTTGGCGATTCCGGCAACCCGGAAATCACCCTGGTCGGCACCAGCCACAGCGGCAAGAACTACAACTTTGCCGGCTTCCTGCAGGAATACATGGGCGCGGACGTGCTGAACGTCGCCTTCCCGGGCGGTGGCCTGGAAGGTTCCATGCTGCAGTACCTGGGCAGTGAAGACTTCCAGAAGCGTCCGCCGAAGATTCTGATCTGGGAATTCTCACCGCTCTATCGCCTGGACCAGGAGACCATCTATCGCCAGATGATGTCACTGCTGGACAACGGCTGCGAAGGCAAGCCGGCCGTCATGAGCGCCAGCACTACCCTCAAGCCGGGCACCAATGAAGTACTGGTCAACGGTAAGAACGGAATCAAGGACATCCGCAACGGCAGCAACCAGATCGATATTCGTTATGCCGACACTTCGGTGAAAGTCCTTCAGGCCCGACTCTGGTACATGAATGGCCGCCACGAAGATCTGAAAATCGAAAAACCGGAAACATCCGATACCGACGGACGCTTCTCCTTCGAACTGCGCGAAGACAAGGACTGGTCAGACCAGCAATTGCTCGCGCTTGAAGTACAGGGCCCTGAAGCGGGCGCTGCACCTCAGAAAATCGAAGCGAAGGTTTGCAAACGCAACGTGTTCCCGAGAGCTGCGCAGAACACCGCGCAAGCCGGGTTATGAGGCTACTTATGCACACTCCGAAACTGATGCTCCCTACCCTGCTTTCGCTGGCCATGATGGCTGTTGGCGCCGGTACCGCCAGCGCCGCCACGACACTTGTGCCGCCGCAGGGGTATTACGCCCCCATTGAAAAACTCAAGACCGGCGAAGGCAACTTCGCCTGTGCCCCGATCCCGCAGCCGTATACCGACAAGCTGGTGTTTCGCAGCAAATACGAAGGTTCCGACAAGGCGCGTTCGACCCTCAACGAGGAATCGGAACAAGCCTTCCGTGATGCGACCAAGTCCATCACGACGCTGGAGCGCGGCATCAGCAAAGTCGTGATGCAGTACATGCGCGACGGCCGCCCGGAACAGCTCGACTGCGCGCTGAACATGCTCACCACATGGGCCAAGGCCGATGCGCTGGAGTCCAAGGACTTCAACCACACGGGCAAGTCGATGCGCAAGTGGGCGCTGGGCAGCATGTCCTCCGCTTATCTGCGTTTGAAATTCTCCGATTCCCACCCGTTGGCCGCGCATCAGCAGCAGGCGCAGATCATCGAAGCCTGGTTCAGCAAACTGGCGGATCAAGTCGTCAGCGACTGGGACAACCTGCCGCTGGAAAAAATCAACAACCATTCGTACTGGGCAGCCTGGTCAGTCATGGCCACAGCGGTCGCAACTGACCGCAAGGACCTGTTCGACTGGGCGGTCAAGGAATTCAAAGTCGGCGCCAATCAGGTCGACAAAGACGGCTTCCTGCCTAACGAACTCAAGCGCAAGCAGCGTGCCTTGTCGTATCACAACTACGCCCTGCCGCCACTGGCCATGATTGCCAGTTTCGCTCAGGTGAACGGTGTGGATCTTCGTCCGGAAAACAACGGTGCCTTGCAGCGACTGGGCGAGCGCGTGTTGAGCGGAGTCAAGGATCCCGACACGTTCAAGGAACGCAATGGCGACAAGCAGGACATGACCGATCTGAAGATCGACAGCAAGTTTGCCTGGCTTGAACCGTACTGCTCGCTCTACACCTGTAAGCCTGAAGTGCTTGAACACAAACACGAGATGCAGCCGTTCAAGACCTTCCGCCTCGGGGGTGACCTGACCAAGGTCTACGACCCGAGTCATGAAAAGGGCGACAAAGGTTCCTGAGTAAGGATCACCCGTAGGAGCGAACTTGTTCGCGAGGCGGCGTCTCGACACCGCACTTTAGCGTCAGATTCAGGTTGTCCGATCTGGCGCTTCGCCAACAAGTTGGCTCCTACAGGTACTGCATTGACCCCCGGTTTTTCACGGGGGGTTTGGGGGGGCTTCGGCCTTTGACTGTTGGATCAACGGAGAGATAAGGATGGTTTTTTCATCCAACGTGTTCCTGTTCTTGTTCTTGCCGATTTTCCTCGGCTTGTACTACTTGAGCGGACAACGCTACCGCAACCTGCTGCTGCTGGTTGCCAGCTATGTCTTCTACGCCTGGTGGCGTGTGGACTTCCTGGCACTGTTTGCCGCCGTCACGTTGTGGAACTACTGGATCGGCCTCAAGGTGGGCGCCGCCGGTGTGCGCACCAAACCGGCCCAACGCTGGCTGTTGCTCGGCGTCGGGGTTGACCTGTGCATCCTGGGCTACTTCAAGTACGCCAACTTCGGTGTGGACAGCATCAACGCGATGATGCTGTCGGTCGGTCTTGAACCGTTCATCCTGACCCACGTGCTGTTGCCGATCGGGATCTCGTTCTACATCTTCGAGTCCATCAGCTACATCATCGACGTGTATCGCGGTGATACCCCGGCCACGCGCAACCTCATCGACTTTGCAGCGTTCGTGGCGATTTTCCCGCACCTGATTGCCGGTCCGGTGTTGCGTTTTCGCGACCTGGCGGATCAGTTCAACAACCGCACGCACACCCTGGACAAGTTCTCCGAGGGCTGCACGCGGTTCATGCAGGGTTTCATCAAGAAGGTGTTCATTGCCGACACCCTGGCGGTGGTCGCCGACCATTGCTTTGCCTTGCAAAACCCGACCACGGGCGATGCCTGGCTGGGCGCACTGGCCTACACCGCGCAGTTGTATTTCGACTTCTCCGGTTACAGCGACATGGCCATCGGCCTGGGCTTGATGATGGGTTTCCGCTTCATGGAAAACTTCAAACAGCCGTACATCAGCCAGTCGATCACCGAGTTCTGGCGTCGCTGGCACATCAGCCTTTCCACCTGGCTGCGTGACTACCTGTACATCACGTTGGGCGGCAACCGTAAAGGCACGCTGACCACCTATCGCAACCTGTTTCTGACCATGTTGCTGGGCGGTCTGTGGCACGGCGCGAACATCACCTACGTCGTATGGGGCGCCTGGCACGGCATGTGGCTGGCGATTGAAAAAGCGTTGGGCCTGAACACCAACCCGCACAGTTTCAACCCGATCCGCTGGGCGCTGACGTTCTTGCTGGTGGTGATGGGCTGGGTGATCTTCCGTGCGGAAAACCTGCACGTTGCCGGTCGTATGTACGGCGCGATGTTCAGCTTCGGTGAATGGCAACTGTCGGAACTCAACCGCGCCAGCCTGACCGGCCTGCAAGTGGCAACGATGGTCGTGGCTTACGCGACCCTGGCGTTCTTCGGCCTGCGCGATTTCTACAACAATCGTCCTGCCGACAAGGCTGCCACCAAAGCCACGCCAGATCTCGGCGTTCAGGCTGAAGGCCCGGCCAATGCCGTACCCGGCACCATCAAAGCCGTTCCCGGTGACAACCCGGGCAGCATTCACTTGCCCGGCTACACCGTGGGCGTTGAAGCCCAGGTGCAGCCCGCTTACTGGGTCGCCGATTGGCCTCGCTACGCCATGCGCGCGGTAATCCTGCTGCTGTTCGTTGCATCGATTCTCAAACTTTCGGCGCAAAGCTTCTCGCCGTTCCTTTACTTCCAGTTCTGAGGAGCCTGACATGACCCGTTCATTACGAATCCTCTATATCGCCCTGTTCATGGGGATCCTGTTGGCACTGGGGATCTGGTCGCTGCGCAGCTTCGGCAGCTTCTCGACCACTTCGGAAACAACAGTCCTCAACGGTCGTTGGGCCAAGGCGGCGGAGACTCACTACGACGAAGAGTTCCCGATCAAGCGCCTGGGCACCAACCTCTGGGCGGCGCTGGATTACAAGCTGTTCAACGAAGGTCGGCCCGGCGTTGTGCTGGGCAAGGACCAATGGCTGTACACCGACGAAGAGTTCGACGCGGTCGCCAATGGCGAACAGAACGAAGCGGACAACCTGGCCATCATCCAGGGCGTGCGTGACGCACTGAAGGCCCAGGGCACCGAACTGGTACTGGCGATCATTCCGGCCAAGACGCGTCTGTACCCTGAGCACATCGGCGATACCAAGCCGTCCACTTTGCACACCGATCTGTATCAGCAGTTCCATGCGCAAGCGGCTCAGGCCGGTATTTTCGCGCCGGATCTGCTGGGGCCGTTGCAGGGTGCCAAGCAGAACGGCCAGGTGTTCCTGCGCACTGACACCCACTGGACGCCCATGGGCGCCGAAGTGGCCGCGCAGCAACTGAGTGCTGCCATTGCGCAAAAAACACCGTTGAGCGGCGAGCCTGAACAGTTCGTCACCCAGGCCAAGGAAACGGCGGCCTATAAAGGCGACCTGACCACCTTCCTGCCGCTGGATCCACTGTTCAGTAATTTGCTGCCACAGCCGGATCAGTTGCAACAACGCAGCACAGATCTGGTCGAAGCTCAGGCTTCGGGTGATGACGCACTGTTTGCCGACAGCGATGTTGCCGTGGGTCTGGTGGGCACAAGTTACAGCGCCAACCCCAACTGGAACTTCGTGGGTGCACTTAAACAGGCGTTGCACAGCGATGTCGTGAATTACGCGGAAGACGGGCACGGTCCGATTCTGCCCATGCTCAAGTACCTGCAAACCGACGCGTTCAAAAACAGCCCGCCTCAAGTGCTGATCTGGGAATTCCCGGAACGCTATCTGCCGGCTCATAACGACCTGGGTGAGTTCGATCCCAAGTGGATCGCTGAACTCAAGAAAGCCCGTGACGATCAACAAAATCTGGCTCAAAACGCCAAACCTACCGAGTCGCCCAACCGGGCGCAAAACTGAGAGGACTACTCACATGACCTTACAGACCACTCCACACACTTTGGCTGAGAACACTATGACCACTGCAACGATCAACACCACTACCAAGAACCGTTTTCTCAAAAACTGCGCACTGGCAGCCGGCCTCGGCTTGATGTCCCTGCAGGCTTTCGCTGGCGACTCCGCGCTTTACGGCCCTACCGCACCGAAAGGCTCGACCTTCGTGCGTGTGTATAACGCCAGCAGCGCAGAAATCAGCGCCAGCGTTGGCAACACCAACATGAACGAAGTCGCGCCGCTGGGCAGCACCACCTTCAGCTTCATGCCACAGGGCGACTACACCGCCAAGCTCGGCAGCCAGACGGTTCCGGTGAAACTGGCCAGCGATCACTACTACACCCTGGTCAACAACGCCAGCGGCAAGCCGCAACTGGTTGAAGAGCCTCCGTTCAAAAACAAGCAGAAGTCCCTGGTGCGCGTGCAGAACCTCAGCGACAAGACGCTGACGCTGAAAACCGCTGACGGCAAGACTGATGTGATCAAGGCCGTGGCCGCCAAAGGCACCGGCGAGCGTGAAATCAACCCGGTGAAGGTCAGCCTGGCGCTCTTCGACGGCGACAAGAAAATCAGCGACCTGAAGCCCGTGTCCCTTGAGCGTGGCGAAGCCGCCGTGCTGTACATCACCGGCAGTGGCAGCAGCCTGTCGCCAGTCTGGGTCAAGCCGCCTGTAGCCACTCGCTAATCGAATTGAGTCAGCCGGTCCGAGCCTTTCCAAAGAAGGCACGAGCGGACCGGCCGACGCGGAACAAGAACAAGACAGAAACGACAGACAGAACGACGTTCAGCCCTATTTCGAATGCTATTGGAGATACAAAATGATTCCAGTGATCTTGTCAGGCGGTAGCGGTTCACGACTCTGGCCGCTTTCGCGTAAACAGTTCCCCAAGCAGTTCCTGGCTCTGACCGGTGAACATACGCTGTTCCAGCAAACCCTCGAGCGCCTGGTGTTCGACGGCATGCAACAACCTATCGTGGTCTGCAATAAAGACCACCGTTTCATCGTGAACGAACAACTGGCAGCGCTGAAGCTGGAAACCCAGACCGTGATCATGGAACCGTTTGGCCGCAACACTGCACCAGCGGTGGCCATTACTGCCATGACACTGCTGGCCGAAGGCAACGATGAGCTGATGCTGATCCTGCCGGCCGATCACGTGATCGACGACCAGAAAGCCCTGCAACGCGCCCTGGCCCTGGCCACTGTCGCCGCAGAGCGCGGCGAGATGGTGCTGTTCGGCGTCCCGGCCACCAAACCGGAAACCGGTTACGGCTACATCAAGTCCACCGCTGACGCGCTGTTGCCCGAGGGCGTGAGCCGCGTGTCGAACTTCGTCGAAAAACCGGACGAAAAACGCGCCAAGGAATTCGTCGAAGCCGGCGGTTATTTCTGGAACAGCGGCATGTTCCTGTTCCGCGCCAGCCGTTATCTGGAAGAGCTGAAAAAGCACGATCCGGACATCTACGACACCTGCATGCTGACCCTGGAACGCAGCAAGCGTGAAGACAACACCATCGACATCGACGCAGCCACCTTCGCCTGCTGCCCGGACAACTCCATCGACTACGCCGTGATGGAAAAAACCCAACGCGCCTGTGTCGTACCGTTGGTCGCTGGCTGGAATGACGTGGGCTGCTGGGCCTCCCTGTGGGAAGTGCATGACAAAGACAGCAACGGCAACGTCACCAAAGGCGACGTCATCCTGCAAGACAGCCGCAACTGCATGATCCACGGCAACGGCAAGCTGGTGTCGGTGATCGGCCTGGACAACATCGTGGTCGTGGAAACCAAGGACGCGATGATGATTGTCCACAAGGACAAGGTTCAGGGCGTCAAGCAGATGGTCAACACGCTCAATGAGCAAGGCCGCAGCGAAACCCAGAACCACCTTGAAGTCTATCGTCCGTGGGGTTCCTACGATTCGGTCGACATGGGCGGCCGCTTCCAGGTCAAGCGCATCTCGGTCAAGCCAGGCGCCAGCCTCTCGCTGCAAATGCACCATCACCGTGCCGAGCACTGGATCGTGGTATCAGGCACGGCCCAGGTTACCTGTGACGAGAACGTGTTCCTGCTCACCGAAAACCAATCCACTTACATCCCGATCGCTTCGGTCCATCGCCTGAAAAACCCGGGCAAGATCCCGTTGGAAATCATCGAAGTGCAATCGGGCAGCTACCTGGGTGAAGACGACATCGAGCGTTTCGAAGACGTCTACGGTCGCTCCAACAACCTGGAAGCGGGCATCAAAACCCAGACCCTCGCGCGTTAATCGAGGCGTCGTTACACGCCTCACGTTTTAAAGAGCAGTCGCCCCCGACAACTTTCTGCGTATTCCCATCCGCAGAGGGTTGTTGGGGGTTTTTTATTGCCTGTAATTCGATGAATTGAAACGTCTCAAGCTAAAAACTTTTGACGCCGCTCAAAAGGCATTCAATCTGGCGGTGCGGCCTGGCCACCTGCTCGTCTTACACACCCTGGCAGAGGATGCGCCGTGCTTACTTCTGCTTACATCTTCGGAATTGACCACTTATTCAATCAATGATTACGTCATTTCATTAGCTAAGCAAACCCAGCGCACACCAAGAAAGGGTGCTTGGCGTATCGTCGAGCACTTAACATCATGGATCAAGAACATATAAAAAAGGATTTACAATGAACAACATCACTTTTAAAAAAACAATGCTTGCTACATCACTTTTTCTAGCACTAAGTGGATTATATGGTTCAACAGCTTTAGCGACACCGGCCTGTGATCCAGGCGACAGCCAGCAAGCTAACACAACTGGAATCAATACTAATCAAGACTTCACCGGCGCGCTCACTGAAGTCACTGACGTTCAAATCACCGACCTGCCTGACAAAATCAATCGTGTCTTTGATAAATTGGAGAACGCAGGCGATGTTAAATACTATAGCTTTACCGCGTTGCGGGGACAGAAGACAATGATCAACGACGTCCTGCGAGGGGCTGAAGGATCTTATTGGAAAATCGAATATAACATCACAGGAAATTGGCAACCTGCACCTACGTTCGAACCACTCATCACGCCCTCACTGACCGCCGGTCAGAAGGTTCAGATCAGAATTTCTCATCCTGCCGGAGTGCCCTTTCAATCAGATAAATACTTCCAAATTGATGTCGGCTCAGCCCCGTACGCCCACAATATTAGAATCAAAACTGAAGGTCCGAAGACCGGAAGCTATTTCTCGACATCGACATTCAGAGACAGAATTATGTGGGCGACCAATATCAGAGACTCAACGGGTCAGCTTCTAGAAGGGGCTACTGTTGATTTTGTCATAAATCCCGATGACCAAAATCCTTCCAACGAGGTTAGATCGCGGCGCGTCACCGTCACGGGAGGAATCGTGGAATACGTGAGCTTTCCAGCCTGCAGCGGGCGCCATGTGACTACCCGTTTTACCGGGGTATATGACTTCACCACAAAATGGCAAGCCACTTATAATACCGGCCACTGGCACGTTTCTGTCCGAGGCAACCCATCTACGGGCATCAGTCCCGTGCCTATCACCCAAATTTGCTCAATGAAAATCATCGGTTAATAGTTGAAGGCTAACGGCATTTTCCAAGCGGCTAGCCTTCTTGCAAACAAGAGCCAACGAAATGACGAGCGTATGGGGCTGACAAACCCTCTATCGTACGTTCCACTAACCCCGCCAACATCCAGACATACTCACCTGCCGCTTTCTTGAATTCTGAATTATCATTCAGCAATTCAAAAAGCAGTTTTTCGGTTTTTGCATCAAGTGGGCGCGAAATGCTTATCGGCCTGATGGTGTTTTTTTCATCAACTGAGAAGCTTAGTTCGTTTAACAATTCAGGCTCAACGCCGACAGTCGTCTTTTTGACGTCTTGCCAAATTGTATCCATTTGATTGGCGACGCACTCTGCTGCGCGCCTGCGGGCATTTAATTTTGCGTGTTCGTAAGAGTCCCGCGGACTGAGTATCGCCTCGTAGCATACACAGCCGCCCTCATACAGCGCGTTATCAAATTCTCTCTCGTGATAAACATAATCGGGCTCCGGCTGACTGAGCACAAATTCGCACTCCCGCGCAGTTACTTCATCAACTCCCCCATTCCTTTTGGCTTTCTCATAAGCGATTTCGATTGCACGTCGGTACGAATGATTTTGGTCGACGATAAAATCCAGATTCATGGTGGCCTCTCATGCCAAATATACATAAGAGGCGTAACGGCAGATCCATGAATTAGCTGACCTGAAGAGTTCGACTGATAAGTCCCATCAGCCTGTATGAAATAGGCTACAACGCCCCACTGGATCGCTTTCTATAAGTGTCCAGTAGTTATCCAGATAGCTGATAACCTGATCGAGCATCAGACCTATCGCGTTACCTTATGCATCAATGTCATCGCAAAGCCTGAAGCGATCACCTTTTGCGCTGCAAAGGTTCACAGTTGGTTATTTCTGGAACAGCGCCATGTTCCTGTTCCGCGCCAGCCGTTATCTGGAAGAGCTGAAAAAGCACGATCCGGACATCTACGACACCTGCATGCTGACCCTGGAACGCAGCAAGCGTGAAGACAACACCATCGACATCGACGCTGCCACCTTCGCCTGCTGCCCGGACAACTCCATTGACTACGCCGTGATGGAAAAAAACCCAACGCGCCTGTGTCGTACCGTTGGTCGCTGGCTGGAATGACGTGGGCTGCTGGGCTTCGCTGTGGGAAGTGCATGACAAAGACAGCAACGGCAACGTCACCAAAGGCGACGTCATCCTGCAAGACAGCCGCAACTGCATGATCCACGGCAACGGCAAGCTGGTGTCGGTGATCGGCCTGGACAACATCGTGGTCGTGGAAACCAAGGACGCGATGATGATTGTCCACAAGGACAAGGTTCAGGGCGTCAAACAGATGGTCAACACGCTCAATGAGCAAGGCCGCAGCGAAACCCAGAACCACCTTGAAGTCTATCGTCCGTGGGGTTCCTACGATTCGGTCGACATGGGCGGCCGCTTCCAGGTCAAGCGTATCTCGGTCAAGCCAGGCGCCAGCCTCTCGCTGCAAATGCAACATCACCGTGCCGAGCACTGGATCGTGGTATCAGGCACGGCCCAGGTTACCTGCGACGGGCACCAAAACCCAGACCCTCGCGCGTTAATCGAGGCGTCGTTACACACCTCACGTTTTAAAGAGCAGTCGCCCCCGACAACTTTCTGCGTATTCCCATCCGCAGAGGGTTGTTGGGGGTTTTTTATTGCGTAATTTTCGGACAGATCAAAAACGCTCAACTCACCCATTTTTGGCGGTCCGTTCATTGGAGCACTGTTACCGAGCTATAGCGCAGCTCCAGAACCACTGCCGACTGTCCAACCGTTCCGGAATTAGCACTCCCCTCCCCGCTTTCTGTACGATGCCCTTAATCATTTTTACGAGGCGTTCCCATGCTGATCGGCGCAGTGCTCATCCTGACATGGCTCATTCTGCTATTGCGCTACCCTGCCAAAGCATTGCCGGTTTCCTTGGCCGCAGCGTTGGGCCTGGGGCTGGTGGCGGCGTGGGTGATCTGGGAGGACAGCCGTGATACGCACAGGCTGGAACGTCTGGAAGTGCGCCTCAATTACGCGCCAGAACAATGTCCGGCAGGAAAACCGCTGCTGTTATTGATCAACAACGGCAACAAAATCCCGCTGATCGAGCTGCGCTGGCGAATCGCAGCTTACGCACCCGGCGACAACATCAACCTCGCAGAAGACAATTACACCTCGCCTCGCTATCGTGGCCCCGGCGAGTTGCTGCCCGACAGTCAATGGCAGGATTGCCTCCCATTGCCGCCCCTGCGCGCCGGTTATCGCCCGCAGACGCTGGAGTTCAGGGCTGAACATCTACAAGGCAGTTTCGCGGACTGATCACAAGGAAAACATCATGCCTAATGTCCTCATTACAGGCTGTTCCAGCGGTATTGGCCGCGCGCTGGCCGATGCTTTCAAAACGGCCGGGTATCACGTCTGGGCCACGGCGCGCAAAGACGAAGATGTCGCGGCCCTGAGCGCGGCCGGCTTCACCGCCGTGCAACTGGACGTCAACGACCCCGCGGCCCTCGCACGCCTGACGGCTGACTTTGAGCAGCAGCAAGTCGCACTGGATGTACTGATCAACAATGCCGGTTATGGCGCCATGGGCCCTTTGCTCGATGGTGGCGTCGAGGCCATGCAGCGCCAGTTCGAGACCAACGTCTTCTCAGTGGTGGGCGTAACGCGGGCCTTGTTTGCGGCCCTGCGTCGCAACAAGGGTCTGGTGGTGAATATCGGCAGTGTTTCCGGCGTATTGGTCACGCCATTCGCGGGCGCCTACTGCGCCTCCAAAGCCGCTGTGCACGCCTTGAGCGAAGCCCTGCGTCTGGAGCTGGCACCGTTCGAGATTCAGGTCATGGAGGTCCAGCCGGGCGCCATTGCGTCGAGCTTCGCGAAAAACGCCAGCCACGAAGCCGAGCAACTGATCAGCGAGCAATCGCCGTGGTGGCCTTTTCGGGACGCCATTCGCGCCAGAGCCAAGGCGTCCCAAGGCAACCCCACCCCGGCCATCGACTTCGCCCGGGACCTGCTCCGCGCCGTGCAGCAACCCATCCCACCTCGCCTGCTGCGCCTGGGCAAAGGCTCACGCGCCATGCCGCTGATGGCCTGGCTGCTGCCCAAGGGATTTCTGGATAACAAACTCAAGCAACGGTTCGGGTTGGATCGGAAGGTGTAGAGCTATTTGTTGGACCTATTTCGCCTACACACTTCCCAGCGATATAGCCCATTCATCTACCTCGCAGGTCGCGCCAGCTCACATCCTTACCAGGTCCGGCATCCGCAAACCACCACTGGTCGGCGACTGTAAGAAGTGACAGTGGTGGATCCGCGCCTTCAGCATTAGTATTTCTCACGGAATGCATAAACGCACCTTATCTCAGTTTACGGCATGGACAGGTCAGCACGTACAACCTCTTTTTGCCAAGAAAGAGTTACAGGAGTTACAGGAGTTGAGAGACAAGGCCGCGCACTGACTCATCATGTCGAGGTCAAATCAAAGACGAGAGAACGAACCATCATGACTACTTTAAAAACAGCACGAATCCAATATGACGCTTACGGAATGCCTATGATAACTAACGGTACAGAGTTTTTTAATATCTCTGACGCCGTCCCAAAGAATTTTTCGGCATTGACTCCTGCGCTGGACTGGAAATTATGCCTTTACGATCCTGCGGCCGTGCAGGCGCTTGATGTAGCTTCTACAGGAGAGCAAATGGTTGCTTATAAAAAGAATATCGGTGACCTTTATCTACTACCTGTCAACGTCGCCCATTTACCTCCAAGCACTATTATCGAAAGCAGCCCCAATGCGACTCGCGTTAAAACATTCACCGTCATCGGAAGCAACTCATCAACCGCGCACATCCTGGAGTCTGACTACAAATGCATGAAAGTCACCTACTATGCCGATCTCGATGACCCGCTAGCTATTCTCCATGCATTGTTAGTGAAGAAATTCAAAGGTGAAAATCTTTTCTTGGAATGTATCAGTACAGCACTTTACGACGAGATACCTTTAAATGCAGTTTGGGACAGCACAACAAAAGACGCTACGTTACTGAAGGGCAAGGAAATGAAGACTTATCACATTCCCTGGCTTCAAATCGGTGCTCCGGGATTGTCCGACCCCGGACGAAGTCTTGACTGGAGCAAGACTGTCAGGGAGAACAACATCCAGGCTAACGAAGTTGTTCATTGCGAGCTCTACAAACCGGGGAATAATCTTACTGCCTACGGGGGGGCCGGGAAGCCCGATTACAGCACACTTGGACTCGAAGTCATTCTTGGCAGCCTTCTGCGAACCAGGTTTTTGAGCGCTATCAAAGAAGCGACAAAGGCCTGCCTGAACGAATACAGGCAGCGGTTCGGGTCGAAGCACGTTGAGCGATTTTTTCGACAACGAGCGACCTGTGGAGCTCATTCGCACCGCGAGGCAGCGATAGCGTCGCGCCTGACACCGTGGGACCGGCTTTAGCCGGGAAGGGGTATTTCAGGCGATGCAGATGCAGCGAACGCCCTGACCTCTTCCCGGCTAAAGCCGGTCCCACGAGGTACATCTTTCGATTGCGGTCATCGATCCCCACCCGGATTCACAATCACCGTGCAGGTCGTTCCTGCCGACAAGAACACGTCCTCCGGCACGTGATCCAGGTGGATGCGCACCGGGACGCGCTGGGCCAGGCGGACCCAGTTGAAGGTCGGGTTGACGTCGGCGATCAGTTCGCGGCTTTGCGGGTTGTCGCGGTCGTAGATGCCTCGGGCGATGCTTTCCACGTGACCTTTAAGCAACTGGCCGCTCATCAGTTGCATGTCAGCCAGATCACCGACGCGGATGTGCGGGAGTTTGGTTTCTTCGAAAAAGCCGTAGACCCAGAACGAGTTCATGTCCACCACCGCCATCTTCGCCTCGCCCATGCGCGCATAGTCACCGCGATGCACGTTGAGGTTGGTGACATAACCGTCCACTGCCGCCAGCACTCGGGTGCGCCGCAGGTTCAGTTCGGCCGCTTCCAGTTGAGCAACGGCCAGTTGGTAATCGGCCTGGGCGGAGGTGGCGATGTTGCCGGCGTCGTCGCGGCTTTCGGTGGATATCACCAGGTTGTCCATGTCGGCGCGGCGTTTGGCGTTGACCTTGCGCATTTCCCAGGTGGCCTTGCGGGATGCCACCAGCGCCTGGGCTTCCTTCACCGCGACTTGATAGTGCTCGGGATCAATCTGCATCAACAGATCGCCCTTTTTCACTTGTTGGTTATCACGCACGGGCACGTCGACCACCGTGCCGGTGACATCCGCCGCGACGTTGATGATGTCGGCACGAACCCGGCCATCGCGGGTCCACGGGGTGTCCATGTAGTGAACCCACAAGGTGCGACCGATCCAGATGGCCAGGGCCAGGACCAGTAACGTGGCAAGCAGACTGAAGAGCTTTTTCATCACGGTTCTCAACGATAAACAGTCAGCGCCATCGCGCCGAAAATACACACGAACAGGCTCAAGCGGAGCAGCGCCGGGTGCCAGAAAAAGCGGTACAGGTCGAACCCGGAAAGTACCCGGTCCAGCCCCCAGGCCAGCACCATGGCAATCAGGAACATCACGGTCACAATGGGCATGTACAAGCCATGAAAAGCGATTTCACGCGGCATGAAGGAGTCCTTGCGGCCGGCTGTCGGGGGCGTAGGCGGCCAGAGGTGATTGCGGATCGAGCAACGAGGAGCGAATGAAGTGCAGGTAGCTTTTCACCCTGCGCAGCGCTGACGTATCAAAGTGCGGGGCGAACGGCTCGTCGGTGGCCTGCACGCGACTGATGGCATGATCGACCGCCACCAGACAGCGCTCCAGATTGCTCTGGTCGGGCTGAATGAACAGCCGGATCAGGGAGCGCCCCATGACCCGGATCGCCAGTCGCCAGGATTGCGAAGGCGCGTAGCTGGGGTGGATCGGCAGAATGTCCTGCTCGCGACGCAACTCGATGATGGCGTGGCCGATTTCCAGCACAACGAACATCCAGCGCAGCAACTCCCGCTGCACCTGCGGTTTGCCCGCTGCAAGACCATACGCCTGATGCATCAGGTCGCGGGTCTGGCTTTCGAAACTCGAACCCAGGCGACTCAAGGGTGCGCTGATGGCGAACACCACTTGCCGACGCAGATCATCTTCAAGGCGACGCCACATCCAGCGGCTGTTGGGCGGCAAAATGATCGCCCCCGCCGCCGCGCACAACAGCATGCCAATGATCATGGCGATGTAATCGTTGACGAATACGTAAGGGTTGTAGAGCGTCAGGTTGTCCGGCACCGAGCCCATGCTGAAGAACATCAACAAACCCAACCCGTAGCCGGACCATTGCGGACGCGAACCCAGAAACGCGCCAAGCATGAACACCGGCGCGAGGAACACGCACAGCAACGGGAAACCGTCGATGAACGGGAAAATAAAGAAGGTTTCGGTGAAGCCCAGCAGCGCGCCCAGCAAGGTGCCGCAGGCCATCTGGAACGACATGCGCCGGGGATTGTTGGTGGTGGCCGATAACGCCACGGTGGCCGCTGACACCAACGTCATGGTCGCGCCGCTGGGCCAGGCGGTCGCCACCCAGTAGGCGCTCATGATCGACAGAATGAACGTCGCGCGCAGCCCTGCCGCCAGGGCCGTCATCCAGTTGGTCTTGGGCAGGAACGACTCCTGCCACTGCTCCCGCGCATGATTGTGATCCGCCAGTGATGCATGGGTCTGGGCATAGTCATGCATGTCATTGACCAGGCGGTACAGCAGTTCGTATGCGGTATGAAAATCCAGCAGGTCGGCTTCGCCCGGCGTGGTCTGTTCCAGTGCGGCGCGCTGGCTGCGTACGCGGGCGGGCAAGTCAGCCTTGAACTGTTCCAACTCGGTGACCAGAAGCGCGGCATCGTCGGTGGTCAGCGCCCGGTCGGCAAAACGGTCGAGCAGTTCGGCCAGCGCGCTCAGGCCCGGTTCAGCGGCAGTCGCTACTGGCGTGACACCTTCGGCCCGCAGGCGCTCCAGTAATTGGTGCAGGGCATTGAAGCGCGTGGTGATGGCCATGAATTCGCTGTTCAGGCGGTTGAGCCGGCCATTGCGGCGGCGCATGTGCGGGTCTTCGAACATGGTCACGCTGCGCAAGCCTTCCAGGCCAACGGCTTCGGCAATGAAGCGCACATTGCCGGTCTCGAACGCCGCCCGTTCATGGTTGCCGCGCAAGCCATCGGCAACAAAACGGGCGAAGACGCCGAAACGCAGGTAGAGCGCGTTGCGCATCGCGGCGGCAGAACTCTGGGGCAAGATGGCCGCCGTGACCGCCGTGGAGCAGATGATGCCCAAAGAAATTTCCAGCACCCGCCACACGGCGGCCATGAATGAGCCTTCCGGGTGCGCCAGGGCGGGCAAACCGACCATCGCCGCGGTATAACCGGCCAGCACGAAGCCGTAGGCGCGAAAGTTGCGATACCGCGCCGCCCCCGCCGAACAGAACCCCACCCAGATCGCCAGGCTGCCAAGAAACAGCTCGGAGTTCTGCGCGAACAACGCCATCAGCACCACCATCACGGTGGAACCGGCCAGGGTGCCCAGCAAGCGATAAAAACTCTTGGCGAACACATGGCCGCTTTGCGGCTGCATGACGATGAACACCGTGATCATTGCCGTGCGCGGCTGCGGCAACTCCAGGCGCAAGGCCAGCCAGTAGGTACCAAAGGCGGCGATCAGCACCTTGAAGATGTAGATCCAGGTCACCCCATCGCTGCGCGCCCAGCTGAAGAATTCCCGGCGCCATGGGAGGGAAGTGATGCGATTCATAGGACAGTTGGAGCGACCGGGGTGGCGCTCCACCTTGCCCGCGAAGAACGACAACGCGGTGTGCCTGCACCTGTGCGGCGATTGCTTCGCGGGCAAGCCGCGCTCCAACGGGTTTCTGAAAGCATGTTCATCGATCAAACGCCGCCAACGCCGCAGGCGTCTTGGGTGCCCGGGTTTTTTCTTCGCCGGGCGAATCGTCGCCCGCGGACAACCCGCCACCCAGCGCGACCACCAGCTGAGCATGGGCGCTCAGCCGTGCGGCCTGGACTTGCTGCTGGATCTGCTGCTGGCGAAACAACAGGGTCTGGGCGTTAAGCACGTTGAGGTAATCCGTCAGTCCGCGTTGAAAGGCAATCATGGCGATGTCGTAGGTCTTCTGGGCGGAGGCCACGGATTCGCTGGCGAACGCCTGTTGCTTGTCCATGGACTCACGGCGAATCAATTGGTCGGAGATGCTCTTGAGCGCCGTCACCAGTGTCTGGTTGTACTGCGCCACCGCAACATCGTAACCGGCCGCTGCTTCGCCCAGTTCCGAGCGCAGGCGTCCGCCATCGAAGATCGGCAGGCTCACCGCAGGGCCGACGCTGTAGTTGAATTTCTTGCCCGCGAGGAATTCCAGCATGCCACCGCCGGTCGCCACATAACCCAGGCTGCCCACCAGATCGACGTTGGGGTAAAAACCGGCGTGGGCGACATCAATCCCCCGCGCCTGAGCCGCCACCCGCCAGCGACTGGCAACCACATCGGGACGCTGACCCAGCAACTGCGCGGGCAGCGCCGAAGGCAGTTTCAATGGGGTCTGCAGTGACAAGGTCGGGCGTTGCAGTGTTGCGCCTGCACCCGGCCCTTTGCCCGCCAGCGCCGCCAACTGGTTACGACTCAGGGCAATGGACTCGTCCAGGGAATCGATCTGCCGATGGGTTTCCGGCAGCGGCGTCTCTGCCTGGCTGACTTCGAAATGCGTGCCAATGCCACCCCTCAGACGACGCTGGGCGAGATCCAGCAATTGCTTCTGCTGCTCAAGCGTCGCTTCGGCGATGTCGCGCTCGGCGTAGTGGAGCGACAACTGGATGTAAGCGCGCACGATGTTGTCCTGCAACTCCAGCTGCGCCTGGCGCTCCTGGGCAACGCTCATGTGCGCCATGTCCAGCGCGCGCTCGCTGGCATTGCTTTCGCGGCCCCACAGATCAAGGGAATAACTCAGCCCCAACGAGGCGCTGTTGTCCCAGGTGGTGGCGTTGGCCAGATTGCCAGGGCCGTAGAACTGATCATCGCCCCAATTATGTCGTTTCAGGGAAGAATCGCCGGTGATGTGCAATGACTCGGCCGACTCGGCAATACCGGCCATGGCTCGCGCTTCCCGCACTCGAGCGGCGGCCATGGCCAGGCTCGGGTTGCCCTGGGCGGCGAGTTCGATCCAATGATTGAGCTGCGCATCGCCATAGGCGCGCCACCACTGGGCGACTGGCCAATGGGCGTCCCGGGCGGCGCTTTGAATCGCCTCGTCGGTGGCCAGGCTATTGGCAGGCAATGAGCGGCCTTGAGGCGCGATTCCACCGGTTCCAATGCAGCCGCTGATAACGAAGGTTAAAGCCAAGACACTGAGGGGCTTGAGCCCTCTGATGATGCGAAGCGGCACTGCTGCAAATCCCGACTTGAATGAACGAGCGCTAAGGCCGCGATTCTAGGCGGCCCCATGCCAACCGATAAGCCGGGGTAACTGCGATTCTTTGTTACCGAACGGGGAATAATCCTTTGGTCTGGGTGACATGGATCAGTAACTTTCTGTCACAATTTGCTATCTCATCAGAGAAATGCCCATGGACACCCTGCAAAACATGCGCGCTTTCAGTTGTGTGGCGCAAGCGGGAAGCTTTACCGCTGCGGCAGTACAACTGGATACCACCACCGCGAACGTCTCGCGTGCCGTTTCAAATCTTGAAGCTCATTTGCAAACCCGGCTGCTCAACCGCACTACGCGCCGCATCGCGCTGACCGAAGCGGGCAAGCGTTATTTATTGCGCTGCGAGCAGATCCTGGGCTACGTCGAAGAAGCCGAAGCCGAAGCCAGCGACGCCCATGCGCGCCCCGCTGGCCAGCTCAAGGTGCATTCGATGTCCGGTGTCGGCCAGCATTACGTGATTGATGCCATCGCCCGCTACCGGCGCAATCACCCGGACGTGGCGTTTGACCTGACCATGAGCAACCGCGTGCCGGACTTGCTCGAAGAAGGCTATGACGTGTCCATCGTGCTGGCCAGCGAGCTGCCGGATTCGGGCTTTGTGTCCCAGCGTTTGGGGATCACGTACAGCATCGTTTGCGCCTCCCCTGCCTACGTCAAAAGCTTTGGCGTGCCCGTCAAGCCGACGGACCTGCTCAACCATGCGTGCCTGCGCCTGGTCAGCCCGGTATTCCCGCTGGAGAAGTGGCTGTTCGACGGCCCCGAGGGCCAGGAGATGGTCACCATCAACTCCTCGCCCTTCCTGGTCAACTCGGCCGACGCCATGAAAGCAGCGATTTGCAGCGGCATGGGCGTGGGCATCCTGCCGATTTATTCCGCTATCGAAGGTCTGCGCAACGGCACGCTGGTGCGGGTGCTGTCCGACTACCGCTCCCAGGAATTGAATCTGTACGCGATTTACCCTTCGCGGCAGTACCTGGATGCCAAGATCAAAACCTGGGTGGAGTACCTGCGCGGCTCCCTGCCGGAAATTCTCGCCGCCCACGAAGCCGACCTGCAGAAGCACGCGCTGGTCTCGCTGCCTTGAAAAACCCCGTGCCCAAGGATGGGCACAGGGTGGGGAAGAATGTTAGCGTGCTATCCATTCGAACCGTCCGAGAGTGACTGCCCCGATGAAAAAGACCGTGCTTGCCTTCAGCCGCGTATCCCCTGAAATGGCCGAAAGGCTTGAACAGGATTTCAACGTGATCGTGCCCGACCCGAAACGCGGCGACATGAACGCCCAGTTCAATGAAGCGCTGCCGCAATGCCACGGCATGATCGGGGCCGGTCGCGCGCTGGGCCGCGAGCAACTGGCCTCGGCGACCCGACTGGAAGTGGTGTCGAGCATTTCGGTGGGGTACGACAACTACGATGTCAGCTATCTGACCGAACGCGGGATCATGCTGACCAACACCCCGGACGTGCTGACCGAAAGCACCGCTGATCTGGGCTTCTCGTTGATCATGAGCAGCGCCCGCCGCGTGGCGGAACTGGACGCCTGGACCAAGGCCGGCCAGTGGAAACGCAGTGTTGAAGCCGCGCAGTTCGGCACCGATGTGTATGGCAAAACGCTGGGCATCGTCGGCATGGGCAATATCGGCGCTGCCGTGGCACGTCGTGGCCGACTGGGCTTCAACATGCCGATCCTGTACAGCGGCAACAGTCGCAAGACCGAGCTGGAGCAGGAACTGGGCGCACAATTTCGCAGCCTTGATCAGCTGTTGGCAGAGTCGGACTTCGTCTGTCTGGTCGTCCCCTTGAGCGAAAAGACCAAGCACCTGATCAGCAGCCGCGAACTGGGCCTGATGAAATCCAGCGCCATCCTGATCAACATCTCCCGTGGCCCTGTCGTCGATGAGCCTGCGCTGATCCAGGCGCTGCAAAACGGCACGATTCGCGGCGCTGGCCTGGACGTTTACGAGAAAGAACCACTGAGCGAGTCGCCCCTGTTCAGCCTGAGCAACGCGGTCACCCTGCCCCATATCGGCTCGGCCACCACCGAAACCCGCCAGGCCATGGCCGATCTTGCCTACACCAACCTGCGCAGCGCCCTGCTGGGTGAAAAGCCGCAGAACCTGGTTAATCCGCAGGTGTGGAAGGGTTGAGATAACACGCGCTCACAAAGCCCCTTTGGCGCGAGCGGGCGGCGTTCCAAAGGGATCCTCGACAGCGACAACGTGCGCCTTCGGCTTCCTGAATACCAACACATTGCCCAGCATGACTAACACGAGCCCCATCAGTGCGGGCGCGGTCCATTGATAGCCTTCCACAAAGGCCGAGATGTTCAGCGCCACCACCGGGAACAGCACCGTGCAGTACGCCGCCCGTTCCGGGCCCATGCGACCGACCAGCGTCAGATAAGCCGTGAAGCCCACCACCGAGCCGAGAATCACTAGATACAACAACGAGCCGATGTAGCGCGTGTTCCATTCGAACGAGAACGGCGTGCCGCTGAACACGCAGTACAGGCTGAGCACGGCAGCCCCGTAAAACATGCCCCAGGCATTGGTGGTCAGCGGTCGCAGCCCGGCTTTCTGTTGCAGGCTGGACAGCATATTCCCGGCGGAAAAACACAGCGTACCGATCAAGGCCAACCCTAGGCCGAGCAGGGTTTCACGGCTGGCGCTGTGCCCGGACAATTCCGGCCAGAACAGACATGCCAGACCGATCAACCCCAGAGCGCCACCAGCCAGCACGTTACGGGCGACTTTCTGGCGAAAAAAGATCCGCGCATTCAGGGCGTTCCACAGCGTCGACGTGGAAAACACCACGGCAATCAGGCCGCTGGGGATCCATTGGCTCGCGGAGTAAAAGCACATGAAGTTGATGCAAAACAGGCATAAACCCTGAGCCATGCAAATCAACTGCCCTCGCCGATTGACCGGTTGCAGGCGGCCACTGAGCAGCAGGATCGCAAACAGCACCAACGCCGCCAGGCCAAACCGATAGACGATAGAGACCGCAATCGCCACCTCGCCGAGCTGCAGTTTGAGGGCAATCCAGGTGGTGCCCCAGATCAGGACGGTGAGCAGATAAAGCGAAAGGTTCATGACGCGACTCCTGTTTGAACCTCCAGTCTGGGTCGCGCCCCGTTCGGTCACTTGCATAAACTTGCGCATTTGATGCCTGCATGGCTGGCAGGCGGTCAGCCACGGAGTAGGATGCGAGGCGTAGAGGAAAACACCATGTCAGCCATCGAATCCATCCAGGTCTTTCAGGCCCTGAGCAGTTCACCCAACGCCCGACTTGAGCAGAGCGCCACGCTGGGCGACGGCATGATGGCGGCCTTGTGGAACAACCGCCACGATGCCCAGGAATATCACGCGCCCAGCCATCACACGCTGTCCTGCTATATCGCCGATGGCACCGGCACCTTTCGCCGCGACCAGCCGGAACAGAAAGGCAGCCCGGGCAAACTCTGCATCCTGCCCGCCGGGCACGAGTCGGCCTGGGTGATCAACGGCGAGATTCGCCTGGCGCACCTTTATATAAGCCCGGAGCAGTTTGCCCTGAGCTGCATCACGCTGCTGGACCGCGAGCCACGCGCGCTACAACTGCAGGAAAACACCTTTCTCGAAGACCCGGAACAGGCCGGTCGCTTTCGTCAGTTGATCCAGATGGACTGGAGCGAACCGGCCGAGCGCCTGCGCACCACCAGCGTGGCTCACGACATGCTCAGCCACGCGATTCTCAGTCAGGTAGGTTTGCGAGAGGGCCTGCGCCTCAAGGGCGGACTGGCACCGCACCTGCGTCGGCACTTGGTGGAGTTCATCGACGCGCACCTTGCCGACCCACTCAGCCTGGGCCAGTTGGCTGGCATGTGCGCGCTGTCCGAATACCACTTCGCCCGGATGTTCCGCGAAAGCTTCGGCTTGCCGCCCCACCAATACCTGCTGGCCCGTCGCCTGACCTACGCCCGGGACTTGCTGCGCTCAACACACAAGGCGTTTGGCGAGATCGCCCTGGAATGCGGATTTTCCAGCGCCAGTCATTTCAACAATCGCTTCAGACAGGTGGTGGGCGGGACGCCGGGGGAGTATCGGCGAGCGTTCAGTTGAAGGGCTGGGATAGGATGGGTATACGGCATCGGCGGTGACGCGTACTCACCTTTGCGTTCTTACGGCTGCCTCTAAACAAAAAGCCTCTTTGTCTTGGCAAAATCTCCTTTGTCCAGCCCATGCTGCGCAGGAGTTCCGTCACTCCGGCATTACTCCGTGGGACCGGCTTTAGCCGGGAAGAGGCCGGTAGGGTCCCGGCAGTTTTTTCGCCTGGCGTATCGCCTTCGCGGCTAAAGCCGGTCCCACGGGGCCTGCGATGGGATTTCGAACCACAAATGCTGTTGCTGCCAACCGTTCCAAAACGCGGCATCAACGGCGTCCGGCCGGTTCGATCACTCAACCCATCCACTGACCGAGCGCCAGGACCGGCCCCAACACCACCCCCGCCGCCGACAGCGTCAATACCATTCTGGGTCGATAAGGAATCAGCAGGATCAGCACCAGCGCGCTGGCCATCAACGCCGCACACCATTGCACCAGCCCCGGCCCCCAACCCGTCGCGCTCACCGCCACGCACAACGACAGAACCAGCGCCAGCCAGCCCGTGACGCGCAACGCCCGGGCACGGGCGTTGCTCAGTTTGCTGTGCAGCAACTCGCCATAATGTCGAGTCATCGACAGGCAAAGGCCGGTAAATCCCAGATAACACAACACGGTTGCCAAGAGCATCAATGAGCCTCGCGTTCAAGCTGAGTGGTGCCCAACAACGCCGCGAGAATCCGAGAGGTGACGGCCAGACGATAAGCCACGCAAAGCGCCAAGCCTTTGCCAGGACGAGCGCCGCGTTTGGCTCGGGGCCCGCCCTGTGTCCGGGTCGTCGTGGCGGCCCCGATCACTCAAACACCAACCGCGACGGGCAAGACACAACGCATCCAAGGGTATGGGGTGACATGGCGGGTTCCTGATTGACGATCATCGTGTGCAACGGTTCGTCACTCCTCATACGAACGGATCGCAATATTAATGATAAATATTCTCATACGCAAAAGACTCTGCCAGAATCGCCGCAATTATTGATTCATCGCGGACTGCAGTCGCTCATGCCTATCGCCCAATACGCGCCCAATAACACCCTCGAAGGCTTGTATAACGCCCATCACAACTGGCTGACGACCTGGTTGCGACGCAGGCTCGGCTGCCCGCACAGCGCCGCCGATCTGGCTCAGGACACCTTCGTCAAAGTGCTGATGGCTCGGGATACGGCACAGATCATCGAACCCCGCGCCTTCCTGACCACAATCGCCAAGCGCGTGCTGTGCAATCATTACCGCCGCCAGGATCTGGAGCGCGCCTACTACCAGACCCTGCTGGAAATGCCCGAGTGCGTCGCGCCTTCCGAGGAGGATCGGGCGATCATTCTGGAAACCCTGCTGGCGCTGGATCAACTGCTCGATGGCCTGCCGCTGCCGGTCAAGCGCGCCTTTCTGCTGTCCCAGCTCGACGGCCTGAGCCACGGGGAAATCGCCGTGCAACTGGGTATTTCCATCGCCACCGTCAAACGCCATCTGCACAAGGCCGCCCTGCGCTGTTATTTCGCTATATGAACCCCAACACCGAGTCCCTGAACAAATCCGATATTCCTGCCGCTGTTGCCGAGCAGGCGGTGAGCTGGCTGATCGAAATGCAGAGCGGCAGCCTCGACCCGCGCCGCCAGCAGGCCTGGCAACTCTGGCTGAACAGCTACCCCGAACATCAAAGGGCGTGGGCGCATATCCAGCGGGTCAATCAGCGTTTGAGTGGTTTGTCCTCGCCTCTGGCCCATGCGGCCATCAATGCGCCCAAATCCAGTGGTCGCCGCCAGGCATTGAAGCTGTTGCTGTTGTTGGGTGCAGGCTCTGCGGTCGGCTGGGGTCTGCGTGAACAGGCGGTGTTGCAACCGTTGCTGGCGGACTTTCACAACGGCATCGGCCAGCGACGCAAGATCGCCTTGGCCGACGGCAGCCAATTGCACTTGAACACCGCCAGCGCGGTGGATGTGCGTTTCGATGGGCAGCAACGCCTGATCAAACTGCTACAGGGCGAAATACTGCTGACCGTCGCGGATGATCCACGGCCACTGCGGGTGTCCACGGCCGAAGGCAGCATTCGCTCGACCGGATCGGGCAGTCGTTTCGACGTGCGGCAACGGGACGGCCGCACTCAGGTGGCGCTGTTCAACGGCACCTTGCAGCTAAGTCCCGAACGTTCTCCAGGGCCGGGATTGCAATTGCAGGCGTCGCAGCAGGTCAGCTTTGGCCGCCAATCCTGGGACGCCATCAGTGCGCTGGACGCCAACAGCGGTGCCTGGGCCGACGGCATGCTGGTGGCTGCGCACATGCGCTTGCAGGATTTCCTCACCGAACTCAGCCGCTACCGACGGGGCCATCTGGATTGCGACGCCAAAGTGGCCGACCTGTTGATATCCGGCAGTTACCCGCTGGCCGACAGCGAACGCATTCTGGATCTGCTGGAAGTGGCACTGCCGGTTCGGGTCAAGCGGTTTACCCGGTATTGGGTGACGGTTGAGGCGCGGGTTTGAATGTCATCCAGTAAGGGTCGGCCCTACGGGTTCGCGTGGCGGCTAACGTATTTTTTTCACATCCAGTGAGCCGTTTTCATCACTTCGCGTGACAGACAGGAAAAGCACCTTAATCGTCTCGCCAAAGGACTCCTGAATGTCAGCCCGCCCCAGCCGTGTCTCTCCCCTCGCCCGTTCCTTGCGGCGCATTCTGTTCGGCGCCAGCCTGTCGTTGAGCTCGCTGCCTCTGGTGCAAGCCGCCGAGGTGGTCAGCAAGCCGTATCACATCGCTCCCAGCGCGCTGGAGACCGCACTGAACCAGTTCGGCCGAGAGGCGGGTGTGCTGATTTCCTTTGGCTCGCACCTCACCAACGGCTTGCAAAGTCGCGGCCTGGAGGGCCAATACACACCGGAACAAGGCTTGGCGGCACTGCTCGAAGGCACTGGTTTGCAAGCCAGGGCCGACGGCCAGGATGGATTCACCTTGCAACCGGTGGACGTTGCGCAAACCAACGGCCCCGTGGAGCTGGAACCCTCCACGGTGGTGGGCGACTGGCTCGGTGAAGCTCAGCAGATCAACGTTTTCGAACATCCCGGCGCACGGGACGTGATCCGTCGCGACGAATTCGAGCGCTCCGGTGCCACCACCGCCCGGGAAGTGCTCAATCGCATTCCCGGTGTCAACGCGCCGGAAAACAATGGCACCGGCAGCCATGATATGGCGCTGAACTTTGGAATTCGTGGCCTCAACCCGCGTCTGGCGTCACGCTCGACGGTGTTGATGGATGGCATCCCGGTGCCTTTCGCACCCTATGGTCAGCCGCAGTTGTCATTCGCACCGATCAGCATGGGCAACATGGATGCCGTGGACGTGGTGCGGGGTGGCGGTGCCGTGCGTTATGGCCCGCAAAACGTGGGCGGTATCGTCAATTTCGTGACCCGGGCGATCCCTGACGCGCCGACTGTCAAAGGTGGTTTTCAAACCGAAACCAGCCCATCGTCCAGCCATGACGGCTTCAAGACCACCGGCAATCTGCTGGCCGGCGGCACAGCCGACAATGGCCTGGGCGGCGCGATTCTGTATTCCGGGGTACGCGGCGGTGACTGGCGTGAACACAGTGATACGCAGATCGACGACCTGATCCTCAAGGGCAAATACCAGATCGACGACGCCAACAGCCTCAACGCCATGGCGCAGTATTACGAAGGTGAAGCGGACATGCCAGGCGGTCTGAGCGTTGCCGATTACAACGCCGATCCGTATCAATCCACGCGCCCCAAGGACAAATTCTGGGGCCGTCGTACGCTGGTCAATTTCGGCTACCGCTACGAACAGGATGCGCGGGTGTTCACCGCCAACACCTTCTTCACCAAGACCTTGCGCAGCGGTTATCTGGATCAAGGCAGCTTTGTCTCGCTGTCCCCACGCGAGTACTGGGTACGCGGGCTGGAAACCCGGTTTTCCCAGGGCTTCGCACTGGGCGATAGCTGGAACGAAATCGGTGTGGGTTATCGCTACATCAACGAAGCAGGCCACGAGTTGCGCTACCGCACGCCGACCACGTCCGATGAGCTGCCCTCCACTGCCAGCCGCAACGACCGTGATACACGCGGCTCCACCGAAGCCCATGCAATCTACATCGACGATCGCATCGATATCGGCAAGTGGACGTTCACGCCCGGCATTCGCTACGAGATGATCGACTCTGCGCAAAGCAACAACCTGACCCAGGTCAAGTATCAGGGCGACTACCGCACTGCCCTGCCCGCGCTGAACGTGCTGTATCACCTCACGGATACCTGGAACCTGTATGCCAACACCGAAGGTTCGTTCGGCAGCGTGCAATACAGCCAGATGCCTAACCGCGTTGCCGGTGGTGAAGTGAAACCTGAAAAAGCCCGAACCTGGGAGCTGGGCACGCGCTACGACAATGGCCACTTGCGGGCCGAGATTGGCGCTTTCCTGATCAACTTCGACAACCAGTATGAAAGCAACCAGACCAACGACACCGTGATCGCCCGGGGGGAAACCCGTCATCAGGGGATCGAGACCAGCATTAACTATGCGCTGAACGGTTTGAGCCCTGCGCTGGCCGGTTTCGATGTGTACGCCACCTATGCGTATGTGGACGCCAGTATCCGCGAAGACGGCCCGAACAAAGGCAACCGCGTGCCGTTCTCGTCACGGCACAAGGGCACATTGGGCGTGGCGTATACCGAGGGTCCATGGAAGCTGAATCTGGACAGCTCGTATCAAAGCGACCAGTTCGCCGACAACGCCAACACCTCGGCTGAAAGCGCCGACGGCAGCACCGGCAAGATCCCGGGCTACATGCTGTTCAGCACCCGCGCCGGCTACGATTTCGGTCCGCAACTCAACGACCTGAACGTCGCAGTCGGGGTGAAGAACATCCTCAACCACGAATACTTCACCCGCTCGTTCGACGACAACAACAAAGGCAAATACGTCGGCGAACCGCGCACGGTTTATGTGCAGACGTCAGTGGCGTTCTAGCAACGCGAGGCAGCGATAGCGGTGTATCTGATTCACCGCCATCGCGGCCGTCGTAACCTCCGAGCGCTCCTACAGGAGATCGCTTGACCCTCGTCTGCGCCTTAACCATCGAATCGCGAGCAAGCTCGCTCCTACAGAAAGCGTGGCAGGTCAGGGGATACGCTTCAAAGTCCAAAACAAGGAGATTATTTTTTTGCAGCGAAATATTTCTTTCGCAAATGGGGTTGAATTGTTCCTGCCTCGGCGCCAACACTGTGATTGAGCGCAGACGAAATGAACCTCTAAACCGGTCGTGTCGTCCGATCTCATACGAGCAAGCCTTATAAGGGAAGAACTATGCAAATCCAGGTCAATTGCGATAACCACATCGAAAGCAGTATTCGACTGGAGGAGTGGGTACGTACCACTGTTGAAAGCACGCTCGAACGCTATGACGAAGATCTGACTCGCGTAGAAGTGCACATCCGCGATGAAAACGGTGACAAGCCCGGCCCGCACGACATGCGCTGCCAAATGGAAGCACGTCCGAAAGGTCATCAACCTATTTCCGTCACCCACAAGGCTGACACGCTGGACCAGGCTGTAGATGGCGCTGCCATAAAACTCGACCATGCCCTTGAACACCTGTTTGGCAAACTGCGCACCAAACGTCCGGGCGCTCCCGTGATCAACGAAGCAGAAGAGGAATCGGTAAACCCGGACGCCCTGCTGCAAGAAGAATTTCTCGAAAAAGAGCAGGCCAAAGATACCGCCTTGCTCGGATAACCCAGACCGCTGGCTGAGGCATTCAGCAACACGATAAAGAAGGGCGGGGTCGCGAAAACGACCCCGCCCTCTTTCGTTCAAGGTCCGATTATTGTGAGGCTTTGATCCACACCAGAAGGTCCGTGCTCGAACCTTGATCGGCAGGTTGTTGGCCACGGTACCGTCGCTGATGGCCAATACCGCACGCCGACCTGAACAGAGTCCTGCGCCCCACTAAGCGCCAAAAACCGCACGTCCAGCGCTGTAATGGTGCCTGACGGGGTCGTACCCGAACGCTTGCACCCACAGCACATCGCCCTACAACTTGATCCCCATTGCCACCCGTCGAATGACAGGGTCACCGTCGAACGGCTCTCACGCTGCAAATGGCTGCCGTCGGTCAGGGTGATGTCGCGCCTGTTTCGCGTATGGGTGCGCTGATCGACCTTCCAGAGCGCCACCTGGGCATATCGGGTTCCGGTCGGCTCAAACTCTCGACTCGGAATAGATGGCCCGAACCATGCAATGTTGTTTTGCAGCAACGCACCTGCACGCTGGCCATGCGCTTACTGTCCGTATTGCTGGAGACGCGCAAACCGGAACGATTTCACTGTAAGTGTGATCGCTGAGGCCCCGTGTTCAGACCTCACAGCAAGTGCAGGAAATTTCCCGTCAATCCACACTGAAACCGAGAACTAAAATGCCAAAAGTCGAGTCAACTTATGCAGCCCCCTAGAGCAGGTAGTCGATAATGGACAATCCTTTTCAACAGATCACCGACGTTTTCCACCCGGACTATCGCGTGAACCTGAGCATACAAGGGCTCGACGGCAGCATCATGCTGACCCTGTCCAATGAAACCGGCGTTGTCGCCAAACGCCTGATCAGTGCTGCCCAGCGCAACGATCCCAAGCGCCTGAGCCGTCTGATCGAAAGCATTCAGTTCGGCATCGCCATCGAGCAGGGCCATAGCGCGATAGAGATCCTTGCTGCCATGACCGATGGCGACCTCAAGCAACTGCCACCGCCACCGGTTCGCAACACCTGGCTGCGTGATCGCCCAAGACTGGCGGCCAACGTTTGATGGCGTGTCATCACCGCCGTAATGATGGGCAAGATTCAGACATTCACCGATCACCCGACTCAGGCCCTGCAGCTGATTAGCTTCGGCGGGCCTGAACAGCGTCGGGTTCCCGCCGGACTTCGGCGGGTGAGTTCCAAGACCACTGCAAACCGGTTTTTCATCAATTGTATCTCGAGCCTTAACCTTCCTTTCTTTAAGGCTCGAAGTCACACAACGCGAATCAACTCGTGCAGATCAGTCAGACGTCAGCTTTTTCCTTTACCGACGGGTATCGTGAAGAGGAATACCTGACGACAAGAATGGAAAACGCCAGCAACAATACGCCCCCACACACGTAAATAATCCCTAAATCGGGCGGGTTATGATGTGATACATCGCTGATCAACAGTCTGATTAATGCCGTCACCCCGATATAGAGCAAAAACCGGAGCGGCATATGGTTGGTTTTAAAATAGATACCGCTCATTGCCAGCAATTCAAGGTAAATGAAGAGCAATAAAATATCGTCGACGCTGATTTTTTCCTGCCCCAACATGCCTATAAAGGCACTGACTGCCGCCCAGACGGTAATGGCGGCGATACCAAACAGTGCCAGGTAATGAAAGGTTTCCACCACCAGATTACCGATTGAATCAGCCCCGTTATGCAGGCTTTTGCGCAGCCTTTCAGCCCATTGAATTTCACTCATCGCTCACCACCGTCAATCAAAAAAATATAAACGTCATGACCGCCGCATACGCGGTAATCGTGCCGATTCCGAACAGCATGGCCATGAACGTTTACACGCCGTTTTTCGGTCCACTTCAGCCCTGACATGTCGATCACATCCTGTAAAAAAATCAGCAACACCTCCAGATCGAATGATGCTGCGTGTGCGTGACACTTTGATTTGCCTCAATACCTAGCAGGAACGAGGCCATCAAGGGGCGTCCCCGATAATTTTCCGGAGCGAGACGAGCCCTGTAGGAGAATGCCCTGGCTAGGGTTGAGAGTGTGGCGGGCGGTCGCAAGGCACATGGATAGCCAAAAAAGATGCATGAATGCCACTATTCAGCACGGGAAAAATCGCCTATGCTCTGCACTGTATAAAAACACAGTGATTACTGATGGCAACGGCTGTAAAAGCGTGCAGTGTGGTGAATGGCATTCGACAGCACTTTTTTGCACTAGGCTCTGTACGAAAATCGGCGAGCGCAGCCGCTTTCCGTACAGAGCCTGGCCTTTGGCCAGAGCATGAATCACCAGGCGGCATGATTCCCCTTCCAACACTGGATATGACGACGAGGCCAAAATGGCTGTTGAAACCCTTTACCGCAGTACCCGCGATTTGGAGACTACGTTCGTGGACCGAAAACTCGCCGATGCCCATGACCAGATGCTTGAGCTGGCAGAGCTCCTTACTGACGTGTTGATGAAAAACGTGCCGGGTCTTTCCGAACAGCATGCTGAAGATGCAAGCATCTACATGGCAAAAAATCGGGCAGTGTTCGCGGCCGCGTTCAAGAATAATGCGTCAGCCTTGAGTGAACTTTCGGCCCCGGCAGACGTAAAAAGCTAGACGGCGGTCTACCACGACTGGCGTTTTCGACCCTTGCGTTGCGACATTGTGTTCCTGGGGCTCCAGAGGATCGGAGCCGGACGATCGATACCGCCCCCGTTCGTACCAACGGCAGTGCAAACCTCGACGTCTTCTGATCTGATGCCGTCAAAGCGAACGAGGTAAGGGTCACCTATCAATGAGCAACGACGCGTCAGCAGTAAGAGCTTTGGCATCTCTGTCTCGCCAGGAATTGGAAGCCGAGGTATTGCGACTTCGCAGCGTCGTTCAGGCTGCTGGCATTGACCCGCAGTGGCAAGGTGAATCCCGGGCCCGTTCCGCGGATGTAAATCGCACCCGTCAGTCAGGTTCAGACACCCCCCCTTCGCCACAAGCCGAAACTCGCGACGCCCGGCATCAAGCACCCCGTACGGAGACAAAGGCAACGACCTCAAACCGGGAAATCCCTGCGTCTGAAAATCGGGCGCTGCCAGTCGTCAGCAGTGAGGACCGCAAGCGTGCGATTTTCGAGAGTGCTACCGACGTCGCACTGATTGTGACCAACCCTTCCGGGATCATTACCGACTGGAATTCCGGCGCCACCCTCGTGCTGGGCTGGTCGGCCGAGGAGATGGTGGGCCAGACTGCAGAACGCCTCTTCACGCCAGATGACCGGGCCATTGGGCAGGTCGAACAGGAGATGCTGCTGGCCCTTCATGACGGGCGCGCAGCGGACGAGCGGTGGCACCTGCGTAAGCACCTCAACCCGTTCTGGGCGTCCGGGGAGATGGTGCCGCTCTACGGCGAAGGTAACGTGCACCTTGGCTTTTTGAAGATTCTGCGCGACCGCACCCATCAGCGCCTGGAAGGCATCGCGATTGAAGAAACCCAGGAGCGTTATCGACTGGCCGCCAAGGCAACCAGCGATACGATCTGGGACTGGGATTTGCAAGCCAATCAGGTACTTTGGAATGAGGCGCTGCAGCATGCTTACGGCTATCCCCTCGCCTCAGTCGATACGACGGGCGAATGGTGGCTCTCACAGATCCACCCGGATGATCGAGCCCGTGTGGACGCCTCTATCCACGGTGTAATCGACGGAACCGGTACCACCTGGTCGGAGGAGTACCGTTTCAAGCGCCTGGACGGTAGCTACGCCAATGTGCTGGATCGTGGACACGTGATACGCAATGCCGACGGTCAGGCTGTGCGCATGATCGGCGCGATGCTCGACATGTCACGGATGCTCAAGGCAGAGACCGCACTGCGTAACAGTGAAGAGCGTTTCAGGACCATCCTGGAAACGGTTGAATCCGCATTCGCCATTGTCCAGGTGAAATTCGACGCAGACGACAAGCCGATTGACTATCGATTTGTCGAGGCCAACCCAGCCTTCGAACATCAGGCTGGCGTCAATCTGCGTGGCAAGTGGGTCACCGAGTTCGCGCCTAACCTGGAGCCTTTCTGGTTTGAAACCTACGGACACGTTGCCAAGACCGGGGAGCGCGCCACGTTTGAAAATTACGCCGAGGCCTTCAAGCGCTGGTTCGACGTGCGGGCGGTCCGGGTGGGTGATCCGGCGGACAGGCAGATTGCGATCATTTTCAGCGACGTCACGGAACGTCGCAATGCGCAGGAACGCCTGAGAGTCAGCGAAGCACTTGCGCGCCAGAACGTGGAGCGCGTCCAACTGGCCCTCGCCGCAGGTGCGATCATCGGCACCTGGCATTGGGACCTGCTCAACGACCGCTTTACCATCGACGAAGCCTTTGCCCGTGCGTTTGGTCTTGATCCGGTCCTGGAGCTTGAAGGCCTTAGCCTCGAACAAGTCATCATGTCCGTTCATCCCGAAGACAAAGACGGGTTGAAAGCCGCGATCGACGACGCCCTCAACAAAGGTGGGGCCTATGCGCACCAGTACCGAGTGCGCCGGGCTGATGGGCTCTATTACTGGATAGAGGCGAACGGACGCGTGGATCGCACCGAGGATGGCACCCCTCTTAGCCTGCCGGGCGTGCTCATTGACGTCGAAAGCCGGCGCTCCGTGGAGGCTGAGCGCGACCGCGCGACCGCGGCGCTGCGCAACCTCAATGAAACACTGGAACAACGTGTGGCTGACCGGACCTTCGAGCTGATGCAAGCCGAGGAGAAGCTGCGCCAATCCCAGAAAATGGAAGCCGTTGGCCAATTGACCGGCGGCCTGGCCCATGACTTCAATAACCTTTTGGCAGGTATCTCCGGCGCCCTGGAGCTTATTCACATGCGCATCACCCAGGGCCGCTGGCAGGAGACCGAGAAATACATCACCACCGCTCAAGGCGCGGCAATGCGCGCTGCCTCGCTGACTCACCGCCTTCTGGCGTTCTCCCGAAGACAGACGCTAGATCCGCGGTCCACCGACGTCAACGTACTGATAGAGGGCATGCGCGAACTTATCCAGCGCACCGTTGGCCCCAGCATCACGATCGAAACGTTCGGGGCGCCGGATATCTGGTCAACGCTCGTCGATCCGAGCCAACTTGAAAATGCGTTGCTCAACCTGTGCATCAACGCACGTGATGCGATGCCCCACGGCGGCCGCATCTGCGTCGAGACGGCGAACGAATGGGTCGATCATGACGCGTCCAGGGCCTTCGATATGCCCGAGGGTGAGTATGTGTCCCTCACCGTCACTGACACCGGCACAGGCATGACGCCGGATGTCATCGCCAAAGCCTTTGACCCTTTTTTCACCACCAAACCCATTGGTCAAGGAACAGGTCTGGGCCTGTCAATGATCTATGGGTTCGCCAAGCAGTCCGGTGGGCAGGTGCGCATCTACTCTCAAGTTGGCCAGGGCACAACAATCTGCATCCGTTTGCCTCGTTACCATGGAAGCGCCCTGGAGGATAAACGCGAGGAGAACAAGGCCTCGGCCGCGCCAGCCCGGCCTGGAGAAACCATTCTGATTGTCGATGATGAACCGACGGTCCGGATGCTGTTGATGGACGTCTTGAGCGATCTCAATTACACCCTCATTGAGGCCGGTGACAGCATCGCCGGACTTAACGTGCTCCGATCCGATGTACGCATTGACCTGCTCATCACTGACGTGGGCCTGCCCGGCGGCATGAACGGTCGGCAAATGGCTGATGCAGGTCGGGAAGTGAGGCCGGGGCTGAAAACGCTGTTTATCACGGGCTACGCAGAAAACGCCGCCATCGGCGATGACCATTTCGGGCCGGACACCCGCGTACTGACCAAACCGTTTGTGATCGACAAGCTCGTGGCTCACGTGCGTGAACTCATCCGGGCCTGAACAGCAGCGATCATTTCAGTCCAACGGCAACGTCACCTTCACTTCCAGCCCTCCACCTTGTCGATTGCGCAACGTCAGCGACCCGCCATGCTCAAGTACCGTCGCCCGGGCCGCTGGAAGGCCCAGCCCGACGCCGCCGGTGTGTTTGTTACGTGAGCCTTCAATGCGGTAGAAGGGAGTAAACACCTGCTCCTGATGCTCAAGGGCAATCCCCGGTCCGCGATCTACCACGCCGATTTCGACCCATGCCCCGGCGGTTTTCAATCGAACCCCCGGCGCTTGTCCGTATTTGATGGCGTTATCCACCAGGTTGGTGAGTGCTCGCTTGATACCGATAGGCCGGCCAACATAGACAAAGCGGCTCGGCCCTTCGAAAGAAACCTCGACGCCCGCGTCCTTGAAATCATCGACAACCGTAAGCAGCAGTTCAGCCAGGTCGAACGCAGTGGCCGGTTCAAGCCGTGCATCATCCCGAAAAAACTCCAGCGCGCTGTTCACCATCGCCTGCATCTCATCCACGTCCCGGAACAATTTGGATTGCTGTTCGGCATCGTCAATGAACTCCCCGCGCAGCCGCATGCGCGTCAGCGGCGCACGCAAGTCGTGGGAAATGGCAGCCAGCATTTGCGTGCGGTCATTGAGGAAATGCTGAATCTGCGCCTGCATGGCATTGAACGCCAGAATCGCCTGACGGATTTCGTGTGGCCCCACCACCTGAATGGGAGGCGCCCGGAAATCCTTGCCAAAACGGCGGGCCCCTTCGGCAAAACGTTCCAGCGGCGTTGCCAGATGACGGGTTGCGATCAGCACCACCACAAAGGTCGATAAAAGCGCCAGGACAATCACGATCAGATTGCGCTGGACGGGGTCCAGCCCCCACTTGCGCGTTGCTACCGAAAACTGCACCCAAGAGCCATCGGCCAACTGGATCATCAACGCATAGGGTCGGTCGACCTGATCCACAGCCCAATCGTCGGGCTCGTAAGCCTCAATCTTTGCATCAGGCAACTCCGCTAACGCTCGCAGCAACTGCTGGCCATCATCGAAGCCCAGATCATCGATCTCGGGTAGATACCCGTCTTCACGGCGTGGTAGCCACTGAATGTTGAATACCTTGTCACTGGCGGCTTGCGCAATTCCCCTACGCTGATCGACAGACGCGGCGTTGATAATGCGCGTGATGACGGCAACCTTTTCCATCAAGCCGGTTTCCAGAATGGGCGGCCGGGCCCAGACACCCGCCAGCAGGCTGAACGCACCATTCAAGGCCAGCCAGGTCAGCATCGCGAGCAGCGTGGTCAGGGCAATCCAGCGCGCCACTGTGTCGTGGGGCCGCTGAAATCGGGCTCGCAGTCCGGACCACACACTCATCGTTTCACCACGGAGGGACTGAAAAGATAGCCGCCATTGCGGATCGTGCGAATCATCGGCTCGCTGTGGATATCAGACTCCAGCTTGCGCCGTAGCCTGCTGACCTGCACATCGACGCTGCGATCAAAGGCGTCGTAAGCCTCTCCACGGGCCAGATCCAGCAACTGTTGCCGCGTGAGGACGCGTCGCGGGTGTTGGGCAAATACCAGCAGCAGCTCGAACTCCCCGGTAGACAAAGGGATCATGACTTTTTCCGGGGAGCGCAATTCGCGGCGGGTCACATCCAGTTGCCACTGCGCGAATTCCAGAATGGCGCGGGACGAGTCACCTGCAACGGTTGCGGCCTCCCCGGTGCGCCGGAGCACGGCGCGCACTCGGGCCAGCAGTTCCCGCGCGTCGAAAGGTTTGGTCAGGTAATCGTCGGCCCCCAGCTCCAGGCCCACAACCCGGTCGCTCAGCTCACCCATGGCGGTCAACATGATCACCGCGATGGCATGTCTGGCGCGCAGCTGTTGGCAGAGCACCAGCCCGCTTTCTCCGGGAAGCATCACATCCAGGATGATAATGTCCGGCAAACGCCTTTCCACGGCCCGCCACATGGAAGGGCCATCGACGGCAACTTCCACGCTGTAGCCGTGTTGCTCAAGGAATTTTTGCAACAGGGCGAGGACTTCAACATCATCGTCGACCAGTAATAAATGACTCACAGTGGACTCGCTGCCGGTATCAATTCGCAAGTGCGTATATAAAATCATTCCCGGCGTTACGTCATATATTTCAACTCGGCAATAAAACTACGGGCGGGCAATAAAGCGGAAATCTTCGGGCAAAAAAGCGCAGGCAGCATGCCCGCAGTCCTTGCCGAGATGACCTTGCATGCCAACTATCAAATGCGCTTCGCCCGTTGTTCGCTCCACGCTTGCCGGTTTTGTTGTGGTGCTTGCCAGCGGATGCGCCAGCGCGCCGCCTACACTGCCCGGCCCCTGTGACAACGTCGGCTACACCCTTCATGACCCGGCCGAGTCGGTCAACCGCGGCATCTTTGCGTTCAACCGCACGGTCGATGATTACGCCCTGACCCCGGTTGCCAAGGGTTACCTGCACCTGCCGGACTTTTTTCAGGCCGGGGTTCACAACTTCGTCGCCAACTTCGGCGAGCCCAAGGTGTTCATCAATGACGTGCTGCAAGGCAACGGTGAGCGCTCGGTGACCACCTTCGGCCGCTTCGTCATCAACACCACGGTAGGTATCGTCGGGTTGATCGACGTGTCGGGCAAGATGGGCATGGCACGACACACCTCTGACTTCGGCCAGACCTTCGGCGTGTGGAATATCGCCAACGGGCCTATCGTCGAGTTGCCGTTGTTCGGCACCCACAACCTCAGGGATGCCACGGGCAAACTGGTGAGCTTTGTGGTCGACCCCCTGGGCAGCAACAGCGATACGGTCAACACCCTGGGCACCATCAATACCGTGGGCGGCATCGTCGACGGTCGTGCCGAGCTATTGCCGGTCACTGACCAACTGCGTAAACAACCGGATTACTACCTGGCACTGCGCGACACCGTGGCGCAAAAGCGCGCCAATTTTGTGATGGAAGGCAAGTCAGGCGCCGTCACCCCGGCCCGTTCCAACTGCCCCAGCGGTGAGCCTCATGCCGAGTAGAAGCAATGCCTTGGTGCTTCACCGCCGAACAAGGGCCCCCGACCGGACGTCGTTGCACTGCCGCGAAATCGAATTGAGCCTTACCGACGATGGTCAACACGTGATGCTGAGCCGCTACATCGAGTTGTACGGCGACGAACACACGGCCTGGTGCTCGATTCGCCACCATCGCGTGCCCCTGACCCGCATGATCCGCTGGATGATCAACAATGGGGAAGGAATCCAGGTTTAGCGGGGAGGCTGATGGAGCGCCCAAGCGGCGCTCCATCGGCGGATCGCATCGTCAGACTCGGTGTGTCAGATGTCGGCCTTCTCCAACGCATCCACCAACGCCTGAAAGAACCGCGCCGCTTCAGCTCCGGTGACCGCCCGATGATCGAAGGTCAGGGACAGCGGCAGCACCGGGTGCACCACGACTTCGCCATTGACCGCCACCGGTTCGTCACGGATCGCGCCCGCACCGAGGATTGCCACCTGTGGCGGCACCACAACCGGGTTGGCATAGCGTCCGAACAGGGTGCCGAAATTGGACAGCGTCAGGGTCGCGCCCATCATTTCCTTCGCGGGAATCGAACGGGCTTTGACGTCCGCGCGTAACCGGCCCATGCCTTCCTTCAAGTCGGCGGGTTCGCGATTGCCCACGTCCCGCAGCACTGGCACGAACAAACCGTCGGGCGTGTCCACGGCAATCCCCAGATCAAGCTGTTGATGCTGTTTGATGGACAAGGATTTGCCGTCGAACCCACTGTTGAGCACCGGCTCCACCTTGCAGGCCGCTGCCATGGCCTTACCCAGCCGGATCAATGGGTCCCGGGCTTGCGGCCAGCGATGCAGGTCGGCATCGCCATAAATCGTCACCGGCACGACTTCCGCGTGGGACCTGGCCATGTTCAGCGCCATGCTGCGCCGCACGCCACGCAGCTTTTCGCCGCCAAAACGATCGCGATCGGCCTGCGCAGCGCTTTCGACATCAGCCCGGGTAATAAGGCCGTCATTCCCCGAACCACCCAATGCGCTGAGGTCTACACCCAACTGCCGAGCCAATTGACGTACGGAAGGTGTCGCCCTGGCAGCAAGATGCTCACGAGTCGACGGCGCCGCGCCGACGAAAAACCGGTCCTCCTGACTGCCGCCGCCTTCGAGACGACCGACCACTGTACCGGCATCGCCCTCGCCTTCGAAGGCCATCAAGGGGTCGCCCACGTGGAGGATATCGCCGTCGCCGCCGTAGACCTTGGCGACCACACCGTCATAAGGCGAAGGAATATCGACGATCGCCTTGGCCGTCTCCACCGACACCACCCGTTGATCCGCCTTGACGGTATCGCCCGCCTTGACGTGCCACTGGACGATTTCCGCTTCCTGCAAGCCTTCGCCCAGATCGGGCAGTCTGAAATATTTCATCGCACGTCTCCTGAATCCGGGGGCCGTCAGGCGAAATTGAGCGTTTGATCGCAGGCATGAAGGATGTCTTGCACGCCGGGGATGTACAGCGACTCCAGTCGGTACAACGGCGGCGGAATATCCGGGGCGGTGACCCGCACAATGGGCGCCTGCAAATCCAGCAAGGCCCGTTCATAGAGGCTGGCGGCGATCTCCGCGCCGACACCACAAGAGCGCGGCGCTTCATGGACGATCACGCAGCGACCGGTCTTGCGTACCGAGGCCTCAAGGGTGTCCAGATCCAGCGGCTTGATGCAGGCAACATCGATCACTTCCGCCGAAATGCCCCGGTCGCCCAGCGCTGCGGCGGCCTGCAAGGTTTCGTGCACGCTCGCCCCCCAACTGATCAGGGTGATATCGCTGCCTTCGCGCAGGGTAAAGCAGGTATCCAGCGGCAGCCGTTTACCGTCATCGAGCAACGGCTGCGGGTTCATGCGGTACAACCGTGTCGGTTCCAGGAAGATCACCGGATCAGGATCGTCGATGGCTGCCAGCAGCAAGCCGTAGGCCCGCGCCGGTGAGGAGGGAATCACCACCCGCAGACCGGGGATGTGGGCAAACAACGCTTCGGTGCTTTCGCTGTGATGTTCCGGCGCGCGTATGCCTGCGCCCATGGGCGAGCGCATGACCATCGGGCAACTCAAGCGTCCACGGGTGCGATTGCGCAGGCGGCTGGCGTGGGACACAAGGTGTTCCATGGCGGCGTAGATGAAGCCCATGAACTGGATCTCCACCACCGGCTTCATGCCTTGTGCGGCCATGCCGATGACCAGTCCGCCCAGCATGGTTTCCGCCAGTGGCGAATCAATCACACGCTTGAATCCAAAGCTGTCGCGTAACCCTTGAGTGGCGCGGAACACTCCGCCATTGACGCCCACGTCCTCACCCAGCACCACGACGTTTTCGTCTTCGGCCATGGCCCGATGCAGCGCCAGATTGACCGCTTCCAGCAGGCTGACTTTTTCACCGGTCATGATGTTCACCTCCCGCGCGCCGTGCCACCCGCTCCAGAAACCACTCACGTTGCTCGGCCAATGCCGCTGGCCATTGGGCGTAGACGTGATCGATCACGGATTCAGGGGCCTGAATACCGGCCGCCTCGAACGCATCGACGGCCTGTTGCACCTGCGCCTGACAGTGCGCGATAAGCGCCTGTTCGCGGCCTTCGTCCCAGACGCCCTGGCTGGCCATGAACGATTGCAGGCGTTTGACCGGTTCCTCCAGCCAGGCCTGCTTCACTTCTTCAGCCGAACGGTAACGCGTGGCATCATCAGCCGTGGTGTGATCGCCGAGCCGGTAACTCAGGCATTCCAGCAGCACCGGCCCTTTGCCTTTGCGCGCACGCTCAAGGGCAGTCTGCATGCGCTCGTAAACGGCGAGGATGTCATTGCCGTCGACCTGCTCGCCGTGAAAACCCGCACCCATGGCTTTCTGCGCCAGCGTGGGCGCGCCGCATTGAATGCGCCGAGGCACGGAAATCGCCCACTGATTGTTGTTGATGACAAACACCACCGGCAGTTGCCAGGCGCCGGCCACATTCAGCGCTTCGAGAAAATCACCCTTGCTGGTCGCGCCGTCGCCGCATGTGGTGACGGCAACCCGATGTTCGCCGCGAATCTTGAACGCACTGGCGACGCCGCAGGCATGCAGCGCCTGAGTGGCAATCGGCACGCAAAGGGGGAAATCCTGAGCGACGGCAGGTTCGGCAAAGTCACTGCCGCGCTCATCGCCGCCCCAATACAGCAGGATTTCTTCCATGCGCACGCCCCGCATGAGCTGCACGGCGGTGTCGCGGTAATAAGGAATGAGCACGTCCTCAGGCTGCATGAGGCTGCCAATGGCCACACCTATGGCTTCCTGACCGAGCGTGGGCGCGTAAGTCCCGATGCGCCCGGTGCGTTGCAACGCCACGGCTTTCTGGTCGAAAAGCCGGGTCAGGACCATTTGCCGATAGAGCCGGGTCAGCAGGTTGAAATCGTCAGCCCAGGGCGGCAGCTCCCCCGTCGGATGTCCATCGGGCGCCAGGTAACGGGTATACGAAATATCGAAGGGTTTGCCGGGCATTGCCTACTCCTCCACGCGGGGTATGCGTGTTACGCAAAAACTCGCAGCTTGTGGCGGCGAGGTTTCAAGCGTCGGCGTTCACCGGGTCTGGTGTGGGCCGACGTCCAGAAGGTGCTCCGCCAGCATGTCAGCGACCCGCGCAGGTGAGCGCTTTTCCGCCTGTGCGTGAGCGAAGACCTCAGTCAATCGTTGTCCGATTTGGGCAAGATGGGCCGTGATGGTGCCCAGCGTCTCCCCGCGATGCTGCAGGGCCACGTAAATCAGGCCACCGGAATTGATCACATAATCCGGCGCATAAAGAATGCCGCGATTCTCCAACTGGTCGGCGACCTGCAGGCTGGTCAGTTGATTGTTGGCCGCCCCCGCCACGGCTGCGCAACGCAACTGCGCGACACTCAGGCTATTGAGCACCCCGCCCAGCCCGCACGGCGCGAGGATGTCACACGGCGTACTGAGCAGCGCTTCACAGGCAATCGGGTGAGCGCCGAACTGTTCCATGGCGAGCTGCACGCGACCGCTGTCCAGATCGCTGACCAGCAAGTCTGCCCCCGCAGCGTGGAGCTGTTCGGCCAAGGCGTACCCCACATGGCCCAGGCCCTGAACCGCTATACGCAACCCTTCCAGATTATCGCTGCCCAGACGCGCCATCGCCGTGGTACGGATCCCGGCAAAAACGCCCATGGCGGTATGCGACGAAGGATCACCGGCTTCGGTGGTGCTGGTGACATGCTGGGTGTACTGCGCAATGCAATCCATATCGGCGCTGGACGTGCCGCTGTCCACCGCCGTGATATAGCGGCCGCCAAGGCTCTCGATGAAGCGTCCGAAGGATTCAAACAACGCAGCACGATCAGGGACGTGGGCGGGACGCATGATCACCGCTTTGCCGCCGCCTTGCGGTAGGCCGGCAAGCACGGCTTTGTAACTCATGTTTTTCGCCAGGCGAACAGCGTCCTCGATGGCGCTGTCTTCATCTGGATAAGCGAGGTAACGACAGCCCCCCAAAGCGGGACCGCGCTGGCAATTGTCGAGGGCGATAACGGCCTTCAGGCCGGTTTCAGGATCGACGACCATGTGCAGGGATTCAATGCGTGAACTGTGCATGAGAGCGAACATCAGTGGTGCTCCCGATTTGTTTTTGTAAGGCGATTATAGGCGATGCCGGGAAAAACGATTGACCGCTGATGCATGCCGACAAAACACATCCACTCTTTGATTCGTCACTGGACGAAATATGCAGCGGGGGCTAAAACAGGTCATCACTGCCCACATTCCATTTGCCTGGAGCCTGTCGGAGAGGTCGATGACGCCACGTCAGCATTGTCTGTCTTGCCTGCAGCAAAGCCCGAGCGATGTATTCGAGGCCGCCTTGTGGGTCTCGGCCGAACATGACCCTCAGTTCCTTCCCCGGCACCTGCACGATGAGATGGATCAATTGCAGCGTCAGGTGAACGCGGCGCTGCCCTCATTGCCGACTTCCGAGCTGGCCCAACCCCTGTTACGCCAGCTCAATGCCCTGGGTTTCGCCCGGGACGACTGGAACCCTGCGAAACCGCAATCGGCGTTATTGCACAAGGTCGTGGAGCGCCGTCGCGGCCAACCCCTGGCGTTGGCGCTCATTGCCCTGGAGATCGCCAGACGGCTGGACATCCACCTTGAGGGCGTCAATTTCCCGGGGCACTTTCTGCTGCGGGTCCCGGGAGCCGATCATTTGCTGGACCCTTGTGGCGGTCGACGGCTTTACCCGCAAGACTGCCGGGAACTGCTGGTGCGTCAGTTCGGGCCAGACATGCAACTGTGCGCTGCACACATGATTCGCGCCACCGACCTGAGCATGCTGCAACGACTGTCGCGCAACCTTCGGCACCTGCACCAACTGAACGACGATGTGATGGCCTCATTGAAAGACGCTGACCGGGTGGTGGAACTGGGTCAGGCGACCACCGGGGATTATCTGGTCCGGGCCGGTCTGTATAACGCTCTGGAATGCCCGCAGGCAGAACGGTTTGATCTGCAGCATGCGTTGCTGTTGAGCGACGATCCCGTTCAGCGCCTGCAAATTACGGAGCGTCTGAGCCAGTTACCGTCGAGCAACGCCATCCATTGAAGTGCCCGCCGAGGCTCTGCCGACTGTTGCCGTAGATGCAACAGTCAATGTCGCAAATCATGGTTTTTAAATGCAGTTGAACACTCTATTCTTGCCGGACTTGAGCAGTCATTCACTGGCAGCGCACTTAATCTTTATGTACCGAATCAACCAGCACTGGCACGTTGATATCCTTTCAAAGGATAACGTGCCGGAGCGCGAGGTGTATCGACGTTGATTTTATAGCTCCTGAATCCACGTCTTGTTTAGCCGCTGTTAATACAGCGGCTTTTTTTTGGCCTGCACCACAGCCTATGGCTTTGCGCCACTACACCTTGGATTTTAGTTTACCGGGCAGGTTCTCGGGTTTTATCTCGCCATTCTTGATCCGCTTGTTAAGGGCCAGTGTTCCGTAGGTATCACCTGTGGATGCAAACACTTGCAGATTCTTGATGACGTGCACGGTCTTGATGTAATCCGGCAGTAACAGCTTCGCGTACTTGTCCCCTCCCAGTACTTGTTTCTGCATATCATCGATTCGTTTGGCGAAAAACTCCAAGGCATTTATCTTGATGTCGGGATGTTTGATAGTGCCGTCCTTGTCGAATTCCATTGCCGCACGTCCCATCAAATCCGCCGTCAGATTATCCACCAGCCCGAACGCCAACAGCTGTTTGCCAACGTTCCCGAGCACCTCGGGGCTGACATCCTCGGCATCGAACCCTTTAAACAGTGGCTTGAGTTTGCTTTGTTCCATGGCAATGGTATTGAGCGCAACAGGGTTTTCACCAACCTCAAGCAGAATGCGTTTAGTGTCGGCACTGGCACTTTTGGTCGTGAGGTCTTCCGACCTTTTCTTGATGATGACTTGCGGCATTTCACCCACCCGATTAATCATTCCCATCGTCTTGCTCCTTTTATTTTCGAATAGCGACATCGAACCTATCGGAACCAAACCGGATGACTGAATGGTAAAAACGATGTTCCGCAAAAATCCATACATAAACTACGGCACTACTAGAATATTCCTACAGCAAATCAAGAATCTTCTTTATATTCACCTTTCAAACTTTAGCCACGGTCAAAGCGACTGCATTGATTCAAGTGTTCGCATTAAAGAAAACCGATCAACGCTGATCGGTTTCCTTCTTTTAATTGAGACTTTTTTGCTCACCCTTTATGTTTCTGCAGGTTAGCCATCATCTCCTTTAACGCCTCAAGGTTATCCTGAGGATGCGCAGCGTCCTGGAAGTCATTGATGGTTTGCCAATGCCGGGCAACATCCTCTGGGCTGAACCCTTCATGAGGATCAAAGCCCGCGCCGAGGCTTCGTTCCCAACGGACTTTTCCAATCCAGCCGCCGCCCACTTCAAACAAGCCGGCGCTGTCCTGGCAGTGTTCGCTGCCCAGGTAGACGACCAGGGGGCTGATCAGTTCAGGCTTGAGCAACTCGAAGACATCAGCCGGGATCAGCCCTTCAGTCATGCGCGTACCGCCGGTTGGGGCGATGGCATTGACCAGAATGTTGTTCTTGCGCCCTTCCAGGGCCAGACAGCGAGTGAGGCCGTAAAGGCCCAGCTTGGCCATGGCGTAATTGGATTGACCGAAGTTGCCATAGATACCGGAGGTCGATGATGTGAAAATCACGCGACCATAGTTCTGCTCGCGCAAGTAAGGCCAGGCCGCGTGTGTCACCTTGTAGGCCCCTTCGACATGCACGCGGTAAACCAGATCCCAATCCGCGTCCTCCATCTTGGCGAAGGATTTGTCCCGCAGAATCCCGGCATTGTTCACCACCACATCAATACGGCCGAACGCATCCAGGGCGTTCTGTACGATTTTGTCGCCATCGGTGACCGAGTCGTGGTTGGCCACCGCTGTGCCACCGGCTTTGCGAATCTCGCTGACCACTTGATCGGCAGCCGATGCATTGGCGCCTTCTCCATGGGCAGAACCGCCAAGGTCGTTAACCACCACGCGCGCGCCATGGCGGGCGAACAGCAACGCGTGAGCGCGGCCCAACCCACCGCCGGCACCGGTGACGATCACTACTTTGTCTTCAAAACGGACGGGCTCACTCATGATTAACTCCTGGAAAAAGGGACAGCGACGTCTCAGTGTCGTCCACCCGACTTCCGGTCACAATCAACCCGATCCCCACTGAATAGTGCCCGATAATGCAGCGCCATGAGGGTCGCTTTGAGCCGCGCCCAGGGTTTCTCGAAATGCCAGATAGTGGCGAAGGACCAATACGGGTGCTTCGAGCTGGGGGTAATGACCGATGCCCGGCAGCAGAACGCTGTCGGCGTCCGGGATCAACTGCCGGTAACGCTCGACCATGTGCGCGCCCGAAATGGGATCAACCGCGCCGTCAATGACGCGCATGGGCACGCCTCCAGCTTGCATGGCCGCCACCCAGCGTTCCCGGTGCTCGACACGCTCAGGGATATAGCGAATGAGACGGTGAAAAATGCGCGTGCCCTTATTGGCAGCAATGAGGCCCCAGAGATCATCCAGCTCGCTTTCACTGGGTCGGGTATCGGGCCCGAATATCTCGCTGAAGCTCTTGTCCAGACTGCCTCGACTGAACAGGCGACTGAACACCCACCCAAGAGGGCTCAACAACAGTTTTTGCGCCAAGACCTTGCGGTGGGTTTCCGGAAACAGGCCGCCATTGAGAAAGACGCAACTGGCCATGGCAAAGCGGCCTTCAAGATGCCGCGCCAACAGTTCCTGAGCCACGCTGTCGCCGTAATTATGGGCAAGCACATGAACCGGCCTGTCCTGCCCAAGGCGCTGCAACAAGGCTTGTTGCAAGTCGGCCTGTTCGATGAGGCTGTATTGATGACGCAGCGGTTTGGCGGAATCGCCGAAGCCGAGCATGTCACAGGCAATGACCCGATAACGGTTCGCCAACGGTTGCCAGAGGAAGTTCCAGTCCCAACTGGCGGTGGGGAAACCATGAATCAGCAGCAAGGGCTCACCCTCGCCTGCGGTCCAATAGCGAACGGCATGCCCGTTGAATCTGAACGTCTGTCCACGGGTGCGCCAGATACGCAGCGGTATTTCGGTCAGAGGCATCAGTGTTTATAACTCGAGTCGGTCAGGTCCAGCTTGCGCAACAACGCAGGCCAGGCCAACACGCCGCCCATGCCCTGAGCACTCCTGGTGACCCCGGCAAGCATGGCCTTGGCCCCCGCCAGAATCTGCCCGTCAATGGCAATCAACTGCGCCCCTCCCCCTTGGGCCAGCACCTGGATTTCGCAGGCGCGCTGGAAGATAAACATCATCAGGAAGGTATCGGCAATGCTGGCCGAACAGGTCAGCAGGCCGTGGTTGTGCAGCATCAAGAAGTTGGTTTGACCCAGGTCAGCCTGCAGGCGAGCTTTCTCCTCGTGATTGAGGGCGACGCCTTCGTACGGGTGATAAGACAGACTCGACAGGACAAACAGCGATTGCTGACTGATGGGCAGGATCCCCTGTCGCTGGGCCGATACCGCCACGCCCGCAGCAGTGTGCGTGTGCAACACGCACGCGACGTCATGGCGAACCGCATGAATGGCGCTGTGAATGGTGAAGCCCGCGGGGTTGATCTCGTACGGACTGTCCATCAGCTTATTGCCAGCCTGGTCAATCTTGACGAGGCTCGAGGCGGTGATCTCGTGAAACATCAAACCGTAAGGATTGATCAGAAAATCGTCAGTGCCCGGCACCTTGGCAGAAATGTGGGTAAAAATCAGATCGTCCCAGCCGTGCATCGCCACCAGACGATAGCAGGCGGCAAGATCGACGCGAGTCTGCCATTCAGCGGGGCTGACCTGATCTTTTACATCAAGGGGTGCATCGGGACTGTGCAGGACATGGTCAGGGTTCACGGGGGTTTCCTCGGCATTGAGCGTGCTTTTGACGCTGAGCTTAGTCCCCCCCTGAAAAACCGTTGCAGACATCGACGCCACATTGACGGCCAAAAAGGCCAATCGGGTTTTCTATCCGTTCAGCCGTTCGACGAAACGCGCCAGCCAGGGCTCGGCGTCGGCTTCAGGCGTCACGCTTTCACTGGCATCCAGACGCAGCATCTCCTGAACTTCGACGACACCCAGCTCCGCGAACAACTCACGGACCTGTTCGCCACCGGCGCAGAACGTGTCGCCATAACTGGCATCCCCCAGGCCAATGACACCACCGGGCAAGCCACGCCAGGCGGCAGGCAAGGAATCGCGGATCTGCGAATAGAGCGGCTGGATGTTATCGGGCAGCTCGCCCATACCGGTGGTCGACGTCACGAACAGAAGCGCCTGGGGGGCAAAGCCCTGCAGCGCTTCGAACGTCACGCGCGAGTCCTGCAGAACGTCGTGGCCGGCGTCGCGCAGGATTTTTCCGGCGTGTCGGGCGACCTCTTCAGCCGATCCATAGACAGAACCGGAAACGATGGCGACTTTCATGAATCATCCTGTATCAGCGTAAAAACGTAGGACATTATGCCCCAAGCCAATGCATGACCTAGAATGCAGTATTGCCTCGCTTCGGAAAAACTTCATGATCAACGCAAAACTGCTGCAACTGGTGGTGGACGCTTCCAATGACGGCATTGTCGTCGCCGAGCAGGAAGGCGAAGACAATATTCTGATTTATGCAAACAAGGCATTCGAAGCCCTGACCGGCTATCCGGTGGACGACATCCTCTATCAGGATTGCCGCTTCCTGCAGGGTGATGACCGACACCAGCCAGCCCTGCAAGCCATTCGCGAGGCGGTACACAACGGCCAGCCTTGCCGGCAAATCCTGCGTAATTATCGCAAGGACGGCTCGGTGTTCTGGAACGAGTTATCGATTACGCCGGTGCTGAACGAGGCGGACCAGCTGACTTATTTCATCGGTATTCAAAAAAACGTCACCCAACAGGTCGAAGCTCAACAACGTGTTCTGGAACTGGAAGCCGAGCTGGCGCTGGCGAAGAGAGAAATCGCCGCGCTAAAAAATGGCGAAAGTGCAACATAATGTTGAATTTATGGTCTGCTCATTCAATAACCGGTTTTTTCGAGCGTTGTCATGCCCCACGAAACCCTTCTCACTCAGGCTGAGCTGGAATTTATCCAGAACATGCAGCACAACCCTCAGTTGAACGAGCGAGATCCGACGCGAAGTTTGATGGTGAACGGCGGCGTGCAGATTCAGGAGTTGCTCACCCGTCTGGCGGCCCACGAACAAGTGACGATCCAGGCGCAGTTTGCCAATCAACAGATGACGTTCCCGTTGCATCTGGTGGAGGACGAGTTCCACGCCCTGCACCTGGAACTGGGTGCGCCGAGCATCTTTGAAGAAGGGCCGAGGATACGCCCATGGCGCCTGGTTCTGCAGGACCCCATGCCGCTGGAAACCGAAAAAGGCACGCTGACGTCGTTATGGGTTCATGAGGTGTCGTTCAAAGGCATACTGCTGGAAAACCGCAGGCCGACCAAACCACCGAAAAACTTTTCCGCGTGGTTCGCACCCGCCGGGCAAGCGCCCATTGCGTTGCGAGGTACTTTCGAACGGCTCACTGAATCCGGGCTTGCCGCGTATCGCCTGAGCCAGCGCAACAAGGAAGACACCGAGCGGCTACGCCAGTACATCCTTCAGGAACACCGACGCCTCTATCCTACGGTGCATCGTTAATCGCGGCCGCGAGCAACGTCCTGCGCGCCATCACGTGTCCAGATGCCCCTCGATGAACTGCCGCAAGCGCCGCTGCATGGAGCGGCCTTCGCTGCCGATGCAGGCAACGGGCGTTCCTTCCAGGCTTTCCTGCGCCAGATCAGCCCCTTCTCCCGCCAGCACCAAAGGACAATCCAGCGCCAGCGACAGCCGCTTGAGCCGGCGCGGAAGGTCCAGGGTTGGCGGGTGGTTGGTAAATAGCACAACGACCACCGGCCGAACCTTGCCGCATACCAGGGTCAGTTCTTCCAGTGGCTGGCCTACCGCTAGTACTTGAATATTGAAGTCGTCATTGCTCAGCATTAACCCCGCGACCCATAACTCCAGCTCCCGACATTCGCCCGGCACGCCTGCGAGCACCACCTTCCTGTCGGTCAAGCCGCTGGACAATTGCTGGCGCTGCAAGGTCCGGGCGCGCAGGAACGTGTCGAGGAACAGCCACTCGCTCATTTGCCCGAAACGGTCCTGATTCAGCAGCAACTCGCGCCATATCGGCATCAGGATGTCCTGAAACACTACGGTCAGCGGATAGCTTGAAAACACTTGCCCGTAGATCTGCTCCAGCCGGCGCTCGTCAAAAGCGCCAGCCGCCTGCCGAACCTGCTCTTGCCACTCGCCCTGCTCCCCCAGCGAGTTATCGATTTCGGGAGCAGCGGGCTGAATGCGGGCAGCCTGGGTCTTGGCGAGGATCTTGCCGACTTTGCTCACCGCAACGCCGCGTTCGATCCAGCCCAGGATACTGCGCACTTCTTCGATATCCGCCTGGGAATAGAGCCGATGACCACTTTCGGTGCGTGTTGGCTGAATCAGGCCATAGCGCCGTTCCCACGCGCGTAACGTGACCGGATTGATACCGGTCATGCGCGAGACCTCACGGATTGGAAACAATTCTTCCTGCTTGAGATCTTGCTTGAGGCCAGTTGAGACGCTGTGGCCAACGAGGGATTCAGTCATGACGGGGATCGCTTGGAAACAATGGGGCGCATTGTACGCCTGCGGACCTGTTTTTCACCAAAAACCCCTGCAACTCCCGCTCCATGTTCGCAAAGCGATAAAACCCTCTGGCTAATTTGCAGCGTTCAGGAATAATCCTTGCTTGCTCAAACGCGAAGCTGACACAGCCCATTACCCCGGAGCTGCGTCATGTGACTTCCCTACCCGGGAATCTCACTCGTCTATCGGAGATACATAATGTCTGCCAACCCCGTCACCCTGATGGTTGCTCGTCGCGTTGCCCATGGCCGCTACCAGGAACTCATCGCCTGGCTGCATGAAGGCGAACGACTGGCCACCGATTTCCCCGGTTATCTGGGTTCCGGGGTCCTTGCGCCGCCTCCCGGCGACGATGAATTCCAGATTATCTTCCGCTTCGCCAATGCTGAAACCATGCACGCCTGGGAGCATTCCGCTTCCAGAAGCTCCTGGTTGGTGCGCGGCAGCGGTCTTTTTGCCCAGCCTTCTGAACATCGTGTCAGCGGTATCGACGGTTGGTTTGGTGCAGTCGGCCAACGCCCGCCGCGCTGGAAACAGGCGGTTGCGATCTGGCTGGCGTTCTTTCCGGTCTCGCTGTTGTTCAATTTCGTGCTCGGCCCATTGCTCAATGACCTGCAATTACTGCCTCGGGTACTGATCAGCACCTTGCTGCTGACGCCCTTGATGGTGTTCTGGTTTATCCCGTTGTCGACGCACTTGCTGTCGTCCTGGCTCAATACCCCTCCAGCGCCTCCCACGACCACGGAATCGGTCCACTCCCGATGAGTCCCGCCTGCAATACCTGTACACCAATACGAATAGCTGTACAGGTATTGCATAAGCCTAAAGCCCTCTGATCCGACGCCACTCACCCCCTGCAACCTTGCTCAGTCCCGTATTCTGTCCCGCGTGAAAGGCTGGTCACTGTCTGACGTATCGTTGCGCGCAGTTGTACAAGAGTAGCCATTGGTATAAGTTTGCTGCTGCTAACGGCCAGCAAAGGTCGACACCCCCTCACTCCGATGTGCGAGCACTCATGGCTTTGTCTCCAGCCCCCATCCTGATTACAGGTGCCAGTCGGCGCGTCGGGCTTCACTGCGCGCAGCGCCTTCTGGCGGACGGTCAGCCGGTCGTTGTCAGCTACCGCAGCGAACGCCCTGAAGTTCAACAGCTTCGTGCGCTGGGCGCCGTCGCGATTCATGGAGATTTTTCGTCCGAAGCGGGGGTCATGGATTTCATCGCGCAGCTCAAAAGCCAGACGAAAAGCCTGCGGGCCATCGTGCACAACGCTTCAGAGTGGCTAGCCGAAACACCGGGCAGCGAGGCAGAAGTCTTCACCCGGATGTTCAGCGTCCATATGCTTGCGCCCTACCTGATCAACCTTCATTGCGAGCCGTTGTTGCATCAGTGTGAGGTCGCGGACATCATCCACATCAGCGATGACGTAACCCGCAAAGGCAGCAGCAAGCACATCGCCTATTGCGCCAGCAAAGCCGGCATGGACAGCCTGACGCTGTCTTTCGCCGCACGGTTTGCGCCAAGGATCAAAGTCAACGGCATTGCTCCCGCCCTGTTGATGTTTCAACCCGACGACGACTGCGCCTACCGCGCCCGCGCCCTGGCAAAATCCGCCATGGGCATCGAGCCCGGACCTGATGTCATTTACCAAAGCCTGCGTTACCTGCTGGACAGCCCGTATGTCACCGGCACAACCCTTACCGTAAACGGCGGACGGCACGTCAAGTAAGCTGCCCCGAGGACCCTTTTGATGAGCGAATCCCTGCCACAGCATTACCGTGAAATTCTCAAAGGCCTGGGCGAAGACCCCGACCGCGAAGGGCTGCTGGACACCCCGAAGCGTGCTGCCAAAGCCATGCAATACCTGTGTCACGGCTACGCACAGAGCGTCGAGGAAATCGTCAACGGCGCGCTCTTTGCGTCCGATAACGATGAAATGGTCATCGTCCAGGACATCGAGCTTTATTCGCTGTGCGAACACCATTTGCTGCCTTTCATCGGCAAGGCTCACGTGGCTTACATCCCGACCGGAAAAGTCCTGGGCCTGTCCAAGATTGCCCGTCTGGTGGACATGTTTGCCCGACGCCTGCAAATCCAGGAAAACCTGACCCGGCAGATTGCCGATGCGATTCAGGAAGTCACCAACGCCGCTGGCGTGGCGGTGGTCATCGAAGCCAAGCACATGTGCATGATGATGCGCGGCGTCGAAAAGCAGAACTCCACCATGAACACCTCGGTGATGCTCGGCGCATTCCGTGATTCGAGCACGACCCGTCAGGAATTCCTTCAACTGATCGGACGGAGCAAAAACTGATGGCAAGACTCGAACCTGGGACCGCTCGCATCCGGGTCAAGGACCTGTGCCTGCGCACCTACATCGGCATCAATGAAGATGAAATCCTCAATAAACAGGACGTCCTGATCAACCTGACGATTCTGTACGCCGCCGAAGAAGCCGTGCGCGACAACGACATCGGCCACGCCTTGAACTACCGCACCATCACCAAAGCCATCATTCAGCATGTCGAAGGCAACCGCTTTGCCTTGCTTGAGCGCCTGACTCAGGAGGTGCTGGACCTGGTGATGAGCTACGAGCCCGTGCTGTATGCCGAGGTCGAAGTCGACAAGCCACACGCCCTGCGTTTCGCTGAGTCGGTGTCGATCACCCTCGCGGGCCAACGCTGAACCTCTTATCATTGCGACCTTATTTGCCTGCAAAGAGCCCATCATGACCGAGCAAGACCGCCTCGAACTCGAAGCCGCCGCCTTTCGCCGACTGGTCGCACATCTGGACAGCCGCAAGGACGTGCAGAACATCGACCTGATGAACCTTTCCGGCTTCTGCCGCAACTGCCTGTCCAAATGGTACAAGGCCGCCGCGGACGAAAAGCACATCGACATCAGCCTCGACGACGCCCGCGAAGTGGTTTACGGCATGCCGTACAGCGAGTGGAAAGCTCAATACCAGCAAGAAGCCAGCGCCGAACAGAAAGCGGCGTTTGCCAAGGAAACCAAGCATGACTGACCTGAACACCCTGCGCGCCAGCCTAGCGAGTGGCGAACACCTGTTCGCCGACACCCTGGCCTTCATCGCCGCGGACTATGACTACCAACCCCAAGCGTTCAGCAATGGCCCGGTGGAAAACGCCGCCGGGCAGAACGAAGGGGCGTGCAAGACGCTGGGGCTGGCGTTGCTGGAGGGTTTGAGCGACGAAGAGGCTTTGCTGGCGTTCGGCGAACATTACCGGTCGGTACGCGCCACGCCGGAAGGCAGCGACCACGGCAATATCCGCGCCTTGATCGCCCATGGTCTGGCCGGGGTGAAGTTTGCTGGCGAACCGCTCACGCGCAAGGGTTAATGTGTGCGTTCCCTTGTGGGAGCGGGCTTGCTCGCGAATCGGAATGTCAGCCGACATCTCTATCGCCTGGGTTGACGCCTTCGCGGGCAAGCCTCGCTCCAACAAGTTCTGTCACAAAAAAACCGGCCTGGGCCGGTTTTTTTAATGTCGCCAAGCGCTATCAGAACGAGGCGTTCGCCAGGCCATCCAGATAACGTTCAACGTCCAGTGCCGCCATGCAGCCTGCACCCGCAGACGTGATCGCCTGGCGATACACGTGGTCAGCCACGTCGCCCGCAGCAAATACACCTTCCACGCTGGTGGCCGTCGCATTGCCTTCACGCCCGCCCTGCACAACCATGTAACCGTCTTTGAGCGCCAACTGGCCTTCGAACAACGACGTGTTCGGCGTATGGCCGATGGCGATGAACACGCCATCCACTTTCAGCTCTGAACTGCTGCCGTCGTTGTGCTTCAAGCGAGCACCGGTCACGCCCATGTTGTCACCCAGGACTTCATCCAGCGTGGCATTGAGCTTGAGCTCGATCTTGCCTTCGGCCACACGTGCATGCAGCTTGTCGATCAGGATCTTCTCGGCGCGGAACGTCTCACGACGGTGAACCAGAGTCACTTTGCTGGCGATATTGGCCAGGTAAAGCGCTTCTTCCACAGCGGTGTTACCACCCCCTACGACTGCCACTTCACGGTTGCGATAGAAGAAACCATCGCAGGTGGCGCAGGCTGAAACGCCTTTGCCCATGAACGTTTCTTCGGACGGCAGGCCCAGATAACGAGCACTGGCACCGGTGGCAATGATCAAGGCGTCACAGGTGTAAGTACCGCTGTCACCTTTAAGGCTGAACGGTTTGCCGGCCAGATCGACTGCGTTGATATGGTCGAAGACGATTTCAGTTTCAAAACGCTCGGCATGCTCACGCATACGGTCCATCAGCGCCGGGCCGGTCAGGCCATGGGGATCGCCGGGCCAGTTGTCGACTTCAGTGGTGGTGGTCAATTGGCCGCCAGACTGCATGCCTGTGATCAACAGAGGCTTGAGGTTCGCGCGGGCGGCATACACCGCCGCGCTGTAGCCGGCAGGGCCGGAGCCGAGAATAATCACTCGGGAATGACGGACATCGGACATGACACACTCCTATCGACCGACCATCTATGCCGTGGTCGGAACGGCTGGAATAAAAAAGGACCACCGAAAGCACTTGGGGAAGGCTCTACAGCACGGCAGTCCTGGAAAGTCAGTGGCGGCGACCGCAGTCGCAGCAACGTATTACAAGCTGTTGGCGTTCTGGGCCAGGTAATCAGCAACGCCCTGAGCGTCGGCTTTCATGCCTTTTTGACCTGGACGCCAGCCCGCAGGGCAGACTTCGCCGTGCTCTTCGGTGAACTGTAGCGCCTCAACCAGACGAACCATGTCATCCACATCACGGCCCAGTGGCAGATTGTTCACAACCTGGTGTTGAACCACACCTTCGCGGTCAATCAGGAACGAAGCACGCAGCGCGACGCCATCCTCATGCTCAATGCCATAGGCACGCGTGATCTCGTGCTTGACGTCGGCAACCATGGCGAATTGCACTTCACCGATGCCACCCTTCTCGACCGGCGTGCTGCGCCAGGCGTAATGAGTAAACTGCGAATCGATGGAAACGCCCACCACTTCAACGCCCAGGTCGCGGAATTTAGCGATGCGGTTGTTGTGAGCAATGATTTCCGATGGGCAAACGAAGGTGAAATCCAGCGGCCAGAAAAACAGCACCACGTATTTGCCGCGCAGCGAAGAAAGCTTGAAGCTGTCGACGATAGAGCCATCGCCCAGCACGGCTGCTGCGTCAAAGTCCGGTGCCTGTTTGTTAACCAGTACGCTCATGAAATCTCCTTTGGAGGTTCAGAATTCAAGGAAAGGGCTGATAAGTTGGCGTGCAGCTTATCGAGGGTACAAAGATTAAGGAAATACCGTTTCACAATCCACCTCATAGCCGGCCTCTATACGGCGACGCTTTCGCCACCGGATCAAAGCCGGTAAGGTCGGCGGGTTTTCTATCCATTGGAGGCTGCCCATGCCCGCTCCTGCTCTCTCGGGCCCGCAATACCTGCGCGAAGGCCTGAAACTGGTCCTAAGCCCCGGCCTGCGGCTGTTCGTCCTGTTGCCGCTGGCTATCAACCTGCTGCTGTTCAGCGGCTTGATCTACCTGGCCATGCATCAATTTGGCATGTGGGTCGACACCTTCATGCCTGAGCTGCCGGCGTGGTTGAGTTTTCTCGATTACATCCTGTGGCCGCTATTCGTCGTCCTGGTTTTGCTGATGGTGTTCTTCACCTTCACCATGCTCGCCAATGTCATTGCCGCGCCATTCAATGGTTTCCTGGCGGAAAAAGTCGAGGTCGTGGTGCGCGGGACCGACGATTTCCCTGCCTTCAGTTGGGGTGAACTGGTGGCGATGGTGCCGCGCACCTTTGGCCGTGAGATGCGCAAACTGGGCTACTTCCTGCCACGGGCCCTCGGGCTGTTCATCCTGTCATTCATCCCGGTGGTCAATCTGATCGCTGCGCCGCTCTGGCTGCTGTTTGGCGTCTGGATGATGGCGATCCAATACATCGACTACCCGGCGGACAACCACAAACTGGGCTGGAACGAAATGCTCGCCTGGCTAAGGGCCAAACGCTGGCAGAGCCTGAGCTTTGGCGGGATTGTGTATGTTGTCCTGCTGATCCCGGTGGTCAACATCCTGATGATGCCGGCGGCTGTTGCCGGGGCAACGTTGTTCTGGGTGCGTGAGCGTGGGGAAGAGGCGCTTTTGCCACAGAAGGCGTAACAGAAGAAGGCCCAGGGAGGGCCTTCATTCAAGCAATCCACTGCGTAAGGAACGAGTGCAGGGAACCGATATAAAACACGCTGCACGCCGATACTCCGGAATCCGGTTTCAGACCGCATCGGCACTTGGACAGACTTAAGGATTCCGTGCATCCGCCGATAAACAGGCACGACATTAGCAAACATCTCAGCCATCTACCCAACGCCCTGGCGAGCCCGCCCCGCCGTCACAAAACCATCACACCGCCGCCACAGAACCGAAATCATCCCGGCCGACACTGATTTTCATGAGCAAATCCATGCGTATCACCCTCATCACCGAAACCTTCGCTCCCGAAATCAATGGCGTGGCCAATACCCTGGCACGACTGTGCGACGGGCTGCGTTCGCTGGGGCATCGAATTGAATTGGTCAGGCCCAGGCAAAGCCAGGATGTAGGGCCGGCCGCTGAGGACCTGGTGCTGTGCCGTGGCTGGCCGATTCCAGGTTATCCGGGCCTGCAATGGGGCCATTCGTCCATGGGCAAGTTGTTGCGACGCTGGCAGCGACAGCGTCCGGACGTGCTGTACATCGCGACGGAAGGCCCGCTGGGGTTATCGGCGCTCAGGGCCGCGCGACGCCTTGGGATTGCGGTGGTCAGCGGCTTTCACACCAACTTTGCCCAATACACCCAACAGTACGGCCTAGGATGCATCGCTCGCCTGCTGACCCATTACCTGCGCTGGTTCCATAACCGTTCGCGGGTAACGCTGGTGCCGAGCATCAGTCAGAAGATGGAGCTTGAGCGACGCGGTTTCGAACGCATCGAACTGCTGTCCAGGGGCGTCGACAGCCAGTTGTTTCATCCGTCACATCGCTCCCAGGCCCTTCGCGAACAATGGGGGTTGCAGGTCGGCGACACGGCGGTGCTGCACGTCGGCAGACTGGCACCCGAGAAAAATCTGGGGTTGCTGAAGTTGACGTTCGAGGCTCTGAAAGCCCGATACCCACGTCGGCAGCTGAAATTGATCATTGTCGGTGACGGCCCTCAGCGAGGGATGCTTGAGCAACAGATACCCGATGCGATCTTCTGCGGCACGCAGCGCGGTGAGGCGTTGTCGACGCACTATGCGTCGGGGGATGTCTTTCTCTTTCCCAGCATGACCGAAACCTTCGGCAACGTCGTACTGGAGGCCTTGGCCTCGGGCCTTGGCGTGGTGGCCTACGATGAAGCGGCAGCGGGTCAGCATATACGTCACGGCCATAATGGCGCGCTGGCGATGCCGGGGGATGAGGACGCGTTCGTGGATGCTGCCTGCTGGCTGCTCGATGACAGCGAAACCTTGCGTCGCGTGCGCTTGAACGCTCGCCAGCACGCCAGTCGTCAGGGGTGGGCAGCGATCATTGATCTGTTCGAGCGGCATCTGCGCAGCGCCTGCGCCGCGCCGGAAGCGGTAGTGATCGGGCAGCACGTTCAGCGCTGACGCTTGCCCCGCACCGCGCGCGGGGCAGACGTCAATTGACCGGGCTCAGACCAGGGTCGTGAGGGCGTCGCGGCTAAAGGGCAGGATGTCCTGCTCGCGCCCGTCCCGCACCTTCACCGCCCAATCAGGATCGACCAGTAAAGCGCGCCCCACGGCTACCAGGTCAAACTCTTCATCCCCCAGACGCTGCAGCAGGTTTTCCAGACTCGCTGGCTGGGCGATTTTATCGGTGTTGACCATGAACTGCAGAAACTCGCCATCCAGACCGACACTGCCCACGGTGATGGTCGGCTTGCCCGTCAGTTTGCGAGTCCAGCCAGCAAGGTTCAGTTCAGAGCCTTCGAATTCGGGCTCCCAGAAACGGCGTGTCGAGCAGTGGAAAATATCCACCCCCGCGTCGGACAGCGGCTTGAGGAATTCAGCGAGCGCCTCCGGCGTCTGCACCAGGCGTGCGCTGTAGTCCTGCTGCTTCCACTGGGAAAAGCGGAAGATAATCGGGTAATCATCACCGACAGCCTTGCGCACAGCCTGGATCAACTCAATGGCGAAACGCGAACGATTGACCAGGCTGCCACCGTAACCATCCGTGCGCTGGTTAGTCCCTTCCCAGAAGAACTGGTCCACCAGATAACCATGCGCGCCGTGGATCTCCACGCCGTCCATGCCGATGGCCTTGGCGTCTTTGGCGGCCTGGGCAAATGCACCGATCACCTCGTCGATATCCTGTTGGCTCATGCCATGGACCACGACCTTCCCGTCCTTGAGTTTTCCCATCGGCCCGTAGGCGGGAACGCTGCCGTCCGGTTCAGTGCCCAGACGGCGTACCGCGCCCACATGCCACAGTTGCGGGACAATCTTGCCGCCCTCGGCGTGCACGGCCTCCACGACCTTTTTCCAACCGGCTAATGGCGCATCGCCAAAGAACTGGGGCACGTTCGGGTAACCGTTGGAAGCTTTGTGATTGATCGTCGTGCCTTCGGTGATGATCAAGCCAACACCCGCGGCAGCCCGACGCCGGTAGTACTCGACCACCTTCGAATTCGGGACGTTGCCGGGGGAAAAGGAGCGCGTCATAGGCGCCATGACGACCCGGGATGACAACGTCAAGTTGCCTAGCTGGAAGGGTTTGAACAAGGCTTTGACCGGCATGCAGATGTCCTCAGGCGATTGAAAGGGTCTCCAGCCATCGCTTGATCGGACTGTCGCTGGAAACGCAGGCACGCAGCATAGAGCCGCCCGGGAGGGCCAGCCCATCACTATTGATCTGAGTGATTTTGCAACAGAAGTGGTCCAGACAGACCCCATGAGCAGAAACAGGTCGGGCACACCAAAGCCGACAACCGGGCTGATGGATTCAGCCCAGCGCTTTCTCGATAGCCTGAATGACCACAGGATCATCCGGTGCGGTTCTTGGTGAAAAGCGAGCGATTACGCCACCGTTTTTGCCCACCAGGAATTTCTCGAAGTTCCAGGTGATATCCCCCGGGAATTCCGCGCCTTCACCGGCAAGCAGACGGTACAGCGGATGGCGGTGCGGGCCATTGACTTCCAGCTTGTCGCCCAACGGAAACGTCACGCCGTAGTTGAGACTGCAGAACGCCTGAATGTCCTGCGGCGTGCCCGGTTCCTGGCCGGCGAACTGGTTACAAGGCAAACCCAGCACACTGAAGCCTTGATCCCGGTATTGCTGATAGAGGTTTTCGAGCGCCGCGTACTGAGGCGTCAAACCGCACTTGGAAGCCACATTGACGACCAGAACCACTTGGCCCTTGAAGGGCAAGAGCGGCATTTCCTGGCCATCCAGAGCCTTCAGCTTCATGTCGTGAAAAGCACTCATGACGAACTCCCTTTATTGCTGCGGACTAAAAAGGCGCCCCACAAGCCCGTGCAGAACATAATCGTTCGCACAGAACCTGCCAAAGGCGCCTTGCCAGCTAGCTCAGCTTGGCAGCACAAATCAGTGCTGATGGCCGCCTTCGCCATGCACGTGACCGTGAGCGATTTCTTCCTGACTCGCATCACGAATATCGACGATCTTGACGTCGAAGTTCAGGCGTTGACCGGCCAACGGGTGGTTACCGTCAACGGTCACATCGTCGCCATCCAGGTCGCGAATGGTGACGATCTGCATGCTGCCGTCAGGGCCGGATGCATGAAACTGCATACCGACTTCAAGTTCGTCAACGCCTTCGAACATGCTGCGGCTCAGGGTGCTGACCAGTTCTGCGGAGTATTCGCCGTAGGCGTCTTCCGGCTCGATGGAGACTTTCAGTTCTTCACCGACGTTCTTGCCATCCAGAGCCTTTTCCAGGCCCGGAATGATGTTACCTGCGCCTTGCAGGTAGACCAGCGGCGCGCCACCGGCGGAGCTGTCAATGACCTCACCAGCGTCGTTGGTCAGGGTATAGTCGATGGAGACAGCCTTATTGGCGGCGATCGGCATGAGGGCAAGACCTTTTGCTTAAGATTGAAGAACGAGCAAGTTTAACCAAGCAATCGCCCGAAAGCGAACGCAACTCTGACGGACGGCCCATATTGGAAAACAGCACGGTGATCGGCTTCCGGCAGGACGAGCAAGGCCATTGGGTCGCCCTGCTGTCCTGCGGGCACACTCAACACCTGCGCCATCAGCCACCCTGGCAGTCCCGCCCCTGGGTGCTTGATCCAGCGCAACGTCAGCAGAAAACAGGACAAAGCTTTCGCTGTGGCTGGTGTGCGCGGACGCTGGATAACGATAACCTTACGTCCCGTTGAGACGCTGCAATTCGACAGCGCCCTGCTTTGTCGGTCGGTTGATGTTCGCCACGACCCTTGTACTGCTCAAGCGAGAACCCTGAATGCAGACTTTCTTTATTGCCCCCACAGACTTTGGTGTGGGTCTGACATCCATCAGCCTGGGGCTGGTGCGCACCCTTGAGCGTGCCGGGCTGAAAGTCGGGTTCTTCAAACCGATTGCACAGCCGCACCCCGGCGACCTGGGCCCGGAACGCTCCACGGAACTGGTGGCGCGCACCCATGGCTTGAAGCCTCCACGGCCGCTGGCCCTGTCCCATGTGGAGCGCATGCTGGGGGACGGTCAGCTCGATGAACTGCTGGAAGAAATCATCGCACTGTACCAACAGGCCGCCATCGGCAAGGACGTGCTCATCGTCGAAGGCATGGTGCCGACACGTCACGCCAGCTATGCCGCACGGGTGAACCTGCACCTGGCCAAGAGCCTGGACGCCGACGTGATCCTGGTTTCCGCACCGGAAAACGAAGTGCTGACCGAACTGTCGGGCCGGGTCGAATTGCAGGCGCAACTGTTTGGCGGCCCGAGAGACCCGAAAGTGCTGGGCGTGATCCTCAATAAAGTCCGCACCGACGAAAGCATGGAGGCCTTTGCCGCCCGGCTGAAGGAACATTCACCGTTGCTGCGCGGCGGTGAGTTCCGCCTGCTGGGTTGCATTCCGTATCAAGCCGACCTCAACGCGCCGCGCACGCGTGACGTGGCCGAATTGCTGGGTGCTCAAGTCATCAACGCCGGCGATTACGAACAGCGGCGCATGTCGAAAATCATCATCTGTGCGCGCACCGTGCTCAACACCGTGCAGTTGCTCAAGCCAGGCGTGCTGGTGGTGACGCCGGGCGATCGCGACGACATTATTCTCGCCGTCAGTCTCGCGGCAGTGAACGGCGTGCCGCTGGCCGGCTTGTTATTGACCAGCGACATCGTACCCGACCCTCGCATCATGGAGCTGTGTCGAGGCGCCTTGCAGGCCGGACTGCCGGTCTTGGCGGTGAGCACGGGGTCATACGAAACCGCCACGCAACTCAATCAGCTCAACAAGGAAATCCCCATCGATGACCGGGAGCGCGCCGAGATCATCACTGATTTCGTCGCCAGCCATCTGGACGCCAACTGGTTGCACCAACGCTGCGGTACGCCGCGCGAATTGCGCCTGTCCCCGGCGGTGTTTCGTTATCAGTTGATCCAGCGTGCACAGTCGGCCAACAAACGCATTGTGCTGCCTGAAGGCAGCGATCCGTTGACCATCCAGGCGGCAGCGATCTGTCAGGCGAGGGGCATCGCCCGCTGCGTGCTGCTGGCCAAACCTGAAGAAGTCCACGCGGTCGCCAAAGCGCAGGACATCGAATTGCCGCCGGGGCTGGAAATTCTCGACCCGGACGTGATTCGCGAGCGCTACATCGCCCCCATGGTCGAGCTGCGCAAAAGCAAAAGCCTGAACGCGCCGATGGCCGAGCAACAACTGGAAGACACGGTCGTGATCGGCACCATGATGCTGGCACTGGATGAAGTGGACGGGCTGGTTTCCGGCGTCATTCACTCCACCGCCAACACCATTCGCCCTGCCCTGCAACTGATCAAGACCGCGCCGGGCTGCACGCTGGTGTCCTCAGTGTTTTTCATGCTCTTCCCGGAGCAGGTCCTGATGTACGGCGACTGCATCATGAACCCGCACCCAAGCGCCAGCGAACTGGCTGAAATTGCCTTGCAGAGCGCCGACTCCGCCCTGGCCTTCGGCATTACACCTCGGGTGGCGATGATCAGCTACTCCAGTGGTAATTCCGCCAGCGGCGAAGAAGTGGAGAAAGTCCGCGAAGCGACACAACTGGCTCATGAAGCGAGACGCGATCTGCTGATTGACGGCCCACTGCAATACGATGCCGCCGCCAACGAAAACGTGGCACGCCAACTGGCGCCTGACAGCTCGGTGGCCGGTCGGGCGAACGTGTTTGTGTTCCCCGACCTCAACACGGGCAACACGACCTACAAGGCCGTTCAGCGCAGCGCCGATTGCGTCAGCCTCGGGCCGATGCTGCAGGGCCTGCGCAAGCCGGTGAATGATTTGCCACGGGGTGCGCAGGTGGACGACATCGTCTACACCATCGCGCTGACTGCCATTCAGGCCGACACCCTTTCCTGACACACTCACACACCACACTGCACATGCCGTCGGCGTACGCCGGCGGCATCCGAATACCTTCTGGAGCCTGATCCGTCATGGATTTTTTGCCTGCACCCTTGCGCGGCGTCATCGCCTCGCTGCTTTTGGCGCTGAACACCATCCTCTTGTGCTCACTGCTGTTCGTGGTTGCCCTCTTCAAGTTTTGCCTGCCCTTCGCTGCTGCCCAACGCGTGACCGACTGGCTGATGAGCCACATTCACGAAGCCTGGATTGCGAATAACAGCCGCTGGATGAATTTGCTGGGGCACACTCGCTGGCACTTGAGCGGCCTTGAAGGCCTGGATTATCAGCACTCGTATCTGGTGACCAGCAACCATCAAAGCTGGGTCGACATCATGGTCCTGCAACATGTGCTGAACCGACGCATCCGGCCACTGAAGTTTTTCCTCAAGCAAGAGCTGATCTGGGTGCCGGTCATTGGCCTGGCATGGTGGGCGCTGGGCTTTCCGTTCATGAAGCGTTATTCCAAAGCCTACCTGGCCAAGCATCCGGAAAAGAAAGGCAAAGACCTGGAAACCACACGACGTACGTGCGCCAGATTCCGTAACAACCCGGTGGGCATCTTCAATTTCGCAGAAGGCACGCGTTTCACCGAAGGCAAGCACGCCGCGCAGAACTCACCGTTTCGCCATTTGCTCAAACCCAAGGCGGGTGGCATCGCATTCGTCCTTGATGCCATGGGCGAACAATTGCAATCCATCGTCAACGTGACCCTCCACTATCCGGGCGGGCGTCCGGGCTATTGGGACCTGTTGTGTGGCAACGTTAAGGAAGTGGTCGCGCGTTTCGAAGAGATCAACATCCCGGCGCATTTCATCGGCAAGAACTACGACCAGGATGGCGAGTACCGACTGGAATTCCAGCAGTGGATCAACAGATTGTGGGAAGACAAGGATGCGTTACTGGATCGGCTGCACAGCGAGTATCCGCAGGTTCGGTGAGCCTGGGCAAAAAACAGCCCCGTAGGAGCGAGGCTTGCCCGCGAAGGCGTCAGTTCAGCCACAGAGTTGTGTCTGCTGAAAATCGATTCGCGGGCAAGCCTCGCTCCAACAGATCTCATTCAACCTTACTGCTGATACTGATCATACTGCTGACCCGGAATCGGCTTGAGGTTGACCTCTACCCGACGATTCTGGGCGCGGCCGTTGACGTCGGCGTTGCTGGCAATCGGCTGATCGGGGCCTGCGCCACGCACGGACAGGTGGGAAGCGTCCACGCCCTGTGAAGTCAGGTAGGTGCTGACGCTTTGCGCACGTTGCAGCGAAAGGTCCATGTTGTGCTGACGGCTGCCGGTGCTGTCGGTGTAGCCGACGATTTCGATGATGTTCTGGTTGTACTGCTTCAACGAACCCGCCAGATTATTCAGCGGCGAATAGAAGCTGCTGGCGATGGCTGACGAATCCGTGGCAAATGTAATGTTGCCCGGCATGATCAATTTTATCTGGTCGCCCTGACGCTGAACTTCCACGCCGGTGTTGGCCATGCTCGCACGCAGCGCCGCTTCCTGCTTGTCGGCGTAGTAGCCATAACCGGCTGCACCGACGCCCGCAACCGCAGCGCCGATCAAGGCCCCTTTGCCCCGGTTGTTATGATCGATCGCCGCACCGGCAATGGCACCGGCCAGCGCGCCCAGGCCGCCGTAGGTGGCGGCTTTGCTCAGGCCACCCGAGCTCTGCGCCTGGCCTTGGTTGTCATACGGATTTTGCGAAGCACAGCCAGAAAGCATGGCCACGGCAGTAGCGACAATGATCAAACGACGCGAGGTAAACATGGGGAAGCTCCTGATTGCTATGAACGTCAAGGCTGGCGCCTAACACGGCGATTAGAGCACGTCACCTGTCAAAAATTCCTTAATCCTGCCTGAACGGTCTCATGCCCGAACGAATGGGTTCTCACGCATTTCATCACCCAGCCGTGTCTCGGGGCCATGGCCTGTGATGACTGTGGCGTCCTCATCCAGGGTGTAGAGCCGCTGTTTGATGGATCGCACGATGGTCGGCTGGTCGCCTCCCCACAAGTCCGTGCGACCAATCCCGCGGCGAAACAAAGTATCCCCGGCAATCAGCAACTTGGCGTCAGCGAACCAGAAACTCATCGAACCGGGCGTATGACCCGGCGTGTGCAAGGCAACGCCGCAACCGCAGGCCAGCTCCTCGTCATCGACCAGCCAACGATCCGGCGAGGGCACTGGCGTATACGGCACGCGAAACATCTGGCACTGCATTTCAAGGTTGTCCCAAAGGAACTGATCTTCTTTGTGCAAGTGCAGGGTCGCGCCGGTTTTTTCCTTCAACTGCCCGGACGCCAGGAAATGATCCAGGTGCGCGTGGGTGTGAATGATGCTGACCAGCTTCAAGCCCAGCGCTTCAAGACGCGCAATGATCATTTCATGATTGCCGCCCGGATCGACCACGATGGCCTGCTTGCTGATCGGATCGCCGATGATGGTGCAATTGCACTGCAAAGGGCCAACGGGGAAGGTTTCGCGGATAAGCGCGGGTTTTGCGGGGTTCATCGTATTTCCTGTCAATCAATGGCCGAGGAGCGGTGAATCAGACGACACGCGTGGGCAGGGTCGCGAGGGGTGAGTATCCGAGATAAGCCTCGGCTAAACCAACACAATCGCGAGCACGCTCACTGCCATCGCACCTCTCAAGCGCTGTGCGGGACGAGCAATCGCCTGCTGCATCCCGTCCCGCTTTAGTGCAATCGGTCTTGAAGGGTTCAGTCGTAGAACGGCGCCACTGATTCCCGGCTGCCGACAAAGAAGCTGTCTGCCACCAGACGCAAAGGCTGCAGGTCCATATCGCTCGCCTTGTCGCGGATCAGTGCTGCGAAGTGCCTGTACACCGCCGGGTATTCGCCCTCTTCACTGACGGCGCGGGCAACGCCATCAATGCTCAGCGTGGCGCCGCCATTATCCAGGCGTAGCGTGCCTTCCTTGCAGCGCACCTGAATGCTCCACAGCTCATCATGGCCATGATCGAAATCAAACTCGGCGCGAACGTCCAGATGGCTGGCGTCCGATAACCGCAGGGACGCGGCGATGGGTGACTGGCAATTGCTCGGCACGCGCAGTTCGGCGGCCTGTACGAACAGCGACAACGGCAGCAGGTGCGTGGCGATGGACAAGGCATTGATGCCCGGATCGAAAACACCAAGCCCGCCCGGCTGCCAGATCCACGCCTGGCCTGGGTGCCATTTGCGCACGTCTTCCTTCCAGTCGATCTGCACCGACTCAAGGGTGCGGGTGGCCAGCCAGTCCCGTGCCGCCTGAACTCCCGGCGCAAACCGGGAATGCCAGGCGAATAAACCGCTGATGCCCTGCTCGCCAGCCTGATCAATCAAGGCCAAGGCTTCGCCAAGGGTGGCGCAGGGTGGCTTCTCCACCAACACGTGTTTACCCGCCGCAATGGCCTCACGCACCAGGCCAAAGCGTCCCTGGGGCGGCGTGCAGAAAACCACGGCGTCGACCTGCGGCCCTTGGGCGAGCATTTCGCTGAGTGATGTGAAGTTTTCCACGCCTGGGCAGGGTTGCCCGAGACTGGCTACTGCTGACAGCTGGAGCTCAGGATTGGCGAGTATCGCCGGTACGTGCTGATCCTGGGCTATCTTGCCGTAGCCGACCAAACCGAGACGAATCGGCTGCATTGCGGGTTCCTTTTTGTGTTTATTGGATGCAGCAAGCTAGACGCAAATCAACGCGCATTCAACTGGCTCACACCAACAAGCCCATCTCTTTGGCGCGCGCCACCGCCTGGGTGCGACGTTCGACACCCAGCTTGCTGTTGATGTGGCTGGCGTGGGTTTTGACGGTATGCAGCGAAATGAACAATTGGTCGCTGATTTCCTGATTCGAACACCCTTGGGCGATGAGCTGTAACACACTGCGCTCCCGGGCGCTGAGGGTGTCGGTGGTATGCACCGCTTCGCAAGGCTCACGCACGCCGATCGCAGACGGCAGCTTGCTCAACAGGGTGTCGCGCACCGGACAAGGCGCAGCCTGGAGCAACTGCTCGCGCAACCAGCATGGCTGTTGCCGGATCAGTTCGTAGAAGGGTAACAAAGCGCCGCCCGAGGCGGCCTGCAGGCCGCGAGTCAACAGCACCCGCGCCCGTGGCTCATCCCCGCTGCCCAGCAAACCCAGGATTTGCTGGGTCAACGTCGACAGCATCAGTAACTGGCCGTCGACTTTCTGTGCATCACTCTCCAGCGCCTGCAAACGCTGAGTACAGGCCGCGACGTTGCCTTGAATCCGCTCCAGCACAGCGCGCTGCAACTGGACCTGTTGCGGCAGGTGTGGATGGCATTCCGGGGCTGCCGCCGGGGCGTGGCCGCTGTAGGTCTGGGTCAGTCGCAGCAGCCAGCCTTCGGCCAGATCGATACGGCCCTGGGCCAGCCAGAGCTCGCATTTGACCAAGGTGATCATCGCCAGGTAATACACTGGCGGCACATCCCATATATGCATCAGACGCTCGGCTTCCGCGAGTTCAGCGAAGGCTTCGGCGAAGCGACCCTCACGCCCTTCCAGCCCGGCAATCACGCAATGGCCTATCAACACACTGATGTCGCGACAGGATCGCGCTTCAGCCAGACCGGCCACCAATTGCGCCCGGCCGGCTTCGGCCTGCATGCGCAGGGTCAGCAGGTAACCTTCGTAGAGCGTCAAGCGTGCACGGATCGCATACAAACGTTGCGGGCCAAGACCCTTGAGGCGCAGCAGGCCCTGGCGAACCTCTTCAAGTGAGCGGTTGATTTCCCCACGCGCTTGCAGCACTCGCGCACGGTCGTAGTGTGCAAGGGCTTCAAACAACGGATTGGCCACGCGCTGGGCCAACTCCAGCGCGTCACGGTTCAATGCACGTGCGCGCCACATATCCCCATCGATAATCGCCAGGCCGGACAAGGTCGACAGGCATAACAATCGTTGACCGTAGCGTTTTTGCGGCAGGCTGACCAGGGCCTGGGAGCAGCAAAGCTGTGCCCGGGCGCTGTCGCCTCGCCCTCGGGCGATAATGCCGCTCAGGGCCAGCCATTGCGCCAGCATGGAGTTCTGGGCCGTGGCCGACGGGGCGGGTAAAAAGCGACTGAGGTGACTGGCCAGTTCTTCGGCGGCATCAAGCTGACACGCCAGGCCCAGGGCCCAGGCGTACAGGACAATCAAGCGTGGCGTGCTGACCAGAAGACTGTCGGGCAAGTCCATTTTCCAACGCAGCAACATCCCGACGTTCTGTTCAGCCAGCAATTGCTCTTCGGACAGGTTCTGAACCAGATTGGCGGCAACGTCCAGGTGCCCTGCGCGCAGGGCGTGCTCGACAGCTTCGTCCAGCAGCCCCTGTTCACTGAACCAGCGGCATGCATTGAGGTGCAACCGGGTTTGCTGCAATTCGGCATCGGGCCTGGCGCGCAGCAGATCGGAAAACAGGTGGTGATAGCGATACCAGCGACCGTGCTCATCCAGCGGCACCAGAAACACCTGATGGGATTGCAGGTAGCTCAGCATTTGCGCACTGTCGTGACTGTCACGCGCCGCGTTGCACAGCTCAATGCAAAAACGCTCCAGACACGCGGTTTCGTAAAGGAAAGCCTGCACGTCAGCGGGCAGGCAATCGATGACCTCTTCCAGCAGATAATCACGAATCAGCCCCTCACCGCCGTGCAGCGCTTGAGGCAAGCTGTTGTCATTCCCGGCTTCAGAGGCGGCAAGCAGCCAGAAGCGCAAACCCGCGACCCACCCTTCACTGCGCTGGATAAGGCTTTGCAGGGCCTCGCTGTCCAGGGAGTTACTGTGCTGCTCAAGCAATGCCTGCGACTCGCAATGAGTCAGGCGCAAATCCTGTTCGTTGAGTTCCAGCAGTTGCCGGGAAAGACGCAAGCGCGCCAGGTGCCAGTCGGGACGCTGACGGCTGGTAACCATGACAAGCAGGCCCGCAGGCAGGTGATTCAGAAAAAACTGCAGGCAACGATCCAGCACCGGGCCTTGGGCCAGATGGTAATCATCGAGCACCAGCAGCAACGGCTTGCTGAGCAATAAGTGAACAGCCAGTTCATCCAGCAGGCCGTCCAGCCATTCTTCGAAGGCAAACGGCTGGTGCCGCTGGCGCATTTTCAACAGGCCAAGGGCCTGAGCGCCCAGTTGTGGGAAAAACTGCTGCAGTCCAGCCAGTAGACGCTCGAGGAAACGGCCCGGATCGCTGTCACGGTGACTCAAACCGACCCACACGCTTTGCCACTGTGGCGGCAGACTTTGGCAGAACTCCACCGCCAGCGAACTTTTACCGAACCCGGCTGGCGCGCAGACGAGCAAAAGCCTTCCGGACAAGCCAGCCGTCAGCCGCTCGCACAAGCGAGGGCGAGGTATGTATCCGTCTGGTAACGGCGGTCTGAAGAATCGCCCTTCCAGCGCGGTCACCGCGCTGCCTGCGAATCCTTGCATACGGGACAGATCAGTCATGGCCGGCTCTTGTTGTTAAGGTGCTCTAGCGGCTAAGCAGATACTCCCGAGACTAGCGGTTAAACACTGTCTTTTGAAGGCTGGAGGGCAAAAGACTGTAACAAAGTTCCTACAATCATTATGGCGAATGCCTACGCATAGAAAAGCCCCGGTCAAGGGGCTTTAGGTCTGGCTGCAGAAAAGTGCGAGATATCCCGACCTATGCTTTCCTGCAGCCCACATACGGCACCTGACGAACGGGCACTGCCTGTGATCACCTCCCGATCAACGCACCCCTTCCTGACGCAGGGCATTCGGCGTGAATTCGCTGGTGGTCGCGGTGAAGCCGAAATCGTACGCTCGTTTCTCTTCGTTCTTCATACCCAGAGCCAGATAGCGACCCGATTGCAGGTCATATAGGGTTTCCAGGGCGTACCACGGCACTTGCTTGTCGTAGTAGTTCTCGGCGTGAGCTTCCGCCACGCGCCACAGTTGGCCACGGCCATCGTAGTGGTCAATCACGGCGGCCTGCCAAGTGTCTTCATCAATGAAGAAATCGCGCTTGGCGTAGATATGGCGCTGACCTTCCTTCAGGGTCGCCGTGACATGCCAGACGCGGCGCAGCTCATAGCGTGCGAGGTCCTGATTGATGTGGCCGGCCTTGATGATGTCGGCGTACTTGAGCTTCCGGTCGTCCAGCTTGTAGCTGTTGGAGGCGATGTACATTTCCTGCTTGCCGATCAGTTTCCAGTCGTAGCGATCCGGCGCACCGTTGTACATGTCCAGGTTGTCAGAGGTGCGCAGGCCATCGGCTGCGGTACCCGGACCGTCGTAAGACACTTGCGGTGCGCGACGCACCCGGCGCTGACCGGCGTTATAGACCCACGCCGAACGCGGCTCCTTCACCTGATCGAGGGTTTCGTGAACCAGCAGCACACCACCGGCCAGACGCGCCGGCGCCGTCACTTCCTGCTTGAAGTAGAACAGGATATTGCCGGGGTTCTTGGGATCAAAGTCTTTCATCTTGTCGCGAAACACGAACTGATCGCGGAAATACACAAGGCTGTAAGAGCCATTGGGCTGCGGCGTTGCCTGGGTGACCAGCCGCGTTACGCTGCCGCCACGATAGCGAGTGATGTGATTCCAGATCACCTCGACGCCGGTTGACGGAATCGGGAACGGCACAGCGGTCTCGAAGTTCTCAAGGCCATTGCCACCGCCGGCCAGCTTGGTGTTGGTGGCGTTTTTCCTGATGGAGGCAAGCACCTCATCCGGCACGGTTGCGCCACGATGGGACACATAGACCGGCATTTTGAAGGAGTCCGGGTAGCGCTTGAACATCGCGTACTGCCCCGGAGCAAGCTTGTCCTTGTACTGCTCGACATTGGCGGCCGTAATGATGAACTGCGGCTTTTCGCTGGCATACGGATTAGACAGGAAGCCGTCGCCGTCCACGGCACCTGCGTTCTTCGGCATAGGACTCCAGGCTGGAATCGTATTGGCAGCATTGCCGGCCTTCTCTGCCCCCATCGGCGTCAACGTGGTGCCCAGCTTTGCAGCTTCCGATTCAGATACTGCGGCCATGACACCGGTTGCCAGCAATGACAGGCTCAAGACACCGACTTGCAACAGACCTGTTGTTATTCTCATTTTCATATTCGCCCTGAAAGCCGTGTTCTTAGAAATTCACGCCGAAGCTGAGCGCAACGAAATCGCGGTCATCAACAGTCGTGTACTTGCCATCGAAGAAATTGGTATACGAAAGGTTCGCTGTGTAGGTGTTCTGGTATTCGGCATCCAGGCCCAGGCTGACAGCCTTGCGCCCTTCCTCGAAGTTGCCCCCGGGACCCGGTGAATAACCTTCGACGTCGTGCGACCAGGCAATGCTTGGACGCAGGTTCACACCGGCGAAAACACTGTTGTAGTCCCAGATGGCACGGGCGCGATAGCCCCAGGAGTTGGCAGTGGTGTAACCGTCGTCTTCGCAGTAGCGACTCAAGTTGTTTTGCGCAGCGCCCGTCAGCGTGCTGGCATTGAGGGTGGTGCACTGCCCGCCAGGCAAAGGACCTGGACCGTAGCTCGGATCGCGGCCGTAACGGATTTTCGAGGTGTTCTCCAGCCCACCCACGTGAGTCCAGCCAACCTCGCCCACGACGGTCAGACGCTCGGCGCCCATCACCTGGTCAAAGAACTGGGTGAAGGTGGTTTGCATCTGGGTGATTTCTTTACGGCGGTAGCCCGGCTGATCGGTGTTCGGGCTACCGGTCAGCACCGAAACGTTCGGATTGAGCGGCGACAGGCCCGAATACAGGATGTCTGTGGTGTTGACCTGCACCGGCGCGTTAGGGCGATAGCTGATCTCGCCGCTCCACGCCGTACCGGTTGGCAAGGTGGTGGAGAAACTCAAGCCATAAAGGCGAATATCTTCAGGGTATTCGACGTAGTAGCTGGAGTTGCCCGCAACCACAACGGGCAGCAAGGTCGACGCCAACGCCGAAGCCGTGGCGACCGGAATGCCGTTACTGGCCAATGACCGCACCAGACCGGTAGCACTGTAGGCACTGGCCGGGCCGCCTTTGCCGCTGAAAATCGGCAAACGGCTGTGGTAGTTCATGAAATATGCACCGAACTCGGTGTCCAGGGGTTCAAAGTTGTAGCGCATCGCCAGACCAAACTGCCCGCTATCACGGGCGTCACGGTCAGGTCCGCGAGCCACGATGGCGCCTTCATCAGGATTACCGAAGGTCACGCCCTGCTGGGCTAACGAATTGAACACGGCGGCACGGGCACCGGCTGGCAGACCGGCGGCCGTCAACGAGCTGTTCAGGCCGTTGCGACTGCGCAGAACAGCCAGGTTGCTGTCGCAGCCATCGGAGATCACGTCAGGCTGGGAGAAGAACGTGCCGCAGTTATCGGTGACGGTCTGGTCCCATTCCAGTTGATAGAAACCTTCAGCCGACAGGTTTTCGGTGAGGCCCTGGGACAGATAAAACATGTTGACCGGAATCAGGCCTTCCTTGACTTCCGCCCCAGGACGACGGAATGCGGACACGTCGATAGGGTTGATGCTGTTGATGCCGTTCTGGATAAAGGTACTTTCGCCCCAACTGACCACTTGCTTGCCCAGACGGACCGAACCCGGCTCATCGCCGATGCTGTAGTTGTGGTAGACGAAGGCATCGAGGATTTGCCCGCCGGAGGACTTGGCGCCCTCTTTACGATTGGAGTCGCTGATGTCCTTGAATTCACGGCCTTCGTCCTTGAGTTCGAAGTCGTACCAGTACTTGCCCCGCACAAACACGCCCGTGTCACCGTATTTCAGTTCCAGGTCGTGGATGCCCTTGAATATCTTCGAAAACGTTTCCCCACGCTTGAAGTTCAGGTGACCGTCATCGGAGGTCTGCGACAGGCCATTCCCGCCGTTGTTGGCACCGATCAGGTTCTTGTTGGCGTTGGCGGTGGACCAACTGGCGCCCACGGAAAGCGACGAGTCGAATTTCCCTTCGATTTCGCCGATGTTGAAACTGACGCCGAATGCAGGGCCGGCGAGCGTAGAAGCGAGGCTGACGGCCAGAGGCAATTTTGCCCGGCGCCAGAACTGGTTTGCTGATGTCATCGACGCTACTCCATGTGCTTTTATTTTTTTTGGCAGTGGGTACTGCTAAAAACGACCGGAATTCTCGTCGAAATTCCGATTTTGACACTCATCGGGCAACCCAGGGGGTTACGACACGAATTCGCGCCTTTTTGCGCTCTTACCCAGCCCCTGACGCCGACTATAGCCAGCCGGTCGCACTGCTTGATCCCTCTAAAGTGTGATTTGCAGCCTCAAACCCTCTGGCACACCTGTTTCCATGCACCTGCCCCCAGTAGCTCGTGGGGGAGAATGGCTTAATATCCGGATTTGGCAAGGCAAGCGCTTGATCGGGCGCAATGGAAGCGACAGGCCGCGCTCAGGCAGCGCGGCCTGTGGGTATCAAAGCGTCGAAAGAAAGGTGCTGTTACTGTTCTGCCACTCGATGATATCCAGCCGCATGCGCTTCTTGTCGAGCTTGCCGACGCTGGTCTTGGGAATTTCAGTAACAAGGGCAATCTGGTGCGGAATCGCCCACTTGTTGATGTGCCCCAACTCGACGAAAGGCTTGAGGTGCTCCTTCAACGCTCGCGCGTCGATGCTGTACCCCTCGCGGATCACCAGCAACGCGAAAGGCCGCTCACCCCATTGCGGATCGGCAATGCCCACCACGGCGACTTCGCGCACCGCCGGATGGCGACTGCACAGGTCTTCAAGGTCCAGAGACGAAATCCACTCGCCACCGGTCTTGATGACGTCCTTGATGCGATCACGAATGTCGATCACGCCCATGCTGTCCAGCGTCGCCACATCGCCGGTATGCAACCAGCCACCGGCCCAGAGTTCGACACCCTTTTCGGGCTCGCGATAATAGCCTTCGCTCAGCCAGGGAGCGCGCAATACCAGCTCACCCTGGGACTCGCCATCGGCAGGCAGGAAGTTGCCCGCCTCGTCGACAATGGCCGCGTCCACCAGCACCCCCGGCACGCCCGCCTTGATGCGATACGTAATGCGCTCGTCTTCGCTGCCTGCACGCAGCTCGTCGTTCAAGTGCGCCACGGAAATCAGCGGCCCGGTTTCCGACATGCCATAAGCAGCGGTCAGTTGAATGCCCCGTGCCTTGGCCGTCTCGTACAGCGTGCGATTGAGCGAACTGCCGCCAATGATGATCTTCCAGCCCGCGAAATCCTGCCCCTGGGCGGCTTTGGCATTGAGCACCATCTGCATGATGGTCGGCACGCAATGGGAGAACGTCACCTTCTCCTTGCGCCACAATTCCACGAGGAACTCCGGGTCATAACGCCCGGGATACACTTGCTTTAAGCCCAGCATGGTGGCCGCGTAAGGCATGCCCCACGCATGCACGTGAAACATCGGCGTGATGGGCATGTAGACGTCATCGGTGCACAGCAGACGCTCGGCACTGCCGACGATGGTCGCCACGCCCATGGTGTGCAGCACCAGTTGCCGATGACTGAAATACACGCCCTTGGGATTGCCCGTGGTGCCCGTGGTGTAGAACGTGGTGGCCACGGAGTTCTCGTCGAAATCTTCGAATTCGTACTGATTGCTCGCCTGGGCCAGAAGGGTTTCGTACTCACCCAGGAGATTGGGCAGCTCGGCGGTTTTTTCCGGGAGGTCAGTGAGCAATAACGTTTTCTCGACCGTGGTCAGGTGCCCGGCGATCGCCTGATACAGCCCGACGAACTCACTGTTGACCAGCACGAACTTATCTTCGGCATGGTTCATGGTGTAGAGAATCTGCTCGGGTGAAAGCCGCACATTGATGGTGTGGATGACCGCGCCGATCATGGGGACGGCGAACATGCACTCCAGATAACGATGGCTGTCCCAATCCATGACCGCCACGGTATCACCGGCTTTGACGCCAGCGGCGGTCAAGACATTGGCCAGGCGACAGACCCGCTCGTTGAGCTCGGGGTAGGTATAGCGAACAGTGTCGCGATAGACGATTTCACGCGTTTTTTCATAGCGACTGCCAGACATCAATAGCCGCTTGATCAACAGGGGGTACTGATAGGCGCCATCGGCTGGTGGAATAACGCGGGTCTGCAGCATAGGAGTTCCTTTTCGAGTGCACAGTCGAGGCTTGAAAATATGCACTCTAGAGGCCAGTGCCGCCAGCCAAATCAGCCGAAGGGATGATTTGCTGGACGAGCCGGATGAAGGCGATTGGCTATATCACACCCGCTTCAAGCCGGAGCGATCCCGTCGCGGGCAAGCGTGCGCTTATCAAATATTGCCTAATCCTCTGAACTGATCGTGGGACCGGCTTTCGCCGGGAAAAGCCCGGCCGGTCCGGTGCCTGCTGTGCGATCGCCTCTCGTGCGGGGGCTATCAATGAATCTCGGTAAACGCCAGCTTCACGCCCAACGCCACCAGCACGCCCCCCATGGCCCGATCAAACCAATGGCCCATGCGAGCAAACCCGGCGCGTACTCGCTCCTGGCTGAACAGCCGCGCCACCATGCAGAACCACAGCCCGGTTGCCACCGCGAGGTAAACACCGTAGCCCGCCTGCACCCCAAGCGGCGTGTGCGGATTGATGACCACCGTGAACAGCGACAGAAAGAATAGCGTCGCCTTGGGATTCAAACCGTTGGTGACGAAACCGCTGGCGAAGGCGCCCCGGGCGGTACGCTCGCCCTGTGCCAGCTTGACCGGCGCATCGCTGGCGCTGGCCGGTCTGGCACGCAGGGCCTTGAAGCCGATGTACAGCAGATAAGCCGCAGCCGCCCACTTCAGTGCATTGAACAGCACGATGGATTGAGAAACGATCAGCCCGATCCCCAGCAGCGAATAGCCCACATGCAGGAAAATCGCGGTCCCCACGCCCATGGCGGTATAGGTACCGGCTTTGCGGCCATGGGTGACACTTTCACGCACCACCACGGCAAAATCCGGACCCGGGCTGGCGACGGCGAGCAGGTGGATCAAGGCGACGGTCAGAAATTCTGCCCAATACATGGGTTTCTCCAAATGTAAGCAAGCATTTCGCTCTGTTAGGCTGATCACCTTAAGCTTTCAAAACGTTCAAAGACAGGTACAGCTGATGAGTAATCACGGTAAGGCAGTTTTTCTTGATCACACTTCCCTGGATCTGGGCGATCTGGACTTCAGCGCGCTGAGGGAATGCTTCTGCGAACTGGTACTGCATGACAGCACCACGCCCGATCAGGTCATCGAGCGCCTGCAAGGCGCCACCGTGGCGATCACCAACAAGGTCATGATCGACTCCGACGCATTCGCCGCATGCCCTGACTTGAAGCTGGTTCTGGTGACCGCCACCGGCACCAATAACGTCGACCTGGCCGCCGCCCGCGCGCACGGTGTCACCGTCAGTAACTGCCAGGGCTACGGCACCCCGTCGGTGGCTCAGCACACGCTGATGCTGTTGCTCGCCCTGGCCACGCGCCTGCCGGATTACCAGAACGCCGTGCAACAAGGCCAATGGCAAAAATCCACCCAGTTTTGCCTGTTGGACTTCCCGATTTTCGAGCTGGAAGGTAAAACCCTGGGCCTGTTGGGGCACGGTGAGCTCGGCAGCGCAGTGGCAAAACTGGCACAAGCCTTTGGCATGCACGTTCTGCTGGGGCAAGTCCCCGGCCGCCCTGCCCGCCCAGATCGCCTGCCGCTGGAAGAACTGCTGCCGCAAGTCGACGCCCTGACGCTGCACTGCCCGCTCAACGAGCACACCCGCGACATGATCGGGCATCACGAATTGAGCCTCTTGAAGCCCCACGCTTATGTGATCAACACCGCTCGCGGCGGGCTGATCAATGAACAGGCCCTTGCCGATGCGCTGCGCAGCGGCCATCTGGGCGGTGCCGCGTCCGATGTCTTGACCGTGGAACCGCCGGTTGCAGGCAACCCGCTGCTGGCTGGCGATATTCCCCGTCTGATCATCACGCCCCACAGCGCGTGGGGCGCCCGCGAGGCTCGCCAACGGATCGTCAGCCAGGTCACGGAAAATGCCTGGGCGTTTTTTGCCGGCGAGCCGGTACGGGTGGTGAGTTAAGCCGGGGCTGGAGAAGCTTGTTGGAGCGAGGCTTGCCCGCGAAGAAAGTTTACGCGGTGGGTCTGGCCCACCGAAGCGCCGGATTCGCGGGCAAGTCGGAACGCGGCCCGCTCGCTCCAACAGCGCATTCAAGCTGCTAGACTGCGCCCCTTTTCAAGGAGCCCTCCCATGGACCCGCGCAGTGAAGTGTTACTCCGTCAGGCCGAGCTGTTTCAGGGTTCGCTGCTGCTGGCCGGATTGCCGGCAGACGATCTGCTGGGTCGTCTGCCCCTGGCACGCGGCTGGTGCTGGCACGCGGGCGATCAGGCCGCGCTGGATGCACGCTTCGAAGGGCGCACGCACTTCGGCGTCGACGCGCCGGCCGAACCCTTCGACGCCGCCGTGGTGTTTTTGCCCAAATCCCGTGACCTGACCGACTATATTCTCAATGCCCTGGCCTCCCGTCTGGCAGGACGCGAGCTCTTTCTGGTCGGTGAAAAACGCAGCGGTATCGAAGCCGCTGCGCGCCAGTTAAGCCCGTTCGGTCGTGCGCGCAAGCTGGACAGCGCCCGTCACTGCCAGCTCTGGCAGGTGACCGTGGAAAGTGCCCCGCAAGCACAAACCCTGGAAAGCCTCGCCCAGCATTACGAGGTGGAAATGGATGACGGGCCACTCAAAGTGGTCAGCTTGCCGGGCGTGTTCAGCCACGGCCGCCTGGATCGTGGCTCGGCGCTGCTGTTGCAGAACATCGACAAGCTGCCCAGTGGCAACCTGCTGGACTTCGGCTGTGGTGCCGGCGTGCTGGGGGCTGCGGTAAAACGTCGCTACCCGCACAACAACGTGATCATGCTCGACGTGGATGCCTTCGCCACCGCCAGCAGCCGTCTGACGCTGGCTGCCAATGGCCTGGAAGCCGAAGTGTTGACGGGCGACGGCATCGACGCGGCGCCCATGGGTTTAAGCACGATTCTGAGTAATCCGCCGTTCCATGTCGGGGTACACACCGACTATCAGGCAACGGAAAACCTGCTGCGAAAAGCACGCCAACATCTGAAATCCGGTGGCGAACTGCGCTTGGTTGCGAATGCGTTCCTCAAGTATCAGCCGCTTATCGAGGAGCACTTGGGCGTGTGCGCAGTCAAGGCGCAGGGCAATGGTTTCCGGGTTTATCGCGCCAAGCGCGCCTGAAAATAAGCGCTTGCCGAATGCGGCGTGCGTAGGCAGAATCCGCACCGTCCTAGGGGAGTAGTCTCCCACGAGCGCCATGCTCGTCCGGTACGCATCAACATACTTGGTCCTCAGACCATGGTGCGTACGACCCGGAATCCGCTCAGACGGATCGGTGGTTTGACAAGACCTATGACACGAACACCTTACCCGGGGCGGGAAGGCTGTACGTGTCATAGCCGTGTCGACCCGCCCCTTAGGAAAACCCTGATGCTGGAATCCCTGTTGGTCCCCACCGCTGTCGTCGCATTGGCCGAAATCGGTGACAAGACCCAACTGCTCGCCCTCATTCTCGCCGCCCGCTTTCGCAAGCCCTGGCCGATCATCGCCGGCATTATCGCGGCCACGCTGGCCAACCACGCAGCAGCGGGCGCGGTAGGTGCCTGGGTCGGCAATTTCTTCTCCGATGCCACGCTGCACTGGATCCTCGCCGCAAGCTTCACCGCCACCGCGCTGTGGACGCTGGTGCCGGACAAGCTGGACGACGACGAAACCGGTAACGGGCGCAAGTTCGGGCCATTCCTGACCACGCTGATTGCCTTCTTCATCGCGGAAATCGGCGACAAGACGCAAATCGCCACGGTGATGTTGGCAGCGCAATACTCCTACCTGTGGCTGGTCATTCTCGGCACCACGCTGGGCATGCTGATTGCCAACGTCCCGGTGGTCCTGGCGGGTAACTTTGCCGCAGAGAAGCTGCCACTGACGCTGATTCGCCGCCTGGCGGCCAGCGCGTTCTTCGTACTGGCGCTGGTGGCGGTGTACAAGGCGATGCAGGTAAGTGGGTGGGTTTAACGGGCGCGGCTTAGCCTGATGCGCGTCGGGCGGTTGTGTGCAGGTGTCGCCGCCTGACGCAGGCTGACGCGACGCTATCGCGAGCAAGCTCGCTCCTACAGGTCACAGCATTCCGTGTGGGACCGGCTTTAGCCAGCCCCACCCGGTGAACGGCCCTCAAAAGCTGGACATTCACTCAACTCAGGATTTTTTGGCCGCCTGATACAACGGCATCACCTTGGGGATCGCTGCCTGCAACGAGGCAATGCGGTTGTCGGAGGCCGGGTGAGTGCTCATGAATTCGGGTTGAGAACCACCGGAATTCTGAGTCATCTTCTGCCACAAGGTAATAGCGGCATTAGGGTTGTAACCGGCGCGCGCGGCCAATTCCAGACCCAGCAGATCAGCCTCGTTTTCATTGCCGCGGCTATTCGGCAGCGTCAGGCTGTAATTGACCACGGTATCGGCCAGCGCCAGGCTGTCCTGCCCCAACCCCAGCAGCGCCCCCGCCCCTTGCTTGGCCATCGCCACGCCATACGCCTTGGACATCGCTTCGCGACCATGTTCGCGCAACGCATGGGCAATCTCGTGCCCCATCACTGCGGCGAGCTCATCGTCTGTCAGCTTCAGTTTATCGATCAAGCCGCTGTAGACAAAGATCTTGCCGCCAGGCCCGCAGTTGGCGTTCAGCTCATCGCTCTTGATCAGGTTCACTTCCCACTGCCATTGGGCTGAGTCCGGGCGCAGTTTAGGTGCCTGGGCGATCAACCGGTCGGCGATGGCATGCACCCGCTTGGCATTGGCGCTGGTGGTATCGAGCACGCCCTTGCCGGAGGCCTCGGTCACGGTTTCCTGATAGGACTGGGCATACATTTTGTTGACCTCATCGGTCGACAGCATGCTGAACATGTACTGCTTGCGCTCCACACCGACCGCATCCCCGCTGGTGGTGTTCACCGATTGGCAACCGCTGAGCAACAGACTGGTACTCAAGGCACATAAAGCAAATGAACGACGCATGATGAATCTCCCTGGAATCGTGCTGGCATCCTAAGCGGCAAAGAGTGTGCACGCCAGCAAACAATCGTCTTGCCGGTCAGCTGCCCCCATTGATGAACACGCGAACGACCTGTCTGATTACGACGTTTTAACACTACTAACGTCAAATTCAGCCAGTGTGTTCATGCTTCTTCAGAGATTAGCCGATAGACAACTACAGACGTACCCTAGCGTCCGGAGCCCTCTATGAAGTTCAAATCGATCCAGTCTTCAGTCGCTGCACTGACGAGCGCCATCGTACTCAGCATCATTGTCGCCTTAGTGCTGTATGCACTGTTTGCTGGAGCGAGAACCCAGGCGATGGTTGAGCAACAAACCCAGGCGCAGTTCGAGCGCTCGGTAGAGTCGCGTCTTGGCGCGCTGGCCCGCAACCAGGCCAGCGAGATCAAGCGCGAACTTGAAACACCGCTCCTGCTCACGGCAGGTTTAGCCGCCACCAACGCCTTGCTGGGTATCAACGACAGCAACGGCCAGCCGCAACTGAAGATCAGTCGCGAGCAAATGCTCAATCTGCTGCGCAGTGCCGTGGAGCAGAATCCGAAGATTCTCGGCGCGTATATAGGCTGGGAACCCGACGTTCTTGACCACAATGACGCGGCGTATGTGGGCTCGACCACAACGGGTGCCGACCCGAAAGATGGCCGCTTCATGCCGTGGTGGTATCGCAAGGCAGACGGCAGCCTGACCCTGGAAAAACTCTCCAGCCTTGAAGACACCCGGTTGCTGCCCACCGGCGTGCGTTCGAGTGAGTATTACCTGTGCTCCCGGGAAACCAAAAAACCCTGCGTCATCGACCCGGCGCCCTACCCCCTCGACGGCAAGATGGTGATGCTCTCGTCCTTCATCCAGCCGATCATGATCAACGGCACGTTCCAGGGCATTGTCGGCGCCGACCTGTCGGTGAACTTCATCCAGGAGATGCTTGAGGCCGCAGACAAAAAGCTCTACGACGGCGCCGGGGAAATGGCCTTGATCTCCAGCAATGGCTCGCTGGTTGCCTACACCAAAGATCCATCCAGGCTGGGCGAAAAGGCCAGCGTCCTGATGGACGCCAACGAAGTGGCCAACCTGGCCAAAATCAACGTGGGCGAGGTGCGCTATGACATCGACAAGGAGCACGGCCATATCGAGGTGTACATGCCCTTCGGTATCGGCGCGACCGATGCGCGCTGGACCTTGATGATGCAGTTGCCCCTCGATGCGGTCATGGCCGAACTGAATGCGCTGCAACGTGATCTTGAGCAGCAGCACAGCAGTAACATTTTCGGCATGACCATGGTGGGTTTGCTCATAGCAGCCTTGGGCTTGCTGGTGATCTGGCTGGCAGGACGTGCAATCGCGCGCCCCCTCAAACAGATGGTCGTCATGCTCGATGACATTGCTCAGGGCGACGGGGATCTGACCAAACGCCTGAACAGCGACAGGGTCGATGAAACCGGACAGATTGCCCAGGGTTTCAATACGTTCCTGAGCAAACTGCAGGTCATGATCAGTCAGGTCGTGACGTCTGTGCAGAAGGTCAGTGATTCCTCGGAGCACACCGCTGATATCGCCATCCGCACCAATCTGGGCGTGCAGAAGCAGATGTCGGAAATCGACCTGGTCGCTACGGCGGTACACGAGATGACCGCAACGGCCCAGGACGTGGCGCGTAACGCAACCCAGGCAGCGCAAGCGGCCAGCCACGCGGACAGCGCCGCCCACGAAGGCATGCAGATCGTGCAAAACACATCCCAATCGATCAGTAACCTGGCGGTTGAAATAGGCCGCGCAGTGAATGTCGTGCAAACCCTGGCCAAAGACAGCGAGAACATCAACGCGATCCTGACCACCATTCGCGGCATCGCCGAGCAGACCAACCTGCTGGCGTTGAACGCTGCTATCGAGGCCGCCCGCGCTGGCGAGCAAGGGCGTGGCTTTGCGGTCGTTGCCGACGAAGTGCGCAATCTGGCGCAGAAGACGCAGCAGGCCACCCAGGAAATTCAGAGCATGATTCAGGCGTTGCAAAGCGGCACGCGCGAGGTGGTTCAGGTCATGGAAGGCAGTCAGTCCAGGACCGCCGAAAGCGTCAGCCATGCCGCCGACGCAGCGCAAGCACTGAACACCATCACCAAGGCGGTATCGGTGATCAACGACATGAACACCCAGATCGCCAGCGCCGCCGAGGAGCAAAGCGCCGTGGCCGACGACATCAACCGCAACGTGATCAATATTGGTCAGGTCGCCAATGAGGTCGCGGGCGGTGCCGATGAATCCAGCAAGGCCAGCGCAGAGCTGACCAAACTGGCCGAGCAGCAACGTCGCTTGATCAATCAGTTCAAGGTGTAGGAAGGCAGGCTAACCCGCGTTGGAGCGAGGCTTGCCCGCGAACAGGCGTTTCAGTCGATGCTTTTATTGATTGACGTTGACGCCCTCGCGGGCAAGCCGTCTGGGCGCCCCAACGAAGGGTTCAGTCACAAAGGCGTCAGACACTCCGGCGCGTTGAGCTTGGGATCGTTGACCAGATTGGCCAGCGGTCTTTCGCGCAGGGCCGTTTGCGGGCTGGCCAACAGCGCCTGCAAGGTCGCCAAAGGGGTGTCGGCGGCCAGCCAGTCCTTTTGGCCCTGCGCATCGAGAATCAGGGGGCGACGCTGGTTGGCGGCAAGCTGGGTCACGACCGCGACGCTCAGGTACGTGTGCCCTTGCACGGGATACGCCTCCCAGATCGCGGCAAAAAACAGCGCCGAGCCCTCTCCCGGTGTCAGCCAGAACGGTCGCTTGCGGGTTGTGCCGCGCCATTCGTAAAAGCCATTGGCGGGCAGCAGACAGCGACGTGAGCGAAACGCATCCTTGAACATCGGCTGCTCGACCAAGGTTTCGGCGCGGGCGTGGGCCGGCGTGCGGGACAGGTCAGTCAGCCAGGCAGGCGTCAGGCCCCAGCGTGCCCGCGCCACTTCCAGTTCACCCTCCACCTGGGCGCTGGCACGCAGCATCAGTACCGAATCGGCCGGGGATATATTCCACTGCGCCTGTTGGTCAGCCGGAAAACCGGGCAAGGCCGCAAAAGCGGGCGTCCAGCGAAACAGGGCATAACGTCCACACATAAGGGCAAAAGAACTCTTTTCTGGCAGCTAAAAAACAGAATCAGGCAGCGGGTCAGCACACCAGTACGTCAGGAAAATTATCCGGTTCGTCGCCGGACACAGGCAGCGCAGCATTGTACGCAGTGATCAACGCCCGTGCGTGTTCGGCCTGATCGTTGTCCACCGAAATCCCCAGCAGACCGAAAATCGGCAACTCACCGGCAGCGCCTAGCAGATGCTCCCCCGTCAGGTGCGCCTGCACGCCTTCGCTGGCAAGCATGCCTAACAGCAGTTCACCTTCGAGCAAGTTCTGCGGTTCATAGATTTTTTGCATCACTCGTTCTCGCTGCGAACGTCCAGATTCCAGTCTTCCCCGTCCGTCTGCAGATCGAAAACAATCGGCCGACAGCAGACCGGGCAATCTTCAATGTAGTGTTGATCCCCACCGGACAAATCCAGTACCGCTTCGACGGGCTCGCCACAATAAGGGCAATCATAACTCTGTACTTCCTGCATCAAGGTCTCCCGGACCAGTTGTGCGTATAATCGCGCTCTATTTGAAGGCTGATGTTCCATTTCCGAGTCTGGACGTTATTTTCAGACCCAGCCTCCCTTTTCCTGCCATTCCCTACAAGAGAGCATGATGGGCGAATTCGATGCCATCCGACCTTACGACGACGCCGAAGTCCCAGCTGTACTCGCGCGCCTGCTCAGCGACAAAGCGTTCCTCGCGATCCTGACTCATTTTCGCTTCCCACGTCTGGCCGGTGCGCTGGGCTGGGTGCTGCAACCGGTGCTGGCGCGCAAGCTGCGCCGCGAATTTGCCGGTATCGATTCGGTAGCCACGCTCCAGGACAAGGTCGAGTACTACGTCGACCACACCATTGAGCGCGCCACTGACGGTGTGACCTATACCGGTGTCGAGCAGTTCAAGTCCGGCAGTGCCTACCTGTTTCTGGCCAACCACCGAGACATCGTGATGGACCCGGCCTTCGTCAATTACGCGGTTTATCACGCGGGCCTGCCGACACCGCGTATCGCTATCGGCGACAACCTGCTGCAAAAGCCGTTCGTCAGCGACCTGATGCGCCTGAACAAGAGTTTCATCGTGCACCGCTCCATTACCGGACGTCGAGAAAAGATGGCCGCCTACCAGTTGCTGTCGGCGTACATCAACCACTCGATTCGCAACGACTGCCAGTCGATCTGGATCGCTCAGGCCGAAGGCCGCGCGAAGGACGGCGACGACCGCACCGAATCCGCCATCCTTAAAATGTTCCACATGAGCCGCAAGGATGAGCCGTTCGCCGAGGTGATCCGCTCGCTGAACCTGACGCCCGTATCGATCAGCTATGAATACGATCCGTGCGACCAGGCCAAGGCGCGGGAGCTGTATATCCGCGCCACCACCGGAACCTACACCAAGGTGCCGGGCGAGGACGATGTCAGCATTGCCCTCGGGATCACCGGCTACAAAGGCCGGGTGCACGTTAACTTCGCGCCGCCGATCACCGAGCTGTTCGAAGACACCAAAGCACTGGCCATCGAAATGGATCGCCAGATCCTGGGTGGGTATCGCCTGTTTCCGGTGCATTATCTGGCCTATGCGCAATGGACCGATGCCGATCCGAGCCTGAACGTGCCCTTGGCGGCGGACGTGTTCCCTGCCGAAGAACTGGCAAAGGCGCAGGAAGAATGGCAGCGTCGTCTCACCCAGTGCCCCGACGATCATCGCCCCTTCCTGATTCAGCAGTACGCCACGCCGGTGCGCAATCAGTATCGGGTCAAGGCGGGCCTTGCCCTGTAACGCGGCCGGGCTTTAAAAAAGGCGCTCCTGAAGTCAAGAGCGCCTTTTTTTCATTCACAGCCATGTGCTGACCCACGACATCAGCAAGGCAAACCCCAGGCAGGCCGCCCCGACCCGGTAGCAGAGCCGGTTCATCCGCAACGACGCCCCGTCCATTAAATGCATCGGTTCATCAATCTGCGACAACGCCGAGAGCACCGCCAGATGCTTGAGCTCGCGCCGCTCGCGGTTGCGGGTCGCGCACAGCAAGGCCACGCCAGGGCAAGCGGCCAGTAGCGCGAACAGGTTGAGGGTGAAGGCAGGAGTCAGAGATAACAGCGACATGACGGCCTCGTTGGCTCCTGTGTAAGGGGGCCCGCAGATTCGTGATTGATCTGCCATTCAATCTAGCCATCGTCACCTTAACGTAACCTGAACCGGGCACTGTATGGCTCCTCGAGGCTGGACCTTGATCCCTTTTGGAGCTTGTCATGCTGCACGCAATCAACCAGGACCGCCTCTATCTGATCGCCCCGAGCGATGAGCAGGAAGCGTTGATCGACGGTCTTTCATTCAACGTCCAGGACCGCCATTGGCTGGTGTACTGCGCCCTTGGCGGCCACCAGCATCACGATCTGCCGGATATGGATCAGCAGACCGGCTTCAGCTTTCTGGATTTTTACCAGCAGGCGGCTTGATGTAAGCGGACCGTTCATACAACAAAAAACCCGGCCTCCTCACAGAGCGCCGGGTTTTTTTGATTCAGCGGTAACGCTGTTACTCAGCCAGCATCCTGGCGATGGTCTGATCCTGGAACAGACGCGTCAGCGCGTCGCTCAGCACGTCGCTGACCAGCTTGGTGTTGGTCTCCTGATTCGGTGCCATGCCGAAGCGTTGGTCCAGCGAAGCGGCGTAGCGACCGCTGTAGCTGCGGCCGTTGTTCTGCACGTCGGCACGGAAGGTCGAACCGATCGTCGCCTCGGTGACATACAGCCCTTGCTTGGGCGACTGATATTTAAGGTCTGCCAGGGTCACGGTCAATTGCGGACCGTTACCGCTCGAGCTCGGCGTGAAGCCTAGCAGGCGAACAGCGGCCTCGGCCTGGGCCTGAAGTTTAGGCAGCAGGTCCGCACTGGAGACGCTGATGGCGCTGGTTTCCGGGTAAGTGCCGCCGCGGGTACCCAGTGTCGGGCCTGGACGCCCATCGACCACGCGCACGACAACCGGCTGGCCACGGCCTACCGGTGCGAGTTGGGCGGTCAGCTTGGGTTGCGGACTAAGTTGTTGCGGACTGAGGGCACAGCCGGCCAGTGTAAGACTGCTGACAGCAAGCAAACCAAACAAAATTCGACGCAGCATGCTCATTTCTCCATGGGCAGGGCACTAAATGTGCCGCAGTATAGCGGCGCGCACGGCACGCTAACCAGTTGAAAATCGGACTGTAAACAGACCGCAATGGTTCAGCAACACGGGTGTAACCATGATGTCACGTCCAGCGTGCACCCTATGCTCAATCCAACAGGAGCATCGCCATGGACTTTCTCTGGTCACTGTTCAGCCCACGTCGCAAGTACCGCCACTACGCTCGTGTCGATCAGTCGGGCGTTTGCCGCGCGTTCAAACACTGCCGCCAGGCGCCAACAGGGCATGAATGGGTAGAAATCGTCGAAGAAAATTGCACCTGGCTGGGTCGCCCACTGCCAGCCCATGCCCGTCTGCACAGAGCCGCCGGTCGATCCGCGGCCCGGGCAATGCTCATCATCTGACCGCACAACGAATAAAAGTCACTTAATCAGATCAATTCCCTGCGTTTCATCGCTATAATCTCCCCCCGATTATAAGGACGTCTCCTGATCGGGCCTCGCAGCATTGCTAATCACCGAATTAGCGCCTTCGTATCGCCCACAGAGAGCCGCCCACACAGATCATGTGCAGACACCTGTACTCGCTGGCCGGCGGATCGTTTCGAACCTTTCCTGCCAAAAAGCGCCTTACTCTTGCCTGCCTTTGATCTGCCAGAGCTGCCATTGCGCAGCCCTTTTTGAGGTTTGAGCTTCACGTTTCCAAAAGAGCGTGAAAAAAACGGGTTTCACAACTTCACAAGAGTGTGGCGAGCAAATGAATAGGTACGCGTTTGTAAATGCACCATTATCAGCGTCTGACCCAGCCCCTTTGAACAGGATTGATCGCTGCTGCGCAGTCTCCATGACCGGAGTCTGAAGCCTGTCCCCTACGGATTTGGTTGCATTACCGGGGGCCTTGACGATAGTCGAATGGCCGACCGACCTGAAAAATGCGTTCATGCAAGCTTTTAGAACAGCACATTCAGGTCCGAAGGGTGACCTCCGTTGACGATGCGAAAAATTGCGAAGAACCGGACATGCCGATCCTGGCCAGCGTTACCTGGGGACTACTTTGATCCACGCCCCGCAACCTGGCGACCGACCTCGGGATCGTATGCCGTCAATTTGGTGCTGCAGATTTTGGAGACGCGTTAATGGCGCATAACGAAGCAGTTGATGTGGTATTGGTCGGGGCAGGCATCATGAGTGCCACCCTCGCCGTACTGCTCAAAGAGCTCGACCCCAGCCTGAAGCTGGAAGTCGTTGAGCTGATGGATTCAGGCGCTGCGGAGAGTTCCAACCCGTGGAACAACGCCGGTACCGGTCACGCCGGGCTTTGCGAACTGAACTACACGCCGCCCGCGGCCGACGGTTCCATCGACATCAAAAAAGCCGTGCACATCAATACCCAGTTCGAAGTCTCGAAGCAGTTCTGGGCGTACCTCACCCAAAAAGGCACCTTCGGCTCCTCGAAGTCGTTTATCGCTCCCGTGCCTCACCTGAGCTTTGTCCAGGGCGAGCAAGGCATCGCTTTTCTCAAGACTCGCTACGAAGCCATGCGCACGCATCACGCGTTCGCGTCCATGGAGTACACCGAAGACAAGGCAACCCTGGCCGAGTGGATGCCTTTGATGATGCCCGGCCGTCCAGCCGATGAGAAAATCGCGGCCACTCGCGTGATGCATGGCACCGACGTCAACTTCGGCAACCTGACCAATCAGTTGCTCAAACACCTGACCAGCACGCCGGACTCTCAGGTCAAATACTGCAAGCGCGTGACCGGCCTGAGCCGCAAGGGCGCTGGCTGGAGCGTCAGCATAAAAGACGTGAACAGCGGCAGCACCCGCGAAATCGACGCAAAATTCGTCTTTCTCGGCGCAGGTGGCGCGGCCTTGCCGTTGCTGCAAATGTCCGGCATCGAAGAAAGCAAAGGTTTCGGTGGTTTCCCGGTCAGCGGCCAGTGGCTGCGTTGCGACAATCCGGAAGTGGTCAAACACCACCAGGCCAAGGTTTACAGCCAGGCGGCCGTGGGTTCGCCGCCGATGTCCGTACCACATCTCGACACCCGTGTGGTGGATGGCAAGAAATCCCTGTTGTTCGGGCCATACGCCGGTTTCACCACCAAGTTCCTCAAGCACGGCTCCTTTCTGGATCTGCCGCTGTCGGTTCGCGCCGCCAACATCAAACCGATGCTGGCCGTGGCCCGGGACAACATGGACCTGACTAAATACCTGGTCAGCGAAGTGATGCAGTCCATGGAACAGCGCCTTGACTCCCTGCGTCGTTTTTACCCTGAAGCCAAGGCTGAAGACTGGCGCCTGGAAGTGGCCGGGCAGCGGGTGCAGATCATCAAGAAAGACGCCAAGAAAGGCGGCGTGCTGCAATTCGGCACCGAGCTGGTTTCCGCGAAAGACGGCAGCCTCGCGGCGTTGCTGGGCGCTTCCCCTGGCGCATCGGTCACCGTCTCGATCATGCTGGAACTGCTTGACCGCTGCTTCCCGGAAAAAGCCCGTGGCGAATGGGCGGCCAAGCTCAACGAGATTTTCCCGGCCCGGGAAAAAGCGCTGGAAACCGACGCGCAGCTGTATGAGCGCGTCAGCACCCTGAACAACGAGCGCCTTGAACTGGTCGAGAAACGCAGCGAAGCGCAAAGCATCGCGTAATCGTCCCCCATAAAAAAACGCCCTTGCGGGCGTTTTTTTTGCTCTGGCGTTTGACCGCAAAGACAGCCGGTATCAGCCGCGAGCCTTTTCGATCAGTTCGATGTATTCCTCGGCATTGCGCTGATCCTTGATCAAGGCAATGAAGTCATTCCCGTGTTCGTCCTTGCCTTCCAGGTCGTAACCCGCCTCGCGGAAGAACACCAGAAAACGCTCGAAATCATTGACCCGCAAACCACGGTAGGCCTTGATCAGCTTGTGCAGCGACGGCGACGTGGCGTCGACCGGCTCGAAGTCCAGAAACGATTTGACCTGCGCATCGCCGATCTCGTCTCCGATCAACTGCTTCTTATCTTTACGCATTGCTGACTCCCACTGAATCGCGGACATGTTAACCGGCGGGCAGTTTACCCCCCACCCGGCTAAAGGCTCAACGCATACGCGCAGGCGTGGTGTGCAAGTCGGCCCAGACGTGGCCGTTGGCGTAGCTCAGGAACTGGCAATAGACCTTTTCGCTGCGCAGCAGATCCAGCAGCACCCGGTACTGCGTGACCGGGTAATACAAGGTGAGCGTGCGGGTTTGATCATCAAAGGTCGGCTTCTTCAGGCTTTTGCTTTCGCCGTCGAAATGGATCAGCACCTCGGCTATCGTCGCTCCCTTGTTCAAGGGCTTGCCCTTGAGGCGCAGCAATATCGGCGATGTCACCGGAATCGGTTGTTGATTGGACTGACGCTGGGAACCGATCACCACCGAATACTCGGTGATCTGCAGCAACTGTTGCTGTTCGGGTTGGCCTTCCCGAACGTTCAGGTCATCAGGCGGCAAATACTGGGCATGCATTGGCTCGGCTGAAACGGTTGCCACGAGGGGCAAGCCGAACAACATGGCCAACGCAGCGCTACGGATCAACAGCTTCATTTCGACTTTCCGCAAGAACTGGGCTGGCACTTTAGCATGCAGAAACGCGCTGTCGCGCAGCAAACGGAGAACCTGTGGGACCCGCTTCAGCCGGGAAGAGGCCAGGGCGTTCGCTGCATCTGCATCGCCTGAAATACCCCTCCCCGGCTAAAGCCGGTCCCACGGTGTCAGGATTACATCCCTTTAACCGCGTAGATCCCGGCTGCGTTGCGCCAGTAGCCTTTGTAATCCATGCCGTAACCGAAGATGTAGCGGTCGATGCACGGCAGACCGACGAAATCGGCTTTCAGGTCAGGGCGGGCCTTGCGATCGTGATCCTTGTCGATCAGTACGGCAGTGTGTACAGCGCTGGCACCGGCGTGTTTACAGAAGTCGATGATCGCACCCAGGGTGTGACCTTCGTCGAGGATGTCGTCAATGATCAGCACGTCGCGATCAATGAACGAGACTTCTGGCTTGGCTTTCCAGAACAGGTCGCCGCCGCTGGTTTCGTTGCGATAACGGGTCGCGTGCAGGTACGAGGCTTCCAGAGGGAAGTTCAAGTGAGTCAGCAGCTTGCCAGCGAAGATCAGGCCGCCGTTCATCACGCAGAACACCACCGGGTTGCGGTCGGCAAGTTCGGCATTGATTTGCGCGCCGACCCGAGCGATAGAGGCTTCGACTTCGGCTTCGGTGTAGAGGCAGTCAGCCTCGCGCATGATTTGACGGATATGCTCGAGATCAGCAGACATGACGCTCTCCAGTGGGGGCAGTGTAAGAAAAGCGGGCAAAGGTACGCATCCGCTCGGGTCAGAGCAAGCAATTCTGGACTAACGTGTCAGGATTCGTATGAAAACGCCGTAACACACGTAGGACAGTAACAGCTGAATAGATTACCCTAGGCCGTTTTTTTGCCCCCGCCCGGAGCCTTTTTTATGCCTATCCGTGAAATACGTCACCCGCTGATCCGCCACAAGCTCGGCCTGATGCGCCGTGCCGACATCAGCACCAAGAATTTCCGTGAACTGGCGCAGGAAGTGGGTTCCCTGCTCACTTACGAAGCCACCGCTGATCTGCCTCTGGAAACCTATGACATCCAGGGTTGGGCCGGCACCGTCAAGGTCGAGAAAATTGCTGGCAAGAAGATCACCGTGGTGCCGATCCTGCGCGCCGGCATCGGCATGCTCGATGGCGTGCTCAGGCTGATTCCGGGTGCCAAGGTGAGCGCCGTAGGCGTGGCCCGCAATGAAGAAACCCTCGAAGCACACACTTATCTGGAAAAGCTGGTACCGGAGATCGACGAGCGCCTGGCGATGATTATCGACCCGATGCTCGCTACCGGCGGTTCGATGGTTGCCACGATCAACCTGCTGAAAAAAGCCGGCTGCAAGGAAATCCGCGCCATGGTGCTGGTGGCCGCGCCGGAAGGTATCGCAGCGGTGGAGCTGGCTCACCCGGACGTGACGATCTACACCGCTTCCATCGACGAGCGTCTTAACGAACACGGCTACATCATTCCGGGTCTTGGCGATGCCGGCGACAAGATTTTCGGCACCAAGCAAAAGGACGCGTAATGAAGCAGGACGAGTTCAACGATCCACTGTGGCGCACGGTTTTATCGGGCGCGCAGATGCTCTTCGTGGCGTTCGGTGCGCTGGTACTTATGCCATTGATCACGGGGCTGGATCCTAACGTCGCGCTGTTTACGGCGGGCCTGGGCACTTTGCTGTTCCAGCTGGTTACCGGGCGGCAAGTGCCGGTTTTCCTGGCGTCGAGCTTCGCCTTCATCACGCCGATCATTCTCGCCAAGGGCCAGTTCGGCCTGGCAGCGACCATGGGCGGCATCATGGCGGCGGGCTTTGTCTATACCTTCCTCGGGCTGGCAGTGAAGATCAAAGGCACCGGTTTCATCGACCGCCTGCTGCCACCCGTGGTGATTGGCCCGGTGATCATTTCCATCGGCCTGGCCATGGCGCCGATTGCGGCCAATATGGCGATGGGCAAGTCCGGCGATGGTGCCGAACTGATTCCCTATAACGTCGCCATGTGGATCTCCATGCCTGCCCTGCTGACGACGCTGATTGTCGCGGTGTTCGGCAAAGGGATTTTTCGCCTGGTGCCGATCATTTCCGGGGTGCTGGTGGGGTTCGCTCTGGCGTTTTATTTCGGCGTGGTCGACACCGCAAAAATCGCCGCAGCGCCCTGGTTGGCGTTGCCTGCGTTCACGGCGCCGGAATTCAACTGGCAGGCGATTCTGTTCATCGTGCCCGTGGCCCTGGCTCCGGCCATTGAACATATCGGTGGGGTGATCGCTGTGGGCAGTGTGACCGGGCGCGATTACCTGAAGAAACCCGGCCTGCACCGCACGTTGCTGGGCGACGGGATCGCCACCACGGCAGCCGGTCTGTTCGGCGGCCCGCCCAATACGACCTATGCCGAAGTGACCGGCGCCGTGATGCTGACCAAGAACTACAACCCGAAGATCATGACCTGGGCGGCGATCTTCGCCATCAGCCTGGCCTTCATCGGCAAGTTCGGTGCGCTGCTGCAAAGCATTCCGGTGCCGGTAATGGGCGGGATTCTCTGCCTGTTGTTCGGTTCGATTGCAGCGGTGGGCATGAACACCCTGATTCGCCACAAGGTCGATCTGGCAGAAGCACGCAATCTGGTCATCGTCTCGGTGACGCTGGTGTTCGGTATTGGCGGTGTGTTGATCGGCACCGGCAACGGCCCGGACGATTTCGGCCTCAAGGGCATCGCGCTGTGCGCCGTGACTGCGATTGCGCTGAACCTGCTGCTGCCGGGCAATGACAGCTGGAAGAACAAGCATCTGGATGATCAGTTGCCGTAACGGCCACTAAAGAGACCGTTGGAGCGAAGCTTGCCCGCAAATACGTCGTATCAGGCGATCTATATAGGTCGCCTGAAATTCTGATTCGCGGGCAAGCCTCGCTCCAACGTGGGGCGCTCTCGTGGCAGAGATGTGACGGTATTGAACGCAAATCCCGTTGGAGCGAGGCTTGCCCGCGAATACGTCGTATCAGGCGATACATATAGGTCGCCTGAAATTCTGATTCGCGGGCAAGCCTCGCTCCAACGCGACGGGTTCTTTACAACATCAACGGCGCCCGCTCGCACAGGCGGTTCAGCGCCGCCGCCCAGTTGGGGTCATCGTTCAGGCACGGGATCAGCACCAGCTCCTCTCCCCCCGCTGCCTTGAACTGCTCCGCACCGCGATCACCGATCTCTTCCAGGGTTTCGATGCAGTCCGCGACAAACGCCGGACACATGACCAATAACTTCTTCACGCCCTGAGCGGCCAACGCTTCGAGGCGCGCCTCGGTATAGGGTTCGATCCATTTCGCCCGTCCCAGACGGGACTGAAAGGACACCGACCATTTGCCGTCAGGGATGCCCATGCGGTTGGCAAAGGCTGCCGCAGACTGGATGCACTGCGCGCGATAGCACGTCGCCAGGACTTCAGGCGGCGCGGTCATGCAGCAATCCGGGCCTTTAAGGCAGTGGCTGCGTGTCGGGTCGAGCTTGAGCAGATGACGCTCGGGCAAACCATGAAAGCTCAGCAACAGATGATCATGAGGTTGTTGCAAGTGCGGGCGAACATTTTCCACCAGCGCATCCAGATACTCCGGCTGGTCGTAAAAGGCCTGCAACACTGAAAATTGCATTTTCAGGTCTTGGGTGCGCACCACTCGCTTTGCCTCTTCAATTACCGTGGTCACCGTGCTGTCGGCAAACTGCGGATACAGGGGCGCGAGCGTCACTTTTTTGATGCCCTGACCGGCCAGGCGAGTCAGAACGGTCTCGATGGACGGCTCGCCATAGCGCATGGCCAGTTCCACAGGGCCGTGTTTCCACTCGTGGGTCATCGCTTGATGCAGGCGCTTGCTCAGCACCACCAGGGGCGAGCCTTCGTCCCACCAGATCGAGGCGTAGGCATGAGCGGACTGCTCAGGGCGTTTTATCAGGATCAACGACACCAACAACCGGCGCACCGGCCAAGGCAGATCGATAACGTAAGGGTCCATCAGGAATTGATTGAGGTAACTGCGCACGTCCGCCACCGAAGTAGAGGCCGGCGAACCCAGATTGACCAGTAACAGCGCGTGATCGGTCATGCAACATCCTATTTCAGTGGCGGCCGAGTAAGTTATCCAGGGCGGCGTCCAGTTCGGCAAATCGAAAAATAAAACCAGCGGCTTCCAGACGGGTCGGGCGAGCCCGCTGTCCACCCAGCAGCAACACAGACAGCTCGCCCATCAAAACCTTCAGGGCAATACCGGGCAATGGCATGAACGAGGGCCGATGCAGCACCCCGGCCAGGCTCCTGGCAAAATCCCGGTTGCGTACCGGTGATGGCGCGCAGAGATTATACGGACCCTGTGCTTCATTCTCTCGCAACAGAAAATCAATGGCGGCGATTTGATCTTGAATGTGAATCCAGGGCATCCATTGCCGACCGCTGCCGATCGGGCCGCCCATTCCCAACTTGAAAGGCAGCAACAGCCGCTGCAGAAAGCCCCCTTCCTTGGACAGCACCAGCCCGGTGCGAATGACGACGACTCGCACCCCCAAGGCTTCTGCGCGCAGGGCGGTTTCTTCCCACGCGCCACACAATTTGCTGGCGAAATCTTCGTTGACCGGTTGTGAGGTCTCGTCCAGCTCTCGCTCACCGCCGTCGCCGTACCAGCCGACCGCCGATCCGCTGATCATCACCCGAGGCTTGTGCTCACGCTGCTCAAGCCAAACCAGCAATTGCTCGGTCAGCCCGACCCGGCTGTCCCACAACAGCGCCTTGCGCTTGCGGGTCCAGGGGCGGTCCGCAATGGGCGCGCCAGCCAGGTTGATCACCGCATCCACCGGTTCTTCGCCAAGCTCGTTGAGGTGCGCGATGCCTCGCACGGACTCGCCGCACACACGCGTGACTTCCCTGGGTCGACGACTCCAGACGGTCAGTTGGTGACCTTGTTGTTGCCAGAGTCGGCATAACTGACGTCCTAGCAAACCAGTACCGCCGGTCAGCAATATGTGCATGGCAGGGTTCCTTGAGTGGCGTTCGGGGCCATTGCGTAGTCTATTTTTCAAGACGCTGAAAAAAATCTCCAGCCTGTGTTTGAACGATAGGCCAAACCTTGAAAGCGTAAAGCGGGACTATCCCTTCGCACAGTTGCACAAGACGTTTACGTGCTGGATCTTTGGCGTGAGCCGTACAAGCAGCACTCGACAACGTGTAAGCCGCAGATGGCTGCAAGTTATACCAAAAAACAATATTGTACAGGTTTTAACTACGGCGTAGTCTGTACAGACAAGGTAACGAGGCCCCTATGACCGTACCTATCGCAATCATCGGTACCGGCATTGCCGGACTCTCCGCCGCCCAGGCACTTAATGCTGCCGGGCACAGTGTCCATCTTTTCGACAAAAGCCGCGGCAGCGGTGGAAGGATGGCCAGCAAACGCAGCGATGCAGGCTCCCTCGATATGGGCGCCCAGTATTTCACCGCCCGTGATCGGCGCTTCATGGCGGCCGTTCAACAGTGGCAGGCTCAGGGCTGCGTGGCCCAGTGGACCCCTTCGCTCTACAACTATCATGCAGGCCAGCTCAGCCCGTCGCCGGACGAACAAGTGCGCTGGGTGGGCACGCCCGGCATGAGTGCTATTACCCGAGCCATGCTGGGTGATTTGCCCGTTACGTTTTCCTGCCGGATTACAGAAGTATTCCAGGGTGAACAACACTGGAATCTCCAGGATGCCGAAGGCCAGAGCCATGGCCCTTTCAGCCATGTGATTATCGCCACGCCAGCGCCGCAAGCGACAACGTTACTGGCAGCCGCGCCGAAACTTGCAGGCGTCGCCGCGGGCGTAAAAATGGACCCGACCTGGGCCGTCGCCCTGGCGTTCGCCCAACCGCTGCAAACCCCGCTTGAGGGCTGTTTTGTGCAAGACAGCCCGATTGACTGGCTGGCTCGCAACCGCAGCAAACCGGGCCGCGACGTGACCCTCGACACCTGGGTGTTGCATGCAACCAGCAGTTGGAGCAAGCAGCATCTGGACATGCCCAAGGAAACAGTCATCGAGCACTTGCATGGAGCGTTTGCGGAGTTGATCGGCTGCGCAATGCCCGAACCCAGCTTCAGCCTCGCCCATCGCTGGCTTTATGCCCGGCCAGCCAGCGCACACGAATGGGGGGCGTTGTCCGACCCTGACCTGGGTATTTATGTGTGTGGCGATTGGTGCCTGTCCGGCCGCGTCGAAGGCGCCTGGCTCAGCGGCCAGGAATCGGCACGGCGCCTCATGGAACACCTGAATTGAACCGGCTTAACCCGAGCAAACTGCTGCTGTCGAAATGGACGGCAGCACGTCCTGTGAATCGGGAAAAACATTTTATGGTCACCGAGTTGTTTCGCGACGAAGACGGCACGGTGCTGGAGGTTGAACTTCAGGCCGTGTTGACGCAACGCAGCGAACGCCTGGCGTGGCAGACCTTGCAGAACGACGAGACCTGGCGGATGGGCTGGAAGTAGCTGAATCGTCCAAGAAGCACCAACCTTGTCAAGGTGAGTCCGCTGTCTGTGTGTCAATGACGTCACTTTCTTCCGATTTGCTCCTCCCCGCCAGATAACCCCTCCCGCACAAGCCACTACATAACCTGTACAAATAATTTGACTTGTACAGCTGCGCACCTATGATGACAGGAAGTTGTACAGAAAACCGAATCTGTACAGGTCCTGATCAGAGGTTCCGCCATGACCATGCCTGCATCCCGTAAACCGAAGCTAGGTGTCAGCGCCTGTCTGCTGGGAGCCGAGGTGCGCTTCAATGGCGGTCACAAAGAATCGCACTTATGCACCCGTGCCCTGACCGACTACTTCGAGTTCGTGCCTGCCTGCCCTGAAGTGGCTATCGGCATGGGCATTCCTCGCGAACCTATCCGGTTGGTGGGTGATGCGGAAAATCCCCAAGCCCTAGGCAGCGTCAACCGCGAACTGAATGTTACCCAGGCGCTGGCCGATTACGGCGTTCAGATGGCCGATGAACTGAGTGACATCAGCGGCTACATCTTCATGCAAAAGTCGCCATCGTGCGGCCTGGAGCGGGTCAAGGTTTACCGGGAAAACGGCGCCCCCGTGGACGGCGGTGGGACCGGTATTTACGCCAAGGCGTTTTGCGCACGCCATCCCAATCTGCCCGTAGAGGAAGACGGCCGTCTGAACGACCCGATACTGCGGGAAAATTTCATCACCCGCGTGTTTGCCTATGCCGCCTGGCATGAACTGCTCGAAGCCGGCCTCACTCGCCGCAGCCTGACCGAATTCCACTCGCGCTATAAATATCAACTGATGGCCAACGACCCGGTTCAGTACAGAGCGCTGGGCAACATGCTCGGCAGCATGGGCCGCAGCGACCCAAACGACATCGCCGCGCAGTATTTCAGTGACCTGATGGCCGCGCTGAAAAAATGCGCTACCCGTCGCACACATACCAATGTCCTGCAGCATTTGACCGGCTATCTGAAACAGACCATCAGCGCCGCCGACAAGCAGGAGATCCAGCAGCTCATCACTCAATACCATCAAGGCATCGTGCCTCTGATCGTGCCGCTGACCTTGCTCAAGCATCACTTCCGCCAACACCCCGATCCCTATGTGGCGCTGCAGGTTTACATGCAACCGCATCCGGAAAACCTCAGCCTGCGGAATGCGATCTGAACCATGAATGACCCGACCCACCCCGACCATGAAGACGAAGTTGGCCTGGCCCTTGAAGAGGGCTGGTTGCCGATTCGCGAAGTCGCTCGGCAAACCGGCGTCAACGCCGTCACGTTGCGCGCCTGGGAACGCCGTTATGGGTTGATCGTCCCCCATCGCACGCCCAAGGGGCATCGGCTCTATTCGGATTATCACGTGCAGCGGGTGATGAACATTCTCACCTGGCTGAACCGTGGCGTTTCGGTCAGCCAGGTCAAGCATTTGATCGACAGCCGTCAGCAAGAGGCCAGCGTGCCCGGCAACGACTGGGATGCACTGCGTCAAACCCTGATCACCCTCATCGGTGAGTTGGCCGAACGCCGGGTCGATGATGCGTTCAACCAAGCGATGTCGCTTTATCCCCCGCGCACGCTCTGCGAACAGTTGCTGATGCCGCTGCTGTCAGAGCTGGAATGCCGCTGGCAAGGTCATTTCGGCGGACAGATGGAGCGCGTGTTCTTTTACTCCTGGCTGCGCAGCAAGCTGGGCGCGCGGATTTACCACAACAACCGCCAGTTGAGCGGTGCGCCGGTATTGCTGATCAATCATTCCGACCTGTCCCTGGAGCCTCACTTGTGGCTGACGGCCTGGCTGATCAGCAGTTGTGACTGTGCCGTGGAGGTCTTTGACTGGCCGCTCCCGGCCGGTGAGCTGGCCCTGGCCAGCGAGCTGCTCAAGTCCCGAGCGGTGCTGCTGTACTCCAGCAAGGCGCTGAACATCGGACAGTTTCCCAAGCTCCTGACCAATGTCGCCTGCCCTGCCCTGCTGGTGGGCTCGGCTGTGCGCATTCATTACAACGAACTCGTCACCCCCGCGACCCGCATAGAGGGCCTGACCCTGGCGGACGGCCCGCCGGCCGCACAAACCGCATTGCAAGAACTCGGGCTTATCTAAGGAATGACCATGCAACTGCTTTGGCTGCGCAGTGATTTGCGCACTCACGACAACACGGCGTTGACCGCTGCCATGGAGCAGGGACCGACCGTGGCCGTCTACCTGATCAGCCCAGAACAGTGGAGGCGCCATGACGACGCGGCGTGCAAAGTGGATTTCTGGATGCGCAACCTCGCGCAGGTCAAAAATGCACTGGCCAGCCTGAACGTACCGTTGTTGATTCGCCACGCTAATACCTGGGACCAGGCACCGAACGTGTTGCTTACGCTGTGTCGCGAGCACAAGATCCAGGCCGTGCATGCCAACGATGAATACGGCATCCATGAAACCCGGCGTGATCAGGCGGTGGCGAGCGCCCTTGACCAGGCAGGCATCCACTGGCGCACTTATCTGGATCAACTGCTGTTCAAACCGGGCAGCGTGGTGACCAAAACCGGCAGTTACTTCAAGGTCTTCAGCCAGTTCCGCAAGGTTTGCTATGCACGCATGCATCAAGCCATGCCGCCACTGGTCCATGCGCCGAAAAAAAAACAGGCACTGAACATCGACAGTGACCCGGTGCCCGACCAGGTAGAAGGCTTCGAGCGCCCCAGTGCCGCGCTTCAAGCCTTGTGGCCCGCGGGCGAAGATGAAGCCCGCCGCCGACTGGCCGCATTCAGCGATGAGCAAATCGACTATTACCGCAGCGAGCGCGATTTCCCCGCCAAGCCCGGCACCAGCCAGCTGTCAGCGTATCTTGTGGCTGGCGTGATTTCGCCGCGTCAATGCCTGCATGCCGCGCTGGTCAGTAACCATGGCGAGTTCGAGACTGGCAGCGTTGGCGCGGTCACCTGGATCAATGAGCTGCTGTGGCGCGAATTCTACAAACATATTCTGGTGGGTTACCCGCGCGTCTCCCGCCACCGGGCTTTTCGCCCCGAAACCGAAGCGCTGAAATGGCGTGATGCTCCGCAAGAACTGGCGGCCTGGCAACAAGGCCGCACGGGTTTGCCGATCATCGATGCGGCCATGCGTCAGCTACTGGACACCGGCTGGATGCATAACCGCCTGCGCATGGTGGTTGCCATGTTCCTGACCAAGAACCTGCTCATCGACTGGCGCGAAGGCGAGCGGTTCTTCATGCAGCATCTGATTGACGGCGACCTGGCGGCCAACAACGGCGGCTGGCAATGGAGCTCGTCCACGGGCACAGACTCGGTGCCGTATTTCCGGATCTTCAACCCGGTGGCCCAGTCGGAACGATTCGACCCCGAGGGGCGCTTCCTCAAGCAATGGCTGCCTGAACTGGCCGGGTTAAACAAAAAAGAACTGCATAACCCGGCAGCCGCCGGCGGGCTGTTCGGGGTGGCGGATTATCCCAGGCCCATCGTCGACCTGAGCAAAAGCCGCGCCCGAGCCCTGGCCGCTTTCAAGGCCCTGCCGCATCGCAACACCACCAGCGAGCCTGACCATGAGTGATTACCTGCGGCGCTTTGCCCATGAGTTTGCGGCGCTGGACAAAAACAGCCTGCACCGGCTCGGCACCCTGTACAGCGACGACGTGGTTTTTACCGACCCGCTGCACAAGATCCGTGGCCTGAAGCCCATGCAGGACTACTTCGCCCAGCTGTACGCCAATGTCAGCCGTCTGCATTTCGATTTCTACGGCTTCGATGAAGTCACGCCAGGCAGCGGCTATCTGCGCTGGACCATGAGCTACGCGCACCCACGTCTGGCCAAAGGCGGCCTGATCCGCGTGGATGGCTGTTCGCACTTGCTCTGGGCCGACAAGGTTTATCAACACCGCGACTACTTCGATGCCGGGGCGTTGCTCTACGAGCACCTGCCCATCATGGGACGAAGCATTGCGTGGCTCAAAGGGAGACTGGCATGACAAATCCGAACCCACGACGCATCTGGTTGACGGGCGCCAGCAGCGGTATCGGCCTGGCGCTGGCTGAGCAACTGCTCAAGGACGGTCATCTGGTCGCTCTGACAGCGCGAACGCTTCAGCCACTTGAAGACCTGGAAAAACGCTATCCACAACAGGTGCTGCTGGTGCCCGGCGATGTCACCGATGGCCAGAAAGTCACGGACATTGGCGACCGAATAACCCAGGTATGGGGCGCGCTGGACACCGCCATACTCAACGCCGGCACCTGCGAATACATCGACAGCAGCGCTTACGACGCGGCGCTGTTCGAACGTGTGGTACGCACCAATCTGCTGGCCAGTTCCTACTGCGTGCAAGAAGCATTGCTGCTGCTTCGCCATGGGCAACAGCCTCACCTGGTGGGAGTTTGCAGTTCGGTCACCTTCGTGCCGTTGACCCGAAGCGAAGCCTACGGCGCCTCCAAGGCCGGGATGCGCTATCTGTTCGAGTCGCTGCGCATTGATCTGGCCCATGAAGGTATCGATGTCACGGTTGTCAGCCCAGGCTTTGTCGACACACCGCTGACCGCCAAAAACGACTTCGCCATGCCCATGCGCTGGTCGGCAAACAAGGCCGCCCAATACATTGCAGAACGCCTGCACCGTAACCGCCGCCCACTGGAAATCTCGTTCCCCATGCTGTTCATCCTGATGCTGCGCCTGTTGTCGGCGCTGCCGACGCGGGTGCAACTGGCCTTGGGCAAGCGTATGGCGCGAACGTCGCAGCCGATGAAGGGTGGGCGATGAAAATAGCCATCATTGGCAGCGGCATTGCCGGCCTGACCAGCGCCTATCTGCTCAACCGCGCCCATGAAATTACGGTCTTCGAAGCTGAGGACTGGATCGGCGGTCACACCCATACAGTTGACGTTCAGGTCGACGGCCGCGATTACGCTATCGACACCGGGTTCATCGTATTCAACGACTGGACTTACCCGAACTTCATCCGCCTGCTGGAACAGCTCGGCGTTGCGTTCAAGCCCACCGAGATGAGTTTTTCGGTGTGCGATCCGAAAACCGGGACTGAATATAACGGCAATAACCTCAACAGCCTGTTCGCCCAGCGCAGCAACCTGTTGTCACCCAGCTTCTGGGGCATGCTGCGTGACATCTTGCGCTTCAACCGGGAAGCGCTGGATGACCTGCAAAGCAAGCGCATCGCCCAGGACACCACGTTGGGCGCCTACCTGAAAAGCGCCGGCTATGGGCAGCGCTTCACTGAGCACTACATCGTGCCTATGGGCGCGGCGATCTGGTCGATGTCCCTGGCGGACATGCTGGGGTTTCCGTTGCAGTTCTTCGTGCGTTTTTTCAAGAATCACGGGCTGCTGTCCATCAGCAATCGTCCGCAGTGGTGTGTTATCGAGGGCGGCTCAAGCCGTTACGTCGAGCCGTTGATCGAGTCGTTCCAGCATCGGATCCGCCTTGCCTGCCCGGTGCATAGCGTTCACCGGGACGCCAAGGGCGTGATGGTCAACAGTGCGTCCGGCAGCGAGCGTTTCGACAAGGTGATTTTTGCCTGCCATAGCGATCAGGCGCTCAGGCTGCTGGCAGACCCCACCGCCACCGAACAGGCCATTCTCGGCGCCCTGCCCTACGCCGAAAACGAGGTGGTGTTGCACACCGACATCAATCTGCTGCCCAAACGGCCGTTGGCATGGGCCAGCTGGAACTATCGGCTCGGCGGCGACGAAACCCAGATGGCCGCTGTCACCTATGACATGAATATTCTGCAGGGGATCGAAAGCGACACCACCTTCTGCGTCAGCCTGAATCAGACTGCCGCCATTGATCCGCAGAAAATCCTCGCCCGCTACCGCTATTCCCACCCGCAATACAGTCTGGCAGGCGTTGCAGCCCAGAGCCGCTGGCAAGAGCTCAACGGTGCCAACCACACCTGGTTCTGTGGCGCGTACTGGGCCAATGGCTTCCACGAGGACGGTGTTGTCAGCGCGCTGCGCGTGGCGGCCGAGTTCGGTGAGTCCTTGTGAACAGCGCCTTGTACAGCGGCTGGATCAGCCATCGCCGGTTCGCCCCCAAGGGCCATGCATTCCGTTATCGGATCGGCCTGCTGTACCTGGATCTGGACGAACAGGCGGCCGTGCTTGACCTGTCGCCCCTGGCGGGAGCGCGAAGATTTGCGCCGTTTTCCTTTCGGGAAACCGATTACCTGCACGCAATGACCGGAAGCGGCACACCGCTGATCGATGCCGTGCGCCGACTCGTGGGGGCGGCACTGGGCCATACCCCCTTGGGCAAGGTCTGCCTGCTGACCCAGCCTCGCAGTTGGGGCCTGGCGTTCAACCCGGTCAGTTTTTTTTATTGCCATGAAGTAGACGGCACGCTCGCCGCCATTCTGTGCGAAGTCACCAACACACCCTGGCGCGAGCGTTATCACTACGTGCTGCCCGCCAATGGCGAATCTCATCAGCATTTCGCGGTGGCCAAGGCCTTTCATGTGTCGCCTTTCCTGCCCCGCGACCTTGAGTACCGCATGAGTTTCAGCCAGCCCGGTGACCGCCTTGGGGTGCATATGGCCGACTGGCAGGGGGAGCTGAAGATGTTCGACGCCACCCTGAACCTTGAGCGTCAGGTGCTGAACCGCCAGACCTTGCATCGTTATCTGCTGACATTCCCCTGGATGACCGCGAAAACGTGCCTGGCCATTTACTGGCAGGCCGCGCGTCTTTTTATCAAACGCATTCCGATTTTTCCGCATCAGGCTGCTGAAGGCGACTATCGCACCGCCGCCGCGCAACCCAAGGACCAACGCCATGAAAAGCAGTAGCACTGGGTTTTCTGCCAATCTGGGTACCAACAGCCTGACCGCCAACCTGCTGCGCCGAGGTGTTTTGCGTCAGTTGGCAAGACTGCAAAAAGGACAACTGGTCCTTGTTGAAGGTGACGAACGCCATGTATTCGGCATCGCCGGCGCGCTCATCCAGGGTGAAATTCATGTACTGGATTCCGCCACCTGGGGCATGGTTGCCAGTTCAGGCTCCATTGGCGCGGGCGAAGCCTACATTCATGGTTACTGGACCTCGCCGGACCTGACTGCCGTCATCCGGATTTTCGTCAGTAATCTGGATGTGCTCGACAGCATGGAAGGCGGCATTGCCCGTCTCGGGCGGCCGTTCATTCACAGTCTGCACTGGCTCAATCGCAACACCCGTGAAGGGTCCCAGAAGAACATTGCCGCCCATTACGACCTGGGCAATGAGCTGTTCGAACAATTTCTCGACCCCACCATGATGTATTCCGCCGGGCAATTCCTCACCCCCGAGGACACGCTGGAGCAAGCGCAGCTAAACAAGTTGGAACGCATCTGCCAGAAACTGTCGCTCAAGCCCGAAGATCACTTGCTGGAAATCGGCACCGGCTGGGGCAGCATGGCGATCTACGCGGCCCAGCACTATGGCTGCCGTGTCACCACCACGACCCTGTCCAAAGAGCAGTTCGCTTACACCGAGCAGCGCATCGCCAAACTGGGCCTGCAAGATCAAGTCACCTTGTTGCTCAAGGATTACCGGGACCTTACAGGCCGGTTCGACAAGCTGGTGTCCATCGAGATGATCGAAGCCGTCGGCCATCGATTTCTACCGACGTATTTCAAGCAATGTTCGCACCTGCTCAAGGACAACGGTTTGATGCTGCTGCAAGCCATCACCATTCGCGAACAGCGGTACGAGCAAGCCAAGCGCAGTGTCGACTTCATCCAGCGTTATATCTTTCCCGGCGGCGCACTGCCGTCGGTGCACAAAATGATCGAGATCGTAGGTCGCGACACCGACATGAACCTGTTGCACATGGAAGACTTCGGCCTGCATTACGCCCGCACCTTACGGCTGTGGCATGACAACTTTCGCCACGCCCACGGCTATCTGATGGAACTGGGCTACGACGATTACTTCCTGCGCCTGTGGGAGTTTTACCTGTGTTATTGCGAGGGGGGCTTTCTGGAGCGCACCATCGGCACCGCGCAACTGCTGCTGGCCAAACCCTCGGCACAGCCACAACCGCTGCTCGGCCGCTTCGATGCTTAAAACAATCGCTAACGCGGCGCTGTTCCAGGCCGGGTGGTTCGCCTGTGTCCTGGGCGGCGACAGTGTTTGGCTGCTGATCCCGATTGGCGTATTGATCGTGCATCTGCTGTGGATAAGTTCGTGGGCCGCCGAAGGCAAATTACTGCTGTGGATAACAGGTCTAGGCACTGTTCTCGACAGTGTTTTGCTCATGATGGGCCTGTTTGATTTCGATACGGGCGGGCCTTTGATCCCGGTGTGGCTGATCCTGCTGTGGGCGATACTGGCGACAACGCTCAATCATTGCCTGAGCTGGACTGCCAGCCCCTGGTGGCGCGCCAGCCTGCTGGGCGCAATAGGTGGGCCGATGTCGTATTACGCCGGCTCGCAATTGGCGGGTGTACAACTGCCCTTGGGGCTGTGGCCCAGCATGCTGGTACTGGGCGTGATATGGGCGGTGGTGTTTCCGCTGCTGCAAGGGCTCGCCAGGTATCTTCGGACGAGACAGACCAATAATTCTGACGGGCATCGGTCAGACGTTCCACACGAGTGACCTGTGCTGGCATACACTGCGCGCCTATGACGTCCACCTTGATTGCAACCCATCAAATCCGCACAGAAACGGCAATTACTTGCTCAACCTGTGCCGCCTGCTGCTGCCAACTGGAAGTGATGCTGATCACCGACACCGGCGTGCCTGAACGTTACATCGACACGGATGACTGGGGCGGCGAGGTCATGCTGCGTCTGGAGGATGGCTGGTGCGCAGCCCTGGATCGCAACACCATGAGGTGCACGATCTATGAAAGGCGACCGCTGATCTGCAGAGAATTCGAGACCGGCTCGCAAGACTGCATGAACGAGCGCCAAGGGATTGAAACGGCTTATTTATAACGAGCCCGTTGGAGCGAGGCTTGCCCGTGAATCGGTATTCCATTCGACCTATCTATCGAATGAAATGACGTCTTCGCGGACAAGCGTCGCTCCAACGCAACGTGTGAGCTTAAAGCGGCATTGTGTAATGCAAGGCGTAGCTTTCAATCCCATCGTTGGGTTCTTTGATACCGGCGTTTGAATAATGCGTCGCGCGAATACCCACTTCATGCCCACCGGCAAAGCGCAGGCCGAACCCGATTCGGTCTTCAAAGCTGAAGGCTGAACCCAGCTTGTTGTCTTCCACTTCCGTGCTGGAAAAAAGCGCTACGCCAATACCCGCCTCAACGTAGGGTTTGACTGTTTCACCTGCAAACTCATAAACAAACACAGGAGAAAACGACACGCTGTTGTTGCTTGAGTGGGTATCCCCATCCCAGTAGGTGTATGCGCCATCCCAATAGCCCGTAAGGCGCCCGACATCGCTCTGGAACCAGCTTTTGTCCCAGTCAAACTTCATACCCAGCCGATACGTCTGAGTGTGCTCTCCGGTCTGGCCGACCGAGAACTCGACACCTGCAGCGTAAGCGGTTGTGTTGATCCCCACGAGTGCAGCCGCAACGGCAGCCAAACAAAGAAGACGCTTCATCAAATACTTCCTACCCGATAGCCGTTATTAGAGATTTTTACATCACCAGACGCTTCTATAGAAATCTTCGCTTACACAATAGTTCAGAGCGAAACAGCGCCTTTTCACGATTTTTTTACAAATCGAAGCTTCGCACACTGTCAGTTTTTTTCCAGAGTGTAGGTAGGATATTTCTGAAATGATACAGATTGGCACTCGTCCAGAACAGCGTCTCCCGGGCGGGAATATCGGCCAGCAGGTCGTCGCGGGCCAGCAATCGCTGGAGCTGCCGGGCAACTGCGCCGCCCGTGTCGATCAAAATGATCGACTCGGGGATCATTTCGCGCAGCAACGGCTTGAGGAAGGGATAGTGGGTGCAGCCAAGGATAATGGTGTCACAGCCTTCGGCCAGCAGTGGATCAACATAACTTTGCAGCAGCGCCCTGATGGTCGGGCTGGACAGATCACCGGTTTCGATCAGCTCAACCAGCCCCGGACATGGCTGAGTGACGACCCGGACATTCCCGGCAAAGCGGTCAAGCAATGCGGCAAATCGGGCGCTTTGCAGCGTCCCGGTAGTGGCCAGCACGCCGACAACGCCACTGCGCGTGGCGGCCGCTGCCGGTTTTACCGCGGGTTCCATCCCGATGATGGGCCAATCCGGGTAGCGCTCACGCAGTTGAGCGGCAGCGGCTGCCGTTGCGGTATTGCACGCCAGGACCAGTGCCTTGGCACCCTGCTGGCGAAAAAAACCGGCGATGACCATGCACCGCTCACGAATGAATTCCGGAGTTTTCTCGCCGTAGGGAATGTTTCCGCAATCACCGACATACAGCAATGACTCGTTCGGCAGCAGGCGGCGAATCTCGCCCAACACGGAAAGCCCGCCGACACCTGAATCGAAAACACCTACCGGCGCATCACTGGCTCTACTCATGCTTGCCCTGTTCGTTGGCTGAACCACAGACGCTGCACCCCGGATCGCGCCGGACCTTCAATTCGCGAAAGCGCGTGGTCAACGCATCGATCAACAACAGGCGTCCGACCATGGGCTCGCCGAATCCAGCCAGTAGCTTGAGCGCCTCAAGCGCTTGCAGACTGCCCACCAAGCCGACCAGGGGCCCGATCACGCCCGCTTCGCTACAGGTCAGCTCGGCTTCAGTACCGTGCCCGTATAAGCAGTGATAACACGGGCTCTCGGAGCGGCGCGGGTCAAACACCGACAACTGCCCTTCCAGCCGGATTGCAGCGCCGCTGACCAGAGGTTTACACGCAGCAACGCATGCCGCATTGACCGCTGCGCGCGTGGCGAAATTATCCGAGCAGTCGAGCACCAGGTCCACGGCGTCCACCGCCGCAGCCAGGGTGTCATCGTCCAGGGCACGGCGATGAGCAACGAGCCTGATTTCAGGGTTGATCGCGGTCAGCCGGGCAATGGCCGAATCGACCTTGCCCAAACCGACGCTGGAGGTGTCATGAATGATCTGACGCTGCAGATTGGTCAGATCGACCGTATCGAAGTCGGCCAGATGCAACTCGCCAACGCCCGCCGCAGCCAGATACAAGGCCACGGGCGAACCCAGGCCGCCAAGGCCGACGATCAATGCCCGACTTTGCTTGAGGCGCAACTGGCCTTCAATGTCCACATGCTGCAACAGAATCTGTCGGCTATAGCGCAACAGTTCCCCGTCGGTCAGCACGGCAGGCATCCGAAGGTGATGCGTTCGTGCTCTCCCAGATCGCGGCGAGTCTGGATTTTTTCGAAACCCTGGCCGCTCAACAGGTCGCGCACGGCGGCGCCCTGATCGTAACCATGCTCAAGCAACAACCAGCCGCCGGCATTCAGATGGGCCGGAGCCTGGCGGGTAATCAGGCGAAGGTCATCCAGGCCATCGGCCCCGGCGACGAGGGCACTATTGGGTTCGAAACGCACATCGCCGGTGTCAAGATGCGGATCTGCCGAGGCTATATAAGGCGGATTGCTGATAATCACGTCGAACCGCTGCCCTTCAAGGGCGCTGAACCAATGGCTGTTCAGCACCTTGGCATTGTTCAGATGCAAACGCTGACGGTTGCGTTCAGCCAGGGCGACGGCTTCGATCACCCGATCGACCGCAGTGACCTGCCAGTTCGGGCGCTCGCTCGCCAGTGCCAGGGCAATGGCCCCGGTGCCGGTGCCCAGGTCCAGCACCCGGTTCGGCGCGAAGCCCGGCACCAGTTCCAGTGCAGCCTCCACCAGCATTTCGGTTTCCGGCCGGGGGATCAGGGTGTGCGGAGCCACTTCCAGGTCCAGCTTCCAGAAACCTTGCTGACCCAGAATGTAAGCCACGGGCTCGCCGGTTCGGCGGCGCTGCAGATAGGACGCGAATGTCAACGCCGCTTCGCTGCTGACAATGCGTTCCGGCCACGTATGAAGGAAGCTGCGCGGTTTGCCCAGCGCTGCGGCCAGTAACAATTCGATATCCAGACGCGCAGTCGGCGAATCGGGAAGCTCGGCGCTTCTTAACAAGCTGGCGATGATGGTCATTTACTCACCCAATGCCGCAAGTTGATCTGCCTGATATTCGGCGAGCAGCGGCTCTATCACTGCATCGACCCCGCCGGCCAGAACTTCATCCAGCGAATACAAAGTCAGATTGACGCGGTGATCCGTCACTCGCCCCTGAGGGAAGTTATACGTACGAATGCGTTCGGACCGATCGCCCGAACCCACCAGCAATTTACGCTCGCTGGCAATGGCGTTGGCCGCTGCGCTGGTTTGCTGATCATTGAGTTTGGCAGACAACCAGGACATCGCTCGGGCACGGTTCTTGTGCTGAGAGCGCTCCTCCTGACATTCGACGACGATACCCGAGGGCAAGTGAGTAATCCGAATGGCCGAGTCGGTCTTGTTGACGTGCTGTCCACCGGCGCCTGATGAACGATAGGTGTCAACACGCAGGTCTGCCGGATTGATTTCGATAGCCTGCTGCTCATCCGGCTCCGGCAATACCGCGACGGTACACGCCGAGGTGTGGATACGGCCCTGGGATTCAGTCTCGGGAACGCGCTGCACGCGGTGCGCGCCGGACTCGAACTTGAGCTTGCCGTAGACGTTATCGCCTTCGACCCGGGCGATGACTTCTTTGTAACCGCCATGCTCGCCGATGTTTTCCGACAGGATTTCCACCCGCCAGCCACGTCGCTCGGCGTAACGGGAGTACATCCGAAACAGGTCGCCGGAGAAAATAGCCGCCTCATCGCCGCCGGTTCCGGCACGAATTTCCAGGAACACGTTGCGGCCGTCATTAGGGTCTTTGGGCAGCAGCATGCGTTGCAGCTGACTTTCCAGCTCCGCCAGCAACTGCTTGGTTTCCCGGACTTCCTCCACAGCCATTTCACGCATGTCCGGATCGCTGTCCTTGAGCAGCGCCTGTGCGCCGTCCAGATCCGCCAGTGCCTTGAGGAGCTGTTTATAAGCGGCGACGATCGGCTCGACTTCCGCATATTCACGGGAATAGGCGCGGAATTTGTTCTGGTCACTAATGACTTCCGCGTCGCCGAGCAACGCAGTCAATTCCTCGAAACGGTCGCTGAGGATATCCAGCTTGTTGAGCAGTGAAGCTTTCATCGCGGGGGTTTATCCGTCGAGCCCTCACCGAGGGCAAAAAGTTCCTGGGCCATGGCCAGCGCATCGAGGCGGCCTTCGGCAGACAGTTTTTTCAGTTGCACGCTGGGTGCATGCAGCAATTTATTGGTCAGACCGCGGGCCAACTGAACGAGCACGTCTTCGGCATTGGCACCGTTGGCCAGCATGCGCTGCGCTTTGAGCAGTTCCTCGTCGCGCAGTCGTTCGCTTTGCTGGCGATAAGCCCTGAGCACGTCGACCGCAGCCAGTTCACGCAAGCGAAACATGAACTCGTCGGCGCCCGCGGTAACCATCTGCTCGGCCGCCATAGCCGCGCCCTGACGGCTTTTCAGGTTTTCGGCTACCACATCGTGCAAGTCATCGACGGTATACAGATAAACGTCGTCCAGCTCGCCGACCTCAGACTCGATATCCCGCGGCACGGCGATATCGACCATGAAAATCGGCTTGTGCTTGCGCAGCTTCAGGGCGCTTTCCACCGCGCCCTTGCCCAGAATCGGCAACTGGCTGGCGGTGGAGCTGATCACGATGTCACTGTTGACCAGCTCGGCCGGAATATCGGACAGCAACACCGCATGGGCGCCGAATTCCGCGGCCAGGATGCTGGCGCGTTCCAGCGTCCGGTTGGCCACCACGATGCGTTTGACGCCCAGTTCGTGCAAATGACGGGCAACCAGCGTGATGGTCTCGCCCGCCCCGATCAACAATGCCTGGCTGCGCTGCAGATCACTGAAGATCTGCTTGGCCAGGCTGACGGCGGCGAAGGCCACCGAGACCGGGTTCTCGCCGATCGCCGTGTCCGTACGCACCTGTTTGGCGGCGCTGAACGTGGCCTGGAACAAACGGCCCAGCAGCGGACCAATGGTTCCCGCCTCCCGGGCCACGGCATAAGCCGATTTCATCTGACCCAGAATCTGCGGCTCGCCCAACACCAGCGAGTCAAGGCCCGACGCAACGCGCATCATGTGGCGCACGGCGGCATCGTCCTCGTGCACATAGGCACTGGCACGCAATTCTTCAAGGCTCAGCTGGTGATAATCGGCCAGCCAGGCCAGGATGGAATCGGACGCGAGTTCATCGTGTTCGATGTACAACTCACTGCGGTTGCAGGTCGAGAGGATCGCAGCTTCGCGGCTGTGGGTCAGACGGCAGAGCTGTTGCAGGGCCTCTACCAACTGTTCAGGCGTAAAAGCCACGCGCTCGCGGACGTCTACCGAGGCAGTCTTATGGTTAATACCAAGTGCAAGGAAGGCCATTCAAGGTCGCTGATGGTGACGTGAAGCCGACAATTGTCCTACTTCAATAGATTCAGAACAACCACCGCAGACTATTGTCCTAATAGACGCACTGTACAGGCGCCCCTGAACGGGACCTGTAGCGTGCAAAAAATGCACCCCGGCAGTTTTCAACCGGCTGTGGGTTTGCTCCCGGCCTTGTGTCATGATGCCCAAACCGCAGGTAAGTCGCCCCTTCTTAATATATGAATAGATCCTCCGCTTTATTCCTTGCCCTTGTCTTTCTGAGCGGCTGCCAGTCAATGGCCCCCGTTGAGCCACAGGCCACGCCTGCACCGAAGGACGCGCCCCCCGCACCTGAAGGCAAGCCTCAGGTCTATGGATCGTTCACCCAGGAAACCCTGGTCAGCCTGCTGAGCGCCGAGCTCGCGGGGCAGCGCAACCGCTTCGACATCGCGCTGGACAACTACGTCACCGAGGCCATCAAGACTCAGGACCCCGGTGTCTCCGAACGGGCGTTCCGCATAGCCGAGTACCTGGGCGCCGATCAGGCCGCGCTGGACACCGCGATGATCTGGGCCAGAAACGACCCGGCCAGTCTTGAAGCCCAGCGCGCCGCCGCCATCCAGCTGGCTCGCGCCGGTCGTTACGACGACTCCATGACCTACATGGAAAAAGTGCTTCAGGGCCAGGGCGACACGCATTTCGATTTTCTCGCGCTGTCTGCCTCCGAAACGGACCCTGAAACGCGCAGTGCGCTGCTGACCAGTTTTGACCGGCTGCTCGTGAAGTACCCCAACAACGGCCAGCTGATTTTCGGCAAGGCGCTGTTGTTGCAACAAAACGGCGACGCCGAAAATTCCTTGAAATTACTGGAAGACAATCCGCCCAAGGAAGGCGAAATCGCGCCTATCCTGCTGCGCGTGCGCTTGCTGCAAGGCATGGACCGCAGCAAGGAAGCCCTGCCGATCCTTGAAAAAAGCATCAAGAAATACCCGGACGACAAACGCTTGCGCCTGACCTATGCACGCATGCTGGTCGAGCTCAATCGCATGACAGATGCCAAGGCCCAGTTTTCCAGCCTTGTCCAGCAATTCCCCGAGGACGACGACCTGCGCTACTCCCTGGCGCTGGTCTGCCTGGAAGCCAAGGCGTGGGATGAAGCGGCGGGCTATCTGGAAGACCTGATCGCCCGTGACGCGCACGTTGACTCTGCGCACCTGAATCTGGGACGCATCCACGAAGAACGCAACGACCCACAAAGTGCCCTGTCGGAATACGCCCAGGTCGGCCCGGGCGCCGATTACCTGACCGCGCAACTGCGTCAGGCCGATATCCTGATGAGCAACGGCAGCGCAGCCGAAGCGTCAAAACGTCTGACCGAAGCCCGGGAGGCGCAACCGGACTACGCCATTCAGCTGTACCTGATCGAAGCCGAAACCCTGGCCAATAACAATCAGGCCGAACGTGGCTGGCAGGTACTGAACCAGGCGCTCAAGCAGTACCCTGATGACTTGAACCTGCTGTACACACGGGCAATGCTGGCGGAAAAGCGCGACGATCTGACGCAGATGGAAAAAGACCTCAGGGCGATTCTCAAGCGTGAACCCGAGAATGCCATGGCGCTGAATGCCTTGGGCTACACCTTGTCCGACCGCACAACGCGCTACGCAGAGGCCAAGGAACTGATCGAAAAAGCTCACAAGCTCAACCCGGATGACCCGGCGGTGCTCGACAGCCTCGGCTGGGTGAACTATCGCCTGGGGAATCTGGACGAAGCCGAGCGCCTGCTGCGTCAGGCCCTGGAACGCTTCCCGGATCACGAAGTCGCCGCACACCTGGGCGAAGTGCTCTGGGCCAAAGGCGAACAGCGCGAAGCCCGAAAAGTCTGGGGCAAAGCCCTGGAACAACAACCTGACAGCCCTATTTTGCGTAGCACCTTGCTGCGCCTGACCGGATCCGAGACTCTTTAATTCTATGTTTTTGCGCCATGTAATCGTCTTCAGCCTCATCGCCCTGCTCGCCGGCTGCGCCGGTATTTCTTCCCGTGAAGCCCTGGAGGGCAAAGGGGACCCGGCGCAATGGCGCCAGCACAAACAACAGCTGAGCAGCCTCGACGGCTGGCAGATCAACGGCAAGGTCGGCATCCGTGCACCTAAGGACTCGGGGAGCGGCACGCTGTTCTGGCTGCAACGCCAGGATTACTACGACATCCGCCTGTCCGGCCCACTGGGACGCGGCGCGGCGCGCCTCACCGGTCGCCCCGGCGCGGTCAGCCTGGAAGTCGCCAATCAGGGCCGCTACGAAGCTGCCACCCCCGAAACACTGCTGCAGGATCAACTGGGCTGGAAGCTTCCGGTCTCGCACCTTGTCTGGTGGGTACGCGGCCTTCCCGCACCTGACAGCAAAAGTCGTCTGATGCTTGATGGCGACAGCCGTCTGGCAAGCCTCGAACAGGACGGATGGCAGGTTCAATACCTGAGCTATGTCGAGCAAAACGGCTATTGGCTGCCTGAACGCGTCAAACTGCATGGCCAGGACCTCGACGTCACGCTGGTCATCAAGGACTGGCAACCGCGCAAACTGGGGCAGTAAACATGAGCGAGCCTCGCCTGACACTGCCCGCCCCGGCCAAACTGAACCTGATGCTGCACATTCTTGGCCGTCGTCCTGACGGCTATCACGAACTGCAAACCCTGTTTCAGTTTCTCGATTACGGCGATGAACTCAGCTTCGCCGTTCGCCAGGACGGCGACATTCGCTTGCAGACCGACGTACCGGGCGTTCCCCACGACAGCAACCTGATCATCAAGGCCGCTCGTGCGCTGCAAGAACAATCGGGCTGCGAGCTCGGCGTGGACATCTGGCTGGAAAAACGCCTGCCCATGGGCGGCGGTATCGGCGGCGGAAGCTCTGACGCTGCCACGACCCTGCTGGGTTTGAATTATTTGTGGAACCTGGGATGGAACGCAGACCGACTCGCGGCGCTGGGCCTTTCCCTGGGCGCGGACGTCCCGGTTTTTGTCCATGGACATGCTGCGTTTGCCGAGGGCGTGGGTGAAAAACTCACCCCTGTAGACCTTGAAGAACCGTGGTATCTGGTCCTCGTGCCGCAAGTATCTGTAAGTACAGCGGAAATTTTTTCAGATCCACTGTTGACACGTAACACTCCTCCCATTAAAGTGCGCCCCGTTCCCAAGGGAAACAGTCGAAATGACTGCTTACCGGTTGTAGCAAGGCGTTATCCAGATGTACGTAACGCTTTGAATTTGTTAGGTAAATTTACCGAAGCAAAATTAACCGGAACTGGAAGTTGTGTGTTTGGGGCCTTCCCAAACAAAGCTGAAGCTGATAAAGTCTCGGCCCTTCTTACAGAGACCCTTACAGGGTTTGTAGCGAAAGGAAGCAACGTGTCAATGTTGCATCGCAAGCTGCAAGATCTGCTCTAAAAGGAACCGGGTACTGGGTACTCGATGCAACAGATACAGGGGCGTCGCCAAGCGGTAAGGCAGCAGGTTTTGATCCTGCCATGCGTTGGTTCGAATCCAGCCGCCCCTGCCATTTTCTATACTCATCCAGGTTACCCTCAGCCTCTAGGTACTGCGCGTGTCCAAGATGATGGTCTTTACGGGGAACGCTAACCCCGATCTGGCTCGACGTGTCGTACGTCAGCTGCATATCCCACTAGGTGATGTCTCCGTCGGTAAATTTTCCGATGGTGAAATCAGTACTGAGATAAATGAAAACGTCCGCGGTAAGGACGTCTTCATCATTCAGCCGACTTGCGCACCGACCAATGACAACCTGATGGAACTCGTCGTGATGGCTGATGCCTTCCGTCGCTCCTCAGCGTCCCGAATCACTGCTGTGATTCCTTACTTTGGTTATGCCCGTCAGGATCGCCGTCCGCGCTCCGCACGTGTGGCTATCAGCGCGAAAGTTGTCGCTGACATGCTGACCGTGGTGGGGATCGACCGTGTTCTCACGGTTGATCTGCATGCTGACCAAATCCAGGGTTTCTTCGATATTCCGGTAGATAACATCTACGGCTCCCCTGTATTGGTGGATGATATTGAAGATCAACGCTTCGAAAACCTGATGATCGTTTCCCCGGATATCGGTGGCGTCGTGCGTGCACGTGCCGTTGCCAAATCCCTGGGTGTCGACCTCGGGATCATCGACAAACGCCGTGAGAAAGCCAATCACTCTGAAGTGATGCATATCATCGGTGATGTCGAAGGGCGTACCTGTATTCTGGTCGATGACATGGTCGATACCGCTGGCACCTTGTGCCACGCGGCCAAAGCCTTGAAAGAGCATGGCGCTGCCAAGGTCTTTGCCTACTGCACGCATCCTGTGCTGTCGGGCCGGGCGATCGAAAACATTGAAAATTCCGTGCTGGACGAACTGGTGGTAACCAATACCATCCCGTTGTCCGCTGCAGCACAGGCCTGTAGCCGTATCCGTCAACTGGATATTGCTCCGGTAGTCGCCGAGGCGGTCCGCCGCATCAGCAACGAAGAATCGATCAGCGCGATGTTCCGCTAAGGGCTTGTCCCGGCAAAACATTTCGCAGACGAAAAGCGCCCCGCCCTGACATTCGGTCAGGGCGGGGCTTTTTTGCCCATACCGTCTTAGCGCTGGTCGCAAACGCGAAGACGGATGTGGTTAATTTGGAGAAACAACATGAACGAATTTACTTTGAATGCTGAACTGCGTTCCGACCTGGGGAAAGGTGCGAGCCGCCGCCTGCGTCGTCTCGCAAGCCTGGTTCCAGCTGTAGTCTACGGTGGCGACAAAGCCCCTGAGTCCATCAGCATGCTGGCCAAAGAAGTTGCCAAGCTGCTGGAAAACGAAGCTTCGTACAGCCACATCATCGAGCTGAACGTAGCGGGCAAGAAGCAGAACGTAATCATCAAGGCACTGCAACGTCACCCGGCCAAAGGCCACGTGATGCACGCCGACTTCGTACGCGTTGTAGCCGGCCAGAAACTGACCGCTATCGTGCCTGTACACTTCATCGGTGAAGAAGCTCCAGTGAAGAAAGGCGGCGAAGTTTCGCACGTCACTTCCGAGCTGGAAGTTACCTGCCTGCCGAAAGATCTGCCTGAGTTCATCGAAGTAGACGTGTCTGCTCTGGAAATCGGTTCGATCGTTCACCTGTCCGACCTCAAAGCACCTAAAGGCGTTGAGTTCGTGGCCCTGGCGCACGGTAACGACCTGGCTGTTGCCAACGTTCACGCTCCACGCGTTGTTGCCGCTGAAGAAGGCGAAGAAGAAGAAGAAGGCACCGCCGAGTAATTCATTACTGGGTAACGCCGGAGTTGCTCTGGAAGCATCGTGAAAGACAGCAGGCAAATCGGGCAGGATCGCGGAGTTTACATCATGGTAAATGAGCAGTTTTTGTCCACGTTTGTCGCTGTCATCAGCGGTGTTATCCACAACTCTAAAGAAGGGCCCCTGTCGTGACTGCCATACAACTGATCGTTGGCCTGGGAAATCCAGGCGCTGAATACGAACAGACCCGGCATAACGCAGGGGCTCTTTTTGTTGAACGTATCGCTGACGCGCAACGGGTCAATCTCGTCGCCGAGCGCAAATTTTTTGGCCTGACCGGGCGCTTCAGTCACCAGGGTCAGGATGTTCGTCTGTTGATCCCCACCACGTTCATGAACCGCAGCGGCCAGTCCGTCGCGGCACTCGCCGGTTTCTACCGTATTCCGGTCGAGGCGATCCTGGTGGCCCATGACGAACTCGACCTGCCACCGGGCGTCGCCAAGCTCAAGCAGGGCGGCGGCCATGGCGGTCACAACGGGCTACGCGACATCATCGCGCAGCTTGGCAATCAGAATACTTTTCACCGCTTGCGGCTTGGCATCGGCCACCCGGGCGACGCCAGCAAGGTCTCCGGTTTTGTTCTGGGTCGAGCGCCTCGCGCCGAGCAGGAAAAACTGGACGCCAGCATCGACTTTGCCCTCGGCGTGCTGCCGGATATCTTCGCCGGGGAATGGAACCGAGCGATGAAAAACCTGCACAGCCAGAAGGCCTGACATCACTCGAGGGGAAACACCATGGGCTTCAATTGCGGCATCGTCGGCCTGCCCAACGTCGGCAAATCCACTCTGTTCAACGCCCTGACCAAGTCCGGGATCGCAGCGGAGAACTTCCCCTTCTGCACTATCGAGCCGAACACCGGGATAGTGCCCATGCCTGATCCGCGTCTGGCGGCACTGGCAGCCATCGTCAATCCCAAGCGCATCCTGCCGACCACCATGGAATTCGTCGACATCGCCGGCCTGGTTGCCGGTGCATCGAAAGGCGAAGGCCTGGGCAACAAGTTCCTGGCAAACATTCGTGAAACCGATGCTATCGCTCACGTTGTGCGCTGCTTTGAAGACGAAAACGTGATCCACGTTTCCAACAGCGTCGACCCGAAGCGCGACATCGAGATCATCGACCTGGAATTGATCTTCGCCGACCTCGACAGCTGTGAAAAACAGCTGCAGAAAGTCACCCGCAACGCCAAGGGTGGCGATAAGGATGCGGTGGTACAGAAAGCCCTGCTGGAACAACTGATTGCCCACTTCACCGAAGGCAAGCCGGCCCGCACCTTGATGAAGAACATGAACGCTGACGACAAGGCAGTGGTTCGTGGCTTCCATCTGTTGACCACCAAACCGGTCATGTACATCGCCAACGTCGCCGAAGACGGTTTCGAGAACAATCCCCTGCTGGATGTGGTTCGCGCCATCGCCGAAGAAGAGGGCGCAATGCTGGTGCCGGTCTGCAACAAGATCGAAGCCGAAATCGCTGAGCTCGAAGACGGCGAAGAGAAGGACATGTTCCTTGAGGCCCTGGGCCTTGAAGAACCGGGCCTGAACCGCGTGATTCGCGCAGGCTACGAAATGCTGCACCTGCAGACCTACTTCACTGCCGGTGTCGAAGAAGTCCGCGCCTGGACTGTCCGCGTCGGTGCCACCGCCCCACAAGCCGCTGGCGTGATCCACACCGACTTCGAAAAAGGCTTCATCCGCGCCGAATGCATCGCCTACAACGACTTCATCCAGTACAAGGGTGAAGCCGGAGCCAAGGAAGCGGGCAAATGGCGTCTGGAAGGCAAGGACTACATCGTCAAGGACGGTGATGTGCTGCACTTCCGGTTTAACGTCTAACCAGAAAGCAGCGTTTTCCGGGCTTCCATAGCGTGCATGGAACCCGACGAAGACCGCAAAAGCCCCGTATATCGGGGCTTTTGCGTTTCAGGGACGTAACTGTCTGACCAACACACCTTCTTGATAGCAGCGTTCGGGGCTATGGTGAGGAACAGTCTCAAGCAGCTGGCCTGGCATCAGGTTATTGCCGATCACCGTTGAAGAAGGATGTTTCTATGTTAGGCATCGTCCAGTTTCCGCTGTTTGTATTGGCAGTCATGGCCCTCAATGCAACGCCAGGGCCCGATGTCGCTTATGTCGCGGGCCAAAGCATGGTGCACGGTCGGCGCGCAGGTATTCTTTCCGCGGCGGGTGTTGCCTTGGGCGGATGCCTGCACACGATTTGTTGTGCGGTCGGGCTCACAGCCCTGCTGGCTACTTCACCTTCAGCGTTCATCGCGATCAAGTACCTGGGTGCGCTATACCTCATCTATCTGGGGGTGCGAACGCTCTTCTCAAAAACCACGCCAGGCCACATCCGTGCTGCGACGCCCCGGCTAAACCATCGGACGCTTTTGTTTCGCGGTTTCCTGACGAATGCGTCGAACCCCAAAGTCCTGCTGTTTTATGTCGCATTCTTTCCACAATTTGTAACGCCCGACAGCGTCGACAAAACTGCGGCATTTCTGGTGCTGGGTGCAGTGTTCGTTTTCCTGGGGCTGGTCAATGATATTGCCGTCGCATGGCTAGCCGCGAAAGCCGCGCGGGCGGTCGGCGGACGACCGCAGGTCAGACAATGGATAGACAGAGTGATCGGTATCACATTCATCGGACTGGGCGTTCGACTCGCGCTGACTCACAAGTAAAGAGAAGTGAGCGCATGATGCCTGGTCGTATAGGACGTGGTATCCGACATGAGCGGTGAGCGTCTAGCGAGTGAATGTCGCAATAGTCAGGTTCATCGTTCATCAAGCGTTTTCGGCACCTGCTCGCCGGCCAGTGCCCTCCGATGGTAAGACGGCAGCAACTCCAGGGCGTATTCGGCTGCCAACTGTTGCACCTCAGTGCGAGCCCCGGCGAATCGATGTTTTCGGCTGAACAGGCTCTGGCCTTGCTCTGACTGAAAGGCCCAGGCAAAACATACGGTACCCGCCGGGATGCCATCGACATCATCCGGCCCAAGAATGCCGGTGGTCGCCACGGCGACATTGGCCGTGCTGTCATGCAATGCACCCAACGCCATTTCCCTGGCCACTTCGCAACTGGTCAGGTTGAACGTCTTAATGGTCTCAGGGTTTACCCGCAACAGGCGCTGTTTGGCTTGCGGGGAATAAACGACATAACCACTTTCGATCAACTGCCCGCTGCCTTCGATCTCGGACAACAGCATGACGATCTTGCCAGCTGTGCAGGACTCGGCTGTCGTCAATATCAATGAATATTGGCGCAGATAACTAACAGTAGTGGCGGCAATAGACATATGACTTTCCGCAGAGATGGCTCGCTTGAAGCGATGATTTTTGTGGTCCGGACTGGCGTTAACCCAGCACTGTCTTTAATTGGGAGAACAGAAAAAGACAAAGGTTTGCAGGGATTTCCGCCCTGACGACGAACGGGCGGAGGTACAGCTCAATGTTTCTGAAACGCCGTCATTTCCTGCGCCACTTGATTCAACAGTCGGCTTGATCCCACGCTCAGTTGTCGTCCCAAACGACTGATGAGGTGCACCTGAGAGTTGCTGAACACCTCGGATTCCAGCGGCAGCGCAATCAGCTTGCCGCTCTGCAGTTCATCAACCATGACGAAGGTTGGCAACAAGGTAACGCCGCCCTGCATGGCAAAGCGCTTGAGCATGGCGAAGGTATTGCAGGTCAGGGTCGGGATGAGCGAAACCCCGGACTGTTGCTCGGCCAGGGTCAGTATCTGGCGAATGCCGTAAGACACGCCGAGCAAGCCCAGACGATAGGCATCCAGCCCCTTGAGCGGCAGCGGGCTCGTTGATTGTGCAAGGGGATGTTCCGGGCTGACTGCCACGCAAACCGGTTGTTTCTGATGGGCATGTGAGCGGATCTTCGGATCGGTGGGTGGATTGAACACCAGGCCGATGTGCGCCTCGTCTTCCACGATCTGGCGAATCACTTCGTTGGTGCCACACACGTTCACGTGCAGTTCGACCTTGGGGTAAAGCGTGGAGAACCTGGCCAGGGGCTCGGACAACCCGTCAATGAAACCTTCCCCGACGGCCAGCACCACGGAGCCACTTTGCAAACCGCGCAGGGCCTGAAGCGACTCCAGCAGAACCTCTTGCTGGGATAACCGTTGACGGTAATACCCCAACACGCGCTCCCCCGCTTCGGTCGGTTTCACGCCGCGTCGATGCCGCTCAAGCAGCGGCGCAGCCAGCTCGTGCTCCAACTGGGCGATCTGGCGGCTCACGGCAGAAGGCGCTACGTCCAGAAAATCCGCTGCGGCACGCACGCTGCCCAAACGCACCGCTTCGAAGAAATACAGAATGCGTCGATCTTGAACCAGACTCATAGCCACCTGCGTTGCGGTAAACGCAACAAAAATGAATTTAGCGATTATTGCTGCGTGGGCAGAGCGCTGTCCATACTCGACTCATCCGCAACTCAAGCCTGAACAGCGGCCTTGCGTATCAAGTAGCTAAGCGAGCATTTCCGAATGACTATAAAAGTAGGTGTGATTGGCTTGGGCAACATGGGCGGCGGCATGGCCGCGACCCTGGCCAGCAAAGGCTTCGATGTGAGCGGTTTCGACTTGTCGGCTTCCGCGCTGGCGAGCGCCGAGAGCAACGGCGTCAAACCCGTCATCGACAGAGCTGCCCTGATCAAACAGGTCGACGTCCTGATTCTGTCGCTGCCCAAGGCCGAGCACGTAGAAGCCGTGTGCCTGGGCGCTGAAGGCGTCCTCGAACAGGGCAATCGGGGTCTGATCGTCGTCGACACCACCACGTCCACCCCCGAAGCCAGCCGCAAGGTTGCCGCCGCGCTGGCTGAAAAAGGCATCGGCTTTATCGACGCGCCGGTTTCCGGCGGCCCGAAGGGCGCTGCCACCGGCACCATGTCCATGGTGATCGGCGCACAGGACGAGGATCTGGCCACCGTCATGCCGGTCCTTGAAGCCATGAGCGGCACCCGCGTGCACGTGGGCACCTGTGGGGCGGGAAACGTGGCGAAGATCGCCAATAACATGCTCGCCGCCTGCCACCTGATCAGCACCGCCGAAGCCGTGAGCATGGCGGCCAAAGCAGGCGTCGATCCGGAAAAACTCATGCTTGGCCTCAACGCAGGTTCGGGGCGTAGCGGCGCGACTCAGGTGATGTTTCCGACCTGGGTACTGAACAAGACCTACAACTCTGGTTTCACCATGGGGCTGATGCGCAAGGACGTTGGCCTGGCCCGCGACCTGGCCGAAAGCCTTGATATGGACTTGCCGCTGTCACGCGTCGTCGCGCAATTGTGGGCCGCCAGCAGCGAATCGCTGCCCGATGGCGAAGACTTCAACTGCATCGTGCAACGCACCGACGCCCAACTGTTTGGCAAAGGGGAATAACCCGTGAGCACACAAAAGATTCTCGACTTGATGCGTCCGTATTGGGGCGACCGCAGCACGGTCGGCAGTTATGTCGGGGGCGAGTTCGTGGCGGGCCATGGCGCGCCGGTTGAAGTGCGTAACGCTCACGATGACAGCCCGATGTTGAGCTACGCCGACGCCGACACTTCGTTGGTCGAACTGACCAATACGGCGACGAAAGCCGCCCAGGCAAAATGGGCCGCACTGACCGCCCAGGCCCGTGGCCGCCTGATGTATCAGGTCGGGGCCTTGATACGCCAGGAGGCTGACAGCCTGGCGCAGATCGAATCCCTGACCGCCAACAAGCCGATCCGCGACGCGACGGTCGAAGTGGCGAAGGTCGCCGAGATGTTTGAGTACTACGCAGGCTGGGCCGACAAGTTGCACGGCGAAGTCATTCCGGTACCGACCTCGCACCTCAATTACGTGACGTATGAACCCTTGGGCACGGTGCTGCAAATCACCCCATGGAACGCACCGATTTTCACCTGCGGCTGGCAGATCGCTCCGGCCATCGCCGCCGGTAACGCGGTGATCCTCAAGCCCTCCGAACTGACCGCGCTGTCGTCACTGGCGGTGGCTGTGCTGATTGAGCGCGCGGGCGTGCCCAAAGGGCTGGTCAACGTGATTGCCGGGTTCGGCCATACCATCGGCCAGGCGTTGATTGCCAAGGCCGATATCCGCAAAGTCGTATTCGTCGGCTCACCGGCCACGGGCAAGCACATCGCTATCGCTGCGGCGCAACGGGGCATCCCCTGTGTGATGGAGTTGGGTGGCAAGTCTGCCAACATCGTCTTTGAAGACGCGGACCTGGAAGTCGCCTTGCGGGGCGCTCAAGCGGCGATTTTCTCCGGTGCCGGGCAAAGCTGTGTGTCGGGTTCGCGACTGCTGGTGCAGGCGTCGATTTTCGAGCGCTTCACCCTCGCCCTTGCGGCAGCGGGCAAGCAATTCAAGGTGGGCGATCCTGGCGATCCACACACCCAGATCGGCCCCATCAACAACGCCAAACAGTACGCCCACGTGAAAACCATGGTGGAAGGCGCATTGAAAGACGGTGCAAGACTGGTAGGCGTTGATGCCGATCCGCTGCCGGATGTGCCGGGCTACTACGTCAACCCCACCGTACTGGCGGGTACGAACGACCTTTACTGCGCCCAGGAAGAAATCTTCGGCCCGGTGGTTGTGGCTATCCCGTTCAAAGACGAAGCCGACGCGATCCGCATTGCCAACGACAGCCGCTTCGGCCTGGCCGGTGGCGTCTGGACCCGGGATGTCGGCCGTGCTCACCGAGTCGCCAGACAGGTGCGCGCCGGGACCTTTTGGGTCAACAGCTACAAAACGATCCACGTCAGCTCGCCGTTCGGTGGCTACGGTGAAAGCGGCTACGGCCGCTCGTCCGGGCTGGATGCATTGCGCGAGTACAGCGAAGTCAAAAGCGTCTGGGTTGAAACCGCTGCGGTGCCCGCGGCCAGTTTCGGCTATGGCGCGAGTCTGGAGTAAGGGTAATGACGGTTTCCAAACATCTGATTGAGGACGCCATCGCCTGGCGTCGTGATTTCCACTCCGCCCCTGAGCTGGGGTTTGAAGAGTTGCGCACGTCCGAACGGGTGGCGCAATTGCTGGAAAGCTTCGGCATCGAGGTCCATCGCGGCCTCGGTGGCACCGGCGTTGTGGGCACCTTGCGCACCGGCGATGGGCCGACGATTGGCATTCGCGCCGACATGGACGCGCTGCCGATCCAGGAGTTGGCCCGGCACTCCCACAGTTCGAATCACAAAGGCTGCATGCACGCCTGCGGCCACGACGGGCACACCGCCATCCTCCTGGCCACCGCCCGCCACCTGAGCGAAACGCGCCATTTCAGTGGCACGGTGCATTTCGTGTTTCAGCCCGCCGAGGAGAACCTGGGCGGCGCCGGAAAGATGATCGAAGACGGGCTGTTCCAGCGCTTCCCCATGCAGGCCATTTACGGCCTGCATAACTGGCCGGGCGTTCCGGCCGGGCATGTGGTGATCAATCCGGGGCCGATGATGGCTTCGCTGGATACCTTCGAGATAATCCTGACCGGCAAAGGCAGCCACGCTGCCATGCCGGACAAAGGCGCCGATCCGATCGTTGCCGCTGCAGAGCTGGTCCTGGGCTTGCAGACCATCACTTCGCGGCGCTTGTCACCGCTGGACTCGGCCGTGATCAGCATTACCCAGTTCAATGCTGGCGAAGCCATTAACGTGATTCCGGAAACCGCCGTGCTGCGCGGCACCGTGCGTTGCCTGCAATCGCCGGTGCGCGACAAGGTGCAAAGGTTGATCGGTGAATTCGTCGAGCAATTGCCCACGGCGTTCGGCGTCAGCGGCAAACTGGCCTACACCGTGGGTTACCCGGTGACGGAAAACAACGTCGATGCCGCCGCGACCATGCGCCGGGCAGCCATTGCGGCAGTGGGTGAATCGAAGGTGCAGTGGGGCTGCAACCCATCCATGGCGTCCGAGGATTTCGCGTTCATGCTCAATGAGTGTCCCGGTGCGTATGTCTGGCTAGGCGTGGACGGCGAAAAACCGTCAGCGGCGCTGCACAATCCGTACTACGACTTCAATGATCAGGCCATCGAACCGGGGGTCGCGGTGTGGACCCGCCTGGTGGAGCAGGAGCTGCCCGTTCGCTGATTTCGGCAGGAGCGCACGGAGGTTACGACACCCGCGAAGCGGAGTGTCAGGCAAACCGCTATCGCTGCCTCGCGTTGCTCGTGAGCTCCCACATCGGTTGGGGGGGTTGATTGAGCAGGAGCTGCCCGTTCGCTGATTTCCGTAGGAGCGCACGGAGGTTACGACGCCCGCGAAGCGGAGTCTCAGGCAAACCGCTATCGCTGCCTCGCGTTGCTCGTGAGCGCCCACATCGGTTGGGGGGGTTGATTGAGCAGGAGCTGCCCGTTCGCTGATTTCCGTAGGAGCGCACGGAGGTTACGACGCCCGCGAAGCGGAGTGTCAGGCAAACCGCTATCGCTGCCTCGCGGTGCGAGTGAGCGCCCACATCGGTTTAGGGCCTGGTGGAGCAGGAGCTGCCCATTCGCTGATCTCTGTGGGAACGCACAGAGGTTACGACGTCCGCGAAGCGGAGTCTCAGGCAAACCGATATCGCTGCCTCGCGTTGCTCGTGAGCGCCCACATCGGTTGGGGGGGTTGATTGAGCAGGAGCTGCCCGTTCGCTGATTTCCGTAGGAGCGCACGGAGGTTACGACGCCCGCGAAGCGGAGTGTCAGGCAAACCGCTATCGCTGCCTCGCGGTGCGAGTGAGCGCCCACATCGGTTTGTGGAGGCTCACGTGTCCTGCGAGGCGGCTAGAGAGCGCTCAACACTCCACCCACTTGACCGCCAATCCACCCCGGGATGTTTCCTTGTATTTGTCGAGCATGTCAGCGCCGGTATCGCGCAGGGTGCGGATGGCGTGATCCAGCGAGATGAAATGTTCGCCATCGCCACGCAGAGCCATTTGCGCGGCATTGATCGCTTTCACGGCGGCGATGGCGTTGCGTTCGATGCACGGCACTTGCACCAGCCCGCCTACTGGGTCGCAAGTCAGCCCCAGATTGTGCTCCAGGCCGATTTCCGCAGCGTTCTCCACTTGCTCCGGCGTCGCGCCGAGAATTTCCACAAGCCCCGCCGCCGCCATGGCGCACGCCGAACCGACCTCCCCCTGGCAACCCACTTCCGCGCCGGAAATCGATGCGTTTTTCTTGCACAGAATCCCCACCGCTGCCGCGCTCAGGAAGAACCGAACCACGTCGTCTTCGTTGGCATCAGGGTTGAACTTCATAAAGTAATGCAGCACTGCCGGAATAATGCCCGCCGCGCCATTGGTGGGCGCGGTGACCATGCGCCCGCCGGCGGCGTTCTCTTCGTTGACCGCCAAGGCAAACAGGTTGACCCATTCCATGGCGCTCAGGGTCGAGCTGATCACGTTGGGCTTACCCAACTCCTGCAAACTGCGATGCAGACGAAACGCCCTGCGCCGAACATTGAGCCCGCCAGGAAGAATGCCCTCCTCGCTCAAGCCCTTGTTCACGCAGTCCTGCATGGCGCGCCAGATGTGCATGACCTTCCCGCGAATTTCAGCCTCCGTGCGCCAGACCTTTTCGTTTTCCAGCATCAGGCCGGAAATGCTCAAACCATGCTGCTTACACAAGCGCAACAACTGCGCGCCGCTGGAAAAATCATAGGGCAGCTCCGTGGTATCGCTGTCCAGCACGCCCTTGGCCGCTTGCTCGGCGTCGATGACAAAGCCGCCACCCACGGAATAATACGTCTGCTCATACAGCTCGCCACTGGCACCATAGGCACAGAGCGTCATGCCATTGGGGTGGTAAGGCAGGCATTCTTCCAGCAAGCGCATGTCGCGCTGCCAGTCGAACGCAATCTGATGCTCGCCCGCCAGCCGCAACGCCTGTTGCTCAAGCACAGCCTGCATCAGCGGGGCCATCCGAGCGGGGTCGACCTGATCGGGCCACTCCCCCATCAGGCCGATGACCACGGCGCGGTCGCTGCCATGACCGACGCCGGTGGCCGACAGCGAACCGTACAAACGCACTTCGACGCGCTCGACCTGTTGCAACAGCTGCATTTCACGCAGTTGGTTGCTGAAGATCGCCGCCGCCCGCATCGGTCCCACGGTATGGGAACTTGAAGGGCCGATGCCGATTTTGAACATGTCGAAGACGCTGATAGCCATACAGATTGCTCGATTCGTGAGAGGCTTGGAAAACCACTTTTCTATGGCTGGCATTCTTGGCACTGGCCAGCGGATCGACAAACGAAACTTCCTAAGCCACGGTTAAGCAGAACTGATCAATGAGCAAAATCCTCAACGCGCAAATGCACGCCTGGCTTCAGGTCTTCGCCTGCGCTGCCCGACACCTGTCTTTCACCCGTTGCGCGGATGAGCTGCATGTCACCCCGGGTGCCATCAGCCAGCAGATGCGCCAGCTCGAAGAGCGCCTCGGCTTTGCGCTGTTTCATCGGGTGGGACGCGGCCTGGAATTGACCGCCGAAGGCCAGCGCCTGGCGGTGGTCGCCAATGAAGTGCACAGCCGCATCGATGATGAACTGCGCCTGCTGCACTCGGGGCGTATCGGCGGCGTGTTCAAGCTGCGCTGTATCCCGTCATTCCTCAGCAAATGGCTGATGCCGCGCTTGCCGTTGCTGGAACGGGCGTTCCCGGACATTCAACTGCGCATCGTCGCCGAAGACAGCAGCGGCTCGCTGCGCGATGACGATTTCGATCTGGCCATCGACCTGAATGACGGCAGCTATCCGGGCCTGATGACCACCTCATTGCTGGAGGAGGAGTTGTTTCCGGTCTGCTCCCCCGCCCTGCAGGAAGGCAAGCCGCCGCTGGACACCCCCAGCCAACTGGTGCATTACCCGTTGCTGCACGACATCACCGCCTGGCGTGGCAGCTACGAGTACGCGGAATGGGAGTTTTACCTGAACGCCATCGGGGCCACCGGCATCGATGTGCGGCGCGGCCACACGTTCAATCGCAATCACCTGACCATTGAGGCGGCAATCATGGGCATGGGCGTGGCCATCGCCCGCAAGGCATTGATCACCGATGAGCTGGAGCAAGGCTCATTGATCGTGCCGTTTGGCCATCCGATTGCAGCGCGAAAGAAATACGTACTGGTTTACCGCGAAGGTGCGCTCAAGACGCCTTCGCGGCGCGCTGTACACGACTGGCTTGTGGAGCAGGCGCTGATGCGTTGATTATCTGCACTCCCACAGAGAAATACGACCCCTTGTTGGAGCGAGGCTTGCCCGCGAAGGCCTTGTTTCAGGTTCCAACAATGCCGGGGATGCACTGGCCTCTTCGCGGGCAAGCCTCGCTCCGACGGGACTTCTACCCGCAAAAACGCTTACGGATCAGTGGAAGAACTCGGCAATCATCACGGCACCGATGAAGGTCCCGAAGTTGGCCAGGAACGACACCAGTACGATGCGCCACCCCAGCAAGCGGAACGCTGGCAAGTCCTTGGCAATCGACAGCCCGGCGAAGGCCAGCATGGGCGTGATCACCGCCAGCATGTTGACCGCGCCCACCATCTGCGACACTTGTGCGGCCCAAGGGCACAGCGGCGAGGTCAGGAACATCGCCACGATCGAGACTGTGCACACTGCCGGAATCTTGCGGCGCAAGGCCACACACAGCATCTCGCCGATGAACACCGCCAGAATCATGATCGCCACGCCACCGAAGGCCGCCGACGAGAGCGTCTTGTAGCCGACATAGTTGGCGATCAGTGCCAATGCGCCGGCTGCCAGCCATGCGCTGAACTTGCCCACCCAACTCAGATCGCGAACTTCCAGCGCGACCTCGTCGTGTTTCGGCCCCGAGGTCAGGACCGATGCCTTGGTGGTCCGGCCGATGATCGGCTCCAGAACCCGGTAGCCCCAGATCGCCAGCGGCAACGAAATAAACAGCGTGAAGTACGTGCCGATGGTGGTCGTGATCAAGTTGGACGCGGCGGCCAGGGCCATGACTTCCTTGGCAACTTCCGGCGTTTGCTGGGCAGCGATGGCGCCTGCGGCGGCGGCCATCATGCTGCCGGAACCGATGCCTGACCCCATCGCCAGCGAGTTGGGGTGGAAGATCCCCAGGCTGGCGATAAAGCCGGCGACGATGGCGATGAACAACGCACCGAACAGCGTACCCGTCAGGTATTCAGCCAGTACGCCGCGACCTTCGGGGGAGTCCATGCCGAAACGCTCGCCAATGATGGCCAGACTAGGCTCGCGACCCACCGAAAATGTCGCACCAATCGCTTCGCGCTTGATACCCAGCATCAAGGCGACTGGCAGGCCGAGGATCACGGTACCGACAAAATGCCCGAACTCCTGGAACATCAACGCCCAGCCGGAGGCAAATACCACCGGCAAGGAACCACCCACCACCATGCCCAACTTGGCGATAAACACCAGCAGTGCAGGTTGCAGGATCGAAGCCGAACGCATTTGATCGCCGTAATCCAGACCGATAGTGCCCGGCATCCGGCGACTGATCAGACCGATGCCCGCCCCCATGATCAACGCCCAGACCATGGGCAGCAGCACGACCTTACCGGGACCTAACGGGATACTGATGGCACCGATCGACTCGGCAATGATCAGAACGACGGCGGCCCAAATGTACAGCTTGACCGTCGATGAAACAGCGCTGCTATCACCCAGTGTCGCGGCGTGTGAATGTTGCATGGTAGTCCCCTTCACCTGCTGAAAAGCCGTCATGCGGCCGTCCAATAGTTGTTGTTTTTCAGGAGGCGCCGACGGCGCCCAGGGCAGATTCAAATCCATGTCAGGCATGGAAACTCACGCTGAGGTGAGTCGTGTCTCATTGCTCTTATCCATGCGGCACGACCTGCGAAAATGCGCAGGCCACCGGCAGATCGGCCGTTGGCTACCGCAGCGCTCAGGGCTGAAAATCGCCTCGACCCGAGGGAACTTAACGGCGCTGAATCACTCTGCGGTGCAGTTCGAGTATGGGTAGCGTGAGGGCTCACGCCAATATTGCGGATTTTATTTATTGTTGCCTTAAACAGAACACCCAAGCCGGGGCTGCAGGGTGTTTAGCGGCTCAAGAGCCACGCGAGGCAGCGATAGGGCGAGGCATATTCGATGCCTCGCCCACACGTGGGCGCCTGAAAAACCATCCGGGGCCAGATGATTGTGTTGGCGATCAATCCAGCCGGAACCGCGCCGTGTTATCGCTCAGGGCCTTGCTGCCTTGGCTCAAGGTATCTGCCGCGTGATTCACGGCGCGTGCGCCATCCAACAAGCGACCCGCCGCCTGATCGACCTGCTGAATATTGCCGCTGACTTCATCGGCCGTGCTTGCCTGCTCTTCCACTGCCGTGGAAATCTGCGCCAGGGTGTCGGTGACGCCCTGTACCGCACTGGCGATTTCCACCAGCCGCTGACCCAACCCCGTCACTGATTCGGCATCGTTAATGGCTTGACCACACGCGGCCTCCATCAGCCCGACCGCCTGGCTCACCGTCGAGCGCAAGCTGTCGACCGTCCCGGCGATTTGCGCGGTAGAGGCCTGGGTACGTTGCGACAGGCTGCGCACTTCGTCCGCCACCACCGCAAAACCACGGCCCTGTTCACCCGCGCGCGCCGCTTCGATGGCGGCATTGAGCGCCAGCAGATTGGTCTGATCGGCGATGCCGCGAATGACATCCACCACTGATTGAATCTGCTGGCCTTGTTCGCTTACCCGCTGCAAGGCAGAGGCGGTATCGGTCAACCGCTGATTGAGCTGCTGGATGCTGTCCGTGGTGCGCAGGCTGTCGCGGCTGCTTTCTTCGGCGATCCTGCGCGTCTGACGGGCGCTGTCGGAAGCCTGTTCACAACTTCTGGCCACACCTTGAGACGTCGCCGCCAGCTCAGTGGCCGCAGCGGCGATCTGGCTGATCTGGTGCTGCTGCTCCTCGACCTCATTGAGCGTGCCACTGGACTGGGTATTGAGAATCCTTACGGCTTGCCCCAGTTGCAACGTTTCGTGATTGACCCCCAGCAGGCTTGTGCGCAACTGCACAACCGCCACGTTGAGTGCAGAACTGATCGCCGCCAGCTCGTCCCGGCCTTCGACCTTCACCTGGACGCACAGATTGCCATCACGCAAGGACTCCGCCAGGGTCGTGATGCCGCTGGCACTGCGCCGAATCGAAGCCTGCAAACACGCAAACAGATAAAGCCCTGCTAACAGCAACAAGCCAAAGCACACGCCGATGGGGATGAATTGCATGTTGGATTGGTCGCGATAAAAAGCCAGACGCGCATCCAGACTGTTGAGGGAGTGATTACGCAACGCCGCCAGGTTATTCAACAATGCATCCACACTGCGCTCAAAGGCAGGCGCGTCCAGCTTGATACTGGAACCGAAAACACCCTCATCAAGCACCTTGAGCTCGGTATCCAGCACCTGCATGCTGGCACTGTATTCGTCAGACCAGGATTGCAATTGCGACGGCAGCTTGGCTTGTAACAACGTGCCCGTCTTGAGCAATTGCTCACGGGCATCACTGATTCGTCCACGCAGTTCGCGGACCTGCAGGCGGCTTTGCAGACTGAACTGCCCGGTGACCACCGACGTTTGCCCGACACTTGCCAGGCGTCCGATACGCTCGATCAGCTCCGGCACCTGCCCGGTCGACATTTGCATCAACAAGTAGGTTTCCAGCCAAGGGTCGAGAATCAGGCCGCTGTCTGTAGCGATTTGCTCGCGCAATGCCTGAGCATCGCTCAGGGCTTTGGTGAAACGGTCGTAGCCGTCTGGCCACCAACCGACCGTGCGCAACGAAGCGATGTCCAGGCCGGTCAACGAAGCCTTGAGCGTTTCATAACGCTTCAAGGCATCGCCACCCGCCCCTTCCCGCTCCAGCGTGACCCTCAACGCTTCAAGCGCTTGTGCGATACGTGGGTTTGCAGCATCCATGGCCGCCATCGCAGCCTTGGCAGCAGGCGTCGGCTCGCGAAGGATATCGGCCGCCTTCCAGCGTGCAGCGTTATCGCGCTGGCCTGAGAGCTCAATATCCAGCACGTCCAGCGCCAATAACTGGCGAACACCTGAGCGCTCGCCCGATATCACAGCAAGCCTGGTGCGATAGTCCTGGCCGATCATCCACAAGCTGCCCACCAGCGGCAGCATGAACAACAGGAACAACACCTGAAACTTGCGAGCAAAACGGAAGCGTCCTAGCAAACGCATCCCCGGCGACAACACACTGTACATGCCCGACTACTCCCCTGGACGCTCTGCAAACACGGCGCTGCCGTGGCAAATGCCTGACTGAAAATTCATTAGAGGCAAAATGCCATGTTATTGATTGAATTACGATAGCCACCGCGTTTGCGCGACGAGTAACGTCTGGCCACACGCAAGGCGTGTAGGTATCCAGCAATGTCCAATACACAAGCAAAATTCAGACCGTAAGACCTGAAGCCCGAGCAAAGCAGGGAAACTCGCCATTTCCATCAAGAACTTCAAAAATACGCCAACGATGGTTACGCTTTTACATTTTAAGCCCGGGGAGAAGCCAAATGGCCGGTGACCGTCCGCCCTTAGTAGTGTGGCATCCCAACCCGATGGCCCAGAACCCGGTTTCCAACAGAAACATTCAATACTCTTCTGGAAAAAATGGCCTGATGAAGTGCTGAACGACCTTCAGAAGGCGTACCGCTGCATGGCGTTCAACCTGGAAGACCTGCAAGAGGGGCCGAAAATCATCAACGCCTTGCTACGTGAGCAGCGCAAAAATGAATAATCAATGGCCCCTAAGGGATGCTGGACGCTGCGTAACACTGGCCAGCGCGCCAACCAGCACCCCGCAAGAGTCAGGGGAAATTCCTAACCGGTTGATCGCACGCATAAATTTTTCAGAACAACGCTTGACACATGTTCGTTCTCCGAGAATAATGCGCGCCACTTGGCTACATAGCTCAGTTGGTTAGAGCATAGCATTCATAATGCTGGGGTCCGGGGTTCAAGTCCCTGTGTAGCCACCAAGTACCGATCCATAGATGTCTACAGCAGTCTATGAATCACCTCAAGAAGCCCGCCTCGTGCGGGCTTTCTTGTTTCTGGCTATCTCTCCCTGTATCCCCCAATATCTTCCCTCCGTGTATCCCCTGTGCATCCTCGACAGCTAATTGAACCGAGGGGATACAAGCCCAAATGAAGCGCTCCGAGATAAAACGTCGCCCCCTTTCCGATAACGTCCCCCATCCACCGGTGTCTGCGCGCAGACCTGTCTTCCTCATCTATCTCCTCTAAACGAATCTGACGCCGACGTTATCCACATCGGTGAACAGATATGCACACTCAACACAAGCACGACCCCTCGACAATAATCATCCGCATGGATGAGCTACTGGCGATGACAGGAATCAAAAGGCCTAACCTCCTCCGGTGGTGGGGGACGTCCCGTTGTAGAAGTTGGTACGGCTCTGCTGGAGTTGCCATCAGCGCCCATTGCCAACGCCGCACTGCCCGGTGACTATCAGCGCGGGAATTGTCCCCAGCCAGGAAAAGGAATCCGGAATGACGAAGCTGTTCGAGCGACGCTTTACTGAGCTTGAGGCGCAGATATTGGCCCTTGAGGCCACCAAGATGATGAAAAATAGCGAGATGATGGGGTCTTATCCGTACATCGACTCAAATTCTCTCCTCGGCTGGGGGGTAAAGGCAAAGTCACTTCTGTCCAATGCGTGCGGAGAAAAATCCCTGCACCTGACAGCGTTTATCGAGGCGGAAAAGCTAACCATGTACTCGAACGATTTCGAGACACTGTGTCGAGTCAAGGAGGTCTTTTTAGCCGCTAAAGAAGACTATGAGGGTGGATACCTCAACACCGTCCGCAATCTGGTTCAGGCGGAAGTATTCGGGAGCGAGCTTGAACAGGCCAGCGAGCTGCTGTCCGCGGGATATGCGTCGTCGGCCGCAGTCATCGCGGGCGTCGTTTTGGAGACGAGCCTGAGAAATCTGTGTACAGAGCATGACATCGGCCACACCACCCTCAACAGAATGAATGATGACTTAACCAAGGCTGGCGCCTATAACTCGCTTCAACAGAAACGCATCACCGCGATGGCTGCTATACGTAATAGCGCCGCTCACGGTAACAAGGACGAATTCAACCCCGACGATGTCAAGGGGATGATCAACGACGTTGAGCGCTTTCTCACGACAACGCTTCAGTGATGAACACTGCAAAGAGATCAGCTCAAACTGCGCATATTTTTCATGTGTCCACGCCTGATCTCAGGCCCTATTGTGGGGTGGGGAAAGACAAAAAACTTTCCCGGCCTCCTCAAATTGGAAGCCACCCTGGGGCAACGGTAGAAAAACGCGAGAACAACGACTGCGGAATATACCCGTGAACGGCTTATGAGCGTCGCGGTATAGGGTAGGGCAAGATAGGTACCCTATCGGGTACCTCACAGAGCGACCATTTGGCTAAGGCCGATCACCTGGGACAAATGAAGCAGATCAGAAGCGTTTGGCTGCTGCCATCCGAAAATGCCTGCGCGGACGGATTACAGCCTTGTTATATTCCACCGATAGCCAGTTGCCAGCTTCATTTCATTAGACTCACAGCCGCGAGTACATCCTGGCTCGCGTCCTGTACGTGTGGAATGGACAGCCGGCTTGATCTCCAGTGGTGATGATGACTTGCAGGAGGCAACATGGCACTCAACAAACCCAACCAACAGCTCAAGCGTGACCTGACCAGTTCGGCGGCGGATATGAAGTGGTCTGCCGTTGACCTGATGCGGATAGCGGAACGTCTTAGTTTTGCAGGCAATGAGCCTGACGCCTGGGCGCTGCTGAAGATTGCCGGTGTGCTCCAGGCGGTAGAGGACAAGCTGGATGGGTATGCGGAAGAAGTGGGTGCGGGGCGGATTGTGCGGGAGAGGGGTGAGTAGGTCGGGCTATCTCGTGAGGCGCGCGGATATCTAGTCGAAGCGACAGGGAACCACTTCTATGGTGCGAGCTGATGAGGTGAAGGTTGTGCAGGATAAGGCTTTACCATAGAGCCTGAAAATCATTTCAGCATAGCCATGCACTACTAAATAATTTCACGCCAGTGCACCGCCTCTATTTATTTCAGCTTGCATAATGATCACCATCGGGGCTAATGTAAGCAAATTCCCACATGAGCTTGCATTATGACCAAGAAGATACCTGGCGCAAAACCTCCTACTGGGAAGGCAAAAGGAGGAGTAGCACGCGCAGCCAAGCTTACGCCTGATCGCAGATCAGAAATCGCAAAAAGTGGCGCACAAGCTAAGCAAGAAGTCGCACAGCTTCCAAAGGTTACACACGGATCTTCAGATCGTCCGCTGAAGATCGGCGATGTTGAAATGGCATGTTACGTTCTCGAAGATGAGACGCGAGTCATCTCTCAAAGTGGCTTGTTGCTTGGCCTGGGTATGACAAAAGGCTCTACGAGAAGCGGCGATGATCGATTGACTGTTTTGGCTAAGTCTTTGGAGGGAAATGGCCTAATTAACAGTGAGTTAACGGAGGTGATCAAAAATCCAATCCGCTTCCGCCCTCCCCATGGAGGCAGGTCCGCATACGGTTACCCGGCTACAGTGCTTGCGGATCTTTGCGAGGCTGTTCTGGCAGCGCGATCAGCAGGATCCTTGAGTGATAGGCAAGCTGGACTCGCCAAGCAATGCGAGGCGCTCATTAGGGGCTTCGCACGAGTAGGCATTGTTGCTCTAGTGGACGAAGCCACAGGCTACCAAAAAGATCGGGCAAGGGATGCTCTGGCTAAAATCCTTGAAGCTTTTGTCGCAAAGGAAATGCAGCCCTACGTGAGCAAATTCCCGGCAGAGTTCTATGAGGAGATGTTCAGGCTCAGGGGACTTCCCTTTAACTCCACTTCTGTTAAAAGGCCTCCCTACTTCGGCCATCTAACTAATGACGTAGTCTACCGCCGCTTGGCACCGGGGGTCTGGCAAGACCTTAAGGAAAAGGTCAAGCGCAACTCGGAAGGCCGTCCCACGCATCAACTCCATCGACTCCTGACGCCCGATGTTGGCGACCCCCGCCTCAAAGAGCTTCTGCTAAAAGTGGTTACGGTGATGCAATTAAGCGTGAACTGGCAAGATTTTAAAGACAAGCTCGACAGGATCCTTCCCCCTTTCGAAATGACGTTATCACTCCCCTTGGAGCTCGAATCGGACTCTGGCGAAGGTATTTAAAAGCCACCCCAGGCCCGGCCAAGCGCCGGGCTTTTTATTGCCTGCAATTTGCCAGGCTATTCTTAGAGCTGCCGCTTGCCAGAGTCCGCACCCATGCCTTTTAATGATCCCCTACTCCAGGATCATGCGGTTTCGTGTTTTTTGGGTACCAGGGATGATAAACCAGAGCTCCTGCCCGGAGACCTTCACTTCACTGCATTCCTCAGGGTAGGTAGGGCTAGACACGCAGACCTGGTTTCCCTTCACTACCCATCGCTCACTCTTCGCAGTCTCACCGGACTCTTGGAATATTTCTGTTCCGTCAGGGTGAAATTTCATCGTGAACGGCTTTTTCTGCCAAGTCGTACCCTTGAGCGTCTTGCCGTTAAGCGCCTCTGGTATCTGGCTTCCCGTTAGAGATGTCGCTCCTGGCGGTGCAGGTGAGTGCCCTGCATCGGAAGCGCAGCCCGCGACGAATGTGGCGACAGCGACAGTTAGTATCATTGGGATATTCATGCTTCGAAGCCCTTTTGTTGTTGAGATTGGCCCCCCTCGAAAGGCTAGTACGGTCTCAATGGTTGTAAGGGCTTTCCTACGAACGGTAAGCTGTTCATCACTGCTACGCTTTCCTCTTCTATGGAGGAAACGCCATGTCCCTACCGGATGACCCAACCCCCTACTCTCTCGCCTCAACCAGAACATAAACGCCCTGGTGTCAGCCATTGACGAGGTTCGCGTCTGGATTGAGCAGCGCGGATCGACTGTGACGTCCGACAGCATCCGCAGCTATCTGAAGGTCTTCGAAGACAATTCTGATTCGATTCGCGCCAGCCTGGTTGATCTGGTCGAGCGACGGAGGCCTGAAGAGCCCTCAGATCCTGATGATTGATCAGTCCTTGGTACTGAGCCCTCCCGGGAACTGAGTTATTAGTTGCAAGGCTACGTCGTCCTTTTGAAGGGGCTGTCGCATGAAGCGAGCTAGAACACTTCCCCAGCTACTCAGCGCGGTCTCTGAAAAACAGTCAGCTCTTGCCGACGCCATTCAGGATCTTTCGCAGTGGGTGGAAGTGGACCACTCAACAAAGCGCGATGGGCTCCGCGCGAGTGAGCCAATAGCCCAACAGTCCTTTCCGGGAAAATGGTTCAGAGGCGCGCTCTTGCCTTATGTATTCGGGATCAGCATTGAGGCGGCCCGCAAATATCGGTCCAGGGGTGTTTGGCTGGAGGGAAAGCACTGGCGCACCGATCCGGCAAATGTAATCGTCTATTGCCGTTCAGCGATTGAGGAATGGATGGGAGGCCAGCTCTGAGTGCGAATTGGCCGATACCTCAAACATAAGGTTACTGACGATGAATTTGGAAATCGGTGACGCCGGCATGGGATAGACGGGCGTCGACGAACTGCTCAGGCGTAAGATCCGGCTCATCCACGGTCGCTGGAGAATCGTCCGCTCCAAGATGCTGCGCAACCAGCTTCTTCAGGCTTAGTGAATCGGATGGCACAGAACCCGCCATATCTAAAAAATGCGTCATCTCTCCAATTTTATAGCTCACTGATATACCCATGCTCGACTCCGGCTATCTCTAAATGATGGTCTAGTCTGATTGATCTAGGTTTCATTCGCGAGTACTGGTCGGCTCGACGCCAGCAGTCGGAGGTTCACTTATGACCCTCATCAGCATCACGAAAGCTACAGAGCAGCCTGGCACTGGCGTTAACAAAACGTACACGTCAAAGCGAGATGAACGATGCGCTACCTGACAATCAGAAAGTTCTCTAGCGAGTCGGGATACAGCGAGGCCGCTGTGCGCTCAAAGATTCAGGGCGACGTGTGGCTGAAAGGACAGGTTTGGTGCCATGCGCCAGATGGCCGGGTTTTGATCGACGTGGAGGGTTACGAGGTCTGGGTGCAGAGGGGGAAATCTTCGGCAGGCGATCTGCGCAAACGCGACTCAGCACGCAGGCCTAATCAATCGATTGGGATGAAGGCAGATGCTGGAAGTCCAGCTCCATTGGAGTGACCGTTCATCGGAACCCAGCTCCCAATCCAAGCGCCTATACCGGACCTCTGGAGAGTAGCTAGATACGATAAAACCATCCCAGCAGACGGCACCGTGTATCCCCTAGTGTATCCCCCGATCTACCCGCATCCTTCCCATCGCCGACTGACGAGTTCGGCACCTGGAGATCCCGACTGGGCGAAGGCAAAGACTGCACGCAGGCGCCGTGACGCGCCATCTGCACTGAGTCGCGCCACGCAACCTTTGATAATGCTTCTTGTTTGCTCTAAATTAGCGTCTTTTACCCTAGGACCTTTCCATGTTCGAGTTGCAGGCCGTCTCTTTCGACATCCCCGAGCGCACCCTCCTGCACCCGCTGGACCTGACCCTGAACCATGGTCAGATCACCGGCTTGATCGGGCATAACGGCTCAGGAAAATCGACCCTCATCAAGTTGCTGGCCCGCCAACAAGTCGCGAGCCAAGGGACGGTAAAACTCGATGGTGTGCCGTTGTCGGCCTGGAAAAACCGCGAGTTCGCACGGCAGGTGGCCTACTTGCCGCAACAACTGCCCGCTGCCGACGGCCTCACCGTGCGCGAACTGGTGCGTTTTGGCCGCTACCCGTGGCATGGCGCCCTGGGGCGTTTGAGCGAGCAGGATCACACGCAGGTCGAACAGGCTCTGGAACTGACTCACACCACCGCCTATGCCGACCGCCTGGTGGACAACCTCTCCGGCGGCGAACGCCAGCGGGTCTGGCTGGCCATGCTGCTGGCACAGAACAGCCGCTATCTGCTGCTCGACGAACCGACCTCGGCATTGGACATTGCTCATCAGGTCGAGGTGCTGGGGTTGATTCGCGAATTGAGCCACAAGCTGGACCTGGGCGTGGTCGTGGTGCTGCATGAAATCAACATGGCTGCGCGTTACTGCGACCATCTGGTGGCACTGCACAGCGGCCGATTGCTGATCCAGGGCCCACCGGCGGACCTGATGAACAGTGAAGTGCTGGAGTCCATCTACGGCATCAGCATGGGCGTCATGCCGCACCCGCGCGATGGATCGGCGATCAGTTTTCACTACTGAGGTGTCCCATCGGGTAGTTCAACCCGTGGGACAGGCTTTAGCCGGGGAGAGTCAGGTACATTCGATGTATCCGGTCGGCAGGAATGCAGCCTTCCTGGCTAAAGCCGGCCCCCCCCCTACAAACACCATTCGCTTCGCGCACAGTCGGTACACATCCCCCCTTCGTCTCTCAGACACACGCCAGTTTGCCGGGTGGTTTGACCTTCAGGGGGCAGTTGCCGCACAGCTCAAGCTCGGGCAGCAAATAGCGCACACAGCAGACCTTGCGCTCGCGGCGCAAGGTGGGCTGGCCGTGTTCATCGTGGACGGGCAAGTACTGCACCGGCTGGAAAAGTGGATTGCGGGTGCCGTCGGGGCGGGTCCTGGATTCCAGCAAGAGGCGTCCCGGGGCCAAGCGTTCGGCGGGCATGCCCGCCTTGGCCATCAGGTTAAGCAGATTTTCGAAATAGTTGCCGGCATTGCTCCACAGCACCTTGGGCGAGAGCTTCACCTGACTGGCCATGGCTTGGAATAACGGCTGCAAATGATCGTCCAGCAAGCCTGAGAACAGTTCGAACGGATCGCTCACATCGGCCGCGAACGGCTCGCCTTTACCGATCAGGTGAAACGCCTGAGGCAAGTGCCCCTCGTCCAGCACCAGGGCGGTGTCGGCCAGGGCCAATGGCAAACGCCAGCGCAGCAACAAGGTGGCCCCCAGCACGGGCGGCAGCAGCTTGACGATGTAGTGCTTGGCCCACAAGGACACCAGAGCACGGCGGTCGTCGCCGCTGTAGCGCGCGCCGAAACGGCTTTGCAAGTCGCCAAAGGCTGCAGGCGTCAATAGCCTGTCGTAAGGGGTGGCCGGACGCGGATCGTCGGCCAGCACCAACACGTCGCGGTAGGCCTCGAAATCACCGCGATACAGCGGTGCAAGCACGTCGATCATCAGCCCTTGGCACCTTTGGTCATGGAAATGGGTAAATGAGAAACAGCATCATTCACCCAGCATACCCGAACAGCCGCCGATATTCAGCCATCAGGCCGAGACGCTTCGACCGCCCACGCGGTGCGCTTCGTACACCGGACGAGGCTGGCGAATGCCGTCCAGCCGCTGTTCCAGAGCGGCGGCAATCTCCCCGGAACGGGCCGGCAGCACCGACAACAGCGTGTCGCTCAGGCCATGGGAATGCTGGCTAAAGCCCTGGATAAAGACCGGCGTTTCCAGTTCCGGGCGCGCCAGCAGCTGGTAGTCGCGATCGACCCGGAAGTCTTCCAGATAGTCCTTGAGCGGGGCGAGCAGTTCGCGATGCGAACGACGTTCGTAGCCGGTCGCCAGGATCACCGCGTCGTAGCGCCGCGCCTCGGTGCTGCCGGTGGCGAGGTCGCGCAGTTGCAATTGCACACGGCCATCGACATCACTGGCGCTTTCGATCATGCGTCGGCAAAGGAAGCCGTGACGGTCGATGCCGGAGACTTTCTGACGGTAGAGGATGGCGTAGATGCGCTCGATCAAACCCAGGTCCACCACCGAGTAGTTGGTGTTGTGGTACTCGCGGATCAGCCGCTCGCGCTCTGTCTCCGGCTGGTTGAAAACAAGATCGGTGTAGTCCGGGCCGAAAATTTCGTTGACGAACGGGCTGTCGTCGGCCGGCTTGAGCACAGCGGCGCGCAGGATCATGTCAACCTGCACGTTCGGATAGCTGTCATTGAGGTCGATAAACGCTTCCGCCGCGCTCTGCCCGGCACCGACCACGGCAATGCGCATCGGCTCGCCACGGGCGCACGCCTGAGCGGCCATGGCCGACAGGTAGCGGGCATGGTGGAACACCCTCGGGTCGTCCTTGAAGCCCGCAAACACTTGGGGAATCTTCGGCGTGCCGCCGGTGCTGACGATCACCGAACGGGTCTGGCGAATCACTTCGCGGCCTTGCAGGTCCTGGCTGATCACATTCAGACGCTGCACCCGACCGCCCGTTTCCACCACCGGCTCGACCCGCAGTACCTGTTCGCCATAGCGGCTCTGCTCTGCAAATTGCAGGGCGACCCAGCGCAGGTAATCGTTGTACTCCATACGGCACGGGTAAAAAGTGCCCAGATTGATGAAGTCCACCAGACGGCCGTGGGCCTTGAGGTAGTTGACGAAAGAGAAGCGGCTGGACGGATTGCGCAGGGTCACCAAATCCTTGAGGAAGGAAATCTGCAGCTCACTCTGGGCGACCAGGGTGTTGCCATGCCAGTTGTAGTCCGGCTGGCGTTCCAGGAATAGCGCGTCAAAAGCCTTGCCACTCTGCTCCGCGCGCTCTTGCAAGGCAATGGCCAGGGCCAGGTTGGAAGGGCCGAAGCCGATGCCGATCAGGTCGTGGGGAGCCGTCGGGGTAAGGTGCTGTGTCATGTGACCGATTCCTTCCAGAAGGGGGTGAAAGAGCGGTGGCCGGATCGTCGTGTCCAGCCGCCGGATAACGTGTTCTTAGAAGACGCTCGCCGCCTCGACGAATTTAGCGCCCTCTGGTCGCTTACCTGCTTCGAGGGCCGCCAAGGCCTGCGCCAGATCGGCCATGAAGCCCGGATGGCGGATGATGTCCAGATGGTGTGCGTCCGCCACACAGTGTTGCTGGACGACATTGACCAAAGCACGCCAGTCGCGCAGACGCTCGCTGCGGGTCAGAGAGTCGTCGGCCTGCCAGACGTGGGCATTGATCGCCAATGGCGCGTGCCCATGACGGGCCGCTTTCAGTCGCTTGTCGAGCAACGCCCACTGTTCGAATTCCCGAGACAGTAAATCCGGTCCGTCGCAGGGCAATTGCCCGCCGTGAGCCAGCACATGTTCAGCCAGGGCGTCGCGCTCACGGTCGTCCATCAGCGCGAATAACCCACGCCAGCGGGCGGCCATGGCCGAGCGGGCCAGCCAGCTTTCCAGCAACGGCTGCGCCTGGGCGCGCGTGCCCTCGTCGAGCTGCTGCTGCGGATGGAATGGCACCGACTCGAACACATCCACCAAACCCAGGAAATCCACTTGGGCGCGCCCTTGCAGCAAGCGCGCGGTCTCCAGAGCCAACTCGCCCCCGGACGACCAGCCGAGCAAGGCGCAACGCCCGCCCTTGACGGTGCGGGCAATGTAGTCCGCGTATTCGCCAGCCAGCGCGGGCACGTCATAACCACGCCAGCGTTGTTCGGTATAGACATGACTGACAAAGCCATACACCGGCCGCTGGCCGTCCAGGGCCTCCACCAGCGGCTTGAATTCGCTGCTGTTGACGATCAGCCCCGGCAGACAGAACAACGGCACGCCGTGCCCCGAACGCGACAGGAACACCACCTCCGGGTCGGCCACTGGCGGTGGTGTCAGCCGTTCGGCCAGGGCGGCGAGGCTCGGGGCATTGAGCAGGTCGGCCAGGGTCAGCTTGCGCTCCCCTTGCAGGCCCTGCTTGCGGATGCGTGCCAGTAACTTGAGGCTGAGCAGCGAGTCACCGCCCAGTTCGCCAAACGATGCCTCGCGGGAAATATCGCTGCGCCCCAACAGGTCGCTCCACAGCTGCGCCAGTGCCTGTTCCACCGGGCCGCGTGGTCCTTCGCTTACCGGCTGGACCTTCTGCACCGTCGGCAGGGCGCGACGGTCAAGCTTGCCATTGGGGGTCAGTGGCAATCGCTCCAGCACGGTCCAGTGAGACGGCACCAAGGCGTCCGGCAATTGGATCGCCAGGGATTGACGCAGGATGTCCACGCCGGTCCCGGTCTCCAGCACCAGATAGGCATGCAACTGGTCGCCGCCGTCTTCGCCCGGCAAGGCGATGACGGCCGCGTCGCGCACTCCCGCCAGGCGGCGAATCGCGGCGCTGACTTCGCCCGGCTCGACCCGGTAGCCACGGATTTTCACCTGATCATCGCTGCGACCCATGTATTCCAGGCTGCCATCGTCCAGGCGGCGCACGCGATCACCGCTGCGATAAAGCCGCGCACCTGGCGCGCCGTACGGGTCCGGCACGTAGCGTTCGGCAGTCAGGCCCGGTCGGCCTGAATAACCCTGAGTGACGCCCGGACCGCCCAGGTACAGCTCGCCGACCACGCCATTAGCCACCGGATTCAGATAGCCATCCAGAACGCGAGCCTGAACGCCTGCCAGCGGGGTGCCGATGGGCAAGGTTCTGGCGCGCCGGCGGTCGGCACTCGCGGCCTCCTGACACAGCGCGCCCACCGTGGTCTCGGTGGGGCCATAGTGGTTGAAAACCTGTAAGTGCGGGGCAAGCGTGCGAATGTCATCGAGCAGCCGCCAGGACGTGGCTTCGCCGCCAAGAATCAAAGTGTGCCGTGGCAGGACCCGCGCCGCTTCCCGGGCGTTGAGTAACGCCTGCAAATGACTGGGGGTGATTTTCAGCACGTCGGCACCCTGCTCGCCTTGCCACTGGGCAAAAGCGTCCGGGTCAAAGGCATGCTCATCGCCGGCCAGGTGCAGCACGCCACCCTGGCTCAAGGCGACAAACAGCACGGTGTGACCGAGGTCGGCGGCCACCGTCGACACCATGGCGAAGCTGCTGTGCGCAGGCAATTGCAGCCGCTGGCTCAGCCCGGCGACATACGCAGCCAGATTGCCACGGCTGGCGACGACGGCTTTGGGCGTGCCGCTGGAGCCGGAGGTGTAGATCAAGTACGCCGGTAACGGCGACACCTGAGCCGGCCAGGGGACCTGCTGCGCAGGCATCGGCTGATCCAGCGCCAGCCAGTCCAGGCCTGGCACCTGGGGATCGGCACCCAGCACCAGGCATGCGCCGCTGTCCGCCAACACGGCCGCACGGCGTTCGGCCGGCCAGCGTGGGTCAATAGGCACATAGGCGGCGCCACACTTGAGCACCGCCAGGATGCCGGTCACCAGCCCAGGCGTGCGTCCGGTCAGCAACGCGACGCGAGCACCGGGACCGATGCCACGGGCCAGCAGGTGCTGACCCAGGGCCTGGGCGGCGTGATCGATTTGCGCCCGACTGAAGGTCATGCCGTTGCAGGTCAGCGCTGCGGCGTCCGGGTCAAGGCGATGCTGGCGCTGCCAGCCAACAAGCACGTCTTCCGCCGCGATTGCCGGAGCATCGGCGCTGTGCTCAGGTTCGACGACGAGCTCCAGCAGCGGCTGGCCCGGTGCGAGGCTAACGGCTTCTGCCAACGAAGACAGATTGCCCGCCAATGCCTCGATGCGCTCGACGTCGAACAGGTCGCACGCGTAGGCGATCAGCACCTCAATGCCTTCGGCGCGATCCGTGAAATCCACACTCAGGTCGAAATGCACATCGCCCGCCGCCAGCCCGTCCAGGCTCATTGACAGGTCGGCGAAGCGTTGCGCACGGCTGGCCGATTGCTCGGTGCACTTGACCTGAAACAGCGGATGCGTGCCAGCCTGACGGGGTGGCATCAAGGCTTGCAAGAGCTGGTCGAATGGCAGCTGGGAATGTTCCTGGGCATCAAGCAAGGTGCCGCGCACCTGATTCAGCAGCGCGGTAAAACTGCCCCGCTCGTCAACGCGATTGCTCAGCACACTCAGGGTGGTGAAATAGCCAACCACGCGCTGTGTTTCGGCGCGGGTTCGGTTGGCCAGCGGCGAGCCGATGCGTACTCTTTCTGCACCGCTCTGACGAGCGAGCAACAGGTTGAGCAGCGCCAGCATGACCATAAAAGTGGTCGCGCCGTTGGCTTTGGCAATGCCGCGCAAACGCTCGCTGGTGTCCGCTGGCAACTGCATTCGCACGTTTGCCCCTCGCGGATCGCGAACCGCGCTGCGTGGGCGGTCCAGCGGCAGCGCCAAGGGCGTGTGGTCATCGTCAAGTTGCTTGCGCCAATACTCAAGTTGCCGGGTTTGCTCACCCGCATCCAGCCAGCGCTGTTGCCAACCGGCGTAATCAGCGTATTGCACAGGCAGCGGCGCCCATTGCGCGGCTTGTCCCTCGCGGCGTGCGGCGTAGGCTGTGGCCAGGTCTTCGATGATGAGGCCGATGGACCAGCCATCGGCGAGAATATGGTGCAGCACGATGACCAGCCGATGCTGTTGCGGGCCCAGGCGATGCAACTCCAGGCGCAGCGCCGGTCCGGCGTGCAGGTCGAATGGCTCACACGTCAACGCGTTGGCCCGTTGCCGCGACGCCTCCTCGTCCATTTCCAGGCACTCCAGCGCCTGGGACCGCACGGGATTGACGCATTGCTGCGGCTCGCCCTCGGCGTCCTGGGTAAAGGACGTGCGCAACGCTTCGTGACGGGCGAGCAAGTCGTTGCACGCCTGCCCCAGGGCGTCAACATCCAGCAGACCACCCAGGCGCAGCACGCCCGCCAGGTTGTAGGCCGGGCTGTCCGGTTCGCGCTGCCAGGCGATCCAAAGGCCTCGCTGGGCGGCGGACAGCGGCGAAGCGTCCGCCCGTGGCAGCGCAACCATGGGCAGGTCGCTGAAGCGGATGCCGTTTTCAGTGAGTTTGGCGAGAAAGGCCTGACGCCGCTCAGGGGTCAGCTCAGCGAAACGTCGAGCGATTTGGTGCGGATCGATACTCATCTCAAACCTCGAATTCATCCAGCCAGCGGGCCATGTCATCCAGGCGCTCGCGTTGCTCAACTGCCGCCGCGAACAAATCGCTCGGCAGTTGCTGGGCCAACTTCTGCACGGTGACGTGATCGAAGAAGGCGTTGATCGGCAGGTGACAGCCGTGGCGTTGTTGCAGCTGGGCGCGCACTTGCATGACGCTCAGCGAATGCCCGCCCAGCTCGAAGAAACTGTCAGTGATGCTGACCCGCTCCACGCCCAATACCTCGGACCAGATAGCGACCAACGCGCGTTCGGCATCGCTGCTCGGCGGTACATGTCCGTTCGGCGAGCCCTGCCCTTCGGGTTGCGGCAGTTGCTTGCGGTCCAGCTTGCCGTTGGCCGAGAGCGGCATCACGTCCAACTGCATCAAGCGCCACGGCACCATGTATTCAGGAACGTGTCGGGCGAGGTGAAATTTAAGCGCGGCTTCATCCGCATCGGTGCCGACCCAGTAGCCCAGCAGTTGATTGTCGCGGGCAATGACCACGCATTCGCGCACGGTTTCATGACCGAGCAACACCGCTTCAATTTCCCCCAACTCGATGCGCTGACCGCGCAGCTTGACCTGATGGTCGATGCGGCCCAGGTAGTCGATGGCGCCATCGGCACGCCAACGCGCCAGGTCGCCGCTGCGGTACATGCGCTCGCCGGGGGCGCCGTAAGGATTGGCGACGAAGCGTTCAGCCGTCAGCGAAGGTCGTCCCTGATAACCCCGGGCCAGGTTGACGCCGGCGATGTACAACTCGCCCGCCACGCCCACCGGCACGGGATTGAGATCGGCATCGAGAATGTGGATTTGCGTGTTAGCGATGGGCCGACCAATGGGCACGCTGTTACCGTCCTCACGGCATGCCCAGGACGTGACATCAATCGCCGCTTCGGTCGGGCCGTACAGGTTGTGCAGTTCACTGGCTGTTTGCGACAACACCTGGCGCTGCAATTCCGCAGGCAGGGC